>NZ_JBGLQV010000008.1:0-196328 GCF_041402525.1 Aeromonas sp. S18(2024) | reverse complement strand
TAACGACCCATCTGTATCATTTTTTAAAACTGGTGGTCGTTACTGGGCTCGAACCAGTGACCCCCTCCTTGTAAGGGAGGTGCTCTCCCAGCTGAGCTAAACGACCTGGGATATTGCTAAATGATGGTGGGTCGTGCTGGATTCGAACCAGCGACCAATTGATTAAAAGTCAACTGCTCTACCGACTGAGCTAACGACCCATCTGTATCATTTTTTAAAACTGGTGGTCGTTACTGGGCTCGAACCAGTGACCCCCTCCTTGTAAGGGAGGTGCTCTCCCAGCTGAGCTAAACGACCTGGGAATTCTGTCTCCACCTAGTGGAGAAAATGGTGGGTCGTGCTGGATTCGAACCAGCGACCAATTGATTAAAAGTCAACTGCTCTACCGACTGAGCTAACGACCCTCACCACGACCAGCTCCGACCGCGTTACCGCTTCGGCTCTGACGGCGGCCTATATTACGGATTTAAATTTCCGGTGCAACCTAAAATTCGTAATTTAAATCCGTTTGCTCACTGCGCATACAAATGCGCGCCGTTTTTACAGTACCGTTACGAAAACAGTAACATACGGCAATGTTACAGCTTGCTCAGGCTCTGCTTGGCCAACTGGGCCGGCGAGGTGTTGGGATATCCCTTGATCACCTGCTCATAGAAGCTCTTGGCTTCCGCCTTCTTGCCATCCAGCTGTGCCAGCATCCCCAGCTTCAGCAGGGCATCGGCGCGCTTGGGCGACTTGCTGTATTTGTTGGCCAGGGTGGCAAACTGGGTAGTGGCACCGGCTCTGTCACCCTTGTTGAACAGCAGCTGACCCAGCCAGTAGTGGGCATTGGGGACATAGCTGGAGTTCGGGAACTGCTTGATGAACCCTTCGAAGGCAGGAATCGCCTTGTCGTAGTTCTTCTCCTTGAGCACCATGTTCACCGCGGCGTCATAGGCCTGATTCTCGTCCTGGTTGGTCGAGTAGTTGGCCGCTGCTGCGGGAGTGGTTGCGGGCGTGGCAGGGGCTGCTGGAGCGGCCTGCTGGCTGCTGGCAACCTTGTCCAGCTCCTGGTAGAGCTGACGCTGACGCTCCTGCGACTGTTCCATCTGGTAGGTCTGTTGCTCCAGCTGACCACGCAGCTCGGAGACTTCACCTTGCAGGGAGTCAACCTGCTGTTGCAGCTCGGCCTGCATCCGCAGACGGGCGTTGAGGGTGCGCTCCAGCAGGGCAACCCTGTCTTCCAGGCTGCCAGACGGGACTATGGCACCGTTATTGCCGCTAAGGATAACGCCACCGCTCGAATCACCGCCCAGATCGCTGACCGGAGCCGCGGCATGAGCAGTGACTGCAAATAAAACGGCCATCGAAATGGCCGCTTGCTTATACACAAAATTCATCCGAATCAAACCTTAGTAAACCAGGACCGCACGACGGTTCTTGGCAAAGGCATCCTCGGTGTGAGACAGATCCAGCGGCTTCTCTTCGCCATAGCTGACGATGGAGAGCTGCTCAGCCTGCACACCCAGGGTTTGCAGATACTTGGCAACAGCCTTGGCACGACGCTCGCCCAGCGCGATGTTGTACTCCGGAGTACCACGCTCGTCGGCGTGACCTTCGATCAGCACTTTGACGGACGGGCGCTCACGCAGGTAGCTGGCGTGGGCATCCAGCAGATCAGCGTACTGACCCTGGATGTCATAACCGTCGAACGGGAAGTAGATGACGTTGTCACGCTGCAGTGCTTCGAACTTCTGACGCATCTGCTCTTCCGGGGACAACATACCGTTGGCGCCGCCGGTTTGTACACCGCCCATGCCGTCGGTCATGCCTGATTCGGCACCAGCGGCGTCGGAATCAGAAGAAGAGCTACAAGCGGCCAGGGTGAACAGTGGCAGTGCGATGGCCAAACCCTTGAGCAGTTTATTGAGTTGCATGCTATTTCCTTAAACCTTTATAACAAAACAAAAAACAATCGGATTTTTATCAATTCAAGAAGGGCGACCAAGCTGGTGCACGTATTTCACCGCTACTGGTCGGAAGCACAGCCTTGAAGCGACCATCAGTCGACACCAATGCCAGACTCTTACGACCCTGATAGATGGTGGCATAAATGATCATGCTGCCATTGGGAGCCACACTGGGCGACTCGTCCAGAGCACTTTGGGTCAACACCAACAGAGCACCGGTTTCCATGTCCTGACGTGCGATGCGATATTGTCCCTGAACCCGGGTCACCATCACCATGGTCTTGCCGTCCGGAGTAATGGATGCCCCCTGGTTGGATTCACCTTCCCAGGTCATCCGGCGAGTCACGCCAGTCGACAAATTTACGCTATAAATCTGGGGTTTGCCACCACGTTCGGAGGTGAACAGCAAAGTTTGCCCATCCGGCATCCAGGACGGTTCGGTGTCGATGGTGCGGTTATTGGTGACTCGAGTGAGTTGCTTGCTAGCCACATCAACGACATAGAGATCAGGCTGACCATCTTTGGACAAAACGATAGCCAGACGACGACCATCCGGAGACCATTCCGGCGCCCCGTTGATGCCACGGAAACTGGTGATCAGGCTGCGCTGCTGGGTGTAGATATCCTGCACGTAGATCTCGGACTTCTGGTTCTCGAAGCTCACATAGGCCAGCTTGCTGCCATCCGGCGACCAGGAGGGAGACATCAGCGGCTCGCGGGAGCGCAGCAGAGTCTTCTCGTTGTAACCGTCGTAATCGGAGATACGCAGCTGATACGGGAACTGGGCACCCTGCTGGACCGCCACATAGGCCAGACGGGTCAGGAAGGCGCCACGCTCGCCAGTCAGACGCTCATAGACGATGTCGGAGATACGGTGGGCAAACTGGCGCATCTGGGCACCCGGGATGGTCGCCATCCGGCTGTCCAGGATGTAGCCGCTGCTTTCACCGCCCTGTGCCTTGGCCAACTGGCCCTTGAGCACATCGACCAGCTCGAAGTTGACCTTGTAGGTGCCATCCCCGACCGGCGCAATGGTACCGACCACGACCGCTTCTACCCCCTGGGCAGCCCAGGGTGCGAAGTTGATCTCACCGCTGGTGCTCGGGGTCTGCGGCATCTGGCTGCGGGCCAGCGGCTTGAACTTGCCGCTGCGCATCAGGTCGTTGGAAACCACTTCGGCGATGTCCTGCGGCAGCTGGCCATTGCCTTCCCACTTGAAGGGAGCGATGGCGATGGGACGTGCGCTATCGATACCGCCTGTGATGACGATGTCCAGGGCCGCCTGGGCACTCTGGCCCAGCAACAAACAGCCAACCAAAGCAAAAAACACTTTTCTGATCATGGCTTAAATACTCGGTTCCAATAAAAATGAGAGGTTCAATTCCTTTGTCAGCAAGATGCTGCCCACCACAGTCAATGACCCCGTTATCCCGTGTTTAGATGTTCGGTTCCAACTTGAGGTTGAACTCCTTCAACATCTCGAATGCCGCAGGATCCTTGGGTACCGGCAAGGAGCCAGCCTTCAGGACCGCCGCCTTGCCGGAGCGACAAACAGCCGGATCACCCTGGCCATTATCCACCGAGATGACAAAACCGGAGCTCGCAAGACGTACACCGATAGTACAGGTTTTGCCCCGCATTGTGGGATCCAAAATCATATACCGCTCAACAGTGGCCTTGATGAGGGCCGCGTATTTGTCGACCTCCCCCTGAGCCGCCGCCGATGCCGCCTGACTGCGGGCATTGGCCTCGGCCGCCAGCTGCTGTTGCATCATGGCTTCCATCTCTTTTTGCAATCTGGCCTCTTCCGCCGCCTTGCGCTTGCGCTCAGCCTCGGCCTTGGCCTTCTTCTCGGCCTCCTCCTTGGCTTTCTTCTCTGCGTCAGCTTTTGCCTTCTTGGCCGCCTCTTCCTTGGCCTTCTTCTCAGCCTCGGCTTTGGCTTTTTTCTCTGCTTCTGCCTTGGCTTTCTTCTCGGCTTCGGCCTTGGCTTTTTTCTCCGCTTCCGCTTTCTTGGCCTTGGCCTCTTCTGCCTTGGCCTTCTCCTCAGCTTCTTTCTTCTCTTGTTCCTTTTTCTTTTTCAGCGCCAGCGCCTTGGCATCTTCCGCGGCCTTGCGCTCGGCTTCCGCCTTCTTGGCCTTCTGCTCTTCCAGCTTGCGGGCTTCCTCGGCTTTCTGGGCCTTCTCTTCCGCCAGCTTCTGCTCGGCTACTTTTTTCTGTTTTTCGGCCTCGGCCTTGCGGGTCGCCTCTTCAGCTTCCTTACGCTTGGTCTCGGCGATGCGCAGACGCTCCTGCTCCTGGGCCAGCTCACGCTTGGCCTGCTCCGCCTCTTCCTTTTTCTTCTGCTCGGCAGCCTTGGGCTGGGCCTTCTGCTGCTGGATCTGCTTCGCCTGCTGATCCAGGAATTCGCTGTCCAGCATCACCGCATTGACGATCTGCCCTGTTGACTCGGGTCGCTTGGGCTTGCTGAAGTCGAGACCGACAAACAGGATGATGCCGATGATCAGATGCAGCAGGAACGATGCAACGAGATAACCGGAAATACCACGCTTCACATCCATCTCCGTCAGTTCACCGGATCCGTCATCAGACCAACCTGAGGCACACCGGCATTCTTGAGGGCCACCATCAACAGGATCACCTCCTCGTAGCGCACAGCCTTGTCACCGGCGACGACCACGGGGGCGTTCTGGTTGATGGCCAGATAGCCCATGGCCTTCTCGGTGATGTATTGCTGCATCGCCTCGGGCGTGCCACTGGGGACCGGCTCGTCATCCGCCTCGCCCGCCTTGATCACGTATACACCGTCAGTGTTGACGCTGACGATGAAGGGCGGCTTGGCATCTTCCGGCAGCTGCTCGGATTCAGCCTGCGGCAGATCGACCTTGACCCCTTGCGTGATCACGGGCGTCACCGCCATGAAGATGATGAGCAGCACCAGCATGACGTCGATATAGGGAACCACGTTGATCTCGGCCACCTTCTTGCGCCGGATCCGCTGATAGGTTTGCATTACTGATCACCCTGCTGCTGAGCAATTTGACGGTTCAGAATAGTGGAGAACTCGTCCATGAAGTTGGCATAGGCGTTCTCCAGCCGCTCGACCTTGTTGGAGAAGCGGTTGTAGAAGATAACCGCCGGGATCGCCGCAAACAGACCCATGGCGGTGGCGATCAACGCCTCCGCGATACCCGGAGCCACCATCTGCAGGGTCGCCTGCTGCACCTGACCCAGGGCGATAAAGGCGTTCATGATCCCCCATACGGTACCAAACAGACCGATATAGGGGCTGATGGAGCCGATAGTCGCCAGCACCGGCAGGTTCGATTCCAGATCGTCCACCGCGCGGGAAAGGGAGACACGCATGGCACGGTAGGTACCATCCATCACCGCATCCTGGCCACGGGCGCCGGCCTTGAGCAGACGGGCGTACTCCTTGAAGCCGGAGTAGAAGATGTCTTCCATGCCTTCGATGTCATCGCGGCGGGAGGAGGACTCCTGGTAGAGACGATTGAGATCGACCCCGGACCAGAATCTGTCTTCAAACTGCTCGGAGGCAAGATTGGCCGCCTTGATCACCTTGGATCGCTGGATAATCAGCGCCCAGGAGACCACGGACATCCCCATCAGGGTGATCATGACCAGTTTGACCAACAGGCTGGCTTGCCAAAACAGGCCAATAAACGAAATTTCAGCGTGCACTTAACAGCACTCCCTTGATATTTTCAGGTATTGCGACAGGTTTCATTTGCGGATGACTGACACAGGCTATCTGTACCATGGCCCGGGCGACAAGTCGCCCGTCGGCCGCCAGGATCTGCTGGGAAAAGCGCAGGGATGCGCGTTTCATTTCAGTCACTTGCGTTAACACATTCAGTAATTCATTAAAACGGGCCGCCGAGCGGAAATCGATCTCAGTGCGAGTCACCACGAAGGCGAATCCCTCCTGCAGCAGTACGTCCTGTTCGACGCCCATGGCACGAAGAAACTCGGTGCGAGCACGTTCCATAAACTTGAGATAATTGGCGTTGTAGACGATGCCCCCGGCGTCGGTATCTTCGTAGTAGACACGCACCGGAAACTCAAAGACTTCCCCCATAGCAATCTGTGATCCATTCGACAGTCAGATGGGGGGCTATCATAGCGCAGGGCTGAATAGGAAAGAAGCAGGGGGAGACAGGGAAATCCTGCCTCCCCCCGTTTTTTATGAAAGGAAATATGACTGCATCAACCAGAGCCCGTACAACAAACTGGGCAAGGCGAGCCAGGGGTTGAAGAACAGGCGTCCGAACAGGCTGCGGGGATGGAATCCCAGTCCGTGCAGCACGCCGCAACAGACTGCCCACATCAGCCAGGGCGCCAGCCAGTGACCGTGTTCACTGGTATTGGCCGCGATCAGGTTCGGGGCCTGCAAGATAGCGACGGCCAACAGGGCCGCCGCCAGCAACATCAACCCCTGCCATGGTTGGCGCTCCAGGGGAGCGGCCAGCCTGGCGAGTCGATCACTTGTCTTCATCGATCTGGCGATCCATGTTCTCGGTGTGTTCCAACCACAGCGCATTGATGATGCCAAATGCGCAGGCCAGCAGCAGACCCAGGATCCAGGTGAAATACCACATTGTCAGGGCTCCTTCTTAGTAGGCCGAATGTTGGTTATCTTCGATGTGCTTGTTGGTCACCCGGCCATACATCTTGATGTAGGTCCAGAGGGTGTAACCCAGCACAATCGGCACGAAGATAGCAGCGGCCACCGTCATCACCTGCAGAGTGTTGAAGGAGGCAGTGGTATCCCACATGGTCAGGCTCTGTGACGGCTCAAGGCTTGAGGGCATCACGAACGGAAACATGGAGAAACCGGCGGTCAGGATGATGCCCGCCATCGCCAGGGAGGAGCAGGTAAACGCCAGCCAGCCCTTGTTCAGCTTGGCAAACACGGCAACCAGCAGGCTCATGGAGAGGCCCAGCACGGGGGCTGCCACCATCCACGGGTAGAGGCTGTAGTTGTTCATCCAGGCGCCGGCCTGTTGCACCACTTCCTTGCCGAGCGGGTTGGAGACGGCATCGGTCGCGGCGGCCTTGACGATGACATAGCCATCCATGCCACTGACCCACCAACCGGCCAGGGCAAACAGCACCATGGTCAGCAGGGAGCTGCCGATGGCGGCGGTGCGGGAGCGGGCCAGCACTTCACCTTCGGTCTTCATCATCAGCCAGGTTGCGCCCTGCGCCAGGAACATGCACAGGCTCACCACGCCGGCCAGCAGGCCGAACGGATTGAGCAGGCCGAAGAAGTTGCCGTGATAGGTGGACATCAGGAACTGGTTGAACTCGAACGGCACGCCCTGCAGCAGGTTGCCAAACGCCACGCCAAACACGATGGGCGGTACGGCACCACCGATGAACAGGCACCAGTCCCAGTTGTTGCGCCATCTCGGGCTTTCCAGCTTGGAGCGATAGTCAAAACCGACCGGACGGAAGAACAGCGCCATCAGGGTCAGGATCATCGCCACATAGAAGCCGGAGAATGCGGTGGCATAAACCAGCGGCCAGGCGGCGAACAGGGCGCCACCTGCGGTGATCAACCACACCTGGTTGCCATCCCAGTGGGGGGCAATGGAGTTGATCATGACACGACGTTCAATGTCTTTCTTGCCGACGAAGGGGAGCAGTGCGCCCACCCCCATGTCGAAGCCGTCAGTGATGGCAAAACCGATCAGCAGCACACCGACCAGCACCCACCAGATGACACGCAGAGTTTCGTAATCAAACATGGTTACTCTCCTTATGCCTTGAGCTGTTCGAAGTGATACTTGCCGGTCTTCAGGCTGCTAGGGCCGAGGCGGGCAAACTTGAACATCAGGTACATCTCGATAATCAGCAGCACTGTGTAGAACAGGCAGATACCGATCAGAGAGAACCAAATCTCGGACGCAGGCACATTGGAAGCGGAGACGAAGGTTGGCAGCACTTCCGCAATGGTCCAGGGCTGACGGCCGTACTCGGCTACGAACCAGCCGGCTTCGATGGCGATCCACGGCAGCGGGATACCCCACAGCAGGGCCTTGAGCAGCCACTTGCGCTCGCCGATGCGGTGACGGGCACTGTCATAGAAGGCCAGGCCGATCAGCACCAGCATCACCATGCCGGTCGCTACCATGATGCGGAAGGCGAAAAACAGCGGCAGTACCTGCGGGATGGAGTCATCCACCGCGGCCATGATCTGCTCCTCGGTCGCATCGGTCACATTGTTGGTGTAACGCTTGAGCAGCAGACCGTAACCCAGATCCTGCTTCACTTCGTCGAAGCGAGCACGGGTCTCGTCAGACTTGTCGCCGGATTGCAGCTTGGTCAGCAGGTCGTAGGCGGTCATGCCGTTGCGCACGCGCAGCTCGTGCTCGCTCTTCAGATCCTTGAGACCGGTCACCTGACCGTCCAGGGAACGGGTCGCGATGATGCCAAGGGCATAAGGGATCTTGATGGCGTAGTCGGTGCGCATCTCTTCCTGGTTCGGAATACCGAACAGGGTAAAGGCGGCCGGCGCGGGTTCAGTCTCCCACTCGGCTTCGATGGCAGCCAGTTTCACCTTCTGCACTTCACCTGTCTCGTAACCGGACTCGTCACCCAGCACCAGCACGGAGAGGATGGAGGCCATACCGAAGGCGGCAGCAATGGCGAAGGAGCGACGGGCGAAGGCCACATCACGATTCTTCAGCAGGTAGTAGGAAGAGATGCCCAGTACAAACATGGCGCCGCAGGTGTAGCCCGCTGCAACAGTGTGCACGAACTTGACCTGAGCTACCGGGTTGAACACCAGATCGGCGAAGCTCACCATCTCCATCCGCATGGATTCGAAGTTGAACTCGGCACCGACCGGGTTCTGCATCCAGCCGTTGGCAACCAGGATCCAGAGGGCGGAGAGGTTGGTCCCCAGCGCCATCAACCAGGTTGCAGCCAGGTGTTGATGCTTGGAGAGACGATCCCAACCGAAGAAGAACATACCGACGAAGGTGGACTCCAGGAAGAAGGCCATCAGCCCTTCGATGGCCAGCGGGGCCCCGAAGATGTCGCCGACATAGTGGGAGTAGTAAGCCCAGTTGGTCCCGAACTGGAACTCCATGGTCAAACCCGTGGTCACCCCGAGGGCGAAGTTAATGGCGAACAACTTGCCCCAGAACTTGGTCATGTCCTTGTAGATGGGGTTGTTGGTCATAACATAGACAGATTCCATGATCGCGAGAATGAAGGTCATTCCCAGCGTCAGGGGGACAAACAAGAAGTGATAAAGGGCCGTCGCAGCGAACTGGAACCGCGATAGGTCGACCACATGCTCAGCAATCATGATGTTTCCTCACCGATTATTGGCACGGCTATTTTAAGATTTAGGGACAAAGCTTCCGTTGGGGGTTAGCAAATGGAGCTTGCTGTAAATCCTCACAACAAAACCCCTTCACCAACGACCAATATTAACAACAAGGCAATATCTGAGAACAAAGAAAGCTAATGTTTAACAATTCTAAAACAACCAGCTGGAATTTATTCTCGCCCATGATGACCGTGGTTTTATATCACCTTTATTTGATTGAAATCAATGTAAAAGCGCCCCAAATACATGGCTTCAAAAGGCATCTTTAAACTATTTACAAAGCGATGAAGAGAGCTGGATCACAAAATTCAATTTGATGTAAAACATTGATTTAAATCAATTTAAATTTTTAACATCTCGCTCTGTAGTTTAATTTAAAAATAACAGCCAAGGTCATGTTTATCATGTTATCCGGATTGTTCTAGCCGCTTCGAAAAAGCAATTTAAAACTGCAAACAATGCATACTCATGCGAATCAACCAGGCCAAATTCATCATTAGTTAAACTAATTTGAATGGTGCAATTTTTCTTGTTTGCCCGGGCTGATTCGAACTCCTACAATGCGCCTCGCAGTGAGGGCATCCCCTTGGATACAGGCCGGTTAATCAGGGTTCACGGTACGTATCCGACCATCCGTTTGAACCTGTTTATTGGAATCGAAGATGAAAAAGTTTGTTGCTAAAACCATCAGCTACTACAAGCTTTCTTTTGTTCAACTCTATCAATTGAACCGACTCTGAGAGCTCGCGACGGCTCACTCGTTTTTTTCCGGTCTGTATCCGGACGTACTCACTGGTTGTGAACATCCATCCTGAATTGTCTTTGCCCACAGCATCCGCCGTGGGCTTTTTTTTATCCCGCCAATAAAAAAACCGCCGTTGGCGGCGGTTTTCTAATCAAGTGTCTGTTTTCACTTCTCATCTGGCCGCTGAAGGCCGAAATGGGCATAGGCTCGCGTGGTCGCTATCCGCCCTCTGGGTGTGCGTTGCAGATATCCCTGCTGGATCAGGTAAGGCTCCAGCACATCCTCGATGGTATCTTTCTCTTCCCCGATGGCGGCCGCCAGATTATCGAGCCCCACAGGGCCTCCCATAAACTTGTCGATGACAGCCAACAATAGCTTGCGGTCCATGAAGTCGAACCCCTCGTTATCCACGTCCAGCATGTCCATGGCACGGGCTGCAATGGGGCCGTCAATCTTGCCGTCAGACTTGACCTGGGCAAAATCCCGCACCCGCCTTAACAAACGATTAGCAATTCGTGGGGTGCCGCGAGAACGACGGGCCACCTCGATGGCACCATCCTCCGACATGTCGAGCCCCAGGCAGCGGGCACTGCGGGAGACGATGTCGGTGAGATCCTTGACGTTGTAAAACTCCAGCCGCTGGACGATGCCGAAGCGATCCCGCAGCGGGCTGGTGAGAGAGCCGGCCCGGGTGGTGGCCCCAATCAGGGTGAAGGGGGGCAGATCGAGCTTGATGGAACGGGCCGCCGGCCCCTCCCCTATCATGATGTCGAGCTGGTAATCCTCCATCGCCGGATAGAGCACCTCCTCCACCACAGGGCTCAGGCGGTGGATCTCGTCGATGAACAGCACATCGTTGGGCTCGAGGTTGGTGAGCAGCGCCGCCAGATCGCCTGCCTTTTCCAGCACCGGACCCGAGGTGGTCTTGATGTTCACCCCCATCTCGTTGGCGACAATGTTGGCCAGCGTCGTCTTGCCCAGACCCGGCGGGCCAAAGATCAGCAGGTGATCGAGGGCCTCTCCCCGTTGCCGCGCCGCCTCGATGAAGATCTCCATCTGTTCGCAGACGGTATCCTGGCCTGTGTAATCGGCCAGTTTCTTGGGGCGAATGGCCCGATCGATAATGTCATCCTCACGGGCGGCACTTGCCGAGATGAGACGATCCGCTTCAATCATCGACTACCTCACACCAGACTACGCAGGGATTCACGGATGATCTCTTCCACCGACATGCCATCGGCGGCGATCTTGCTGACGATCTGGCTGGCCTGCTGTGGCTTGTAACCAAGGGCCACCAGCGCGCTGGCCGCCTCTTCTGCCGCATCCGGCGCCCGCAGGGCCGGTTCGCTGGCAGGCAGGGGCACGGCCGCCGGCGAGAAGAGATCGTGGCTGACCCAGCCCTTGAGCCTGTCCTTCATCTCGACCACCAGCCGCTCCGCCGTCTTCTTGCCCACCCCGGGCAATTTGACCAGAGAGCTTATCTCCTCGCGCTCGACACACAGGACAAACTGGCTGGCAGTCATACCGGAGAGAATGGCCAGCGCCAATTTGGGGCCCACGCCGTTGGTCTTGATCAGCTCGCGAAACAGCGCTCGCTCCTGCTTGTGGTTGAAGCCATAGAGCAGCTGAGCATCTTCACGCACCACGAAATGGGTCTGGATGGTCGCCTCCTGGCCGATATCCGGCAGGTCGTAGAAGCAGCTCATGGGCATCTGCACCTCGTAGCCGACCCCGCCAACCTCCAGCAAAACCTCGGGGGGCTGCTTTTCAATGACAATGCCTCTCAAGCGACCGATCACGGCTCTCTCCTTACCAATACGACGATTCAAAAATTGGTTCATAGCATAAAGAATAACTGGATAAGTATCCAGCATAGGCCTTACACCACCGGGTGGTCAGAGCGGCTTTTTATGCCTTTCACCACCATGCTTTCCTTATTGGTTACAAGGCACGGGCGATCCCTGCCACGCCGCAGGCGTTGTGCCGGAACATAAACGACTACACTGAATCCGTTCGGAACTCTGTTCGATCCAGTGTCGATACCAAGGAAGGCATCAGATGAAAATTGTCACCACATTCACCCTGGCGCTCACCATACTGCTCGCTTGCACCCTGGGTATGGGCGCTGCGGGTTGGTATGGCAGCCAGCGGCTGGAGGCACTGCTCTCCTACGTGCTGGGCGCCGCCTGGCAAACCGCGGACGGCGCCATGGAGGGCTCCATCGAACTGGGCAACCAGCAACTCCATATCCAGAAGATGCAAAACGGCACACCCCTTGATCGTCCGGCCCTCGATGCTGCCAGGGCCACCGCCGACGATGCCCTGTCCCGGGTCGCCCAGGGCAAGCTGATCGACGACGGCGCCATCGCCGCCATGACGCAGCGCAAGCAGGAGTATCAGCAGCAACAGGAAAAACTGCTGGGCCTCCATGACAGCTATATCGAGGTGGATAAGGCGCTGCGGGATAACGCCGAGCGCATGGAACGTATTTCGACCCAGCTGGAAGTGATCGGCGATGGCGCCGTCGAGGCGCTCACCCAGTCTCCCGACCAGCTCATCAGCTGGAATGGCGGCCTTGCCACCCGCTGGGAAGCGGCCGATGGCGGCATGGAGGCCAACATCGGCTTTTTGCGCCAACTCTATGCACTGGAGAAGATGCGCAGCCAGGGCGTCACCTCCGCCATCAGGGAAGAGCTCAAGGAGGCGACCGATTTCTATCAGAGCGCCGTTGACCGCATGCTGGCCACCGGGTTGTTCGATAGCGAAGGGAGCGGCGAATTTGCCGGCCAGTCGCTGGCCAGCCAGTACCGCACTCTGATGTCACGGCATCATCAACTGCTGGAGACTTGGACTTCGGCCCTGAGCGCCTATCAAATCCAGCAAGCCAGCTACGAGGCCAGTGCCGATGAGCTGCAAAAACAGCTGGTTGATATCGAAGCCCAGGGGGACGCCACCGTGGAAGATCAGGTCGCCCGGCTGCACGACATCATCGGCCATACCCACGGCCTGTTGCTGACCGGTCTGGTGCTGAGCCTGATTGCGGTCATCCTCTGCGGGTTCTGGCTGACCCGTACACTGGTGGCCCCGCTGCTGCAGGTCGACAGGCGGATGCAGGACATCGCGGCAGGGGACGGAGACCTCAACGTACGCATCAACCTGCAGCGGGATGACGAGATTGGCTCGCTGGCCAACAGCGTGGATCGCTTCATCGAAAAGCTGCAGCAGATGATAAGTTCGACCATGGACAACAACCAACACATCAGCGAGCACGTGCACACCTCGGTCAACCGGGTCGAAGCCATCAGCCAGAGCAGCCGCCAGACGGCGGAACACGCCCAGGCGCTGCATCAGGACAGCGAACAGATGGTGCAAGTGGCCACTCACATCTCGGACAACTGCAGCATGGCCGCCCAGAATGCCAACGACGTGCGCCAGCTGACCGCCGAGAGCAGCCAGTATATGGCGTCCGCCACTACGGGCATGCAACGCATGGTGACGGAGGTAGGCGAGTGCGCCATTGCCATCAACTCCCTCAAGGAGCAAGCGGGCCAGATCGGCCAGATCATCTCCACCATCAGCGGTATTTCCGAGCAGACCAACCTGCTGGCCCTCAACGCCGCCATCGAGGCCGCCAGGGCCGGAGAAATGGGTCGCGGTTTTGCGGTGGTGGCCGACGAGGTGCGTACCCTGGCCAGCCGCACAGCTGCCTCCAGCGCCGAAATCAGCCAGGTGATCAGCAGCATCCAGCAGCAGACGGAGACGGCCTACCTGATGATGCAGCGCAACATGAAGACGGTAGAGTCAGGGATGCAGGATTCCGAGAATACCAGGCAGATCCTGTTTCGGGTGGAAGAGGCCATCGACCGGCTGGCCACCATGGTGCAGCAGGTGGCCGATGCCACCGGCCAGCTCTCGCTCACCCTGAGCAGATCTTCCGACAAGGTATCGGGGATCAGCCAGCAAGCCAGAACCGGCGAGCAGGAGGCCCAGGAGTGCCTGCATATCGCCTCCTCCCTCCATCAGGTCAGCTTGCAGCAACAGAGCCTGCTCTCCCAGTTCCGGGTCTGACCCGGCCACGGAAACGAAACATGCCAGCCCGGACAAACGGGCTGGCATGTTGTTTTCTACTGGCCGAACTCTGTCTCCGGCCATGCCCTGTTACTGGCGAACCAGACGGTAGATGGCGTAACCGGGATGCTTCTCATCATCCATCGGCAAGGTGGACTGATAGGCCAGATCCGCCCCAGCCACCGCCTTGGCCTCCTCGCGGGGAGAGGAGTAGAGGCGTACATCGACGCCCGCAGGCAACGCCTTCATGTGCCAGTTGTTGTCGGCCACCGGACTGAAGCCCTGGGGCTGGCTGGCCGAACGTGACTTCAGGTACTGGGCCACAATTTCACGTGTCTCGAAGGGGTCTTCGTGGACAATATTGCCACCATCCACACCCGGGAAGTGGCCGCCACCGCTGGCGCGGTAGTTGTTGGTCACCACGTAGAATTTCTGGGCCGGATCGACGGGTTTGCCGTTGAAGGTCAGCTTGCCTATCCGCTCACCCTCGCTCACCTTGACCCCTTCCCTGTTGTAACGGGCGGGTTGGGTGATATCCACCTCGTAGCTGACCCCGTCGATCACGTCGAAGTTGTAGGTGGGGAAGCTTTCGTTCACCAGCCACTGTACCTCGCGGCTGGCGGGATCCACCCGGTTGAACTGGCCAGCGCTCATCTCCAGCCACTCCTTGACGGTGGCCCCGTTCACCTCGACCACCTGCAAGGTGTTCGGGTAGATGTAGAGATCGGAGACGTTGCGCAGGGAGATATCCCCCGCCGGCACATAGGTGAAGTCCGTGATGCCATTGCGCCCGCCACGAAACGGCGCCGCCGCCGAGAGGATTGGATAAGGCTCCTTGAGCAGGCCATCCTTTTGCAACTGTTCGGCATGCCGGCGCTGGGCATCGCTCACCAGCTGCACCGAGGGATCGTCCTGCACCAAGGCGAAGAAACTGTGGATGGGGTTGGTGATCTTGCCAAGAGGGCGATCCAGCCACTGGTTGGTGCCCTCATGGTCTGCCTTGACCAGCTCGGTGACTCGCGCATCCACCTTGCTCCCTTCGCTGGCATCGATCTGGCGCAGGCTGGCCTGGCTCTGCTTCACCTGCCACTTGCCATCCACTTGTTCCAGCTTGAGATCGATGATGCCGAGGTGATTGCCCCAAAAGCCCGGCATCACGGTTGGCACACCACTCAAGGTGCCGGCCTGGTTGTCCACCTCCGGCAGATTGGGGAAATCCCCCGGGAAGTTCTTGTGGGCATGACCCAGCATCAGGGCATCTATACCTTCCACCTTGGCCAGGTGCCAGGCGGCATTCTCCATCATGGCCTCGTAACTGCCGGCATTGATGCCGGTGTGCGCCACCACGACCACCAGATCGGCCCCCTTGGCGCGTAGCTCGGGAATGTAGTGGTTCGCGGTCTCGACCATGTCGGCCACCACCACCTTGCCCTGCAGGTGACGCTTGTCCCACTGCAGTACCTGCGGCGGGGTCAGCCCCAGAATGCCGACCTTGACGGTCTGCTGCTGCCCCTTGTCATCGGTCACCTGACGCTCCAGCAGCAGGTAGGGGGTGAACTTGTTGCCACTCCAGTCGATCTTGCCCTCTCCATCTCGCTTGAAGGCATCGGCCGCGAACACGTTGGCATTCACGTAGGGGAATTTGGCCCCTTGCAGCACCTTGCCGAGGTAATCCAGCCCGTAGTTGAACTCGTGGTTGCCCAGGTTGCCGGCGTCATAACCCAGTTCGTTCATCGCCTTGAACACGGGATGCGCCTGCTTGTCGAGGTAGCCCTCGCCCGCTTGTTCGAAGATGTAGTCGGCCAGCGGCGAGCCCTGGATCAGGTCGCCGTTGTCGAGCAGCAGGTTGTTGGGGTTTTCGGCGCGGGCCTCCCGGATCAGCACGGCGGTGCGGGAGAGACCGAATTTGCGATCTTCCTTGTTCTGGTAGTAGTCATACCCCAGCACATTGGAGTGAATGTCGGAGGTCTGGATAAGCCGCAGCGAAACCACGCCAGGCTGCGCCTTCTCCTGTTGTTCTGCTCCGCAGGCTGATAGCAGCACGACGGAGGCGATAACCCCGAACTTCATGGTTTTATTCACTGGGTACTCCTGATTGAACCAGATCTCATAATGGAGTACTGAAATTTATCAGAAGAAAGTGACTCAGACAGGTATCTAAGGCCCATTTTTATGACTCCGGACCATAAAAACAGCCGCTAGCCTAGCGCCCCAAAGCCAGTTGCAGCGCCAGGGACAGCATGATAAGCCCCACCAGCAGATCGATCCCCTGCTGCACCCTCCCCCTGGCCAGCCAGGGTGCCAGCGCCGCCGCTCCCAGCGCCAGGGAGTAGAACCACACCAGAGACGCCAGCATGGCACCGGCAGCAAAGGCCGGACGCAGCGGTTCAATCACCTGGCTGCCGAGGGAGCCGAGCAGCATCAGGGTATCCAGATAGACATGAGGATTGAGCAGAGTAACCCCCAGGGTCATGGCGAGCACGCTTCTGGCGCCCATCAACTGCGGCGAATCCGCCAGTCCCTCTCCCTGGCCGCGCCAGGCACTGCGCAGGGAGCGCACGCCAAACCAGCCAAGAAACAGCACGCCTCCCCAGGTCAGCACCATCAGGCCAACCGGGTTGGCGGCGAGCAGATTGGCGCCGCCAAAGACCCCGATGGCAATCAGAACCAGATCACAAAAACTGCAGAGCGTTGCCGTCAGCAGATGGTGATTGCGATGAATGCCCCGACTAAGCACAAACGCATTCTGGGCACCGATGGGGATGATCATGGCAAGGCCGAGGGTAAAGCCTTGCAGGGTGGTCGCGAGCATAAGAGTACCGAGGGTAGTGATGAGTGAGTGGCACTATAGCGGGGGCAAATCATCCAGAGAAATTCATTGATTTACTGGTTGATTCATTTTGCTAATAACCCATCACACCCTTTTGCAACCGCTTGTCAATTACCGGATCTGACAATTGTGGCCTCCCCGATGACGGCAGGAGAATCCAGCAAACTGGTCAGGATACGCACTATTGCAACACCATGGGGAAGTTGGTCACCACCACCTGCTCCAGGTTCGGCAACAGCAGACCACTGCTGACCCCCTTGGCCACGGCCTGATAACGGTTCATGGAGCCGGTTTTGCGAGTGACCTGATTGAGATGGTAATTCACTGTGCGCTCGGTAATCCCCAGGATGCAGGCGATCTCGTTCGAGGTTTTCCCTTCGCTGGCCCAGAACAGGCACTCGGTCTCCCGATCGGTCAGAGGCTCCTTGTCCAGGTTCTCCACCATGCTGAGGCGCACGATGCGAATAGCCGCCTCGAAGATGTAATTGGACATCCAGGAGAGGATCGGCGAGGACTCCAGCAGCAGATCGCTCGACGCTCGCTCGGAGGTGATGAAGGAGAGGATGCCGTTTTCACCGGCAGCCCCGTGCAGCGGGAAGGAGATGCCGTTGCGCAATCCGAACTCGGCGGCCAGCCCCATCACGTCCATGCTCCCTTCCTGCAGGAAACGGGCGCGCTCATCCAGCCGGTTCCAGTAGATGGGCAGGGTCTGTTTGCGTGCCAGCTGGATCACGGGATCGCTGGCCAGCATGTTGTGTTCGGTATAGGCCTGAACCCAGGAATCCGGGCACTGATTGAACAGCACCACTTTGGGCCTTTGCATCGACATCGGCATGATCAACGCGAAGCGGAAATAGTCGTACCCCATCCCGAGCGAGAAGCTGCCGATCAGCTCGGACAACCGGTTGCCATCCGTCACCGTACTGAAATGTTCCAGATACTCAAGCAGTTGGTCTCTTGTCATATAAAAGCCCCCTTGGCCAGACATGTGATTATAACCGCGAATAACAAGAGAGAGAGTCCATAATGTTGGTTTTCAAAGGGAAATTGAGAGAACACCCGCGAAAAGAGGTCGAAAGTGAACTTTATCGCTTTCGAAACGACGTTTTTTCCGACCGACTCGGCTGGGATGTGGAGTCCCGTCAAGGACTTGAGCGAGACAGCTTCGACACTCCCGACACTCACTGGGTGCTGATTGAGAATGAACAGGGTGTGTGTGGCTGCATCCGCCTGCTCAACTGCGCCGATGCCTACATGCTCCCGACCATTTTCCCCGCCGCCCTGGCCGGTGAACGCCCGCCATCCAGCCCGCAGATCTGGGAACTGACCCGGCTGGCCATCGACGCCTCCCGTGCCCCGCGCATGAGCAATGGCGTCAGCGAACTGACCTGCGTCATCTTCCGCGAAGTCTATGCCTTCGCCCTGGCGCACGGGATCCGCGAGCTGGTTGCCGTGGTCAGTCTCCCGGTGGAGCGCATCTTCCGCCGTCTCGGCCTGCCCATCGAACGCCTCGGCCATCGCCAGGCCGTCGATCTGGGGGCGGTTCGGGGCGTCGGTATCCGCTTCCATCTGGATGAACGCTTTGCCCGTGCCGTTTCCCAACCCCTGCTCGGTCATTACCAGCCCCATAGTCGTCCTGCTCAATCCCAACGACATCCGCTGGCCGCATCATCATAAAAAATCCCGGGAAACATACCCGGGATAAACGCATCGCTATGAGCCACATCAGGCAGCCACTGCCCGTGCGGCGATGTGCAGTATCCTCTCTGAACCGGTTAACCACTACTGTAAAAAATCACACTAGCGGCCTTGCCCCATTCTCATCGCAACCGGCCATTGTTGTCCGGATCCGGCTCGCGTAGAGTCTGCCACGAGATCAAGACAGGGAGATGGCATGAAAGAGCTGGACTACAAATTGCTGCGGGCACTGGATGCGGTACTGCAGGAGCAGAATTTCGAACGGGCAGCCAGATCGCTGCACCTCACCCAGTCCGCCATTTCGCAGCGGATCAAGCAGCTTGAACAGCAATTTGCCGAACCCCTGCTCATCCGCAGCCAGCCGCTGCAGGCCACCCCCCTCGGCCAGAAACTGCTGGCTCACTATCGCCAGGTGCACCAGCTCGAGATTGAACTGGCGGGCGAGTTGACCCCGGCCACGCCGCAAGGCCCCATCCGCATCAGCATTGCCGTCAACGCCGACAGTCTGGCTACCTGGTTCCTGCCCGCCATCGCCCCTTTGCTGGAGCAACACCCCATCGAACTCAATCTGCTGGTGGATGACGAGAGCCGCACCCTCGACAAGGTACGCGAGGGTCAGGCGTTTGGTGCCATCAGCCTGCAATCCCAGCCGCTGGCGGGCTGCTGCATCGACGAGCTGGGCGAGATGCACTACCTGCTCACCGCCAGCCCCGCCTTCGTCGCACGCCACTTCCCCAATGGCCTGACCCGGGAAGCGCTGGCCAAGGCTCCTGCGGTGGCATTCGATCAACGCGACGACATGCACGTCAGCTTCATGCGCCGCCACTTCGGGCTGGAGCCCGGCGGCTATCCCTGCCATACGGTGCACTCGTCGGAGGCCTTCGTCGCCATGGCCGAGCAGGGGCTGGCCTGTTGCCTCATCCCTGAATTGCAGATCCGCCAGCATCTGGCCACGGGCAGCCTGGCCAATCTCAGCCCGGACTATCGCCTGACAGAGCGACTCTACTGGCACCGATGGGTACTGGAAAAAGGCATCCACAAGCAGCTCTCCCTGAGGCTGATTGACTACGCCCGTTGCCAGCTGCAACCAAGCTGAAAAGGCCATTCACCTTGGCTTTGGAGGGCTAAAAACGTATAGTGCTGGGCGTTTCTTCATCAGGTCTCCACTCAGGTTCCTCACTTATGTTCCAAGACAATCCGCTGCTGGCCCAGCTCAAGCAACAAATCCGCGAAAACATCCCCAAGAAAGAGGGTGTTATCCGCGCCTCCGATAGGGGCTTCGGCTTTCTGGAGGTCGATGAGAAGACCAGCTATTTCGTGCCGCCGCCCTACATGAAAAAGGTGATGCACGGCGACCGGGTGACCGCCCTGATCCGTATCGAAAAAGAGAAAGAAGTGGCCGAGCCGGACGAACTGCTGGAGCAATCCATCACCCGCTTCGTGGCCCGGGTCAAGATGTTCCGCGACCGCCTCAACGTGGTAGCCGACCATCCGCTCATCAAGGATGCCATCAAGGCCCGCGTCAAGAAGGGGCTGGACGAAAAAGAGTTCAAGGAAGGGGACTGGGTAGTCGCCACCCTCAAGCGCCACGCTCTGGTTGACGGCAACTTCTCCGCCGAGATCACCCAGAAGATCGCCTCCCAGGAAGATCACAACGTGCCCTGGTGGGTGGTGCTGGCGCGCCACAACCTGGCCCAAGTCGAGCCGGCGGATCTGCCGGAGTGGAAGGTGATCGAAGAGGAAGAGCTGCCCCGCCGCGATCTGACCCAGGTGCCCTTCTTTACCATCGATGGCGCCAAGACCAAGGACATGGACGACGCCCTGGCCATCACCAAGCTGGACGACGGCTGGGAGCTGCTGGTCGCCATCGCCGACCCGACCGCCTACGTGGCCGAAGGGAGCGAGCTGGACAAGGAGGCCGCCCAGCGCGCCTTCACCGTCTACATGCCGGGCCGCAACGTGCCGATGATCCCGCGCACCCTCTCCGACGAGCTCTGCTCCCTGAAAGAGGGCGAGGAGCGCAACACCCTGTGCGCCCGCTTGCTCATCACCGAGGATGGCCTGCTGCAGGAGGAGACCGAGTTCTTCGCCGCCCGCATCTGCTCCCACGCCCGCCTCAACTATGACGACGTCTCCGACTGGGCCGAACACGGCAAAGAACTGGATATCGACGCAGGCGTCTTGGCCCAGCTGCCGCTGATGAAGGCGATGACGGAGGCGCGCATCAAGTGGCGCACCGAGCATGCACTGGTATTCCCGGATCGTCCCGACTACGACTTCGAACTGGGCGAAGATGGCGAGGTGCTGGCCATTCACGTCGAGCCGCGCCGCATCGCCAACCGCATGGTGGAAGAGTCGATGATCGCCGCCAACATCTGCGCCGGCCGCGTGCTGGGCAAGACCGTCGGCTACGGCATCTTCAACGTCCACACCGGCTTTGACGAGGAGTCCCTCGACGGCGCCATCGACCTGCTGAAAAGCGCCGAGGCTCCGTTCGAGAAGGAAGAGATCGCCAGCCTGTCCGGCTTCTGCGCCCTGCGCCGCTGGATCGACGGCCTCGATACCCGCTGGCTGGACGGCAAGATCCGCCGTTTCCAGAGCTATGCCCTGATGTCCTCCGAGCCGGGTGCCCACTACGGCCTGGGTCTGGATGCCTACGCCACCTGGACGTCACCTATTCGCAAATACGGCGACATGGTCAACCATCGCCTGCTCAAGGCCGTCATCGCCGGCAAGACCCCGGGCGAGCGGCCGAGCCAGGAGCTCACCGAGCACCTGACTGCCTGCCGCCGCCTGCACCGCATGGTGGAGCGCGACATCGGCGACTGGCTCTATGTGCGCTACTTCAAGGCTGCCGCCGGTACCGATCAGGTATTCAAGGCCGAGATCATCGACGTGATGCGTGCCGGCCTCAAGCTGCGTCTGCAGGAGAACGGTGCCGTGGTGTTCATGCCCGCCCGCCACATCCTGGACAACAAGGAGCGCCTGGAGTGCAACTGGGACAACGGCCGCGTCTATCTGGACAAGACCGAGGTAGTCTACGAGCTCGGCCAGATCATCGAGGTGAAGCTGACCGAGGCGGTGGAAGAGACCCGCTCCCTCATCGCCAAGCCGGCGGTGGAACTGGTGCCGGGTCCGGCGCCGGTCGTACCGGCAGCCGAGGCCGATGCAACCCCGGCCGAAGAAGCGCCCAAGGCAGAGTAAACACCTGTCAACTTATAGAAAAAGCCCGCCATTGTGCGGGCTTTTTTATGTCCCTGATGCCTGCTCTCCTCGTTCAGATCATGCTTTTCTCACCTGCTAACGACCCAGTCGCCCCCTTCAGGCAAATTGCGACCGCCTCCCAACCTTAAAGCAGCAGAATTTATGCGCACTGGCTCTCTTTTTTAATATTTCAATCAATATATTAGAGAGAGTGTATATATACTCGCTTGGGTACACCCAAAGGGACATTGGCATGCAAGAATGGGCACCTGAGCAATTCACCAGCTTCGCGCAGCTCTGCGAGGCAAGTCTCGCGACCATCAGGGAGAAAACCGAGGCGGAGCGCCTCTATCTCTGGTTGCAGGCGCCGGAGTCCCTGCTTTACAGCTTTCATCCGGATCAGGGGTTGCTAACCCTGGATCCGGCCCATCTGGTGACGCTGCAGTTGCCGGATGAATTGATCTCCCGGGCCGTCGAACACGGGCAGATGGTGGTGGAGCAGATCCAGCCGCAGAGCGATACCTGGGAATATGTGGAAACCGTACAGCCCAAGCTGCGCGTCTGCTTCCCCCTCAAACGTCATCAGGAGCTGGATGGCGTCATCTATCTGGAAACCCGGCGCCGGCTTGATCGCCTCTCCCGTCATCAGCGCCAGGGGATCCAGCTGCTGACCCACTACCTGACAGCCGAGCTGAGCAACCATCTGCTGGCCTGGCAGATCGATCATGAACGGGATCAGCGCCGCCACACCCAGACCGATCTGGTGCAGAGCCAGGCGATGCAGCGTTCCTTCCTCCAGATGTTGCAGGCCCTGCACACGGTCAGCGTCACCCTCTCTCGCAGCCAGAGCGAACACCAGCTGCTGCGGGAAGCCGTGGTGCTGGCCCGCGAGGAGCTGCAATTCGATCGGGTCGCCATCTTCCTCATCGAGCCCGATGGCAAGACCATGCGCGGCACCTGGGGCACAGATGAAGAAGGCAAACTGGTGGACGAGAGCGGCTTCATCAGCCCCATCCCTGATCATCCCACGGTACAGCAGGCGCTGCGCAGCAAGGACTATGTGCTGGTGCTGGAAGATACCCCCCTCTACTATGAACGCCAGCAGGTGGGCCGCGGCTGGAACGCCATGGTCTCGCTGTGGGACGGCGCCACCCCCATCGGCTGGATCGCCGCCGACAACCTGCTGTGGCAACGGCCACTCAAGGCCTACCAGAGCGAGATCTTCAAGCAATACGCCGCCATGCTGTCGCAGTTGTTGATCCGCCAGCGCACCCAGGAGGAGCTGGAGAAACTCAACCGCCAGCTGGAGGTTCGGGTGGCCGAGCGCACCATGCAGCTGGCCGAGACCAACCGGGCGCTGGAGGAGGCCAACCAGCGCCTCTCCCTGCTTTCCCTCGAAGATCCGCTCACCGGTATCGCCAACCGCCGCCAGTGGGATCTCACCATGCAACGGGAATGGGAGTGGGCTCGCCGTACCCAGAGCCTGCTGGCGGTGCTGATGATCGACGTGGATGACTTCAAGGCCTACAACGACCACTTCGGCCATGCCAAGGGAGATGAGTGCCTGCGCCTGATCGCCAGCGTGCTCAGGGAAGCGGAGCGACGGCGTACCAACCTGGTAGCCCGTTATGGTGGCGAGGAGTTCGTGATCCTGCTGTGCGCCCCCCAACCGGGAGAGGCGGAGCAGCTGGCTGAACGGATCCATGATGGACTGGCCCAGCTAAAAGTGCCCCATCCTGGTTCACGAGTTGCTGATTTCATTACAGTTAGCATAGGCTTTAGCTATCTGGTTCCCTCCCAGGACGGGGCATGGCAAACCCTGACCGAACAGGCAGACCAGGCGCTTTACCACGCCAAGTCGCAAGGGAGGGCTCGCACTCTGACCTATCGGTGATCCCATGCTGCTGCGCCGCTATCCCATCTTCAATCGCCGCCTGGCCCTGGTGGCCTACGGTATCGATTATCAGCTCGTCGACCCGGCCCAGTGGCCTGCATTGGCCCAGCATTGCCGCATGCTGGCCCAAGGGCGTCAATACCTGGTGCCTTTCAGCCACGAACAATTGGATGATCAACGCCCCCTGCTGTTCGATCAGGACACCATTCCCCTGGTGGAGGCCTCCAGCGAGCGCCTCCCGACCTCCTTTCCGGTGCTGGAACAGTGGCGTGACAGTCGTCGTCGGCTCGCCGTCCACGGTGCCCACCGGGATCCCCGCTGGCTCGGCGCCAGCCGGTTGCTGGTGTTCTGGATGGGAGAAGAGGGCATTTGCCAGCCCACTGAACACAAGCGGATGGCCCTCAATATCGATACCTGGCAGGATTTCCTTCCCCTCAGGGAGGCTGGAGTGGATTTCTTCGCCGGCGGTTTCCTCGCCCGCCCCGAGCTGGTTAACCAGCGGGCCACCCAGCCGGATATGGCGCTGGTGCAGCAAATTCTCCAACTCATCTGCCACGAGGAGTTCTCCTTCAATCAGGTCGCCAAACTGCTGGAGCAGGATGCCTACCTGCCCGGTCAGCTGCTCACCTATGTCAATGCGCCTGGCTTTGATCACGCCAGCCCCATCACTTCCGTCTCCCGCGCCCTCTCCTATCTGGGGGAGCAGGAGATCCGCAAATTCGTGCTGATCAACGGCCTGGCCCGGATCAGCCCGCACATGCCGGAGGCCTGCACCCGTATGGCCATCGCCCGTGGTCG
Source organism: Aeromonas sp. S18(2024) (assembly GCF_041402525.1). Lineage (NCBI taxonomy): Bacteria > Pseudomonadati > Pseudomonadota > Gammaproteobacteria > Aeromonadales > Aeromonadaceae > Aeromonas > Aeromonas sp. S18(2024). Next base: position 171,782 of record NZ_JBGLQV010000008.1, on the reverse strand, counting down.
CTTCTGCGAGCTGATCGCCCTGACCGCCCTTGGCAAATCGGAGGCCAGCTGGGCCTTTCTGGTAGGACTGGTGCTGGATGGTTCCCTGCTGTCGGATGCCCTCAAGGCTCATCTGCCCAAGAACGTGAAGCGCGCCATCGAGCTGCGGGAGGGGCCGTTGTTTCACCTGTTCCAGCTGGTCACCACCTATGAACAAGGCAACTGGCCGCTGCTGGCCCAGCTGGCGCCTCGTTATCAGCTGGACCCGACCAGGCTGACACCCATCTATTTTCAGGCGCAAATGTGGGGGCAAGCGTTTCTCACCAGCTAGCCAATGGCGAGGAGGGGCACCTGTGGCTAAAATGGGCTCCCTTTTTCCAGAGACAGACTCAGCACCATGACCCTTTCCGGATTCCAAGGCCTGGTCTTCGACCTCGATGGCACCCTGGTCGACTCCATGCCGCTCCACCTGGCCGCCTGGGAACACACTGCCCGTGAATTTGGCTTCCATTTCGATGCCGACTGGTTCTATGAACTGGGGGGCATGCCGAGCCGCAAGATCGCCCTGCTGGTGGCCGAAGAGCAGCAGATCCCCCTCGATCCCGTTCAGGTTACCCGCTGCAAGACAGACCACTATGTGGCCAATCTGCACAAGGCGACCGTCTTCCCGGCCATGCAGGCCCTGATCGAGCGCCACCACGGCCTCATCCCGATGGGGATAGGCACGGGCTCCCCCCGCGTCAACGCCCAGGCGGTGCTGCGCAATACCGGTCTGGATCGCTATTTTGAGGTGGTGGTGACCGCCGACGACGTGGAGCTGCACAAACCTAATCCGGATACCTTCCTGCTGGTGGCCAACAAGCTGGGGGTCGAGCCGTCAGGCTGTCTGGTGTTTGAAGATACCGGCATCGGCGTGCAGGCGGGTCAGGCCGCAGGCATGCAGACCTGTCTGGTCAGGGAAGGAAAACCGGTCGAGATGGAGGCGTAATCGGGCAAACATCTCGCCCGACGGCAAAAAGACAAGGTTCGCTCTCATACGGGACATGAATGTAAATGAGAGCGAACGACCGCTGCCGTCAGACCCGGGAGGGATGGCGGCAGAGGCGGGGCAAGGGATTATTCGTGGTTGCCGCCGCCCTGGTTGTCGTCATAACGACCCGGAGCACCGTGCGGACGCGGCGCCATGGAGACCCGCGGCTTGCGTGCACGCTGGATATTCACCTGTGGACGACCGGTGTGCATGGCGATGGTGGAGATCTTGGCCTTGTAGACCAGCTGCTGGTTGCCATGGGCATCGGTCAGCAGCACGCTGTATTGATCGAAACCGCTGATGGTTCCTTCCAGCTTGATGCCACTCACCAGAAAAATCGCGACCTGGCTACGGTTCTTGCGCAACCAGTTAAGGGCGGAATCTTGCCCGTTCCCAAGGGAGAAGGCTTGCTCAATCGTGGAGTAACTTGGGGATTCGGTTGTCATAAATTATTGTCCCGCGGAAAAAAGTGGCGTTTGATTGTGCTAAATGGCCAGTGGCTTGTCAAAGTCATTCGCATGCTCATCAACAATCGTGCTACACGGGGACTGGCCGCTGGCCGGCACAACTGCGATAATCGGCAGTTCTGGCTTCCTGACGAGCCTTATTCGAGGTTTTATTTTGCATCCGGCTTCACACCCACCTCGGACCTATGTCCACGATGCCACCGCCTGCGAAGAGTGTGACCTGCTGATCCCGGCCACCCCCCTCGCCGTGGGCCAGGCCAGTTGCTGCCCACGCTGCGGCCACACCCTGAGCCGCTACTTGCCGGATCAGGAGCTGCGCCCCATCGCCTACGGGTTTGCGGCGCTCATCATGTTCGTGCTCACCAATGCTTTCACCTTCATGTCCTTCTCCAGCAAGGGAATTGGACAGGAGATGACATTCATCCAGTGCATCTCCACCCTGGTGGACGAGGGTTACCTGTTCCTCGGCGCCGTGCTGAGCCTGACCCTGATCGGGCTGCCGCTCATCTACATCGGTTCCATCATGCTGGTGCTGTGGCGTGTCGACAAGGATCTCCACAGCAAGGCTCTGCGCTCCCTCGGCCGCCTGCTCTGCCAGATAAAGCCCTGGCTGATGGTGGATGTGTTTCTGGTAGGGGTGCTCATCTCCCTGGTCAAGCTGATGGGGATGGCCGACATCAAGATGGGGCTCTCCTTCTGGGCCTTCGTCGGCTACACGGTGCTGCTCGTCAAGATGATCTCGTCGCTGGACACCATGTGGCTATGGCAGCGGCTGCTCGGCCCGACCGATGCCTGCGGCGTCGATGAGGCAACCGATGCCAGCGCCATGGAAAGCGGCCTGACGGGGTGCCATATCTGCGGCGCCCTGAGCAAGGCGGGCAGCCATCGCTGCGGCCGCTGCGGCGGGCACCTGCACGATCGCAAACCGGGCGGGTTGAACCGCACCTGGGCACTGCTCATCACCTCCAGCATTCTCTACATCCCCGCCAATATCTATCCCATCATGGATACGGTGTTTCTCGGGGATGACACCCCTTCCACCATTCTCGGTGGCGTGGTGCTGCTGTGGGCAATGGGCTCCTACCCCATTGCCGCCGTCATCTTCTTTGCCAGCGTGGTGGTACCGCTGGTTAAGATACTGGCGCTGTTCTGGCTCTGCTACGCAGTGCAAAACGGCCACGCGGCCTCGCCGCTACGCAAGCTCAAGCTCTATCGCATGACGGAATTTGTCGGACGCTGGTCGATGATCGACGTCTTCGTGGTGGCCATCCTGGCGGGTCTGATCCGCCTCGACAATCTGATGACCATCTACCCCGGCCCTGCGGCCGTTGCCTTTGCAGGGGTGGTGCTGATCACCATGGTCGCGGCCATGAGCTTCGACTCCCGCCTGATCTGGGATTTACAACAAGGAGAACGCGAACGTGAGTGAGCGTAAAACAAGGTGGAAACCGGGCTCTGACTTTCTGAGCTCTGCCGCCGCAATCTGGATGGTGCCATTGCTGGCACTGTTCATCGGTCTCTGGATGCTGTTCCAGCACTGGTACTCCCAGGGCCCCAGCTTCACTCTGACGGTCGCCACTGCCGAAGGCATAGTGGCGGGCAAGACGGTGATCCGCTCCCGGGAAGTCGACGTCGGCCGCATCGAGACGGTCGAGCTGAGCGATGACTACAGCCACGCCGTGCTGCGCGGCCGCCTCACCAACGCCGCCTCCGGCATGCTCAAGGGCGACAGCCAGTTCTGGGTGGTCAAGCCCAGGGTCGGCCGGGAAGGGGTATCAGGTCTCGGGACCCTGCTCTCCGGTGCCTATATCGAACTCCTGCCGGGCAAGAAGGGCAAGGCGCGAGACGAGTACGCCATGCTCGACAAGCCGCCGCTCGCTTCGCAAAGTGCCAAGGGGCTGCGCCTGATCCTCTCCAGCCGTGATGCCCGCGCGCTGGGGGAAGGTTCCCCCATCAACTACCAGGGGTTCACCATAGGCCAGGTTGAGGAAGCTACCTTCCTGCCCGAAAAGAGCGAGATGCAGTACCAGATCTTCATCAACGCCCCCTATGACATCCTGGTCAGCAGCAACTCCCGCTTCTGGTTGACCCCAGGTTTCGAGCTGTCCGTCAACAGCGAAGGGATGAAGGTGAAGATGGACTCGCTGGAGAGCCTGATCGACGGCGGCATCACCATGGGTCTGCCGCCCGGCTGGTCTCCTGGCGAGCCGGCCAAGCAGCGCGACGAGTTCACCCTGTTCCAGGATGAGGCGAGCGTGCTGGCCGGTAGCCTGGATCAGTTCATCGACTACGTCTTCCTGTTCGACGACAACGTGGCCGGCCTGCACCCGGGCGCGGCCGTGCAGTATCGTGGCATCCGGGTCGGTACCGTTATCTCTGCCCCCTATCTCATCGAGGAGAAGGGCGTACGCCTGTTCCAGGATCGCCAGATCCCGGTACTGGCCCGCATCGAGGTGCAGCGCCTCTCCCACCGCTACGCTAAGGCGGAGAGAGAGCAGTGGCGCGCCCTGTTCGGCAAGCAGTTCAAGGAAGGTCTCAGGGCCAGCCTCAAGACCTCCAGCCTGCTGACCGGCGGCAAACTCATCGATCTCAACTTCTACCCGGATGCGCCCCGTTTCGAGCAGGCCAAGATCTCCGGCTATCAGGTCTTCCCGACCGTGCAGGCGGGGCTGGATCAGATCGAGCGCAAGGTGAACCTGATCCTCGACAAGTTTGTCGACATGGACATGGCGACCACCCTCAGCAAGGTCAACAGCTCCCTCTCTACCCTGGATGGGACCCTGAAGAACATCAGTGCGGTCAGTGCCAACTTGGACAAGCTGACCGGCAAGGAGGCGACCCAGCAACTGCCGGCATCCCTGAACCAGAGCCTGAAACAGTTGCAGGAAACGCTGCAGGCCTATGACGGCCATTCACAGACCAACCAGGATCTGCGCCAGTCGGTACAGGCCCTCAATCAGTTGATGCGTGAACTGCAGCCGCTGGTGCACTCCCTGAACGAGCAACCCAGCTCGCTGATCTTCGATCGCGCCCAACCATCGGACCCTGAGCCCAAGCGAGGAACACAATGAAAAAACAGATCCTGACGCTGGCCCTGCTCGGCCTGCTGGCCGGTTGCAGCGCCAGTCAGCCCAGCCTGCATTACTACTCGCTTGACGCCAGCCAGCCGTCATCCGGCACGGCCCCGGCCACTCCGCAGCACCAGCTGGTGCTGCGACCCATCACCCTGGCCAGCCAGCTGGACCGGATCAGCATGGTCTATCAGCTGGAGGGGCAGGAGTTGCACTTCACCGAGTACCACCGCTGGGCGGGCTCGCTGGATGATCAGCTCAATCAGGTGACCATGAACGGCCTCTCGGCCCGATTGCCCGGTTGGGTGATACGGCAGGATGGCGCCCGCAAGGGGCCCGTGCTGAGCATAGTGGTGGAGCGCTTTCAGGGGCGCTACGACGGGCGCGCCGTGCTGAGCGGCCGCTGGCGTCTGCTGGCGGAAGACGGCACCGTGCTGCGCGACGCCCCCTTCCGTCAGGAACGGGTACTGCCCGCCGACGGCTACAATACGCTGGTCGGCGAACTGGGCCAGGGCTGGCAGCAGTTGCTCGATCAGATCGCCACCGAGGTACGCCTGAGCGCGGGTTAATCCCCTCACGCAGTGCGGCAGATACAAAAAACGACTCCATTTGGAGTCGTTTTTATCAGAGCCATCTGGCTAATTCAATTCACCCCTTGGCGGGCAGGCCTAGACGAGCAACCGCTTCGACGTCCATGGCGCGAGTGGGAACCAACGACGATCAGGCCTTGGCAGGCAGGCTCAGGCGGGCAACAGCCTCTACGTGCATCGAGTGCGGGAACATGTCCACCGGCTGCACCTCGTCCAGCACGAAGCCCTGCTTGACCAGCCAGGCGAGATCGCGGGCCAGGGTCTGCGGGTTGCAGGAGACATAGACCAGCCGGCGCGGCGCCATGGCCACCAGGGTCTGCAATACCGCCTTGTCACAGCCCTTGCGCGGCGGATCCATCACCACCACGTCGGCGCTCACCCCTTCGGCGTGCAGGGCAGGCATCAGTTGCTCCGCCTTGCCGACGTGGAACTCGGTCTGCTCGATGCCGTTGAGGGCCGCATTGCGGCGGGCATCCTCGATGGCGCTCGCCACTGACTCGATCCCCACCACCTTGGCGGCCTTGCCGGCCAGAAACAGGGAGATGGTGCCGATACCGCAGTAGATGTCGAACACCGTCTCGTTGCCGGTCAGCTCGCTGTACTCCAGCGCCTTGGAGTAGAGCACATCGGTCTGGCTCGGGTTGTTCTGGAAGAAGGAGAGCGGCGAGATCTCGAAGTCGAGCTCGTGGATCTTGTCGCGGATCACCCCGCTGCCCAGCAGCACCCGGTTCTTGTCACCCAGGATGCGGTTGGTGCGCGCCTCGTTGATGTTCTGCACCAGGGTGGTGACCGGCAGATCCTGCAGGGCGGCCAGCAGCTCGGCTTCGAACGGCAGCTCTTCGACCAGCGTCACCAGCACCACCATCAGCTCGCCACTCTTGAAGCCCTTGCGGGTCATCAGGTTGCGCACACAGCCGGTGTGGTTGACTTCGTCATAGGCCGCGATGTCGTGCTCACGCATCCAGCTGCGCACCCGGGCGTTCAGCTCGACGTGCAGCGAGTCCTGCACCGCGCAGTCGTCGGCGGTGATGAGGTCGTGGGAGTGCTTGCGATAAAACCCGATCTCGGCACCGGCCTCGCAGCCACGCACCGCATACTGCGCCTTGTTGCGATAGGCAAACGGCGTCTCCATACCGAGGATGGGATTGACTTTGGTCTCACCCAGCCCGACCTGCTCCAGTGCGCTCTGCACCAGAGACTGCTTGAGGGCGAGCTGGGCCGGATAGGCCAGCGGGCGCACCTGGCAACCGCCGCATTCTGTGTTGGGGCAAAAATCAGCGACCCGGTCGGCGGAGGGCTGGAGCAACTCAGCGACCTTGCCGTGCAGGTAGTTGGGCTTGACCTCGGTCAGTTCGACCAACGCCTGCTCACCTGGCAGCAGACCCTCGACGAAGAGAGGGCGGTCAAACAGGCGTCCCTTGCCGTCTCCTTTGTCGGTCAGTTCCAGGATCTCGATCTGGTGTTGATGTCCCACTAGCGGCATGAGCGGCTCCAAAAGTACAAAAAATAAGGGGGGACGGGAGTGGCATAGCCCTGCCCGTCGAGAAAAGGTGGCAGAGTTTAGCGAAGATCCGGCCAAATTGCAGGCATAAAAAACCTGCTTGTCGTGATGTTATCCCCCCTGAGTCCGCGCTGGCTCGCCGTCCCTTTGGCCATTGCGGCAAATTTAGCCCTTGGGCCGCAACGCTGCGCCTGTTAAAATTCCGCCCTTGAATTTATCCAGGGCCCCGCGCCCGTTTAGCTAAGGTCTACCGCGATGCGTACCAGCCAATATCTGCTTTCCACTCTCAAGGAAACCCCGTCCGATGCGGAAATCGTCAGCCACCAGCTGATGCTGCGCGCCGGCATGATCCGTAAACTCGCCTCCGGCATGTACGCCTGGCTGCCGACCGGTCTGCGGGTCCTGAAGAAGATCGAGAACATTGTCCGCGAAGAGATGAACAATGCGGGTGCCGTCGAGGTCTCCATGCCGGTGGTACAACCGGCGGAGCTGTGGCAGGAATCCGGCCGCTGGGACGACTATGGCCCCGAGCTGTGCCGTCTGACCGACCGCCACAATCGTCCCTTCGTGTTGGGCCCGACCCACGAAGAGGTGATCACCGCCCTGGTCCGTTATGAAGTAAACAGCTACAAGCAGCTGCCGCTGAACCTCTACCAGATCCAGACCAAGTTCCGTGACGAAGTACGCCCCCGTTTCGGCGTGATGCGCGGCCGCGAATTCCTGATGAAGGACGCCTACTCCTTCCACATCGACAAGGCCTCCCTGGTCGAGACCTACGAAAAAATGCACGCCGCCTACTGCAAGGCCTTCACCCGCATGGGTCTGAACTTCCGTCCGGTGCAGGCCGATACCGGCTCCATCGGTGGTACCGGTTCTCACGAATTCCAGGTGCTGGCCGAGAGCGGTGAAGATCTGATCGCCTTCTCCGATACATCAGATTACGCCGCCAATATCGAGATGGCCGAGGCACTGGTCCCGGCGGGCGAGCGCCCGGCTGCGACCAAAGAGCTGACCAAGGTCGCCACCCCGAACGTTCACACCATCGACGAAGTGGCCGCCTTCCTGAGCGTGGCCCCGAGCACCGTCGCCAAGACCCTGCTGGTGCTGGGCGAGGCGGACGAGCACGGCAACCAGGCGGTCATCGCCCTGGTGCTGCGTGGCGACCACGAACTGAACGAAATCAAGGCCGAGAAGCTGCCGGGTGTCGCCAATCCGCTGGCCTTCGCCAATGACGAGCAGATCAATGCCGCCGCCGGTTGCGACGCTGGCTCCATCGGCCCGGTTGGCTTCACCGGTCGCATCATCGTCGATCGCAGCGCCGCCCACCTGGCAGACTTCGTCTGTGGCGCCAACGAGACCGGCTTCCATCTGACCGGAGCCAACTGGGATCGCGACATCGCCACCTACGAGGTTGCCGACCTGCGCAACGTGGTGGAAGGCGACCCGAGCCCGTGCGGCCATGGCAAGCTGCTGCTCAAGCGCGGCATCGAAGTGGGCCACATCTTCCAGCTCGGCACCAAGTACTCCGAAGCCATGAAGGCGAGCGTGCTGAACGAGGGCGGCAAGTCCGTCACCATGGAGATGGGTTGCTACGGCATCGGTGTCTCCCGTCTGGTGGCCGCCGCCATCGAGCAGAACAACGACCAGTACGGCATCATCTGGCCGGACGCCATCGCCCCGTTCGAAGTGGCCATCGTGCCGATGAACATGCACAAGTCCGTACGCGTGGCCGAGCTGGCCGAGCAGTTCTACGCCGAACTGAAAGCCGCCGGCGTGGACGTGCTGTTCGACGACCGTAAAGAGCGTCCGGGCGTGATGTTCGCCGACATGGAGCTGCTGGGCGTGCCCCACGCCATCGTCATCGGCGAGCGCGGCATGGACAATGGCGTGGTGGAGTACAAGTGCCGCCGCACCGGCGAGAAGCAGGAAGTGGCCATCAGCGACATCGTCGCCATGATCAAGGCCAAGCTGGGCCGTTAATCGTCCCGCTGCCCGAGATAAAAAAAGCGCGCCAGATGGCGCGCTTTTTGTTTGTCTGACTATCTGTTGGCAAAACAGCAGGAAAAGCCGGCCCTACTCGTTACGACCGATAAAGAGATCGGTGACGTGACAACTGCTTCTGGCCTCCAGCGCATCCAGCATATAGGCCGCCGCGTCTTCCGGGGTCATGAAACGGCTCGGATCCACGTGATCCGAATTGTCCCAGAATTCGCTGCGGATCCCGCTCGGATAGAGGTTTACCAACCGCAGGGGCGAGCCCTTGAGCTCGGCCCGCAGAGACTCCAGAAAGCCCCGCATGCCCCATTTGGAGGCACAATAGAGGCTCTCGTTGGCCTTGCCCACCTGAGCGGCGGAGGAGAGCACATTGGCCAGCACCCCGCCCTTCTCGCCGATGAGCCGCACCGTCTGCTGGGCCACCAGTATGGTGGAGACCAGGTTGCTCTCCACCACCCTGCGTACCTGCTCGGCGGTGTAAACGCCGACCGGACCGAACTCGCCCACCCCGGCGCAGTGGATCACCAGGTCGGGCAGACCTCCCCACTCCACCGCGGCGGTAAAGGCCATCTCCACCTCTTCGTGGTGAGAGAGGTCGGCGGCGATGCCGATCACCGCCTTGCCGAGCAACTGTTCCTGCTCCTGCAGTTTCTGATAACGGCGCCCCATCATGGCGACCTGATGGCCCCGGCAAACCAGCCCGATGGTCAATGCCCGGCCGAGCCCGGAGCCCGCCCCTGTCACTATGATGTGCCCCATTATCTCTCCTCTCCCTGCCTTGCTAGATACCTGCCAGCACCATGACGTGAGACATCATCATGCCGACTTCCGTCAGATTAGAAAGTGAATTCGCCGCCCATGAACCAGCCATCGATGCGCTGATCGACGCCGTCGAAGTCAACCTTGGCCTCGCGCCAGCCGGCACGCAGCTTGACCGGCACGGAGGAGAACTTGTAGGCACCGCCCAGACGGTAGTCCAGGTTGTCCGCATCCTTGGAACGCACGTCGCCGAAGAAGGAGACGCCGGTACCCGGGATCCGTACTTCGCTGCCGGCATAGGCCATCAGCATGTCTTCGTCATAGCCTTTGCGGCTGAAGTACATCTGCTCGCCGTCGTAGTGACGACCGGTCAGGCCCAGATCGATCTGGAACAGATCGTTGTTGAACAGACGGTAGTAGAGGCTGAGATCGTAAGCGGTCAGATCGTTCTTGAAGTTGCCGCCCGAGCTGCTGAAATCGGAGATCTCGAACTTGGCGTTCGGCAGCAGGATGATGCCGTGCTCCAGTTGCAGGTAGCCGCTCCAGTTGTAGTTGTCGTCATAACCGCCATCGGCACTTCTGCCGTATGCCTGGCCGCTGCCCTGGGCAGACCATACGTCGGTACCGGCGGCAAAACGCCAGTCATCGGCAGCCATGGCAGCCTGGCTGCACAGCGCCAGAACAACACCGGCAATCAGTGTCTTTTTCATCACGTCACTTCCTCTTGCATGGATGGAAAGGGCACTATTTTACTCCGCGCAGCCAAAATACCCAGCGAGAATCCTGAACAAACGACGACAAATGTCAGTGCTTCATGTGCTGCATCTCGCCCATCGGCTCGATCGGCTTCACCGGCAGCGACAACGCCAGCTGCTGACCATCATTCAGGGTGAGGGTGAGCGGCATGGGGGTCTGCTCGGAGAGGGTGCCGATCTCGAACAGCATGATGTGCAGGCTGCCCGGCTTCAGTACCACTTCCCCCTTGGCCGGGATCTCGATGCTCTCGACCTGGCGCATCTTCATGACCCCGTTCTCGTGCAGATGGGTATGCAGCTCGGCGCGGCCCGCGGCAGGAGACGACGCCGCCACCAGCTTGACCGCCTGATCGGCATCGTTCTTGAGTACCATGAAGGCCGCCGTATTCGGCGTGCCGGGGGGCAACAGGCGCACATAACCGTCGACCGCCTCCACCTTGGCCAGGGCGGGAGCTGTCATCCCGAGCAGCAGCAGAGAATAAAACGCACGTTTAAACATGGTTGAAATCCTTTTATGATGTTGTTAAACGAGGCAAAGGTTACCCCAACAGAAACCTTTTATGCACCCTTCAATAACAAGGATTTAGACATGGCGCCCATTCTCATTGCCGAGCGGCAGGACGGCTTGCTCACTCTGACCCTCAACCGCCCTGACAAACGCAATGCCCTCAACACCGAACTTTACCGCCAACTGGTGAGCGAGTTGCAACAGGCCGCGGCCGATGAGGGTGTACATGTGTTGCTGTTGCAGGGTCAGGCGGAGTGCTTCACTGCCGGCAACGATCTGGCCGATTTTGTCGGCAAGAGCAGTCTGGAGCCGGACGATCCAATCTTGCAGTTTCTCCACACCCTGGCCGATTTTCCCAAACCGGTGATCGCCGCCGTGGGGGGCCCGGCCGTCGGCATCGGCACCACCATACTGCTGCACTGCGATCTGGTCTATCTGGGGGAGAATGCCCGCCTGCAGTTGCCTTTTGTCGAGCTGGGGCTGGTGCCGGAGTTTGCCTCCAGCCTGCTGCTGCCCCGCGCTGTCGGCCAGCTGAAGGCCGCCGAACTGTTGCTGCTGGCCGAATCCATGGATGCTCATGAGGCACTGCGCCTCGGCCTCGCCAACCGGGTGGTGGCCAGCGCGGATCTGCTGGCATTTGCCCGCGAACAGGGGCTGAAGCTCGCCGCCAAACCGCCCAGGGCAGTGCAAAAAAGCAAGGCGCTGCTCAAGCAGGAGCTCAAGCAGGCGGTCCACTTCGTCATCGATCTGGAGGCGCGCGCCTTCGCCCAGGCCCTGCTGGGGGAAGAGGCGCAGCAGCGCATCGCCGCCAGGCTCGGTCGCAAGGGCTAGCCCGTTGCCGCCATAGCGCGCCGGTCAGTTGAGGCGAAAGCGTCCGATCAACTCGCAGCCCTGCACCTTGTCCTGCAACTGGATAAGCCTGGCAATCTCGGGGTTGGGGTGGCGCTTGAGAAACCCGAGCAGGGCCGCGCGGCAGCAACCCAGTTCGCTTATCAGCGACTCGCACTTCCGGTTAGGGCATTGCGGCACCAGCGCCGTCACCAGCTCGGAAGCAAGCTTGAGGTAACGCAGCTCGTAGGCGGGTTCATCCATGGCGCGCCAGAAATCCGCCAGGCGATGGCAGGTTGCCACCCGCATGGAGGCCAGCATCTCGAGATCCGGCTCTTCCTGGGTCATCTCTATCGGCGCCGAGATGGTGCCAAGGGCCTGCTGATAGAGGCAGACTGCAGAGCCCAGCGCCCCCTGGCTCAGGGAGTGCTCAGCTTCCATCATGTAGCGCTGCCAGTGTGTCTGGGCCTGATCCGGCCCGTCTTGTGCCTTTGTCATGGGAGGGCTCCTTCCTCTGGGTGGAGTCTTTCATGATGCCTAATTGAGAATGAATATCAAGCCGACAGACTGTGCAGGATCTCGGCGCCTGTTGCGCCGGTCACACTCTTTCACCGGCGCCATCCTCTCTCCTCCGGACGCAGGTTAAGATGTGGCCAACCAAGGAAGGGAATGATGAACAATGGAAGTCGGGGCCTGCTGATTGGCCTCTGGATCACGCTGATGGTGGGACTCGCCTTCATGGCCCGCCAATGGGGACTGGAGAGCCTGCGCCAGCAGGCCCAGCTCGACAATGAGCGGCTGGCGGGCCAGCTGTTGGTGGAGCTCGACAAGTATCGCCGCCTGCCCGCCCTCATCGCCACCCGCAGCGAGCTGCAGCAGGCGCTTTTGCGAACGCTCTCCCCCGCCAGGCTCAACCCCCTGCTGGAGCAGCAAAACGAGATCCTGGGCACGGACGCCATCTACCTCATGACTGCTCAAGGGGACGTCATCGCCGCCAGCAACTGGCGCCAGCAGGACAGCTTTGTCGGTGACAACTACCGCTTTCGTCCCTATTTCCAGCAGGCGATGCAGGGGCGGGCCGGCAGCTATTTCGCCCTCGGTCAGCGCTCCGGACGACGGGGCTACTACTTCTCCTATCCGGTGCAGGAGGGGGATCACCGCCTCGGCGTGGTCGTGGTCAAGGTGGCCCTCTCCCTCATCGAGGAGCGCTGGGACAGCCGCGATGACTTCGACTACCTGCTGACCGACGAGTACGGCGTGGTCTTTTTCTCCTCCAGGGCGGAGTGGCTCTACCGTCCCCTGGTCAGGTTGAACGATACGACCCGCGCCACCCTGAGCGATGAGCGCAAGTATGGCGACAAGCTGGGGGATCCCCTGAGCGATCAGCCCACCCTGGGGCTGCTGCGCAGCCAGGATGAGTGGCGTTGGGGGCAGGGTTACCTCTTCACCGGCACCGCCATGCCCAGCGCCGGCTGGCATCTCTATACCCTCAAGCCCCTGCACGGCCTGCTGCCCATCATGGCCAAGGCTCTGGCCAGCTTCACCCTCATCTCCCTGCTGGTGCTGATGATCTGGCTCTACTGGCGCCAGGAGCTGCTCGGCCGGGCCCGTCTCGCCCGCCTCAACAACCAGCTGGAGCACAAGGTCAGCGAGCGGACTTTGGCCCTCTCCACCAGCAACCAGGAGCTGGTGGCCACCATCGACAAGTACCGCCAGACCCAGCGCGAACTGGTGGATACCCAGGAGCAGCTGGTACAGGCCGCCAAGCTGGCCCTGCTGGGAGAGATGTCGGCCGGCATCAACCATGAGCTCAACCAGCCGCTGGCCGCCATACGCGCCTATGGCGAAAATGCGCTGCAGCTGCTCGACAAGGGACGCCTCGACAGCTGCCGTGACAACCTGCTGCAGATCAACAGCCTCAATCATCACATGAGCGAGCTGGTCGCCCGTTTCAAGGTGTTCGCCCGCAAGGGGGAGCAGACCTTGCAGGCGGTGACGCTGCAGCCGGTGATCCACGCCAGCCTGGCGCTGCTGCACAGCCAGATGATCAAGCAGGGCCTGCTGATCGAAACCCGGTTGCCGGCAGAGCCCCTCTATGTGCGGGCCGATGCGGTGCAGCTCGAGCAGGTGCTGGTCAACCTGCTGCACAACGCGCTGCAGGCCTGCGCCACCAGCTCCCCTCCCCGGGTCTGGCTCACCCTCGAACGGGTTGATGATCGGGTGGTGATCGAAGTCAGTGACAACGGCCCGGGCCTCCCGGTCGAGGCGAGCCGGCTGTTTGCCCCCTTCTACACCACCAAATCCCAGGGGCTCGGGCTTGGGCTCACCATTTCGCTGCGCATCGTCACCGCCTTTGGCGGCCAGCTGGAGGCGACCAACTGCCCGGCCCACGGCGGCGCCTGCTTCACCATCACCCTGCCCGCCGCCGACCCCAGCCTGCGCAGCGAGCCAGGATCCCCAGCCTTTACCTCTTCAGGAGAGAGCCATGACCCAGATAATGCTGATCGATGATGAACATCACCTGCGCCTCTCCCTTGGCCAGACCCTGGAGCTGGCCGACTGGCAGGTCACCACCTTCGCCAGCGCCGAGCAAGCCCTGCCCCATATCGGCGCCCAGTGGCCCGGTATCATCATCAGCGACATCAACATGCCCGGCATGAACGGCATCGACCTGCTGCGGGAGATCATGGGGCGCGATCCCGAGCTGCCGGTGATCCTGCTCACCGGCCACGGCGACATCTCTACCGCGGTACAGGCCATGCGCCTGGGGGCCTACGACTTTATCGAGAAGCCGTTCGGTACCGAGCAATTGCTGGAGGTGGTGCGCCGGGCCTGCGACAAACGGCGCCTGGTGCTGGAGAACCGGGAGCTGCGCAGCGAGCTGGAGGCCCAGAGCGGCCCCGGCCCCAGGCTGCTCGGCACCCATCCGGCCATCAAGCGGCTGCGCCAGATCCTCACCCATATCAAGGATGCCCCCGCCGATGTGCTGATCATGGGCGAGACCGGCAGTGGCAAGGAGCTGGTCGCCCGCTTCCTGCACGATCACTCGGTGCGCGCGGCCGAACCCTTCGTCGCCATCAACTGCGGGGCCGTGCCGGAAACCATGATGGAGAGCGAGCTGTTCGGCCACGAGGCGGGGGCCTTTACCGGCGCCCAGAAGCGCCGGGTAGGCAAGATAGCCTGGGCCAACAAGGGCACCCTCTTCCTCGACGAGATAGAGAGCATGCCGATGGCGCTGCAGATCAAGCTGCTGCGGGTGCTGGAGGACAGGGAGGTCGAGCCGCTCGGCACCAACCAGAAGATAGCGCTCGATATCCGGGTGTTGACCGCCAGCAAGGTCGAGCTCAAGACCCTGGTCGAGCAGGGCAGCTTTCGCGCCGACCTCTACTACCGGCTCAACGTGGTGCGGGTGGATATCCCCCCATTGCGGGATCGCAAGGAGGATGTGCCCCTGTTATTCGAGAATTTCCTGCGAGTGGCCGCCACCCGCTACCAGCTGGCGCCGCCGCGGCTCGGTGCCGAGCAGCGCGCCTGGTTGCTGGCCCACGACTGGCCCGGCAATGTGCGCGAGCTGCGCAACCTTGCGGAGCGATGCGTGCTGATGGGCGAAGAGGGCGCCTTTGCCGATCTCACCCTGGGGCGGGAGGCGCTGACTCTGGCCGAACAGGTCGATCGGTTCGAGCGCATCCTGCTGACCGATACCCTGAGCCAGCACAGGGGGCGACTGAAAGAGGTACAGGAGGCCCTCGGCCTGCCGCGCAAGACCCTCTATGACAAGATGCGCAAATACGGCCTCGACAAGCAGGACTACAAGCTCGACGACGGGGGCGAGTGAGCCGGGGCAGGCTTGGCTCCTCTTCCCCCGGCTACCCCGGCTAACATTGCCATCATGGGCGGCATTCCCCCCGCCTGCCCGGCCCCATGGGGGGATTTCCACCCATTTTTGACCCGCACCGTCTTCCCCTGCCTGGCGCCAGCACCCGTTGTTAATGGTTTGTTTCAAAAATAAGGAAGATGGCACACAAGTTGCCTTGCTATGGGTGATTTACCTGAACCCACTCAAGGATGACAACAATGACACTCAAGCTCCGCGCCCTGACCGCCGCCTTTACCCTGGCCCTCGGCCTCTCCTCCGCCTTTGCTGCCCCCGTCGAACTCAAGTTCTCCCACGTGGTGGCAGAGAACACCCCCAAGGGGCAGATGGCCATCCACTTCAAGCAACTGGTGGATGAGCGCCTGAAAGGCCAGGTCGAGGTCAAGGTCTACCCCAACTCCCAGCTGTTTGGTGACGGCAAGGAGCTGGAGGCCATGATGCTCGGGGATGTGCAGATGATCGCCCCCTCCCTCTCCAAGTTCCAGAAGTTCACCGATCAGCTGCAGATCTTCGATCTCCCCTTCCTGTTCGATGACATGGCGGCGGTGGATCGCTTCCAGCAGGGCAAGGAGGGACAAGCCATGCTGGGTTCCCTCGAGAAATACGGCCTGATTGGCCTCGGCTACCTGCACAACGGCATGAAACAGCTCTCCGCCAGCCAGCCCCTCAAGACCCCGGCCGACGCCAAGGGCAAGAAGTTCCGCATCCAGACCTCGGATGTGCTGGCCGCCCAGTTCGAAGCGATCAATGCCGTGCCGGTGAAGAAACCCTTCGCCGAGGTATTCACCCTGCTGCAAACCAAGGCCATCGACGGGCAGGAGAACACCTGGTCCAACATCTACTCCCAGAAATTCTTCGAGGTGCAGCCCTACATCACGGAGACCAACCACGGGGTGCTGGATTACCTCATCGTCACCAATGCGGATTTCTGGAACGGCCTGCCGGAGCAGGTGCGCAACGAGCTCAAGCGCGCGCTGGATGAGTCGGTCGCCTTCGGCAACGAGATCGCAGCCGCCAAGGACAGCGAAGACAAAGCCGCCATCTTTGCCTCCGGCAAGAGCCAGCTGGTTACCCTGACCGACGCCGAGCGCAACCAGTGGGTCGAGTCGATGAAGCCGGTCTGGAAGCAGTTCGAAGGCACCATAGGCAAGGAGCTGATCGACGCAGCCGTCGCCGCCAATCAACCCTAAGCCGTCAGGATGAGCCCGCCGCGAGGCGGGCCTACTCACAGGGATAGTCCAATGAAAAAATTCATGCATCAGCTGGAAGAGGCCATCATAGGCCTGCTCCTGGTCAGCACGGCCCTGCTGGTCTTCCTCGAAGTAGTGATGCGCTTCTTCTTCGACACCGGTCTGCTCTGGGCCCAGGAGCTGACCCTGAACCTCTGTGCCTGGATGGTGCTGTTCGGCGCCTCATGGGGGGTGCGAGTCGGGGCCCACATCGGCGTGGACGCCTTCATCAAGATCCTGCCGGGAGTCTGGCAGCAACGCCTCACCCTGCTGGCGGTGGCGCTCTGCCTTATCTACTGCACCCTCTACTTCTATGGCGCCTGGATCTATCTGGCCAAGCTCAAGATGATCGGCATCGAGATGGAGGATCTGCCCATCCCCCGCTGGCAGGCCATGAGCATACTGCCGATCGGGCTGGCCCTGCTGTTCCTGCGCTTCCTCAACGTGGGCATCATGGTCTGGCGTGGCCAGATGAGCGGCTTTGCCCTGGCCGATGAGGCCAAAGAGAGCATGCACCTTATCGACAACGACCCGAATCAGAAGGCATAACCATCATGGCGACCCTGACTCTGTTCACCCTGCTGATCGGCGCTATGCTGCTCGGCATGCCCATTGCGGTGGCGCTCGGCCTCTCCAGCGTCACCACCATACTTCTCTTTTCCAACGACTCCCTGGCCTCCCTGGCGCTCAAGCTGTTCGAGGCCACCTCGGAGCACTATACCCTGCTTGCCATCCCCTTCTTCGTGCTGTCATCGGCCTTCCTGTCGACCGGTGGGGTGGCGAAGCGGATCATCCACTTCGCTATGGATTCGGTCGGCCATATTCGCGGCGGTCTCGCCATGGCCTCGGTCATGGCATGCATGCTGTTTGCCGCCGTGTGCGGCTCCAGCCCGGCCACGGTGGCGGCCATCGGCAGCATCGTCATCGCCGGCATGGTGCGCTCCGGCTATCCCCGTGCCTTTGCCGCCGGCGTTATCGCCAACGCGGGCACCCTGGGGATCCTGATCCCCCCCTCCATCGTCATGCTGGTCTACGCCGCCGCCACCGAGGTCTCCGCCTCGCGCATGTTCATGGCCGGTTTCCTGCCGGGACTGCTGATGGGGGTCTGCATCATGGTGGTCATCTATGTGGTGGCCCGCATCAAGGGACTGCCGAGCCAGCCCTTCCCCGGCGTGCTGACCCTGCTGGCCAGCGGTGGCAAGGCGCTCGGCGGCCTGTTCCTGATCATCCTGGTGCTGGGCTCCATCTATGGCGGCATCGCCAGCCCGACCGAGGCGGCCGCCGTCGCCGCCGTCTACGCCTTCTTCATCGCCGTGTATGGCTATCGCGACATCGGGCCCCTCAAGGGGATCCCCTGGCGCCACGAGGGGGAGTCCATCTCCGCCGCCGCACTGCGCAACCTCTGGCTGCTGCCCCTCTCCATGATCAAATCGCCCTTCAACGGCGAGGTGGGTCATGTGGTACGGGATGCCGCCAAGGTGAGCATCATGCTGCTGTTCATCATCAGCAACGCCATGCTGTTCGCCCACGTACTCACTTCTGAGCGTATCCCCCACGCCATCGCCGAGACGATCGTGACCTGGGGCCTCCCGGCCTGGGGCTTCCTGATCGTGGTCAACATACTGCTGCTGCTGGCGGGCAACTTCATGGAGCCCTCCGCCATCGTGCTGATCATGGCCCCCATCCTGTTCCCCATCGCCATGCAGCTCGGCATAGACCCGATCCACCTGGGGATCATCATGGTGGTCAACATGGAGATCGGCATGCTGACCCCGCCGGTCGGTCTCAATCTGTTCGTGACCGCCGGGATCACCGGCCAGAGCATGGGTTGGGTGATCCGGGCCTGCCTGCCCTGGGTCGGCTTCCTGCTGCTGTTCCTGATGCTGATCACCTATGTGCCGCAGGTGTCGATGTTCCTGCCCGAATACCTCGACGGCAAGAGCCTGCCCGCCAGCCCCTGAGACGGGTGAGGCAAAAGATGTGCATACAAAGAAGGCGACCCAAGGGTCGCCTTCTTTGCTTCCTTTCCCTGTTGTCAGGGCGTCACTCAAACCTTACTTTGTCCGGTTCAGGCTGCATTGCCGGCCCGGGTAGCCGGGCAGAGCGCTGGCCTCCTGGCGACAGGCCAGCCGCTTGGCCTGCTGCAACCTCACCCTCAGGTTGGCGCTATCGATTGGCCGCCACTCCATCTGCTGGCCAAGCCAGCTGGCCCAGGCAAATTCGACGAAATAGACCTGCCCATCCTTGCTGAAATAGCCGGCATCCTGCAGCAGACCCGCCAGGGTGCGGTACGGGTAGTCAGGCAGCTGATCGATACGGGGCGGCAGCTGTTCCGGGGTCAGTGGCTGCCCTTTTTCATCCTTGAGCCAGGCCCAGTGGTTGTTCTGCATCTGGCTCCAGAAGTTGGCCCGATCCTGCAGGCGGGCGATCACCTTGACCCGGACCTGCTTCACCCCCTGCTGCCACAGCGCCTTGGTCAGGTGATGTCTGTCCACCAGCCAGTAACCGCCATCCGGGGCGATCACCACGGGGATCTCTTTCTTTTTCATCAAGTTGTCGAGCTGCTTTGCACTCTTGCCCGCCAGCTTGCGCTGGATTGCGTCGACCTGGAGCTGGCCCACACCGCCCTGGGTCGGGTGCAGCGCGGCTATCCCAGCCTCGCACCAGGATCCTACGGCGGTGCCACCCTGGCACGGCGCCAGCGCCCAGGCGTTCGAACTCAGGGCGCAGACCAGCAATAACCATGATTTCATCGTCCCACACTCCTCAATCACGCGCTCATGCCGGCCACCAGATGAAGGAGGAATGCAACCCCGAGCATGAGAGTCACACGCTGGCGGTCAGAGCTGCAAACGAGATATCATGACTTCCCATCTGCCGGCGATAGTTTCTCGTCGAGTTTTCTCCCCGCTTCACACTATTTGAAGGATCCGACCCATGAAAGGATGGAGCCCACTGCTGGCCCTGCTGGGCTGCGCCGCAGTCCAGGCGGCCGACATTCCCGCCGGTACCGAACTTGCCGCCGAACAGGTGGTGGTTCGTCACCTGAAAGATGAACCAGCCAGCCTGAGCCCGCTCAAACTGGTCGGCCTGCCCGAGCTGCAGGTCTTGCGGGATCTGTTCGAGGGGCTCTTGACCCAGGGGCCGGACGGGAAGCCGGTACCGGGCGTCGCCGCACGCTGGGAGAACCGGGACAACCAGACCTTTACCTTCCACCTGCGGCCCGATGCCCGCTGGTCCAACGGCGATCCGGTCAAGGCCGGTGACTTCGTCTACGGCTGGCGCAAGCTGGTCGACCCGAAAGAGGCGGCCACCTTCGCCTGGTTCGCCCAGCTGGCCCGCTTTGACAAGGTGGACGAGATCCTGGCCGGCACGCTGCCCCCAGACGAGCTGGGGGTGAAAGCCCTCGATGACCGCACTCTGCAGGTAACCCTCTCCCAGCCCGTACCCTATTTCCTGAGCCTGCTGACCCATCCCAGCCTGTCACCGCTCCACCAGGCCAGCATGGCGCAATATGGCGAGCAGTGGACCCAGCCCGGCAAGCTGGTGGGTAACGGCGCCTTCGTACTCGGCAAGCGGGTGGTCAACGAGAAGCTGGAACTGACCCCCAACCCCTATTACTGGGACCGAGCCCATACGGTGCTGACCAGGGTCATCTTCATGCCCATCAATCAGGAGAGCACGGCAACCAACCGTTATCTGGCCGGCGATCTGCACATCACCGAATCCTTCCCCAAGGAGCAGTACGCCAGGCTGATGGCGCAGATCCCGGGTGAGGTCTACACCCCGGAGCAGCTGGGGACCTACTACTACGCCTTTAACACCCGCAAGCCCCCCCTCGACGATGTGCGAGTGCGCAAGGCGCTCTCCTACGCCATCGATCGCGGCCTGATTGCCGACAAGGTCCTCGGCACCGGCGAGAAACCGGCCTACCACTTCACCCCGGACGTGACGGCTAGCTTCACTCCCAAGGACAATCTGCTCTCGCAAAGCAGTCAGCAGGCGCTGGATGACAAGGCAAAGGCCCTGATCAAGGAGGCCGGTTACGGCCCGGACAAGCCGCTCAAGCTGACCCTGCTCTACAACACGGCGGAGATCCACAAGAAGATGGCGCTGGCCATCGCCAGCATGTGGAAGCAGAAGCTGGGGGTACAGGTCGAGCTCACCAACCAGGAGTGGAAGACCTATCTCGACAGTCGCCAGAGCGGCCAGTTCGAGGTGATCCGCTCCTCCTGGGTCGCCGACTACAACGACCCTTCCGCCTTCCTCGGCCTGTGGGGCTCGGGCCACAGCGGCAACATGGCCGGATTCGCCAATGCGGACTATGACAAACTGCTGGCCAAGGCGGCCAAGACCCGGGTCACGGCAGCGCGCAGCCAGCTGTTCGACAAGGCGGAGGCTATCTTGCAGGAGCAGGCCCCCATCGCCCCCATCTACCAGTACACCAACGCCAGGCTGATCAAGCCCTGGCTCAAGGGGTATCCCATCAACAACCCGGAAGATGTGGCCTACAGCCGCCAGCTCTATCTGATCAAGCACTGATCCTGCCACGCACAGCGAGGGCCGCACCGGGCGGCCCTCGCTTATTGATACTGTTCACTCCCGATTTTTAGGCATAGAATGCCGCCTTTCCTGTTAATCCCCTTCCTGTCACTCCGGTTTGCCATGCGTTATCTGTTACTGCTGCCCCTGCTGTGGACCCTGTCAGCCCAGGCCCAGAGCGATACCGAATCCCAATGCCAGCAGGAGTTTGTCGAGTGGATGCTGCACCAGCAGCAGCTGTTCAGTAATCGCAAGTCAGACAAGATAGAGCGGCGCCGGGCCGAGCGCGCCATCGATCTCGCCCGCCAGGATTACGAGAAACTGGCCAGCTTCTGCAAAACCATGCAACTCGTCCGCGGTTATCAGGATGAAGACCCTCGCCTCAAACCGAGAGCCGGAGAGGTCCACGATTTCACCCCCGCCAGCTAATACCCGTTTCTTTTGCCTGCAAGCGGGTCTGTTCATTGACCCAGGCCAAAGTTGGCCCCTATGATGCCCCTAGAATAGTTAGCTAAAAAGCGCAGATAAAACACTATTTTATCAATAAGTTAACTACACTCGGAGCGACCCATGAGCCAACCCGTTCAGGAAGGGGAGATCCACTTCCCCGACAACATTGCGCTGATCTCGACCACGGATCCCGCCAGCTATATCACCTACGCCAACCAGCACTTTTGTGACGTGGCCGGGTACACGGTGGAGGAGATGGAGGGAGTCCCCCACAACCTGGTGCGCCACCCCGACATGCCCAAGGCTGCCTTTGCCGACATGTGGCAACGGCTGCGCCAGGGCAAAAGCTGGATGGGACTGGTCAAAAACCGCACCAAACAGGGCCGGTTTTACTGGGTGAATGCCTATGTCACCCCGATCCTCAACGCCAATGGGGAGACCATTGAGTACCAGTCTGTTCGTACCAAACCGGCGCAGGCCGAGGTCGCCTGGGCAGAGCGGCTGTATCGCCAGCTGCGCACCGGCAAGACGCTTCCCTGGCTGAGCCGGATACAGATCGAACCCGGCCAGATCATGCTTGGTCTCACCACCACTGCCCTGCTCGCCACCCTGGCTACCGCCGTCACCAGCAATCCGTTCTGGCTATGCCCGCTTTTGGCGTCGTTACTGGCACTGGCCGGCTATGGCTGGCATCTGCAGCGTCGCCTCGGCCATCTGCAGACACTGGCTGGTGATGCCCAGGGCACCCGGCTCTGCCAGGTACTTTACACCCGGCGTCGGGACTCTCTGGCCATCATAGAGCTGGCCCTTAAGATGAAACAGGCGGAGCTGAAAGCCGTGGTCGGGCGCTCTGCCGATACCAACCAGCAGATCCTGCAGGCGGCGGAGGATGACAGGGGCAATATCCAGACCATTGACACCCACCTGCAGCAACAGCGTGCCCAGAGTGAACAGATGGCCAGCGCCATCACGGAGCTGAGCCACTCGATCCGGGACGTCGCCCACAGTGCCCAGGAGGCAAGCGAGCTGGTAGCCGAGGTGCAGCAAGTCTCCACCGAAGGGCGGCAGGCGCTGGCCACCACCCGGGATGCCGTCAATCAGTTGCATCGGGAGCTGGACGCCAACCACGCCGTGCTGGCGCAACTGACCCATGACAGCCAGAAGATCAGCGGCATCCTGGAGGTGATAGGCCAGATCGCCGATCAGACCAACCTGCTCGCCCTCAACGCAGCCATCGAGGCGGCCCGCGCCGGGGAACAGGGGCGCGGCTTTGCCGTGGTGGCCGACGAGGTACGGGCCCTGGCCCAGAAAACCCGCGCCTCCACCGGCGAGATCCACGAGATGATCCAGGCGCTGCAACAGACCACCAGCCAGCTCTCGGACGGCATGACTCAGGGGGCACAAACCTCGGAGCGCTGCCAGCAGCATGCCGGCACTACGGCCAATGTACTGGATCGGATCAACCGTATGCTGGGTCAGGTGACGCGCACCAGCGACGAAATAGCCCAGGCTGTGAGCCAGCAGGCGGATGTGACATCGACCCTGGATCAGGGGGTGCACCAGATCCACCAGCTGGCCAGCCATACCGCCGACAACAGCAAACAGGCCCTCGACGGCATCACCCTGCTGGTGGAGCGGTTGCAGGATCTCTCCCGTCTGATCAACCAGTTCAGGCATTGAGACTATTCGTCAGACATAAAAAAAGCGCGTCCATGGACGCGCTTTCTCTTTGAGCCACTCGCAGGCCGAGGCTTACTCGGCGGCATCTGCGCCGGCAAACTCCGGCACCTTGGCCATGGCATCCAGCACCACCTGAGTATCGGCTCCCGGCCGGCAGGCATTCTCGCTGAGATGGCGACGCCAGGCGCGAGCCCCCGGCATGTTCTGGAACAGACCCAGCATGTGACGGGTCATGTGGGAGAGGTAGTTGCCCTTGGCCAACTCTTGCTCCATGTAGGGCAGCATCATCCGCACCACCTCGTGGCGGCTCGGCACCTCGCCTGCCAGACCAAACACCCGGTTGTCCACCTGCGCCAGAATATAAGGGTTCTGGTAAGCCTCGCGTCCCATCATGACACCATCCACATGCTGCAGATGCTCAAGGGTCTGCTCCATGGAGGTCACGCCACCGTTGATGGCAATGGTCAGCTCGGGATATTCCTGCTTGAGTCGATAGACACGGGGGTAGTCGAGGGGCGGGATCTCGCGGTTCTCCCGCGGACTCAGGCCACTCAGCCATGCCTTGCGGGCGTGCACGATGAAGGTATCACAGCCGGCGTCGCGCACCTGCTCGATGAAGGCCTGCAAAAATTCGTAGGAGTCCTGATCATCGATGCCGATGCGGGTCTTCACCGTCACCGGAATATCCACCACGTCACGCATCGCCTTGACGCAGTCGGCCACCAGGGCGGGTTCCCCCATCAGGCAGGCACCGAAACGGCCATTTTGCACCCGATCGGACGGACAGCCGACGTTGAGGTTCACCTCGTCATAGCCGCGCTCTTGGGCCAGCTTGGCACAGTGGGCGAGATCGGCCGGATTGCTGCCTCCCAGTTGCAGGGAGATGGGGTGCTCCTGCTCGCTGTAGCCCAGATAATCTCCCTTGCCGTGGATGATGGCGCCCGTGGTCACCATTTCGGTATAGAGCAAGGTCTGACGGCTCATCAGTCGATGAAAATAACGGCAATGCCGATCGGTCCAGTCCAGCATGGGGGCGATGGAAAAACGCTGCGCCTGCATAAGAATTATCCGGGTTGGCTTAACAAAGGGGCGGATATTATCACAACGTGAAGCAGCCCCAGAAAATGAATTTTGTCGCCGCGCCATGCGGGGCCCTGTGATAGTATCCGCCTAATAGAAAGGGTATTTGCGCGATCATGAATCAAGACCAACTTTTACAACGGGCCGAACGACTCTGTATACAAAGAGGGATCCGCTTCACCCCGACCCGTCGCCAGGTGTTTCGCCTGCTGGCGGCCCACGGCAATGCCATCAGCGCCTACGACCTGCTGGCCCAGCTGCAACAGACGGAAGCCAATGCCAAGCCCCCCACCGTCTACCGGGCACTCGATTTTCTGCTCGAACAGGGGTTTGCCCACAAGGTGGAGTCGCTCAACGCCTTTATCTTCTGCTGTCACTTCGATCACGCCCATCCGATGCAGTTGCTCATCTGCGACCAGTGCGGGGATGTGGTGGAGCTGCATGATGCGGCCATCGACAGCGCGTTTTCAGAGCAGGCCCACCAGCATGGCTTTACTATTACCAATAAGACAATTGAGGCACATGGCCAATGTGCTCGCTGTACGCCCACTGTAGGAAGTCATCATGAAGGCTGATTTTGTAAACCCGTTCCTGCTCTCTCTGCTCAATGTGCTCTCGACCATGGCACAGCTGGAACTCAAACCGGGCAAACCGAAACGCAAGATGGATGAACTGGCCCGTGGCGATGTTTCCGGCCTCATCGGCATGGTGGGTCCGCAGACCCGCGGCTCCCTCTCCATCAGCTTCGAGAAGGGGCTGGCGCTGGAAATCATGCGCCGAATGCTGGGTGAAGCCCCTGCCAACATCAACGAGGAAGTGACCGACATGGTAGGCGAAATCACCAACATGGTCACCGGTGGCGCCAAGCGCATGCTGGGTGAGAAGGGTTACGAGTTCGACATGGCCACCCCCATCATAGTATCAGGCCCCAACCACACCATCTCCCACCGCGCCGACGGCACCAAGATCATGATGCCCTTCGAATCCGAATATGGCCGTGCCACCATCGAAATCTGCTTCGAGTAACCTCTATGTGGAAAGCACTGAAATGGATTTTCATCTGCTGGGCCCTGCTGCTGATCCTCTCCGATATCCAGATCAGCACCTCGCTCTACAAGTACGAGGATAACCGGGTGGTGATCAACTTCCCCCGCTGGCAGGCCCAAAAACCCTGGGGCACCTTCGAGTGGCACGCCGGACGGGTGGCTGCCCACTGGTATGGCATGGATGGCAAACCCGAAACGGGCCCAAGGATCTGACCCTCCCAACCGGTCAGGTTCAAAAACCAGACAACAAAAAGGCCAGCTGATGCTGGCCTTTTTGTTTATTTCAGTGACGAGGTTCAGGCGGCTTCGGCAGCCAGCTTCTCGCTCGGACGTACCACCATGCCCACCACGCAGGCCAGCAGGGTCGGCATCAGCCAGGCCAGGCCCTTGTCGAACAGCGGCAGGAAGGCAAAAGCATCCATCTTCATGCCGGCAGCACCCAGACCATCCAGGCAGCCGAATAGGAAGGCGACGATCAGCACACCGCGGAACACCAGGCGGGGACGGCCGAAGTAACCTTTCAGGAAGGTGACCAGCACCAGGGCCACGGCCACCGGATAGATGGCAACCAGTACGGGGATGGAGAGGCTGATGAGCTGGCTCAGACCCACGTTGGCTACCACGGCACAGATGGCACCCAGCAACACCACCAGTTTCTTGTAAGCCATACCGGTCAGGTTATGGAAGAAATCGGAGCAGGCGGAGATGAGGCCGACCGCAGTGGTGAAACACGCCAGAGTGATGATGGCTGCCAGAATGAACTGACCCGGCTGGCCGAACAGGCTCAGCACGTAGGCGTTGACGATGGCGCCGCCGTTGCTGACGTCAGTCGCCACGCCCGCAGCGGTATTACCCAGCTGGAACAGGGAGACATACACCACGGACAGACCCACGGCCGAGATCAGGCCGGCGATGGCCAGATACTTGAACTGACCCTGATAGTCATTGATGCCCTTCTGGCGCAGCAGATCCACGATCAGCGCACCGAACATCAGGGAAGCCAGGGTATCCATGGTGTTGTAGCCTTCCAGGATCCCCTTCACGAAGGGGCTGTTCTGGTAGTCACCGGTTGCATCAGGCATGGCGCCTTGCGGGGCGGCAAAGACACCGATGGCCAGCGCCAGCAGCAGCACCATCAGCACCGGAGTCAGGAACTTGCCGATGGCATCCATCAGCTTGCCCTGGTTCAGGGAAACCACGATGGCCAGCCCGAAGAAGATCACGGTATAGGCGGCAAGGCCGGCCTGACCCATGTCACCGATGAAGGGCTTGAGACCCATCTCGTAGGCTACCAGGCCAGTACGGGGAGCGGCAAAGGCCGGACCAATGATGATGTAGATGGCGACGGCCAGCGCGGTCGCCACACCGGCAGGCAGCAGCTTGGTCATGCCGGCCCAGCCATTACCGGCCTTGGCCACGGCAATGATGGTGATGAGTGGCAGACCGACCGCGGTCACCAGGAAGCCCAGCATCGCCAGAGAGAGATGCTCACCGGCCATGTAACCGGCCAACGGCGGGAAGATGATATTACCGGCGCCCAGATAGAAGGCGAAGGTCATAAACCCCAATCCGAGTACATCGGACAATGTGAGTGATTTCGTCAAGTTCAACCTCGTCTGTCTTGTAACTTATTGCTTGTTATAGTTTTTATCGGTCGCTGACCGGGTGTGTTCAGGTAGGTAAAAAAAAGAGCGCCGCGTGTTTTTTCATCACAACCAGTGATTTTCGCTGGTCTGGAGCGGGCGCTCGATCTGCAACCAGCATAATGGCGTGAAAAAATAGTTCAAGACGAAATTTACATCTTCAAATAGAAGGGGCTGGTCAGTTGGATGTATCTGTCGGAATAGGTTCCATCAGCAGAATGGATCACAATTTCACCCCTATCACACCTGTTTAATCCTCTGCCAAGCCGCAATAAAACACGATTTGCCTCTTTTCCAGCCCTGGTGATAACAGCTGTATAACAAACGGCATGCAGATCATAATCTGCCGAAATGCATAAAATTTCATCCGCCATGGCGGTCGGTACAATCAGCGCCAATTCACCGGAAGGCGCCAGCAGACGGTTGCTTGCTGCCAGCAATCCATGGCTGTCGAGGGCACCGGTATGACGGGCCAGCGCCCGCGCCGGATCGCTGAATGCCTGGCCTGCCACGAAGTAGGGGGGGTTCGAGACGATGAGATCATAAGGCGCGGCCTGATACTCCTGAATGGCGCTCTCAATGACCTTGATGCGCGCCGCCCAGGGGGAGGCAGTCACATTGTCTCTGGCCTGGTTCACCGCATTATTATCCAGCTCGACCGCATCGATGACGCAGTCAGATCTGCTGCGCTGGGCCAACATCAGTGCGATCAGACCGCTGCCGGTCCCGATATCCAGCACCCGGCGGACGTTGGCGACCGGAGCCCAGGCTCCCAGCAAGATGCCGTCCGTGCCGACTTTCATGGCACAGCGGTCATGATCGACATGGAACTGCTTGAAGGTAAATCCGCGGCTACGCCCCATCTGGCCCCCGTCATCAGAAAAAATGGTGGGGGATTATAGCGGCTAACCCACTCTCGCCATAGGAGCCGACGAGATAATCGCCTATAATCTGTCGTTTCCTTAAATGACCGAGTATTGCCATGAGCCAGTCCTTTGATGATTTCGACCTGCATCCCGCCCTCAACCGGGCCTTGGCCGAGATGGGATTCACCCGCCCCACCACCATCCAGCAGATGGTGCTGGAGCCAGCCCTGGACGGCCGCGATATTCTGGCATCCGCACCAACCGGTACCGGCAAGACGGCTTCCTTCCTGCTGCCGGCGCTCCAGCACCTGCTGGACTTCCCGCGCCGCAAGCCGGGCCCCTGCCGCATGCTGGTGCTGACCCCGACCCGCGAACTGGCCCTGCAGGTGACCGCCCACGCCAAGGCGCTGGCGGCCCACACCAGCCTCAGCATCGAAACCATCATCGGTGGCGTCAGCCATGAAGAGCAGCTGCCGGCCCTGACCAAGACCACCGACATCGTGGTCGCCACCCCGGGTCGCCTGCTCGAGTACATCGAGAAAGAGGAGTTCGAGAGCCACGACATCGAGGTACTGGTGCTGGACGAAGCGGATCGCATGCTGGACATGGGCTTTATCAAGGATGTGAACCGCATCGTGGAAGAGGCTCGCTATCGCAAGCACACCATGCTGTTCTCCGCCACCCTGGAAGGGGCTGGCCTTGAGAAGTTCGCCAGCGAGATCCTCAAGGATCCGGTAGAGCTGCATGCCGAACCGCCGCGCAGCGAACGTCGCCCCATCACCCAGTGGATCCATCTGGCTGACGACGCCGCCCACAAGCTGGCCCTGCTGGTGCACATCCTGAAAAACCCGGAAACCCAGAAGGCCATCATCTTCGTCAAGACTCGTGAGCGGCTGGCGGAGCTCTCCGGCCAGCTGCAGGCAGCCGGTGTCTCCTGTGCCTGGATCCGCGGCGAGATGGAGCAGAGCAAGCGCATCGAGTCGATCCGCAAGTTCCATGAAGGGGAAGTGCCCTTCCTCATCGCCACCGACGTGGCCGCCCGCGGCATCGACCTGCCAAACGTCAGCCATGTCATCAACTACGACATGCCCTACGGCGCCGATGTCTATGTTCACCGCATCGGCCGTACCGGTCGCGCCGGCAACCGTGGCTGTGCCATCAGCCTGGTGGAAGCCCACGACATGGCCATGGTCGCCAAGATCGAGCGCTACACCGAGGAGCGCCTCAAGCGTCGGGTGATCGACGAGCTTCGCCCTAAGCACAAAGAGGCGCGGGTGCCGGTGAAGAAGAAAAAGCCGGCCGAGGCCAAGAAAAAAGCAGCCAAGAAGAAAAAGAAGAAGTGATCGCTGCCAGATAAAAGAGAAGGGCCATCCCGCGGGATGGCCCTTCTGCGTTCTCTGACAAGGGCGCTGTTACGCGACTGACTTGCGCATACCCATATGGGGAATATCGTCCTCCAGATACCCCTCTCCCTCGGCCACGAAACCGTGTTGGCCATAGAAGCCCTGCAGATGGGCCTGTGCCCCCAGCCAGATGCTGTGGGCTGGCCAGCGCGTCTCGCACGCCTTCACCGCCTCGCCGATCAGCTGATGGCCGAGGCCATCGCCCCTTGCCCTCGGCGACGTAACGACCCGGCCGATGGCGGCGCCGCTGTCATCCCCGATCCCGGGCGCCATGATCCGGGCATAGGCGGCCAGCAGATCCCCGCGATAACCGAGCAGATGCCACACTCCCTCGCGGCGATCCAGTCCATCCAGATCCTGGAAGGGGCAGGTCTGCTCCACCACGAACACCTCGGCGCGCAGGGCCAGCAACTCGTACAACTCATCAGTGGTCAGTTCAGACCAGGGCTTCAGGATCCAGTTCATCAGAAACTCCATCTCGATTCGAACGGCCAGCATAATCCGGGCACAGCCAGCCGGCATTAACCTTTGTTAAGTGCTTTCAGCCGTTTGCGAATGCGGCTCAGGCTGATGGGGGTGATACCGAGGTAGGCGGCGATCAGGTGATCCGGCACCCTGGCCTCCAGCGCGGGAAAACTGCGCAAAAAGTGCTGATAGCGTGCCTGGGGACTTTCGGTCAGGAGCAGCAGCTCCTTCTCCTCCTTGATGCGCAATTGCACCTCCAGCAGATGCCGGTACCAGTCTGGCCAGCAGGAGAGCTGGCGCAGATCGGCCAGCTGGAACAGCTGCAACCGGCAGGGCTCCAGCGCTTCCACGCTGTAGCGGGTCGGCTCACCGCTCAGCAGGTGGTGAAAGTCGAGAAACTCGTCCCCCTCCCAGTAGAACTCCTTGATGCACTCGCGGCCATCCGCCAGCACCACTCGGGCCCGCAGCAGCCCCTGTTCCACCCTGACCAGCAGATCCGGGTTGTCCCCTGCATGCCAGAGGTAGTTTTTGGGGGCAAGCGTCAGCGAGCGGGCAAAAGAGAGGAGGCGCGCGGCCTCCTGCTCATTCATGACCTGCTCCCGGCGAAAGGGAGGTCTGTCCATCATGTCAGGCACGGCGCTGACGCACGGCTTCGAACAGGCAGACGCCGGTCGCCACCGAGACGTTGAGGCTGGATACCGCCCCCGCCATCGGGATGCTCACCAGCTCGTCGCAGTGCTCGCGGGTGAGGCGACGCATGCCCTTGCCTTCGGCCCCCATCACCAGCGCCATCGGGCCGGTCAGCTTGGCCTGATAGAGGTCGTGATCCGCTTCACCGGCGGTGCCGACCAGCCAGACGCCACGCTCCTGCAGCTCGCGCAGGCTACGCGCCAGGTTGGTGACCTGAATGAGCGGCACCACTTCGGCGGCACCACAGGCGACCTTGCGCACGATCGGGGTCAGCCCGGTGGCCTTGTCGCGCGGCACTACGACCGCGTGCACACCCGCCGCATCGGCGCTGCGCAGGCAGGCGCCGAGGTTGTGCGGATCGGTCACCCCGTCCAGCACCAGCAGGAAGGGGGCGGTCTCTTGCACCGCCAAGCCGTCCAGCAGGCTGGCCAAATCGTGTTCGGTCAGCTTGGGCGCCTCCTTCACCCGGGCCATGATGCCCTGGTGATTGTTGCCCTCTGCCTTGTCATCAAGGGTCTTGCGGTTCACGCTCTGCACCTTGAGGCCGAGCGCATCCAGCTCCGCCAGCAGGGGCTGCAGCCGCTCATCGTCACGACCCTTGAGGGCCCACACCTCGATGAAACGCTCGGGGGTGCGCTCCAGCAGCGCGGATACAGCGTGAATGCCGTAGATCAGTTCAGTACTCATTTAGTGCTCTTGGCCTTGTCGCGAGCTTTTTTGCCCGGTCGTCTGTTGCTGGGTTTGGCACGGCCGCCCTTGGCAGGTTTGCCGCTATCCTTGCCCTCTTTCTCTTTGCGCTTTTCGTGGCGCTCGGCGCTCTTGGCCTTCTCCTTCTTGATCTCGGCCATCTTGCGAACCGCCTGCTTGGCGTTCTTGCCGGTGATCTTGAGGGGCTCTTCCACCATCACGAAGTCAATCTTGCGATCGTCCAGGTTCACGCCCATCACCTTGACCCGCACCTTGTCACCAAGACGGTAGCGGCGGCGGAAGTTCTCGCCGATCAGCTGCTGGTGCAGCGGGTCGAACTGGTAGTAGTCGTTGGTGAGGGTGCTGACGTGCACCAGACCGTCGATGTGGATCTCGGCCAGACGCACGAAGAAGCCAAAGCCGGTGACGCTGGCGATGACGCCATCAAACTCGTCACCCACGTGATCCAGCATGTACTCGCACTTGAGCCAGTCGGCCACGTCGCGAGTGGCGTCATCGGCGCGGCGCTCGGTCATGGAGCAGTGCTCGCCCATCGGATCCACTTCTTCCAGCTGGTAGTGGTAGCCACCGCTCGGAGTCCACTTGTGGCGCAGGTTGCCCTGCTGCTCCTTGGCGGTCTGATACTTGATCGCCCGGTGCAGGATGAGGTCGGGATAGCGACGGATCGGCGAGGTGAAGTGAGCATAGGACTTCAGCGCCAGACCGAAGTGGCCGATGTTGTCGGCCTGATAGATGGCCTGACGCATGGAGCGCAGCAACATGGTGGAGAGCAGCTCCGCATCCGGGCGCCCTTCAAACTTGGCGGCCAGGTCGGCGAAATCTTTCGGCTCGGGCTCCAGGCCCCCCTTGAGCTCCAGGCCCAGCTCGGCCAGGAAGTCACGGAAGCCGGTGAGGCGCTCTTCACCCGGGCGGTCGTGCACCCGGAACAGGGCGGCGGCCTCGTTCTTCTCGATGTAGCGGGCGGCAGCCACGTTCGCCTGGATCATGCACTCTTCGATGATCTTGTGGGCGTCGTTGCGCACCAGCGGTACGATGCGGTCGATCTTGCGCTGGGCGTTGAAGATGAAGCGGGTCTCTTCGCTCTCGAACTCCACCGCACCGCGCTGATGGCGGGCATGCTTGAGCGCCTTGTAGAGGTTGTTGAGCTCCTCGATGTGGCCCACCAGCGGCTCGTACTGCTGACGCAGCTTGGGATCGCCATCCAGGATCGCCGCCACCTTGGTGTAGGTCATGCGGGCATGGGAGTTCATCACCGCTTCATAGAACTTGTAGCCGGACATGCGGCCGGCGGCGGAGATGGTCATCTCGCACACCATGCAGAGGCGGTCAACCTGCGGGTTGAGCGAGCAGAGGCCGTTAGAGAGCACCTCCGGCAGCATGGGCACCACGAACTCAGGGAAGTAGACGGAGTTGCCGCGCTGGTAGGCCTCGGTATCGAGGGCCGTGCCCGGCTTCACGTAGGCGGAGACGTCGGCGATGGCGACCCACAGGCGCCAGCCGCCACCGCGCTTGGCTTCACAGAAGACGGCGTCATCGAAGTCGCGGGCATCTTCCCCGTCGATGGTGACCAGCGGCAGGGCGCGCAGGTCGATGCGTCCCTCTTTGGCCTTCTCCGGCACCTCTTCACCCAGACCGGCGACCTCTTTGGTCACCTCCTCTGGCCAGGTGTGGGGAATGCCGTGAGTACGCAGGGCGATCTCGATCTCCATGCCGGGCGCCATGTTCTCACCCAGCACCTCCAATACGGTACCGACTGCGTTGAAACGGGCGGTGGCGCGCTGGTTGATGCGCACGACCACGACCTGGCTCTGGCGCGCGCCCTTGTTCTCCCCTTCCGGGATGATGATGTCTTGGCCGATGCGGCTGTCGTCGGGTACCACGAAACCGACACCGTTTTCGACAAAGTAACGGCCGACGATGTCCGCCTCGCGGGCCTTGAGCAGGCGCACCAGACGCGCCTCCTGACGGCCTTTGCGGTCGATCTCGGTCGGCTGCACCAGGGCGTAATCGCCATGCATCAGGCGCTGCATCTCGCGGTTATTCAGAAACAGATCCGGACCACCACCTTCCGGACGCAGAAAACCGAAGCCATCTTTGTGGCCGAGCACATAGCCTTTGACCAGATTCAGACGATCCGGCAGGGCGTAACATTGGTTGCGGGTGAATACCAGTTGCCCGTCGCGCTCCATGGCGCGCAGGCGACGACGCAAGGCTTCCAACGGCTCTTCATCGGTCAGCTTGAGGACCTTGGCCAACTCTTCACGGGACATGGGCTTTTCATGGCCCTTGATGAGGTCAAGAATCAGCTCTCGGCTGGCGATGGGATTCTCGTATTTTTCGGCCTCGCGTTCGAGGAAAGGATCTTTTTGAGACATAAGCAGGCCTTAGGATTGGTGGTAACGGTGCCATTATATCGGAGGGGGGGGCGAATGGCATCCATCGGCTGCCTTTTGGCCACTCTCTCTGTCATACTCTCCTCAGTTTGCCGGTATGTGAGACACAGAACTCATGAGTAAGGACACCTTTGCCCAGTCAGCCGCCTATCTCAAACAGGCGGTTCCCCTGATGATCAAGTACCAAATCCCCACCACACCTGACAATTATCATCTCTGGTACAACTATGTGTCGGCCAGCATGCCCGAGCTCAACCAGGCCATCGATCAGGCCATCAAGCTGCAGGGCACCTGCTCGCTGACCACCTGCGAGCGCCTCTATCACCAGCACCTCGCTGCCCAGGATGAACAGCAGATGGAGGCGATGAAACTCAGCCTCGCCGCCATGGCCAACGAGCTGGGCCACTCGATGCAGGATGCCATTTCTGATACCGGCCTGTTTCAGGAGATGCTCGACAAGAGCTTCGACAAGCTGAGCAAGATCGACGACGAGGGGCTGAGTCTGGAAGACACCATGGGGATCCTGCGGGATCTGGTGCGCGAATCCCGCGATGTGCGCATGTCCACCATGCACTTTCGCAACCAGCTCAGCAATGCCGAGAAAGAGATCAAGGAGCTGCGCGAGGCGCTCAACGAGACTCGAAAACTGGCCAACGAAGACGCCCTCACCAATCTGCTCAACCGGCGCGCCTTCGATTTCGAACTGGAAGGATTGATTCGCAGCAAGCACCCCTTCTCGCTGATCCTGGCCGATATCGACAGGTTCAAGAACTTCAATGACGAGTATGGCCACTTGCTGGGGGATCAGGTGCTGCGGGCTTTCAGCAAGCGGCTACGCGATGCCTGCAAGGAGGGGGTGACGGCCTATCGCCTCGGCGGCGAGGAGTTTGCCCTGCTGGTGCCCCATCGCAATCTGGCACTCAGCAGGCAGATGGCGGAAAGCATCCGGCGCGCCATCGAGCGTATGTCGGTACTGGACCGCAAATCTGGCCGTCGCATCGACCACATCACCGCCTCATTCGGGGTGGCGGAGCACAATGGTCAGGAGGGTGTCGACAGCCTGGTCGAACGCACCGACAAGATGCTCTACAAGGCCAAGGATCTGGGCCGCAACCGGGTAATGCCGCTCCCGTCCTGATGTCTTGCCATCTGCTCGTCACTATCAACAAAAAAGCCAGTCAATTGAATTGACTGGCTTTTGGCTATTCAAT
Organism: Aeromonas sp. S18(2024); assembly: GCF_041402525.1. Lineage (NCBI taxonomy): Bacteria > Pseudomonadati > Pseudomonadota > Gammaproteobacteria > Aeromonadales > Aeromonadaceae > Aeromonas > Aeromonas sp. S18(2024). The sequence goes on along the minus strand of NZ_JBGLQV010000008.1, from coordinate 137,019 downwards.
ATGAGGCTGCTCGCACAGCCCCGCTAGTTCGGGTCAGGATCAGGAAATTACTCCTGAACCTCGGCCACCCCTTCCACCTTCACTTCCACACGACGGTCCGGTGCCAGACAGACGATCAGATCGCGCTTGGACTTGCTGACGCAGCTGTCCCCAGTGACCGGTGAGGACTCGCCACGACCTTCCACATTGACCTTGGAGGCGGGAATACCCTTGCCGACCAGGTAGTTGGCTACGCTCTGGGCACGCTGCTCGGAGAGCTTCTGGTTATAGGTATCGGAACCGATACGGTCGGTGTAACCGATCACGGTCGCCACCCCATCCTTGGGTCGGGCCTCCTCAATCTGGCTATAGAGGGAGTCCAGCGCCTGACCCGCTTCCGGCTTCAGAGTGGCCTTGTTGAAGTCAAACAGCACATCGGAGCTCAGGGTGAACTGCTTCTCGACCATCACGGGCTCGGGCGCCGGCTCGGGCGCTGGTGCAGCAACCACGGGAGCGACCTGACCGAAGCGGTAAACGGCACCCAGTGAGAGCAGGCCGTTGTCCATGCGCACACCCGTGTCTTCACGGCTGCCATAAGGTGTTGAGTATTGATATTCGAGGCGGGCGGCCCAGTCACGGTTGAAGGCGTACTCAGCACCCAAGGCACCGACGACGACGAAGCGGCTGTCACTGTCGAAACGTTCGCTGTCAGCCCAACCATAACCACCACCGATACGACCGTAGAGATCCAGGCTCTCGGTGACCGGGAAACCCAGCTTCAGGGTCAGCTGAGCCAACTGGGACTTCACGCTATCGCCAAAGGCAGCCCCGGCGGCTGTGGTAGCGTCATACTTGTATTTGCCCAGGTAGTCATAACCCAGCTCGATACCCAGATTCTGGTTGACCTGATAACCGGCAAAAGCACCGGCACCCAGTGCATCGTTGGTTTCATCGCCAAGGGTAAAATTGTTGCTTTCATCAATGCCGTAGAAGTTGGACCAACCCAGCTTGGCACCGCCATACCAGGTGTTGTCTTGGCCTGCTGCCTGGGCATTGGCCGCGAGCAAGCCGGTAACCAACAAGGTAATCAATGACTTTTTCATGTTTTAGCCTCTGCAACTTTATGTAGGAGGGGTTACTTGATACCACCCCATCTTATGGGCACGACCACATCGACTGCGATCGCAGCATATTAACGTTAGTCCATTTTCAAGTGCTTGATACCAATTAACAAAAAACACCATAACCCAGAAACGTTCACAAACACAGCACAAGCGTCTGATTTTTAGACAAAGTTGTGACATGTAAACGGCACAGGAAAGGGAGCCATAAAAATGCGGGGCCAACATGATGTTGGCCCCGCACCGATGTTCACAGATCGCGGATCAGCGACGAATAAACTCGTAATGCTGTTCGATGAAGGCGGCGACCCGCTCCCCCATCGCCTTGTGCACTGTCGCGGTCGGGTGCACCTGATCCCAGAACATGTGTTCATCGCAGTTCCGGGCTGCCGCACTGCGGGCCGCTTGCGGGCTCACAACAGCCTGGGCCAGGATCGGGTTGCCGGCTACCGCCAGACGCTCTGGGACGCTCAAGGCTGGCGCCTCGCTCGTATCGGAGAAGGGCTTCCATAGATACCCGCCGCCATAGCAGGCGTGCTCGATGTCGCTCAGCCCGAATTTCTGGGGATCACCAACCATCTCGTCAAACTGCTTGTCCACTTCGAACATCTTGACGATGCCAAGGGGGGCCAGCTCGCGCGAGAGATTGAGCAGTCGCTGGTTGTGATAGCTGGCTACGTAGCGTACCTGATCCACTACCTTCATGCTGTTGGCGGATGGAGTTCTGCCCAGATCCGGGATGTTGAACAGCAGGATCTGCTGCGCCCCGTTGAGCACCAGTCGGTTGGATGCCAGGCGGATGGTCTCGATCACCCGATCGGCATCCTTCTCCTGATTCCAGCCATAGGCCAGATAGTCGTTGGCCCCCACCCAGATCACCACCAGATCGTCGGGACGCAAGCTGTCCTTCGCCAGGAACTGATCGATCTCGTAGTCGAGGTTGTTGATCACCTGATACTTGGGATCCCAGGCCCAGAAGTTGAGCCAGCCCAGCTTGTTGTAAGCTACCGCCGTCGCCCCACCTTCGGCTTCGTTAGCCAGCAGAAGCCCGGGGAAGTGTTCGTCACGCAACCGTTCCAACCAGACCGGGCCATTGCTGAAACGCCCCTCGTAATAGGGAGGGCTGGAGGGGAGATACCCCTTCATCTTCTTGTACATCTTGCCGGTGTCCGAAAGGCTGTCACCAAACATCACGATCCGGGAAAAGCTCGGGCGCTCCACCGCCTGAGCGGTCAGCGTCAGTAACCCCAATAAACAAACAAGCCATTTTTTCATATTGTTATTCTCATTGATTGAGCAGGCAGAGCCTGCAACTCGTCCTCAAGCCGCAACGACGTCGGGAATGCGTCGAACCAGCCCCTTACTAACCAGACGACAGATTACAGATTCAAATGAAATTGAATACGCCGAGCTGTGCGATTAAATCGATTGCGCTCTCATTCGTCGGCAAAAAGTGCCGTTCTTTCACGCTTGTTTCACGCCTGCCTCGCCAAAATGGCCCCATACCAACGACAGGAGCATAAAAATGAACAAAGCAAGCGTAATCGGACTGGTGGCCCTGATGTCTGTCTCTTCTTTCGCCATGGCGGCCTACACCGGCCCCCAGGAGCAGAACAAGGTTTCCGTCGCGCAACTGAAAGACTTGGCTGATGACAGCTGGGCCACCCTGGAAGGCAAGCTGGTCAAACACCTGGGCGACGAAAACTACCTGTTCCGCGATGCCAGTGGCGAGGTAGAAGTCGAAGTGGATCAGGACGTATGGCGTGGCGTCGAAGTGGGTCCGGACGACCTGATCCGTATCCGCGGTGAAGTGGACCACAGCTGGAACAAAACCGAGGTAGAAGTGGAATCATTGGAGAAGGTGGGCGCGGCTCCCCAGGCCAAAGGTGGCTTCATCGGTAAATAATGGCAACACCATGCCAGTCAGAACCAACAAGGGCGCTTGATATCAAGCGCCCTTTGTCGTTATTGCCGGTTATCCCGCCTGCCTGGCAAAGGAGCGTTTGAACCCCTTCTCGGCCTGATTGACCTTGTAGAGGTAACGGCGCGCCTCCGCCTTGGGATGCTGCTCGGTCAATACCTGATAGACAGCCTCCGGGGAGAGTTGGTTGATCCGGCCCGGCGCCGCCTTGCGATCGCTGGAGAAGGTGTTGAGCACACCGCCGGCGCCACCGTTGTAGGCGGAGATCACCGCATAGCGACGGGACTGGGGATCCTGAATATCCGCCAGATAGACGGTCTGCAGCAGGTGTAGATAGGCCGTACCCACATCTATGTTGTAGGCGGGATTGAACAGGTCTTCCCGAGTCGGCTGACCGCTCTTGCCCTTGACCCGCACATAGACATCGCGTCCAGCGGTGGCCGGGATCACCTGCATCAGGCCATAGGCGTTGGCATGGCTCACCGCATAGGGGTTGAAGCTGCTCTCCGTCTTGATCACCGCGTAGATCAGGCTCTCGGCAACACCGTACTTGCGGGATGCCTCCCGGATGATACTGGCGTACTTGTAGCCCCGTTTATCCTCATGGTTGGCCACCATGGGGATATCGATGAAGAAGATGTTGCGGATCCCCAGAGTGCGTTTCTTCATCGCCGTGTTGAGCAGATAGTCGGCATAGCGCTCGGCCCGCCAAGTGGAGCGGATCGGTTGCCCCTGGTTGTCCAGCACCTGCCCATAAAGAAACGGCTCGCCACCGGGCATGATCTCCCGATCCGAGTAGAGATCCACTTCCGCCGGATCGTCCGGCGTCAGCAGGGTTTCGATGATGGCGCGGCGCAGGTGGGCACGGGGCTCAATCCCGGAGACCGTCTCCACCATGATGTGACCGGTGGAAAAGTCGATGTGGGCCCGGCTCTTGTACTGATCCGTGTATTTGACGTAGTCAAACTTGCCCGCAAACAGCGCCTCCCGCCCCCATATCTCGTTCACGTTATGGGAAAGCGCGCTGATCATGTGTTCAAAACCGCGAATGTCCTTGCCGTTGACCAGATCATCATCGTCGCTCCCGCTGGGCTTGGGAGAGGATGAGCAGGCAGAGAGAAACAGCAAGGCACACAGCAGCCAAAGAATTCGGCCCATAGGATCCTCAAACCGGGCGGCCGGGCCGCCCGTCACTTATTGGCTTGTACCAGGAGGGGATAACCGTTTTACGCTCTCTCAGCTCACTGGCTGGGAGGGGTATAACCGTCGATCTGGACTTCACCCGCGTCAAACAGGTAGCTGACCATTTCTTTCTCCAGCAACTGGCGATGCTCGAGATTCATCATGTTGAGCTTCTTCTCGTTGATCAGCATCACCTGCTTCTTCTGCCATTCGGCCCAGGCTTCCTTGCTGATGTTGTCGAAAATCCGCTTGCCGAGCTCGCCCGGGTAGAGTTGGAAATCGAGACCCGGCGCCTCTTTCTTCAGACGTTGGCAAAATACGGTACGGCTCATGTTGACCTCTGTGGTTGTAAGTCCGGATAGGCGAGCAGGCGGGCCGTGGCGGCTGCCAGCCCCACCTGTGCAGGATGGCGTAAGTTATACCAGAGTCGGTTATCCGCTTCCATGAGACGCAGGGCCGGCGCCTTGTCCGTCTCTATCAGCAGCGGCTGTATATCGAGATGGAAGTGGCTGAATGTGTGGCGAAAACCCTCCAGCTCCCGATAACTGCTGCCATTGAGGCCCAGCCCCTGCAACACCCCGTCGCCCTCGGCCAGCGATGCCACCTGGGGGAAGCAATAAAGTCCGCCCCAGATCCCCTGTGGCGGACGTTTTTCCAGCAGCAACTCATCACCGTGGCGGATCAGCAGCATGATGCCGGTGCGCGCCGGAATGCTCTTCTTGGGCTTGCTGTTGGGGTAGTCGGTGGGCTTGCCCTGCGACAGCCCCTGGCAATCATCCCGCACCGGACAGCGCTCGCAAGCGGGCTTGCTGCGGGTACAGATGGTGGCCCCCATGTCCATCATGGCCTGGTTGTATTGGGCCACCCCCAACCTCGGGGTGAGGCGGGTCGCTATCTCCCACAGCTCGTTTTCCACCTGTTTCTGGCCAGGCCAGCCCGGCAGGGCAAGCCAGCGGGTGAGCACCCGCTTCACGTTGCCATCGAGAATGGCGTGGGGCTGCCCGAGGGAGAGGGAGAGCACGGCGCCAGCGGTGGATCGACCAATGCCCGGCAGGGCCACCACCTCGTCAAACTGCTCCGGGAAGACCCCCTGATGCTGATCGCGGATCTGCTGGGCCGCCTTGTGCAGATTGCGGGCCCTGGCGTAGTAGCCAAGACCGGTCCAGTGGTGCAGCACTTCGTCTACGGGGGCATCTGCCAGCGCTACCACATCGGGAAAGCGCGCCATAAAGCGCTGGTAATAGGGGATCACAGTGGCGACCTGGGTCTGCTGCAGCATGATTTCGGAGACCCAGACCCGATAGGGGGTCTTCTCCTGCTGCCAGGGCAGGGTCTTGCGGCCGTGGAGCTGGTACCAGTCCAGCACCCGGCTAGCGAAGGTTGATTGGTTCACATTGTTCTCATGTATCTGATATGAAAAGGAACTCTCCGGCTCCTTCGGCTCACCATATACCGACATGCCCTGCAACAGGCGACGGAGGGTATGGCGAGCGCTCATGTGTGCGGCAGGGTAAGGCCTCCCCCAGATGAAGTCAAAGCGCCGCAGAGGGATTTTTTCCCTCCCTCGCCCCCGGCAGCAAAGCCGCCGCAAAGACGATATACTCGGCCCCATCATTGCTGAAGAGGTACAGGGTTTGCAGACTTATCTGGTTGGGGGCGCAGTACGGGATCGGCTGCTGGGACTGGCGCAGGGCGACAGGGATCATCTGGTGGTGGGCGCCACCGTGGAACAGATGCTGGCGCTGGGGTTTACCCAGGTTGGTCGCGACTTCCCCGTGTTTCTCCACCCCAAGACCCAGCAGGAGTACGCTCTGGCCCGGACCGAGCGCAAGCAGGGCCAGGGCTACACCGGCTTCGTCTGCCATGCGGCCCCCGATGTGACCCTGGAGCAGGATCTGCTGCGCCGGGATCTCACCATCAATGCCATCGCTGAAGATGAAGAGGGTCAGCTCCACGATCCCTACGGCGGTATCCGGGATCTGGAAAATAGGCTGCTGCGCCACGTCTCCCCCGCCTTTGCCGAAGATCCCCTGCGCATCCTGCGGGTGGCCCGATTTGCCGCCCGCTTCCACACCCAGGGATTCGTGATTGCCCCCGAGACCCTGGCTCTGATGAGCGAGATGACGGCCGCCGGCGAGCTGGCCCACCTCACCCCGGAGCGGGTCTGGAAGGAGCTGGAGAAGGTGTTGCTGGGCCCGACAGCTCAGGTGTTCTTCGAGGTATTGCGCGAGTGCGGCGCCCTCAAGGCGCTGTTCCCCGAGCTTGACGCCCTGTTCGGGGTGCCCGCCCCCGCCAAGTGGCACCCGGAGATCGACACCGGCATCCACACCATGATGGTGCTGGCACAGGCCTGTCGCCTCTCCCCCGAACTGACGGTACGCTTCGCCGCCCTCTGCCACGACTTTGGCAAGGGGCTGACGCCCAAGGAGTTCTGGCCGAGCCATCACGGCCATGGCCAGAAGGGGCTACCCCTCATCCGCGACTTCTGCCAGCGCTTTCGGGTCCCCAACGAGTGCCGGGATCTGGCGCTGCTGGTGAGCGATCTGCACACCCACATCCATATCGCGTTTGAACTCAAGCCCGCCACCTTGCTCAAGGTGTTCGACAAGGCCGACGCCTGGCGCAGACCGGAGCGTTTCGCCCAGTTGCTCGATGCCTGCCGCGCCGATTTTCATGGTCGCACCGGCTTCGAGGAACGGGTCTATGCCGAGCCGGATTATGTGGCCGAGGCGCTGGCCGCCGCGCAAGCCGTGCCGGTGAAAGAGATTGTCGCGGCAGGCTTCAAGGGAGAGGAGATCAGGGCCCAGCTGGCCAAGCGGCGTACCGACGCCATCAGCCGGGTCAAGGATGAGTGGACCTTTATCGAGGAGTAAGGCTCCCGGCCACAACCACCCAATAAAAAGCGGCCGCACCGACGGTAAATTCCCACAGGGAAAACATCGTCGGTACGGCCGCTGCCGATGCAAAGGGGGCCTGAGCCCCCTTTGTCATATTCGCCCGTTAGGCCGGACCAATCCGGTCCAGCAGGCTCATATGGGTTGAGCCATCGTGGCGCTTGAGGTTTTGGCGATACTCGAACTGGCGCTGACTCTCCTGCTTGAGCCCCAGCATCAGCGAATAGCACATAGCCAGCATGATCACCGAGAACGGCAGCGCGGCTATGATGCTGGCCGCCTGCAGGGCAGCCAGTCCGCCCGATATCAGCAGGATGGCGGCTACCAAGCCCTCGCCCAGCCCCCAGATGGCGCGGTGCATCACGGGAGGATCCTGATCCCCGATGGAGAGCAGAGTCGTGATGACCAGGGTGCCCGAGTCACTGGAGGTGATGAAGTAGGTGCAGATCAGCAGGGTCAGCACCCCCTTGGCAATCCAGCCGAAGGTCTCCCAGTGCAGCAGATCCACCGTCTTGTAGAGCGCCAGGGTCACGTCCTGATTGACGGCCGCCACCACGCCACCATCGCCAAACAGCTCCAGATTCATGGCGGTGCCGCCAAACACGGTGAGCCACAGCATGCCGAGCAGGGAGGGTACCAGCAGGACGCCGAGCACGAACTCGCGAATGGTTCGGCCCTTGGAGATGCGGGCGATGAACATGCCGACAAACGGTGCCCAGGCGATCCACCAGCCCCAGTAGAAGGCGGTCCAGCTCGACTGCCAGGCCGAGGTGCCATTGGCTTCGGTGTTGGTCCAGAAGCTCAGCTGAATGATGTTCTGCAGGTAGTCACCGATATTCTGCACATACGCGTTGAGAATATAGGTGGTCGGGCCCAGCACCAGGAAGAGGCCGAGAATGAAAACACTCAGCCAGATGTTGAGCTCGGAGAGCAACTTGACTCCGCGCCCCACACCGGAGACGGCCGACAGGGTGGCCACCAGGCTGATGCCGCCGATCAGCCACAGCTGATTGGCCTGCGAGACTTCCATCCCGAACATCTGGTTGAGGCCGGTATTCATCTGGGAGACGCCAAGACCAAGGGAAGTCGCCACCCCGAACACTGTGCCGAATACCGCCAGCACGTCGGCGGCATGGCCCCAGAAACCGTAGATGCGATCACCGAGAATGGGATAGAGCACGGAACGGATCGCCAGCGGCAACTTGCGGCGGTAGCTGAAGAAGGCCAGCGACAGACCGACGATCACATAGATGGCCCAGGGGTGCAGGCCCCAGTGGAAGAAGGTGAGGCGCATGGCAACCTGAGCCGCCTCGGGAGTCATTCCCTCGGTGATGAAGGGGTTGTCCTGCAGGTGATACATGGGCTCGGCGATGCTCCAGAACACCAGTCCAATCCCCATGCCTGCACTGAACAGCATGGAAAACCAGGCAAAGTAGCCGAACTCCGGTACCTGGTCGTCGTCACCCAGCCGGATGTTGCCAAAACGGCTGAACATCAGATAGACAGCGAAGAACAGGAACAGGGCGACCACCAGAATGTAGTACCACTTGAACCCGGCAATGATCTGATCCTTGGCGCCGGTAAACCAGGCTGCGGCCGTATCGGGAACAAAGACCCCGAACAACAGAAACAGGGTGATGACGGTGAGTGCCGTCATGGCCATGGTGGGATTGAGGCCTTTCAACAGCCCTTTGCTTGCTCGCATCCAGCCTCCTTAGTCGTGGTTGAAAAAGTCTTCGCCAACGTGCTCGCCGGCGCCGCCGATGGCGCGATAGACCAGCTTGCCGGCCACCTGTTCACGATGATCCACCAGGGAAACCGACGGTTGGCCATTCACTGCATGACGCTTGCCAAGGAAGATGGCCATGGGCACGCCTAGGTTGGAGATACCGCTGGTGATCCAGAGACGGTTGAAGTCATAGGAGCCGCCGATGAACTCCAGCTGCGCCAGACCGGTATCCAGGCCGGTCAGGTAGAAGTTCATGGCACTCTCGTCGGGGAAGAGATGAACCAGCACATAGGCATAGCGCAACTCGTTGACCAACTCCTTTAGGTTGAAAGTACCTGTCTCACTACAAGAGAGGGGAAGCTCACCATCATAGTGATGGACCTTCAGGTTGTTGGGGTCTTCGTCGTAGGCGGGCTGGTAGCGTACAAATGCCGCTGTATCGGGCAATTCATAGCGTACACGCACCACTTTCAACCCGCTTACCAGGGTCTTGATATCCAGTTCATTGGTCATGTTCACTCCTCAAATGTCAGCGCTAATTCTGCAAAGAGGGGGCTAAACTAACACAAAAATACTTTGAACATAAACCATTAGAGTCGTAACCATATTGACGTTTTCCTCTGGCAAGAGCAGAATTTGCCCCCTTAAATCCTCCTGACGACCCGGTTCCCCATGGAAAAACATGATGAAGTGCTGATAGCGCTGCGCCAGATCATTCGTGCCATCGACATGCACTCCAAGCGCTTGATCAAGGAGGCGGGTCTCACGTCACCACAACTGCTGTTGCTCAAAGGGATTGACGAACTTGGCCAGATCTCCATGCGCCAACTGGCCAATCACACCAACATGAGCCAGGCGACAGCCACCACCATCATGGATCGGCTGGAGAGTCGCCAGCTGGTGCAGCGCATTCGCAGCGAAACTGACAAGCGCAAGGTACATGCCACTCTGACCGACGCCGGTCGGGCCCTGCTGAACCAGGCCCCCAGACCGCTTCAGGAGTGCTTCATCCAGCGTTTTCAGGCACTGGAGCCCTGGGAGCAGACTCTGCTGCTCTCCTCCCTGCAGCGCATCTCGTCGATGATGAATGCCGATGAAATAGATGCGGCCCCCGTGCTGAGCGTGAGACCCCTCACCGAAGAGCGGGCATGACAATAAGGCCGGATGGCATGCCATCCGGCCTTATTGTTGATAGCGAGTCAGGCGGTCGGCGCGACCTCATGACGAGGCCATACGTCATCCGCTGATGGTCAAGGACCAGCCTTCACTACCCAGCGGATGTATCACAGCGCCTCTTCATCCCCTTCGCCGGTCCGGATACGCACCGCCTGCAGCAGGTCGTAGACAAAAATTTTGCCGTCACCGATCTTGCCGGTGTAAGCCGCCTTGCAGATGGCTTCGATCACCCCTTCCACGTTGTCGTCGGCGGTCGCGATCTCCAGCTTGACCTTGGGCAGGAAGTCGACCTGATATTCGGCTCCCCGGTATAATTCTGTGTGTCCCTTCTGGCGGCCAAATCCCTTGACCTCGGACACGGTCAACCCTTCCACCCCCAGGTTGGCAATCGCCTCACGGACATCGTCCAACTTGAATGGTTTGATAATCGCAGTAATCAGCTTCATCTGGTTGCTCCCAATCCATGGTGTGTCATGAACCAGCAATCAATTCTTGTGCCAAAAATTTTTACTGTGTTATCTCATGTAGATAGCGTCTAATTGCAGTCCCCTTGACCTGAGCCGCCCCCGTAACCGATCTGCGCGCCCCATAATGAGGCACCAAGGTGCAGCGACCTGCACGCCTGCACCAAACAAGAGCACCACAGCATGTTAGTGATTTCCAATAGCGTCACCCTCCCCTGGCATGAGCTGCAATTCCAGACCATGCGGGCCCAGGGAGCCGGCGGACAACACGTCAACAAGACCGACTCCGCCGTCTGGCTGCGCTTCGATTACCGCCACTCACCGAGCCTGCCGCCGCTCTACATAGAGGGGCTCGACAAGCTGAGTGACAGCCGGATCCACGATGGCTTCATCCTGATCAGGGTCGAGACCCATCGCAGCCAGGATATGAACCGCAAGGAGGCGATGCACCGCCTGGTGGAACTGCTGAAAAAAGCAGCCTGGCGCCCCAAGACTCGCCATGCCACCAAGCCGACCCGCAGCTCCCAGCGCAAGCGGGTCGATGCCAAGAAACGCAAGGGGGAGATCAAGTCTGCCCGTGGCAAGCCGGTACTGGAGTGATGCCCCCTTCACTGCAAGAGCGAAAGAAGATGAGATACAGTTTTTGCGAAAGCGCCCGCGGCCCCCTGCTCATCGCCATCGACGGTGATGGCCTGCGCCATGTGGAGTTCATCCAGGGCGAACGCCCCGTCATGCCACAGCCAGAGTGGCAACGGGACGATGCCGCACTCGCCCCCTACAAAGAGCAGTTTGCCGCCTACTTTGCAGGTCGCCTGCGGCAGTTCGATCTGCCACTCGCAGCCAGGGGGACACAGTTTCAGCAAACGGTGTGGCAGGCACTGTGCGACATACCCTATGGCGACACCGTCAGTTACCTCGATATCGCCACCGCCATCGGCAATCCCAAGGCGGTACGGGCGGTCGGCGCCGCCAATGGCCGTAATCCCCTCAGCATCATAGTCCCCTGCCACCGGGTGATCGGACGCAGCGGCGATCTGACCGGCTATGCCGGCGGCATCCCGATCAAACGCTGGTTACTGGCTTTGGAACAGACGGCGGGAACATTCGAGTTGCTCCCCTGACAAAACCGCGCTGATGGAGACTCGGGCTGAAGATGGAAACAGGCTGGCAGGATACCAGAAAGCATTGGCTGGCAACTGGCACGGCGGCCGGAAATAGTTGCCGAGAATATGAACAGAGGATGAAGAATCATCTCAGCACTACTTCAGATAGCCCCTGGCAATATGAACCCATACTTGATTGGCATGGCTCATCGTCGATTCAAGTAGCACCCATGTGACGCTTCCAATCTGTCTTTTTCCCCCGCGCCTCCTTTGAGGCGCTTTTTTTGTGCCAAGCCCCCCCACTACTGGGGGTCAGTCGACACAAAAAAAACGAGGCGAAGGAGCTCCTTCGCCTCTAGTAGCACACTTCCATCATTCACTCTGGGCAAGAAAAGAGAGTTCGGGCGCGGAGGAGGTCAACACATCGGCGCAGTAGTCCCAGGTCGAAATGCGGTAGTGCTGCAAGTCCTCGTCCAGATGCAGGCCATCGGATTCCTGATGAAACCAGCTGGCAAAACGGGACGGCGTGATGATCTGGATCTGCTCCTCGATGACATGACTATCCTTCCCCTCAGCCAGATCGCAATCCTCCATCACCCGCAGGGCGTAGATATGACGAAAGTGAACCCGGCACAGCAACTGGGGCGGCAAATCTATGCTGCGAGCCCGTCCCAGCATGATGGTCAGGGAGTCGCTCCAGAGATCCTGATGCAGCTCGGCGACAACCAGGCCGGGCGGTAGCTGGCGGGAAGGCGCCCAAGGGACGGCCACCTGCCGAATGGCATTTTTCTGTTCCATCATCCACCTCCAGCTTGTGACGACAACACCCTTTCTTGAGTCTATCTGAACCACATGGGTTCACCGAAAGCAATTGATAGACAATAAAAAAGCCGACGTATCAAACGTCGGCGAATAAAAAAGTGCTTACAACAGAGGATTCATATAATCAGACCCATCACTAGGAAGATTGGTTCCCTCTTTTTGTAATTAATTTTCTGCACGTTTAAACATCAGGGTGGCGGCATCTGACTCTTCCGGCACGAAGTAGTAGCCATCGGCGTTGAAACCGGTCAGCTGTTCCACACTGGTCAGTTTGTTTTTGATGATATGGCGAGCCATCATGCCCCGCGCCTTTTTGGCGTAGAAACTGATGATCTTGAACTGACCGTTTTTCTCGTCCTTGAATACCGGAGTAACAATCCGCCCCTTCAGGGCTTTGGGACGCACGGATTTGAAATACTCGTCAGAAGCCAGGTTCACCAGCACCTCATCCCCTTGGGCTGCCAGCGCCTTGTTCAGGAGCTCGGTGATGATGCCCCCCCAGAACTGGTAGAGATCCTTGCCGCGCGGATTATCGAGGCGAATGCCCATCTCCAGCCGGTAGGCCATCATCAGATCGAGCGGGCGTAGCACACCGTAAAGGCCGGACAGCATGCGCAGATGTTGCTGGGCAAACTCGAAATCCTCGTCACTGAAATCTTCCACCGCAAGCCCGGTGTAGACATCCCCCTTGAAGGCCAGCAGGGCCTGACGGGCATTGTCCGGGGTAAATGCCGGCTGCCACTCGGCAAAACGGGCGGCATTCAGACCAGCCAGCTTGTCGCTGATCTTCATCAGGCTGGCGATCTGATCCGGGCTCAGCTGACGGGCCCGGGCGATCAGCTCGGCGGAGTGATCCAGCAGTTCGGGTTGGGTGAAACGGGACGTCACCAAGGGTGACTCGTAATCCAGCGTCTTGGCCGGAGATACCACAATCAGCATAAGGATCCTCTATGGCGAGGAACCGCCCGCCCCGGGCGGTCCCGTTATTCGTCTAGCGTCACATTGTCCAGCATGCCGGATCCCAGCTGTTCATGACCCGAAAGCTTGATCAGCAGTCGCAGGTCATTGGCCGAGTCGGCATGAGCGAGGGCCTCACTGTAGCCAATCTGGCCGGCACAGAACAGGGCAAACAGCGCCTGATCGAAGGTCTGCATGCCAAGCTCTGAGGATTTGGTCATCACTTCCTTGAGCCGGTGCATCTCTCCCTTGCGGATGATGTCGGTGATGAGCGGGGTGTTGAGCAGGATCTCGAAGGCGGCAAAACGCCGCCGTCCGTCGATGCTGGGCACCAGTTGCTGGGCAACGATGCCACGCAGGTTGAACGAGAGATCGAACAGAAACTGGCGGTGTTTCTCCTGCGGCACCAGGTGCAGGATACGATCCAGCGCCTGGTTGGCATTGTTGGCGTGCAGGGTCGCCAGACAGAGGTGGCCAGTCTCGGCAAACTGCAGGGCAAACTCCATGGTCTCCTGGCTGCGGATTTCGCCGATCAGGATCACATCTGGCGCCTGGCGCAGAGAGCTCTTCAGCGCCACGTCGAACGATTCGGTGTCTATCCCCACCTCGCGCTGGGTCACCAGGCTGCGGCCGTGCTGGTGCACGAACTCCACCGGATCTTCCACCGTCAGTATGTGCCCATCCGCATGCTGGTTGCGATAGCCAATCATGGCCGCTTGGGTGGTGGACTTGCCCGCCCCCGTGGCCCCGACGAACAGCACCAGCCCCCGCTTGGCCATCGCCACGTCCTGCAATATGGGAGGCAGGCTCAGATCATCGAAGGTGGGAATGCGAGTCTCGATGCGGCGCAGCACCATGCCAGGCAATTCCTGCTGCCAGAAGGCGCTGACCCGAAAACGGCCCAGCTCCTCGCGATGGATGGCGTAGTTGGCCTCCTTGGTGCGGATGTAGCGTTCAAAATGGTCCGAGCTGAGGGTCTCCCTGACCAGGGTCAGCGCCTCCTTCTTGTCGAGGGGCTCGTTGCCCAACGCCACCAGGTGACCATTGACCTTGAGGGTGGGGGGCGAGCCCACGGTTACAAACAGATCCGAGCCCTTGCGACTGACCAGTTCGGCCAGCATCTGATCCAGATTCATGATGTCTCCTTCCCTGGATTCGTTGTTGTTATACGCTGTTGGGATCGACGGCCTTGGCCTTGGCATCGAGGGACGCCACCACACCCCGGCTGACCAGTTGTTTGAGGCTCTGATCCATGGTCTGCATACCGTGGGTCATCCCGGTCTGGATCACCGAGTAAAGCTGGGCGATCTTGTCTTCCCGAATGAGGTTTCGCACCGCCGGAATGCCCATCATGATCTCGTGGGCCGCCACCCGGCCGCCGCCGATCCGCTTGAGCAGGGTCTGGGAGATGACAGCCCGCAGGGATTCGGACAGCATGGAGCGCACCATGTCCTTCTCCGCGCCGGGGAAAACGTCGATGATACGGTCTATGGTCTTGGCCGCCGACGAGGTGTGCAGGGTGCCGAACACCAGGTGACCGGTCTCGGCCGCGGTCATGGCGAGTCGGATGGTCTCGAGGTCCCGCATCTCGCCCACCAGAATGATGTCCGGGTCTTCACGCAGGGCCGAACGCAGGGCGGCGCTGAAACTCTTGGTATCGCGGTGCACTTCCCGCTGGTTGACCAGACAGCGCTTGTTCTCGTGCACGAATTCGATGGGATCCTCGATGGTAAGGATGTGGTGATGGAAGTTCTCATTGATGTAGTTGACCATGGCCGCCAGGGTGGTGGATTTGCCCGAGCCGGTCGGGCCTGTCACCAGCACCAGACCCCGTGGGAATTCGGCAATCTTGCGAAATATCTCGGGGGCATCAAGATCCTCAAGGCTCAGTACCGTGCTGGGGATGGTACGAAACACGGCACCGGATCCGCGCGCCTGCTGAAAGGCGTTGACCCGGAAACGCGCCAGATTGGGCACCTCGAACGAGAAGTCGACCTCGAAATTTTCCTCCAGCTCCTTGCGCTGGTGGTCGTTCATGATGTCATAGATGAGGGCGTGAACTTCCCTGTGCTCCAGGGCGGGCAAATTGATCTTGCGAACCTCCCCGTCAACCCTGATCATCGGGGGAACCCCGGCCGACAGGTGTAGATCCGAGGCTTTATGCTTTACACTGAAAGCCAATAACTCTGTGATATCCATAGATTTGTCATTCTCCCATCACAAGATCACTTACGAAATATGAACCAGATTGCCCAGCACCTGCTTCAGGTAAAGGAGCGCATTGCCCAGGCCGCCGGGCGGGCAGGCCGCAATGCAGAAAGCATTCCCCTGCTTGCCGTCAGCAAGACCAAACCCATTGAGGCGATCATGGCGGCTCATGCCGCGGGTCAACGCCGTTTTGGTGAGTCCTACGCCCAGGAAGCGGCGGCCAAGATCGATACCCTGCGCCAGCAAGAGGGCTATGCCGACATAGAGTGGCACTTTATCGGCCCTTTGCAATCAAACAAATCCAGGCTGGTAGCCGAACGGTTCGACTGGGTACAAAGTGTCGACAGGGACAAGCTGATCGAGCGTCTTAACAATCAGCGCCCGGCCACGATGGCACCGCTAAATGTTTGTCTGCAAATCAATATTAGCGGAGAGAGCAGCAAATCCGGAACGTCTGAACAAGAGATTTTCCAGCTGGCCGAACGGGTTGCCCAATGCGAACGACTGGTGCTCAGAGGCCTGATGGCCATCCCGGAGCACACCAGTGACGAGGCAGTGCTGGCCGCCCAGATGACTCGCATGCAGGCTCTGTTCACCGAACTTGCGCGACAATACCCGAGCGTCGACACCCTCTCGATGGGGATGACGGAAGATCTCGAACTGGCGATCGCCCACGGCAGCACCATGGTGCGGGTCGGCACCGCCATCTTCGGCGCACGTGACTACTCATAGGCAGGAAGGGGCCGCAGCCTCCCCTCTTGCAACCATCTCATCAACAGGAGCGTTTGATGCAGCATAAAACCATCGCCTTCATCGGCGCAGGCAACATGAGCCGCAGTATCATTGCCGGTCTGGTCAAGGCGGGTTATCCGGCAGAGAAGATCACCGCTGCCAACCCCAGTCTACCCAAGCTGGAGGCCCTGGCCAGCGACTGCGGCATCCATGTCACCCAGGACAACGCCGAAGCCGCCCGCCATGCCGAGGTAATCGTGCTGGCGGTCAAACCGCAGCTGATGGCCGACATGCTGGGAGCGCTGGTCGGTGAGCTGGGATCTTTGTCCGGCAAGCTGCTCATCTCCATCGCCGCCGGCATCAAGGTGGCGCGCCTTGGCGAGATGGCCGGTGGCCATGCACGCATCATCCGCACCATGCCCAACACCCCTGCCCTGCTGGGGCTCGGCATGACGGGCCTCTACGCCCCCGATACGGTTGGCCAGGAGGATCGCGACTTTGCCGAGCAGATGATGCAGGCCGTCGGCAAGACCCTCTGGGTCGAGCAGGAATCCGGCATCAACGGCGTCATCGCCGCCGCGGGCAGTGCTCCCGCCTACTTCTTCCTGTTCATGCAGGCCATCGCCGAGGAGGCCGAGGCCATGGGCTTTCGCCCTGAGCAGGCCCGTCTGCTGGTACAGCAGACCGCCCTTGGCGCGGCCGCCATGGTGGAACAAAATCCAACACTCGCGCTCGCCACCCTGCGTGAACAGGTGACCAGCAAGGGCGGCACCACGGCCGAGGCCATCAAGACATTCCAGCAACAGGGGCTGATGCCGCTGACTGCTCAAGCCATGCAGGCGGCCGTTGCCCGCGCCGCCGAAATGGAAACCCTTTTCTAACAGGAGCCCAGATGAACACCGCTTACTTTCTGATTAATACCGTTTTCGATCTCTACCTGATGGTGGTGCTGCTGCGGGTCTGGCTGCAGTGGGCCCGCGCCGACTTCTACAACCCCATGAGCCAGATGGTGGTCAAGCTGACCAACCCGCTGGTGGTGCCGCTGCGTCGCATCATTCCGGGCTTTGGCGGCATCGATATGGCCTCCGTGCTGCTGGCACTGGCGGTGGCCTTCCTCAAGCTGGCCCTGCTCAAGAGCATGAACGTGCTGCTGGCCGACTGGCTCAGCATCAGCCTGTTTGCAGCCCTGACCGTGCTGAAGAAGGCGGGTTCGATGATCTTCTGGATCCTGCTGATCCGTGCCATCCTGAGCTGGGTCAGCCAGGGTCGCAACCCTATCGAATACGTGATGCACCAGCTGACCGAACCCTTCCTGGCCCCCATTCGCCGCGTGCTGCCGGCCCTGGGCGGGCTGGATCTCTCCGTGCTGGTCGCCTTCATCGGGCTGCAGGCCATCAACTACCTGCTGGGTGACCTGTTCGGTCAGCTGTGGTGGATGATTTGATGTCAGCCGTCCAGCAACAAGGGGATGAACTGGTACTGCATCTGGTGATCCAGCCCAAGGCGAGTCGGGATCAGATCGTCGGGCTGTACGGAGAAGAGTTGAAAGTGGCCATCACGGCACCGCCGGTGGATGGCCAGGCCAACAGCCATTTGATCAAGTTTCTGGCCAAACAGTTCAGGGTGGCCAAGGGGCAGGTGAACATAGTGCGGGGGGAACTGGGTCGCCACAAGACGGTGGCCATCGATTCTCCCAAACAATTGCCACCGGAAGTGAGCGCCTTGCTGGATACTTGAACTTGAGCCAACAGTGAACACGAGAGGGACGACACTATGAAAACAGCCTGGATAAGCTGCCTGCTGGCACTGCTGATGACACTGCCGCTCAAGGCAGAACAGATGAAGGAGCTGGGCCCCTGGCAGGTGCACTACAGCGCCTTCAACTCCAGCTTCCTCACACCCGAGGTTGCCAAAACCTACGGGCTGGAGCGCAGCCGCTACAACGGCATCATCAACATTTCGGTACTGGACAAGCAGGGGAAAGCCCAGGCGGTGGGCATCACGGGTGAGGCGAAAAACCTCACCGGCACCATCCGCACCCTGAGCTTTCAGGAAGTGAAGGAGGGTAACGCCATCTACTATCTGGCCACCCTCCCCTACCGCAACGAAGATACCTACCAGTTCACCCTGAAGATCATGGGCGCAGGGCAGCAACAGACCCTCAGTTTCCAGCAGACCTTCTACGTCGACTGATACGAGCACACAAAAAGCCCCGGCCATGGCCGGGGCTTTTTTTCGCCGGATGAAAACAGGGGCGCCTGGTGGCGCCCCTGCTGATACCCGTATTGAAACCTGCTCTTACAGGGAGAGGAACAGGCCGGCCAGGGAGGCACTCATCAGGTTGGCCAGCACACCGGACATGATGGCTCGCATGCCGTAACGGGCGATGAATGCCTTGCGCTCCGGCACCATAGAGCCCAGACCACCGATCAGGATCGCCATGGAGGAGATGTTGGCGAAACCGCACAGGGCGAAGGTAACGATGGCCTTGCTCGACTCGCTCAGGCTTTGATCCTGGACCAGGGCGATGAAGGCGACGAACTCGTTGACCACTATCTTGGTACCGATCAGGGCGCCAGCGGCCTGGGCCTGATCCCAGGGCACACCGATCAGCCAGGAGACGGGGGCAAACAACCAGCCCAGGATGATCTGGAAGCTCAGATCCAGCCCCACCAGATCACCGGCCCAGCCCAGCAGACCGTTGAGCATGGCGATGACACCGACGAAGGCCAGCAGGGTGGCACCGACCGCAACCGCGATATTGAGACCGCCCATGGCACCGTCGGCCGCCGCCTCGATGACGTTGGTGGCGCGGGGCAGTTCGACATCCTGATGGTGATCCTGCTCATCGGCCGCAGGCGGCACCAGGATCTTGGCCATGGCCAGACCGGCAGGCGCGGACATGAAGGCGGCCGCGATCAGGTATTTCAGCTCAACCCCGATGCTGGCGTAGCCCACCAGGGTGCCGCCAGCCACGGAGGCGAGGCCGCAGCTCATCACGGCGAAGAACTGGGAGTCGGACATCTTGGAGAGATAGGGTTTGACCACCAGCGGCGCTTCCACCATGCCGACGAAGATGTTGGCGGTGGCGGAGAGGCTCTCGGCGCGGCCGGTACCCAGCAGCTTTTGCAGCACGCCGCCCAGCAGGCCAATAACACGCGGCATCACGCCGATATGGTAGAGGATGGCGATCACCGCGGAGAAGAAGATGATGATCGGCAGCACGTTGAAGGCGAAGATAAAGCCCAGCTTGAATCTGGCCAGATCGCCAAACACGAAGGCGATCCCTTCCTGACCATAGTTGATCACACTGCTGACACTCTCGCTGACCCCGTTCAGCACATGCTGGCCGGCAGGCAACCAGAGCACCAGGGCGGCAAACATGACTTGCAGGGCGAGGGCGAGGCCCACTGTTCGCAATGGGATACGGCGGCGATTATCAGAGCAGAGCACGGCCAGGGCCAGAATACTCAGTATGCCGAGCAGGGCAATCATAGGGACTCCATCAGGTGGTCAAAAAGATGGCCGCGGATTCTGCGCCCACAACCCCGCCACTGCAAGTCCGCTTGGTTACAGCTCTGTTAGAAAAAACGTTTTCACGATACCGGTTGCGGCAACTGGCTGATTTGGCTCGATTTTAGTATCACGAGAAAGCCAGTGTTTTTATATGGAAACGATTATTCCTCGGTGCCGGACAATTTACCCCCGAGCCAGGGGGCCAGCCGCTGCTCCCAATAGGGTTGCTGGCCGAAGCACTCCTTGAGGAAATCGATGAAAAGGCGGATCTTGGGATCCAGGTGCTCGCGTCTGGCATAAACCGCGTGGACCGCCATCTGCTGGTTCGGTCGCCATTCAGGCAACAGGGGGATCAGCTGGCCGGACTGCAACTCCTTGTCCAGCAAGTAGTTGGCGATATAGGCGATGCCGAGTCCGGCCAGCGCCGCGTCCCGCACCGCCTCCGCCATATCGACCCGATAGTTGCCCGCCACCTGCACCGTCTGGCGTTCCTTACCCTGGCGGAACGACCACTGGTGATAGCGCCGTTCGCGACTCTGGTAGGTGATGCAGTTGTGCTGGGCCAGATCTCTGGGGTGCAGCGGCGTGCCGTGACTCAACAGGTAATCCGGCGAGGCCGCCAGCACGAAGCCGATATCGGTCAGACGCTGGCCCACCAGCCCCTCCGGCTTGTCCTCATAGGTGGTGATCCAGAGATCCAGCCCCTCATCCACCAGATTGGTTCTATGGTCAAACAGGGAAACCTCCAGCTCCAGCTCAGGGTAGCGATCCTGAAACGCCTTCAGATGGGGGATGACATGCAGCCGGCCAAACGACTGACCGACGCCGAGGTGGAGCACCCCGCTCACCTTGCCGCGCCGCTCGGCGATCATCGACTCCGCCTCCTGCCCGACCGCCACCAGGGCGTGGCAATGGCGGGCATACTCCTGACCCAGTTCGGTCAGGGCGAAACGACGAGTGGTGCGCTGCACCAGCTGGGCACCGAGAGCGGTTTCCAGCAGCGCCAGCTGCTTGCTGATATGGGATTTGGAGACGCCAAGGCGCCGGGCGGCGGCAGAGATGCCCTGCTCGCGCACCAGCGCATCGAAGATCACCATTTGCGGAAGACGTTGCAGCACGGGATAACCAGTTGGAGGAGGCAGGGGCCCATTATTCCAGAGCCGCCCGCCAAGGGGTAGGTTCAGTTCCCCAGCGCCTGCACCAGCTGACGCCTGAGGGGATCCCTGGCCGGATTCTGGTTGGCGCCATAACTCCCTATCAGCTTGCCGTCGCGCCCCAGCAGATACTTGTGAAAATTCCAGTTCGGCGCATCCCCGTCGGCCGCCTCGGTCAGCCCCCGATACAGGGGAACCGCATCGGAGCCCCGCACCGCGACCCGGTTGAACATGGGGAAGGTAACGCCATAGTCGCGGCGGCACACCTCGGCAGTCTTGCCCTCGCTGGCATCCTCCTGCCTGAAATCGTTGGAGGGGAACCCCAGAATAATCAGCCCCTTGTCCTTGTAGTTCTGGTAGAGCTTCTCCAGATCGCGAAACTGGCCGCTATAGCCACAGTAAGAGGCGGTGTTGACCACCAGCACCACCTTGCCTTCGGTCAACTGGCAGAGGTTATGACGCTGGGTGCTGTTGAGCTCCCGCATCTCCACGTTGAAATAATCCGGGCAGGTGGCGGAAGCCATCCCGCTCACCATCAACAACAACAGAACACTCCATTTCATCATCGCACCTCCTTGGGGATTGTCTGACATTCATCCCGGTTCACCCTCAGCGGAGCGCAATACCGGTCAGCCAGCCGTGTCCCCAGAAGATTAGCAGGGCCGTCGCCACCAGCCCGGCACCCGTGCTGATCCCGGTCGCCTTCCAGTTGGCGGCGGGACGGAGCGCTTGTTGCCAGTCACGCCATGAAATCCAGACGATGCTGATCAGGGCCCACAGGCCGATGCCGCCAAACAGCACCAGGGAGCGGGCCTCGCTGTTGACCAGCAAGTGGGCCAGCGCCCAGATCAGGGTGCCCAGCAGTTGGGGATGCACCAGCCAACGCCGGAAATGGTTTTGTCCCTGACCAGAGAAAAACAGGATCAGGGCGATGGGCATCATCCCCATCATGGCCAGCGGCCCCCAGGCGGGCAGAAAATAGAGGGGCAAGGGGCTGGCCATGCGCCACCCGGCGATGATGAAGGCGATGGCGATAAACACCAGCAGGGAGAAGAGCCCCTTGTAGCGGTTCTCCCCCAGCCGCTCGCGCAGATGGAGCCGGTGCTCCGCGCCGTAACAGGGATAGAGATGGATGAGGGTGAACAGCGCCACCCCCAGGGTCAGCAGGATCATGGCTCTCTCCTTGTCGTTGTTGTGAACAACTATGCCGCAAAGGGGCGGGAGCGCCTATCAAAACCGCGCCATCCCGCCACGAACCGCCATAAAAAATGCCGATCGCAGGGGATCGGCCAAGAGGTGCCAAGGGCGCCTGATGATCTCGATAGCCGAGCGCGGCGTCCTGACGGGGCGAGGCAGGGCCGATGCATGGGCATCGGCCCGGGAGTATCAGCGCGGCAACCGGTAGAGGGCGGCCACGTTGCGAGCGGTCAGCTCGAGATTGATGCTGGCGGTCGCCAGGGCTTCCGGCAGGGACATGGCGCGATTAACCACGGCAAACACCGCGTCCAGCCCGTGCTCATGTACTACACCGCAATCGTCGGTGAGGCAGCCGGAGATCCCGATCACCGGCTTGCCAAACTGCTTGGCGCAACGGGCCACCCCGATGGGAGTTTTGCCGTGGATGGTCTGGCTGTCGATCCGTCCCTCGCCGGTGATGACGAGATCCGCATCGGCCACCGCGTCGGCCAGTTTCAGCGCCTCGATGACGATCTGGATGCCGGGCTTGAGCTCGGCGCCGAGCAGGCCGACAAGCGCGGCCCCCATGCCACCGGCAGCGCCCGCCCCCGGGATCTCCTTCACCTGCTTGCCGAGGGCCTGCTCGATGCAGTCGGCATAGTGGGAGAGGTTGGCATCCAGCAGCGCCACCATCGCCGGCGTGGCCCCCTTCTGCGGACCAAACACGGCGGAAGCCCCCTTGGGCCCGCACAGCGGGTTGTTCACATCGCAGGCCACCTCTATGGTCAGCCCGGCCAGACGCGAGTCCAGCGTGCTCAGGTCGATGCTGGCCAGATCCTTCAGACCGGCGCCCCCCAGGGCGATGGGGGTGCCATCCGCTTTCAAGAGCTTGCCGCCGAGCGCCTGGATCATGCCGGCACCGCCATCATTGGTGGCGCTGCCACCGATGCCGAGGATGAGGTGGCTCACCCCCATCTCCAGCGCGGCCAAGATCAGCTCGCCGGTACCGAAGCTCGAGGTCAGCAGCGGATTGCGCCGCTCCGGCTCCACCAGGTGCAGGCCGGAGGCGGCCGCCATCTCGATGACGGCGCGCTTGCCGTCCCCCAGCAGGCCGAGGAAACCCTGTACCCGGTTGCCAAGCGGCGCGGTCACCTCGATCGGCAGGATGCGACCCCCGGTGGCATCCACCAGGGATTGCACCGTGCCTTCACCGCCATCGGCCATGGGCAATTTGACGTAGGTGGCCTCCGGCAACACCTGCTTGAAACCCGCCTCGATGGCATCGGCCACCGCCATGGCGCTCAGGCTCTCCTTGAATGAATCGGGGGCGATCACAATTTTCATAGCAATTCCTTAGGCGAGGCCAAACACGCCAAACATCAGGGTGGAGACGGTAGCAATGGTCAGACCGACGGCAGTCTCGTAAGGGATCAGCTTGAGACGCTCGCTCACCCCCATGTGGACGCTGCCACCGGTCGCATGAAAGAAGGAGCCGTGCGGCATGTGGTCAAACACGGTGGCACCGGCGTGGATCATGGCGGCGCCTGCCAGACCGCTGACACCCAGTTCAAGCAGGGTGGAGCTGAAGACGTTGGAGGCCACCACGGTACCGGCAGTAGTCGAGGCGGTTGCCAGCGACATCAGGGCACCGGAGATGGGGGCCAGCAGGTAGGAGGGCAGACCGGAGGCGGTCAGGCCGCTGATCAGCACATCCTTCAGGCCGGAGTTGGCGATGATGCCGGCCAGGGTACCTGTACCCAGCAGCATGATGGCAACCGGTGCCATGCGGGCCAGACCCGAGACCGCAAACTGGTTCACCTTGGTGAACTTGCCCATCATCAGGGCGCCGACCAGGCCACCGAGGGGCAGGGCAATCAGCGGATCCACCACGATACCGGCCACCGGGCGCAGGGCCAGCAGCAGGATGGCAACTAGAGGGGCGCTGATGGCGGCGGCAAAACCGGGCAACTTGACCCCGTCAAAGCTCACCACTTCGTCGGCGGCAACCTTGCTGCCCTTGTTGTTCAAACGCTTGGCGAGCCAGTAGGCCATCACCAGACCGAACAGGCCCGGGATGATGCCGGCAGCCATGACGGAGGTGAGGGGCAGATGAAAGGCATCGGCCGCCGCGATGGCGTTGGGGTTGGGAGACATGACGTTGCCCGCCTTGCCACCACCGATCATCGCCAGCAGGATGGCCGCCTTGGAGAGGTCGGCACGGCGGGCGATGGCCAGGGCAATCGGGGCAACCGTGATGACTGCCACGTCCACGAAGACGCCGACCGCGGTCAGGATCATGGTGGCCAGCGCCAGCGCCAGCAGGGCGCGGGTTTCACCGAGCTTCTTGACGATGGTTTCGGCGATGGTGGTGGCCGCACCAGATTCGATCAGCACGCCTGCCAGCACACCGGCCGCCAGGATCCGCATCACGGCGGTGGTGATCCCCTGAGCGCCACCGATCATCAGGGCGACGGTCTGGCTCAGGTCGGCACCGCCGATCAGGCCACCGGCCAGGGCGCCGACGATCATGCCGTAGGCGGGAGGAACCTTCTTCAGGATGAGGAAGATGGCGATGGATAGCGCCGCGATGGCGCCAAGGGCTGTAACCGGGATCATGACGGACACCTTGCATGTGAGTGAATGGTGGCCATTATGGTGATCCGAAGCCGGAATGCTTTGTTCAAAAAGACAAATATTAGCTATTGGAAAAGGATTTATTTGTCACATCAAACAAATCAGTTGTCGAGATTGAGCCCGAGATAGAGCAGAAACTTGTCGTCTAACTTGTTGAAATTCAAGCCAGTTATCTGCTCTATCCGGCCAATGCGATAGCGCAGCGTATTGGGGTGGATGAACAGGATTTCGGCACAGCGATGAAGATCACAATCCTGCAAGAAATATTGGCGCAACGTTTTCAGTAGCGTTCCCTTTGCATCCTCTCGCGCCAGCTTCTGCAGGGGGGCGCGCAGCTGATCCGCCTGCCAGGAGTCCGCCAGACTGCCGAGCAGCACCGGCAAGCGATAATCCTCGAAGAAGTAGACCTGCTTGCGGGGGGCTTGGCGCATGCCGCGGCGCAAGGTGTCCCGCGCCGTCTGGTAGGAGCGCGCCAGCCCGTCAATCCCGGCGAAGTAATCGCCCACCGCGATGCGTACCTTGAAGTGGGGAATGCGCGCCAGCAGCTGCTTGATGCGGCCCCGCTCCTGCTCCGACTGCCACACCTCGTCCACGATCTGGGCCGGTTTGAGCACTACTATCTCGTCCAGCCCATGGATGGCCACCAGATTGTCCCGCTCCGGATGTTCCAGCTGATGGACCAGCTCCCGCAAGCGGGCCGGATCCGCCTCCTCCAGCGCCAGTACCGCTACCACTCTGGGCTGGGCCAGATCCAGCCCGAGGAAGCGGGCCGCCTGCAGCAACTGATCGACCTTGCCCTCCCCCCGGATCAGCTGCAGCACCAGCTCCTCCTTGTGGCGCTTGTCCCACTGCAGCTGCTCGGTGAGCGCCGCCTGCTCCAGAATGAGTTCGGCGGTCATCCGCACCAGCTCGGCGTAAGCGCGAACGATGTCCGGATCGCCAGAGATGCCGATGACCCCCAGCTGCTCCCCCTGATAGGCGATGGGCAGGTTGATGCCGGGGCGCACCCCTTTCAACTCGCGGGCGGTGGCTTCACTGATCTCCACAACCCGGTTCTCGGCCAGCGCCAGCACGGCCCCCTCGTGACGCTGATGGAGCCGCTCCGGATTACCGGAGGCAATGATGAGTCCGTGTTCATCCATCACGTTGACCGAGAACGAAAGGATCTTCATCGCCCGACTGACAATCTGCTGCGCGAGTGTGTCATTTAGCTGCATAACATCTCCGTACAAGGGACGACGGGTGGCCCGCCAACCCGCAGCGGGAAGGCAAGATGCCACATCATCAAGACAAGCGAGAGGGGGATCGCTAGAATAGGCCACTTTACCCGATGTGTGCCCCGCCATGGAGCAGGAATTTGGTGCTTTCACCTCTGCCCGGGCCGGCCCATCCCTCCGAGATATGGACTCTGCTATGGATTATGAATTTCGCCGCGATCCGTTCGGTGGCTATCGCGCCCGGTTCTCCATGGGCCACGAGGCCATCGGTCAGTGGCTGATCGACGAAGTGGGCAAGGATGAAGAGAAGATCGACGAACTGTTTGCCATCATCGATCAGCTCTCCAACCGCACCCGCACCGAGTACCGGCTGCTTGGCGGCGACTACTCCCTGCTGCTGACCCACGAAGAGGCCGAGGTGAAAGCCAACGCCCTCAATATCGAGCTGGACGAGGATCTCGACGATCTCGCCTACTACGATGATGAACAGCTGGCCATGTGCGGGCTGGAAGATTTTGCCCAGGTGCTGGTCTCCTGGCGCGCCTTTATCCGCAACGAGGATATGGGCTGATCACCCCATTTCGGGCAAACATGCCCTCTGCCTAACCAACAGGATTGACTATGTCTATTTACGATTTTGATGACGAACTGCCGGAAGACGAGCTGGATCAACCGAAGAAACCCGCCCAACCCAAGAAGAAGGGCAAACAGGTGCTCAACACCCAGGTCAACCTGAGCCCGCGCGATGCCAGCCGCCTGAACGGTCTGCACGTCGAAGCCATCACCACCCTGGATGACGTGAGCCTGCCAAAGAACGTGATCTTCAAGGCCGGCCTCATCGCCCTGGGCGAGCTGGACGCCAACGCTCGTGCCGACATCATCGCCCGCGTGATCGCCGAATCCGGCCGTTGATACGTCCCTGAATGCCAAAAGCCGGAGCCACTGCTCCGGCTTTTTTTATGTTGGCACGGCCGTGGCGGGTGGGGATCCGACCAGCTTATTGAGCCTTGTGTCACGGGAGACCCCGTTGTTAAGGTGCGACCTTCCGCTGCCAAGGAGATTCAATTTTGCCCCTACCCGATTCCCTCATCTGGGCTGCGCTGGCGCTGGCCGTGCTGCTCTGTCTCGCCCGCCAACGCTTGCCCGGCCTGATCCTGCTCGGCATCTCCCTGCTGCTGGCGCTCTGGCTGGAACGCATCACCCCCGTCGCCCTGCTGGCAAGCCTGGCAGGATTGCTGCTAGCCTGGCGCACCCCGACTCTGCCCGCGCCCTGGCGAAATGGTGCGCAAGGGCTGGTGCTGCTGTGGGCCATCGCCCTGATGCTGCACCTCATCCCCGGCTTTCACAATCTCAAGGTGCTGGCTCAGGTACTTGCCGGGCCGGACAGTGTGCCGTTCAACATGTATCTCAATCTGGACAAGCCGCTGGTCTTCTTTGGCCTGCTGCTGGCCTGGCCCGGTTTGCTGGGCCCGGGCGGCGCCATCCGCTGGCGCGCGCTCGCCCTGCTGGTGTTGCCGCTGGCGGCGCTGCTGATCTGCGCCTGGCAGCTGGGAGCGCTGAGGCCCGAGGTGGGACTGCCTCACTGGTGGTGGCTGTTTGCCTTCAACAACTTGCTGTTCACCTGCGTAGCGGAAGAGGCGCTGTTTCGCGGCGTGATCCAGCAGGAGATCGCCCGGTGCGGCCGGCTCTGGCTGGGCATTCTGGTGGCCAGCCTGCTGTTTGGGGCGGCGCACCTGGCCGGAGGCCCACTGCTGGTACTGTTTGCCGCCCTGGCGGGGGCCTGTTACGGGCTGGCGTTCCATTTCTGCGGGCGTCTGAGTGCCGCCATCGTCGTCCACTTTCTACTGAACTTCGCCCACCTGGCCCTGTTTACCTACCCGCTGGCCCGCTGAACCTCAGCCGCGCGGGGGCTTGCCCCTGAACTGCTTGATGCTGCGCTTGGCCTGGGTACGGCGGTTGGCCTGCTTGTCCCGCGGTGCCCGCTTGCCCTCGCCGCTGGCCGGCAGATCGGTCACCGGGAAATCGCCGAGCTCGGCCAGTGGCAGCTCACGCCCGGTGAGGGTTCGGATCGCAGTCAGGGTTTCGGCTTCGCCGTGGCAGGTGAGCGAGATGGCCAGACCGCTGCGCCCGGCCCGGGCAGTGCGGCCGATGCGATGCACATAGACGGGGGCGCTGGCGGGCAGATCCAGGTTGATCACCACGGGCAGCGCCTCCACATGGATGCCGCGCGCCATCAGGTCGGTGGCCACCAGCACCCGCACCTTGCCCGCTTTAAAGTCGGCCAACGCCTGTTCCCGCACCGCCTGCTCCTTCTCGCCATGGAGGGCAGCCACTGCGATGCCCGCCTTGGCAAGCTTGCGGGCAACCCCATCCGCATCGTCCCGCGCGCTGATAAACACCAGCACCTGAGGCCACGCCTCCTCCCCGAGCAGCTTGATGAGCGCCGGTACCTTGCTGCTCTTGTTGACCAGATAGAGCCGCTCCTCGATATCGCTCGCCACGCTGTTGAGCGGATCCGCCTCGACTCGCAGCGGATCCGTCAGCAGGCCGCTGGCCAGCCCGTCCAGCTCGGCAGGCAGGGTGGCGGAGAAGAGCAGGGTCTGGCGAGTGGCAGGAGTCAACCCCAGGATCATCCGGATATCGGGCCAAAAGCCCATCTCCAGCAGGCGATCCGCCTCATCCAGCACCAGGGTACGCAACCCATCGAGCGCCAACTGCTGCTGGTTTAGCAGATCCCGCAGCCGCCCCGGCGTCGCCACCAGCAGTTGCGGCCCCTGCGCCAGTTCGTTCTGTTGCAGCTCCTGCGCTACTCCGCCGCACAATGTCACCATGCGCAGGCCCAGCGCCCCGGCAAGGCCTGCCAGCGCAACGCTCACCTGGGCGGCCAGCTCGCGAGTCGGCACCAGCACCAACCCCTGCACCTGGCTGGAGGCGGGATCCAGCCGCTGCAACAGCGGCAGACCGAACGCCAGGGTCTTGCCGCTGCCGGTACGGGCCAGCGCCAGCAGATCCCGTCCCGCCAGCGCCGCCGGAATGGTCAGTTGCTGAATGCGGGTCGGGGTGTGCAGCTGTTCAGGCAGGGCGGCCAGCAAAGCAGGATGAAGGGCAAGTTCGCGAAAAGTCATGGCGCTACGTCGTTGAAGAAGTGGGAGGCGAAGTCTAGCCAGCGCAAGGGGAGAAGTAAAAGAAAGGTCGCCGTGCAGGCGCCCTGGCGCCGCAGCCGGCCATAAAAAATAACGGCCTGCCCTGTCAGCAGACAGGGCAGGCCGTCGGGCCATCAGAACGAACGTCGAATTACAGGGCGGCCAAGGCGGCAGCGTAGTTCGGCTCGTCGGCGACTTCGGCCACCAGCTCGCTGTGCAGCACCTTGTTGTCCGCATCCAACACCACGATGGCGCGGGCAGTCAGCCCCACCAGCGGGCCGGAGGAGAAGGCCACGCCGTAATCTTCCATAAAGGCGGCACCACGCAGGGTGGAGAGGGTTACCACCTTGTCCAGCCCTTCGGCGCCGCAGAAGCGGGAT
The DNA here is from genome assembly GCF_041402525.1 of Aeromonas sp. S18(2024). NCBI lineage: Bacteria > Pseudomonadati > Pseudomonadota > Gammaproteobacteria > Aeromonadales > Aeromonadaceae > Aeromonas > Aeromonas sp. S18(2024). The sequence goes on along the minus strand of NZ_JBGLQV010000008.1, from coordinate 107,511 downwards.
TGGGCGAACGGCAGATCGGCGGAGATGCAGAGCACCACGGTATTGTCCAGGGCGCTGGCTTGCTCGTTGAACTTGCGTACCGAGGTGGCGCAGGTCGGGGTATCAACGCTCGGGAAGATGTTCAGGATCTTGCGCTGACCGGCGAAGTTCGCCAGGGTCACATCGGAAAGATCCTTGGCCACCAGGGAGAAGGGCTTGGCCTGCTCACCGGCAACCGGGAAGTGACCGGCGACGGCGACAGGGTTGCCTTGCAGAGTGACTGAACGGCTCATGTGTTATGTCCTTTATGGGTGTTGTAACTATCCGGATCGCCAGTATAGGCGGGCGAGGGTCCGACAAACACCCGCCAACATCAGGGATATCGGGAACTCTTGCCCCGGCACCGGGCCGGCAAACTGCCGCCAGAAACTGACTGAAGAATAAAGGGGGATTGACCTTGGACATAACACCAAGGTTTACACTGAATCCAGTCATCAAGGAGCCCGCAGGGGCGAGCTCCCGCCAAGAGGAACCCTGTATGAGCAAATCCTGCTGCAGCTATCAGCATGCTACCTCTCCCATCAAGGCCGTCAGCAAGGCGACCACTGGCCAATCTGAACATAGGCACGACAGCCACTGCTGCGACAACGCGGCGCCGGCCAGCAGTTGCTCCGGCAAGACCGCCCACGAGCATCAGGTGCACCCGACCGGCGAGTCACCGGAAGAGGCCGAACCTCCTCAAGGGAGCTGTCACGGCCAGGGTTGCTGTAGCCAGCCCTCATCCCATGATCATGACCATGAGCATCATGAACACGGTGAGGCTACCGACTCGGGCGAGCCGCTGGCGGCCCCCGTCGGCGACAGCCAGCGCCACAGCTGGCAGGTACTGGGGATGGACTGCCCCAGCTGTGCCCGCAAGATAGAGACAGCCGTCGGCCGGGTCGAGGGGGTGCAGCAGGCCCGCGTGCTCTTTGCCACCGAAAAACTGGTGGTGGATCTGGCCCCCGGCCTCTCCCCCGATCCCGTCACCGCCGCCGTGCTGGCTGCCGGCTTCCAGCTCAGGGATGCCACCCAGGCCAGGCAGCAAGAGGAGAAGAGCCGCGGCCCCCTGATGACCCTGCTCGGCAAATATTGGCAACCCCTGTCGCTGGCCAGCCTGATGCTGGTAGCAGCCCTGCTGCCGGACGAATTCGGTCAGCCTCTCTTTACCCTGGCCACCCTGTGGGGCCTGTGGCCCATCTCCCGCAAGGCCTGGTCACTGACCAGGAGCGGCTCCCCTTTCGCCATCGAGACCCTGATGACGGTCGCCGCCGTTGGCGCCCTGTTCCTCGGCGAAACCGCCGAAGCCGCCATGGTGCTGCTGCTGTTTATGCTGGGCGAGCACCTGGAGTCCTACGCCGCAGCCCGCGCCCGTGCGGGGGTCACAGCCCTGATGGCGCTGGTGCCCGACAAGGCGGTGCGCATCCGCACCGGTTTACAGGGTCAGCCACAAGGTGAGATCCGGGAAGAGGTGGCGGCCGAAGATCTTCGCCCCGGCGACATCATCGAAATTTCTCCCGGAGCCCGTTTGCCCGCGGATGCCAGATTGCTCGACGACCTTGGCACCTTCGACGAAAGCGCCCTGACCGGGGAATCCATTCCGGTAGAGCGCAGCAAGGGGGAAAAAGTGCCCGCCGGTAGTCTGGCGGCAGATCGGGTGGTGCGTCTCGAGGTGGTTTCGGAACCGGGCAACAACGCCATCGACCGCATTCTGCACCTCATCGAGGAGGCAGAGAGCCAGCGCGCCCCCATCGAGCGCTTTATCGACCGCTTCAGCCGCTGGTACACCCCGGCCATCATGCTGGTCGCCCTGCTGGTAGTGATCATTCCTCCCCTCGCCTATGGCCAGCCCTGGGACGAGTGGGTCTATCGCGGGCTGGCACTGCTGCTCATCGGTTGCCCCTGCGCCCTGGTGATCTCCACCCCGGCGGCAGTCACCTCCGCCCTGGCGGCCGCGACCCGGCAAGGGGCCCTGATCAAGGGGGGGGCGGCGCTGGAGCGGCTGGCCCATATCGATACCGTCTCCTTCGACAAGACCGGCACCCTGACCCTGGGCAAGCCGCAACTGACCGAGCTGGTGAGCCTCAATGGCCAGGCCGAGAGCGAGCTGCTGGCGCTGGCGGCGGCTATCGAACAAGGGTCCCATCATCCGCTGGCCAAGGCCGTGGTGACGGCGGCCAGTGAACAGGCGCTGACCCTGGCGGCAGCCCGGGATCTGCGCGCCCTGCCAGGCATGGGGGTCGAAGGGCGCATCGACGGCACCCTCTGGCAACTGCTGGCACCGAGCCGGGTGGCCACCCTGAGCCGCGAGCAGAACGAAAGGATCGCCACACTGGAGCAGCAAGGCAAGACGGTGGTGGTGCTCTGCCAGACCCGTGACGATGCGGCCACACCGGTTGCCCTGCTGGCCCTGCGAGATCAGATCAGGCCGGATGCGGCAGCCGCGCTGCAGGAGCTCAGGGTACTGGGGCTGCAGGGCATCATGCTGACCGGGGACAACCCGCGCGCCGCCGAGGCCATTGCCGGCGAGCTCGGCATGGGCTGGCGCGCCGGCCTGCTGCCGGAAGACAAGGTGCAGGAAATAGCCAAGCAGGCCACCCGACAGAAGGTCGCCATGATAGGAGATGGCATCAACGATGCTCCCGCTATGAAGCGCGCCAGCATCGGCATCGCCATGGGGGGCGGTACCGATGTGGCGCTGGAGACCGCCGACGCCGCGTTGACTCACAACCAGCTCGGTGGCATCGCCGCCATGATCCGCCTCTCCCGTGCGGCGCTGGCCATCATCCATCAGAATATCGCCCTGTCGCTCGGGCTCAAGGCCATCTTCCTGGTCACCAGCCTGCTCGGCATCACCGGGCTCTGGATCGCGGTGCTGGCTGACACCGGCGCTACCGCGCTGGTCACCGCCAACGCCCTGCGTCTGCTGCGCAAGCGCTGATCCCGTCAAGGCATTAATCGCCACATCCACAAGCCGCCCCCGACAGGGCGGCTTTTCTTTGCCCATTTATCGGACGACGACATAGAAAAAGCGCGCCTGCCGCTCGGCAGTCGCGCTTTGCTTACTCTCTCGGGATTATCCCACCCTTGGCGAGGTGGAATTCAACCCGGGGACGCCGAGCCATTCCCCGGACTCTATGGGTCTGCTTACCCCGCGGACTCGGTCACGCTGACGCTCAGGGTCGGATGCTCCTTGTCCATGGCATTCAGGACAAACCGGTAGCTGCCCGCCTTGTCCAGCGTCATGCCGATATCATCCCCTCCCTTGCACAGGGTAAGCGGTGTCGCCGTGGTCAGCACATCGGTGGCCTCACACTTGCCGTAATTGAGCGCTCCCCAGCTGGCATCCGCAATCTTCAGGGTCGTCTCACCCAGCTGCGCCTCGGCAACCGGCATGGTCAACTCATACACATAGTTGCCACTGAAGGTCAGCTGGTTGACGGGATCCCACTGGCCGAGGAAGCCACGCACGAAGACATTGGTCATGCCAAAGGGTGGCAGCGTACTGAGGTCCGTCTTCTTGCCGACTGGCAGCCCCGTGCCCTGGGCCCCGCTCTGGGGCTTGACGAACACGGCGGCAGACCAGGCACCCAGCGTCAACTGGCCACCTGACACCACTGCCCCGCGGGCTATGCTGTCACTGCTGTCGTGAGCCGGGCTCAGCACCAGACCGGCGAGATCGATGGGCTGATCCGCCCCGTCGCGGAAATCACCGATGCTCCGGCTCTGGTTGGTGGCGTTGATCATCACCACCAGACCGTCGATGGCCGGATCCAGATCCGCACCAGCGGCCATGCCGTCATCCACCGTCATCACGATGAGGCCGGGCACCTGATCCGGTCCGGTATTGCGAAAATCAACCCGCTTGATCACTTCAGCTCCACTGCCCAGACGCAGCAGGCGAGAAGATTGACGCAGCCTGGCCAGCTCCTGGTAGAAGCCCACCATGGTCGCCATATCGGCACCGCTCGGCTTGGCATGCTGGCCGAGCACCTGATCGATCAGCGGATAGTTGTCGCCATCCTTATCCTTGCGCGGCAATCCCTTGTCAAAGTTGTTGTCAGCCAGGGTGTAATCGACCCGGTTGTACCAGTCCCCCGAGTCGTAGCTGTCCCGCTCCATGGACTTGGAGCGCAGCAACTCGACGCCGGCGTGGGTGAAGGGAATGCCCTGCCCCAACATGGCGGTAGCCAGCGATACCCCCTGCATCCGTACCAGATCGGCTCCTGCCGGCGCCTTGTAGATCAGGTTGTCGAACAGGGTCTGGTTGTCATGCTTGGAGACATAGTTCTGGATCTCGGTCGGATCCTGGGCATAACCGGCAGGCTGACCGTTATAGTCGATCTCGGCCCCCTTCATCGGGATGCCATCCTTGTCGGTCAGCACGAACTCCTTCAGGTTGCCGGCCATGCCGAGCCGCACCAGATCGGCCTGATACAAAGCGGTGGCCAGCTCGACGCCATCCAGCTCGTTGGGATCCACAAAGGCGCCGTTGCCGAAGCCCTGGGTCTTGCGAATGGTGTCGCCACCGTCGAACGGGCTGCCGCCACGCACCGCATCCCGCAACCGATCCGAGAAGGATCCGATGCCGGTCCCGGCCAGGTGCTTCTGGGTCGCCTGCACGAAGCGCTTGTCATCCTGCACTTCGCCGAAGTTCCACCCCTCGCCGTAGAAGTAGATCTCGGGGTTGACCTTCTTCACCGCCGCCAGCGCCTGCATTATCTGATCTTTCGGGTGATGACCCATCAGGTCGAAGCGGAAGGCATCGATCTTGTAGTCGCGGGCCCAGGTCACCAGGGAGTCATCCACCAGCTTGGCGAACATGGCGTGTTCCGGCGCTGTGTTGGAGCAGCAGGTGGAGTTCTCGACCGAGCCGGTCTCCGGATTGAGGCGCTGATAGTACCAGGGCACTATCTTGTCGAGTACCGACTTGGGACCCAGGCCAGCCTCGTTGGTGTGGTTGTAGACCACGTCCATCACCACGTTCATGCCGATGTTCTGCTTGATGGCCTTGACCATTTCGCGAAACTCCAGGATGCGCTGGCTCCCCTCGGCGTTGGTGGCGTATGAGCCTTCCGGCGCCGTGTAGTGATAGGGATCATAACCCCAGTTGAAGGAGTCGACGCCGCGCAGGTAGCCGTAGAGCGACTGCGCCTGTTCGCCACTCGGATCCAGGGTTTCCAGCACGGAGGCGATGGTCTGGCCGCCGCCACAGTAAGCGCCAAAGGCTGAATTCTGCACCTCGGGGTTGACCTGGCACAGCTTGCTGAAGTCATCGCCGATATTGGCCACCTTGGCCGGGTCCTCGTTGATGGTCGCGATGTCGAACACCGGCAGCAGGTGCAGATGGCTGACGCCGCTCTGCGCCAGGGATTGCAGGTGCCTGACCGGTACCGTATCACTCTCGGCCAGGCCGAGGAACTTGCCACGGTGCTCCGCCGGGGTCGAGTCGTCGTTGCCGGTCAGATCGCGGACATGGGCCTCGTAGATGGTGATGTCAGCCGGGTTCTGCTGGCTGTGGGGCGCCTTCAGGCTGTCCCACCCTTCCGGCTTGAGGGCCGGATCGTCGAGATCCACCACCTGGCTGAACTCGGAGTTCATCGCCAGGCTCAGGGAGTAGGGGTCGGTCACCTGATAGGATTCCAGCTTGCGGCTGACCGGGTGATAGACCTGGATGTCGTAACGGTAGAACTTGCCCACCAGCTCGCTGCCGCCCTGCACGCTCCAGCTGCCGCTGGCTTCGTCCAGGGTCATGGCACGCTCGCCCAGCGACTTGTGCTGCTCGTCAAACAGCGCCAGCTTGACCATTCTGGCGGTCGGCGCCCACAGCCTGAAGGTGACATTGCCCCCCTCAACGATGGCGCCATAATCGAGCTTGCTCGCCGCATCGCTATAGAGAGCATCGAGGGCGCCGGCGCTCTGCACCAGGGTTGCCCCCTGCAGGATGCCCTCGGCATCGGTGCCGATGGCCACCAGCTCCCCCTTGAGCAGGGGCTTGAGATCTTTCCCTGACGGCAGGGCGAAGGCGGCGGCATCCTTGAGGTGCGGATACCTTGCCTGCAGCTCCGCCGTCAGGCTGGTCGGAGTCAGGCTGATATAGGGGAAGTCAAATACCCCGTCGGTCTTGGCCTCGATGGTACCCGACTCTGTGTAGTAGAGGCGGACATGGGGCTTGTCCTTGCCCCCTTGCCAGATCAGGGTGTTGCCGTCGATCAGGTGGGCGCTGGCTCCGGCAACGCCGAAGGCGGCGGTGAAGGCATCGGCCCGGCTGTCGAAGATCTCGTTCTTGCCGGCAACGATGGCCACGGTGCGATCCGGATGATCGCTGAAGACTACCTTCATATCGGCGCCGGTCAGGTTGCCGAGGGAACCATCCCGGGCGATAAAGTTGATGCACCCTTCCACCTTGGCCAGCGGGATCACCCAGGCAGGGCCAAAGCTGTCGGCCGCCGTTGGCGTATTGCTCTTGTCATCCCAACCGCCATTCAGACCGCTATCGGCAGTGGCGGAACAAGCTTCGTTGTTCCAGAGATGAAGACTATGACTGGCGAAGGGGCCATCCACCCCGCGGGCGGCACTGGTCTGGGTATCCACCAGAGCGATGACCGCCTGATTGTCACCCGCCATCAGCAATTCGGCGGGGGCCTGCACCTTGGGCAGACGGGCGACAGGCCCGTCCTCGGTGCCGGGAGGGACGGTCACATCCGGGTTGGTAGGGATCTCGGGGTTGGTAGGCACATCAGGGGTGGTAGAGCCGTTGTCATTACAGCCAGACAAAAGCACGAGCAGTGAGGCTGTTGCCAGCGCCACCTTGGTCTTTTTCATATCCATGATTTTTATAATTCCCGCTGTAGTTAGTCTCGATAGTCGAGCACCCGGTCGTTGCCAGGTGGTGCCATATTAATCAGCGACAATCGTTTCAAATGTGAGCGGGTGGGCAAAAAAACCGACCAGTTTCAACAAGATAACGTTTTCAAACTGAAACTTGGATCCGGCTCACAGACCTTTCCGGCATTTGGCTCCATATCTAGAAAATGCCTGTCACAGGGTCAGAAAAACCATTTCCGATCAAGTGGATATACAAGGAGCAAGGGATGAAAAGGATTGAGGAACAAGCCAGACAGCTTGATCAGGAGTACCAGGCCATTGCCCAGCTGTTCGACCAGTTTTGCCAGCAGGCAGGCACGCTCGCCGAGCAGTACCAGTTCTTCAGCTGGCCGGACTATGAAGATTCCCCTCCCCTGAGTCGCGCCTTCACTCTGCTGGGAGAGCCCCGCGAGCTGCGCCTGCATTGCCAGCCGGGAGAGCGGGGCGCCCTGCATGGGCTGATCCAGGTGGTCACTGAGGATGAGAGCATAGACGCCAGCCTCGGCTTTCGCGCCGATGGCCAGCTGTTGCTGGAGTCGGGCAAGCTGCTGGACAACCCGCCCGGGCTGCTGCTCAAGCTGCTGCTGGGGGCCATCTGGCAGCACAAGCCCGAGCCGGAGAACAACGGCCACACCCATTGAGGCCGGGGCCTCATTCCACCATAAGCAGGAAAAGCGCGACCAAACGGAGCAAAGAGCGCCGTCCGGCCAAAGAAAAATGCCAGTCAGCATTCACTGACTGGCATCGACAAGGCTCGGGCCGGGATCAGATGGCGACGGGCGCCTTGATGCCAGGATGGGGATCGTAACCCTGGATCTCGAAGTCCTCGAACTGGTAGTCGAAGATGGAGTCCGGCTTGCGCTTGATCACCAGGGTCGGCAGCGGGCGCGGCTCGCGGGTGAGCTGCAGTGCGGTCTGCTCCATGTGGTTGGAGTAGAGGTGCACGTCGCCGCCGGTCCAGACGAAGTCGCCCACTTCCAGACCACACTGCTGGGCCATCATGTGGGTCAGCAGGGCGTAGCTGGCGATGTTGAACGGCAGGCCGAGGAAGACATCGCAGCTGCGCTGGTAGAGCTGGCAGGAGAGCTTGCCGTCCGCCACATAAAACTGGAAGAAGGCGTGGCAGGGAGCCAGCGCCATCTTGTCCAGCTCGCCCACATTCCAGGCGGAGACGATGATGCGACGGGAATCCGGATTGTGCTTGATGTCGTCCACCGCCTTCTGGATCTGATCCACCACGCCACCGTCGGCGGTCGGCCAAGAGCGCCACTGGGCGCCGTAGACCGGGCCCAGATCGCCGTTCTCGTCGGCCCACTCGTCCCAGATGCTGACGCCATTCTCTTTCAGATAGGCGGTATTGGTGTCGCCGTTGAGGAACCAGAGCAGCTCATGAATGATGGAGCGCAGGTGACACTTCTTGGTGGTCACCAGCGGGAAGCCTTCGGCCAGGTTGAAGCGCATCTGATGGCCGAACAGGGAGACGGTGCCGGTGCCGGTACGGTCGGACTTGACGGTGCCCTCATCCAGGATCTTCTGCATCAGGTCGAGATACGCTCTCATTATTTTGCCTCCTTCACGGCATTACCAAACAACTGCGGGCGCTTGTAGGCGGCCCAAATCATCAGGGCTCCGATGAGGATCATCGGGGTGGACAGGATCTGGCCCATGCTGATCTCGTTGAAGTAGAGACCCAGCTGGCTGTCCGGTTGGCGCACAAACTCCACCAGGAAGCGGAACAGGCCGTAGAACAGCAGGAACATACCGGAGATGGCACCGCGCGGCGGATGCTTGCGCCAGAACAGGTTAAGGATGATGAACAGCACCACCCCTTCCAGGGCGAACTGGTAGAGCTGGGACGGATGGCGCGGCTCCGGGCCCGCCTCCGGGAAGATGATGGCCCAGGGCACATCGGTGATCCGGCCCCACAGCTCGCCGTTGAGGAAGTTGCCGATGCGGCCGACCCCGAGACCAAACGGAATGAGCGGCGCCACAAAATCGGCCACGGTGAAGAAGTGGCGCCTGGTCTTGTGGGCAAACCAGATCATGGCGGTGATGACGCCGATGAGGCCACCGTGGAACGACATGCCACCGGTCCAGATCTTGAACAGATAGGTCGGATCCGCGAGGAAGAGATCGAAGTTGTAGAACAGGACATAGCCGACTCGGCCACCCAGGATCACCCCGAGAAAACCGTAAAACAGCAGATCGGAGACCTCGTCACGGGTCCAGCCACTGCCCGGCTGGGCGGCGCGGCGCCCCGCCAACCACATGGCAAACGCGAAGCCAAACAGGTACATGAGACCATACCAGCGTACCGATAGTGGTCCCAAACTGAATGCTACGGGATCAATCTGCGAGAAAACCCAATATCCGTCGTGCTGCATATGCGGCCCCAGTCAAAAAGAAAAGCCGCATTTTCCGATCATTCGTCAGCAGGGACAAGGCATGATTATCAATCAGTCTGTTTGACCTTGTGGCCCGCCCGCAACAAGCCGCCCAGCCCATGTTCTTCCAGATAGCGGGCAAACAGGCCGCGCAGCATGTGGGGATTGTCGTGCTTGAGGCCGTCCGCCAGCAGCGTGGTCAGCTCATCCAGCCGGGACTGGCGCAGCACGTACTTGATGCGGGCGATGTTGTGGGTGTTCATGCTGAAGCGGCGATAACCCATGGCCAGCAGCAGGAGCACGCCGACCGGATCCCCGGCCAGTTCGCCACAGACCGAGACCGGCTTGTGGTAGCGGCGAGAGGCATCGGACAGCAGTTGCAGGGCGCGGATCACCGCCGGATGAAAGGCGTCATAGATGCTGGCGACCCGGGCGTTGTTACGATCCACCGCCAGCAGGTACTGGGTCAGGTCATTGCTGCCCACCGACCAGAAGTCGATGAGGGGAGCCATCTCCGGCAGGATATAGAGGGCGGAGGGCACCTCTATCATCACCCCGAGACTGGGGTAGCGGATCTCGGCTCCCCGGCCGACCGCCTCTTCCGACACTTCCCGCCAGGCCTGATCCAGCAGGCGGCGGGAGGCCTTGATCTCGTTCACGCTGCTGATCATCGGCAGCATGATGGCCAGATTATCGAGCCCTTCGCTGGCACGCAGCATCGCCTTGAGTTGCACCAGGAACAGTTCGGGGTGATCCAGGGTAAGCCGGATCCCCCGCCAGCCAAGGAAGGGGTTCTCCTCGACGATGGGGAAATAGGGCAGCTGCTTGTCACCCCCTACGTCCAGGGTCCGCATGCAGACGGGACGATTACGGTAAGTCTCCAGGATGCCGCGATAGCGGGCGGTCTGCTCCCACTCTGACGGGAAGCTATCCTGCAGCATGAAGGGGATCTCGGTGCGATAGAGACCGACCCCGTCCGCCAGATGATTGAGGGCAATCTCGGTATCGGCGCTGAGGCCGGCGTTGAGCAGCAGGGAGACGGGGGTGCCATCGGCGGTTTCCGACGGCTGGTTGTCGACACTGCGCACCAGGGTATCGAGGGCCCGCTCCTCATTGAGCAGTTGGCGATACTCGGTGAGGATCACCTGGTTGGGCTCGATGAAGAGATCGCCGCTGTAGCCGTCGACCACCAGCATGCGGCCGCCGATATCGCCGAGCGGCAGATCCACCCCCATGATGGCCGCCACCCCCATGGCACGAGCCAGGATAGCCGCGTGGGAGTTGGTGCCCCCCTTGAGGGAGACCACGCCGCTCAGAAACTCGCGCGGGACTTCGGCCAGTATGGTGGCGGTCACCTCATCGGCGACCAGCACCACGGGTTCACCGATGGAGATATGTTCCGGTTCGTTTTGCACCAGCCGGCTGATGAGGCGCAGGGCGATGTCCTTCACATCGGCGGCGCGCTCCTGCAGATAGGGATCCTTCATCCCCTTGAACTGCTCGATCAGACGATCGCTGATGATCTTGACCGCCGAGACCGCCGTCCAGTGCTCCTTGCTCACCTTGTTGCGGATCGGCTTGATGTAGCCGGGATCGTTCAGCAGGTGCAGGTAGATATCGAAGATCGCCACCGAGTCCTGGCTGTAGCTCTCGCGAAAACGCAGCGCCAGGCTCTCCAGATCGTGGCGCACCTCCTCCACCGCCTCTTCCAGCCGAGCCAGCTGCTTGCCGTGCTCCTCATCCTTGCGCGGGGTGATGGAGTTGAGCGCCTTGCGGGGCCGCCACACCCAGGCCTTGGCCATGGCGATGCCGCTGGCCCCGGCGATGCCGCGCAGGGGCTTGCTCCAGTCGGTCTTCTGCAACCACCCCTTGGCCTGGGCCTGGGCGATGCGCGCCGCCAGCTGGGCCGCCAGGGTGACCATGAAGGACTCTTCCCCCTCATCGAAACGGCGACTCTCTTTTTGCTGGGCCACCAGGATGCCGACCACCTGGCGCTGATGCATGATCGGGGCGCCGAGGAAGGAGCGAAACGCCTCCTCGGCGACATCGGGCAGAAACTTGAAGCTGGGGTGTGCGGGGGCATCGGCCAGGTTGATCAGCTCTTCACGCTGACCCACCAGACCGACGATGCCCTGCTCGAAGGGCAGAGTGACCTTGCCAACGGCAGAGGGGGCCAGACCATCGGTGGCCGCCAGCCGGTAGCGGCGCATGTCGGGTTCCGAGACATAGACGGAGCAGCAGTCCACCTTCATGGCATGCCGGGTCTGGCTGACCAGGGCCTGCAGGGCTTGCTCGAGGGTATTGGCCTCGGCCATGCTCTCGACGATACGTCTCAGTTCCGTTAACAACTAATCTGTGCTCCTTAGCGTGCGCGATGACGCCGCCCATCCTTCTTGTTGACCTGGGTTGCCGCGACCGGCATCGCCAGCGGGGCAAATTCCTTCATGACCCGACGATAAACCTCCCGTTTGAACGAGACAACCTGGCGCACCGGGTACCAGAAGCTGACCCAGCGCCAATCATCGAATTCGGGATGGCCATGACAGCCAAACTGGATCCGGGACTCCCTGCCCGAATTCAGCTGCAACAGGAACCATTTTTGTTTTTGGCCAATACAGACCGGTGAACTGTCCCAACGGACGAGACGCTTGGGTAAGCGATACTTTAGCCAGTTACGACTGGTGGCCAATATGGTCACATCTTCGGGCTTGAGGCCAATCTCCTCATACAGCTCTCGATACATGGCCTGTTCCGGCGATTCACCATCATCAACCCCCCCCTGCGGGAACTGCCAGGAGTGCTGCCCATAGCGCTTAGCCCACAATACTTGTCCGTCACGGTTACAGATCACGATACCGACATTGGGACGAAATCCGTCGCCATCAATCACGTGATCACCTTATAAAGGCTGAATCTATAAAGAGATTGTTCCACATTCACCCCGTGGCAGCAAACAAGGAGTGAATCCCCCGTTTCATGAATAACTTTCAATTTCAAACATACTTATAAACAAATCCCAGGATCTGCGACGGCAAGTTGCCCACCCAGACTGTGCATAAAGCTGTTAGTAAACGGGTATATACAGTACTTTTTGATGATGAGTAAAAATGCCAACGGTATATCCCCATCCCGTAGCTAACAAGTAAAAACATTATTATACATATAGTTAAATGTAAAATAGCGGTTCTGGATCCTCGATGGCGACCCCGCAGGATCCACGCCATGGATTGTGAACAAGTCCAACTGTTCAAAGATCCACCGCGGCCAAATTATCCACAGGAGTGGCACACTATCTGCCCGCTTTCCCCTGTAAAAATGGGGCGGCATTCACATTTTTTTGTAACATCTCGGCGACTCTTCCCAGTTACATTCACTTATCCAAGATTTCTGTGGATAACTGTGTGCAACATCAGGCGCAAACCCTTGGACAACTGTTTTAAGCTAAAAAGCCACTCTTTACTGGCCTCGATAAAATAACCAAAACCCTTTAAAATCATTGAGATGTGCTGATAACAGCCAAATTATCCCCATTTGCCCGCCGCCATGCAGGATCGGCTATAAAAACAGCGATCCTTCTCTGGATCCAGGCTGGCGAGGAGAGAACGAACAAGATGGAACCAAGTATGCCAACCAATCCCCAATCCGAGCAGGAGTTGCTGGCCCGCGCCTATGCCATGGCAGGTCTCACGCTGGCCCAGCTGGCTGCACAGGCGGGCATAGCCGTTCCCGGGGATCTGCGCCGGGACAAGGGTTGGGTCGGCCAGCTGATAGAATGGCAGCTGGGTGCCAGTGCCGGCAGCAAGCCGGAGCAGGACTTCCCGGATCTCGGGATCGAGCTCAAGACGATCCCCATCGATCCTCAGGGCAAACCGCTGGAAACCACCTTCGTCTGCGTTGCCCCGTTGATCGGTGTTACCGGCCAGCGCTGGGAGGAGTCAAACGTGCGCAACAAATTGTCACGGGTACTCTGGATCCCGGTGGAAGGTAGCAGGGAGATCCCTATCGGGGAGCGCAGAGTCGGTATGCCGCTGATGTGGAGCCCGAACGAAGAGGAAGATCGACTGCTGCGTCAGGATTGGGAAGAGCTGATGGACATGATAGTGCTGGGAGAAGTGGAGCAGATCAGTGCTCGCCACGGCCAGGTGATGCAACTGCGACCCAAGGCGGCCAACAACAAGGCGCTGACCCGGGCCATCGGCCGTGATGGTCAGCCCATCATGACGCTGCCACGGGGCTTCTATCTCAAGATCAACTTTACCCACGGCCTGCTGCAACGCCATTTCGCCCTGCCGGTTTAACCTGCCGTATCAACATCCTTGTCATAAGCTGGTATAAAAATAGGCGGGAGCCAATTTTTATACTCACTGACAAGGAGGCGTCATGCCACTCATCAAGCAATTCCTCAAATCAAAACCCGAAGTCAAAGTCACCTTTGCCGTGGAGAAAGAGGCGGCAGCAGGCGCCGAGCAGGTTCGCCTGCTGGGCGAATTCACCCAGTGGCAGCCGGTCGATCTGAAAAAGATGAAGAGTGGCGAGTTCAAGACCACCCTCAACCTGCCCACCGACGGGCCCGGTTATTTCGAATATTGCTACCAGCTCATCACCCCTGAGGGGGAGACCCTCTATGACAACGACTGGGAGGCCGATGGCTATGTGCCAGGCCCCTTCGGGCGGGACAACTCTGTGGTGCGGGTGAACCAGTAAGGCTCCCTCGCCAGTTCAGACGCAGAAACAAAAAAGGCTCGCCATTGGCGAGCCTTTTCACTACCTGTCGAGCTTTTCGCCGACATATCGACACCAATTCGAATCGAATTAGTTGAGCTTCTCTTTGATACGAGCAGCTTTACCGGACAGGTTGCGCAGGTAGTACAGTTTGGCGCGGCGAACATCACCACGACGCTTCAGTTCTACACTGTGGATCAGCGGAGAGTGAGTCTGGAATACACGCTCAACACCTTCGCCGTTGGAGATCTTGCGAACGGTGAAAGCAGAGTGCAGACCGCGGTTACGCTTGGCAATCACGATGCCTTCGAAAGCCTGCAGACGCTCTTTACCACCTTCTTTAACACGAACTTGAACACGTACGGTGTCGCCCTGGGCAAAAGCCGGGATGTCGGTACGCATTTGCTCTTGTTCAAGCTGCTGAATAATCTTGCTCATTGTCTTTCCTTACCTAGGATAAACTGAAAACTCTACTTAACGCTGTCACGCACTTCGCGGACATACTCGGCAAGAAGTGATTCTTGCTCGTCAGTCAGAGCTAGGTTGTTAATAAGTTCCGGCCTTCTTTGCCAGGTTCGTCCGAGCGATTGCTTGAGACGCCAGCGCCGAATCACTTCGTGATTGCCGCTTGTCAGCGCCTCGGGCACCGCCAGCCCATCCAACACCTCCGGCCGAGTATAGTGGGGATGATCCAGCAAGCCATCCGTAAAGGAGTCCTGCTCGGCACTGGCCTGATCACCCAAAACCCCAGGGACCAGACGCGAAACCGCATCGATCAGGGTCATGGCAGGCAACTCGCCACCACTTAACACGTAATCCCCGATAGACCACTCTTCGTCGACTTCGGTTTGTATCACGCGTTCATCGATACCTTCGTATCGACCGGCTACCAGAATCAGTTTCTGATTCGTCGCCAACTCGGTTACGCCCGCTTGAGTCAGCTTGCGTCCCTGAGGAGAGAGATAGATGACTTTCGCCCCGTCTCCCGCCGCTTGCTTGGCTGCATGAATCGCGTCACGCAGCGGCTGAACCATCATTAACATGCCGGGCCCACCACCATAAGGACGATCATCGACCGTACGGTGCTTGTCGTGGGTAAAGTCCCGGGGGTTCCAGCACTCAATCTGCAGCAGGCCACTCTTGACGGCCCGACCCGTTACCCCGTGCTCGGTAATGGCTCGGAACATTTCAGGGAAGAGGCTAATTACCCCAATCCACATAAGAAACCTCCGGCACTCGTGTTACCGCGGGAAACTAGAAACCAGGATCCCAATCAACTTCGATTGTTCGAGCAGTCAGATCAATATTCTTGATCACCTGCTCTTCCAGGAACGGAATCAACCGCTCCTTTGCACCAAAGGCATCTTTTACATTGGCCTCAACCACCAACACATCGTTGGAGCCGGTTTCCATCAATTCGGTCACCTTGCCCATGTCGTATCCCTTGGTGGTCACTACGGAGCAACCAATCAGGTCACGCCAGTAGAACTCGCCCTCGGGCAACGCAGGCAACAGATCGGCGAGTACGCCAATCTCGACATTGGTCAATGCCAGGGCTTCCTCGCGCACGTCGATACCATCGAGTTTGCAGATCAGACCCTTGTTGTGACGTTTCCAGGACGAAACCCGAATTTCACGCCACGCCCCGTTCTGATTGATCAGCCAGGGGTTGTAATCGAAAATCGCTTCGGCAACATCGGTGAAGGAGTTCACTTTAAGCCAGCCCTTGATGCCGTAAACGGTACCCAGGGTGCCCAGAACTACAGGTTTTTCCACCTTAACTCCTTACCGTTTGGCTGATTAAGCAGCTTTGGCAGCGTCTTTGATCAGCTTGGCAACGCGGTCAGAAACAGCGGCACCAGTAGCAACCCAATGCTCGATACGAGCCAGGTCCAGGTTCAGCTTTTCAGCGTTACCAGAAGCAACCGGGTTGAAGAAACCAACGCGCTCGATGAAACGACCGTCGCGGGCGTTACGGCTGTCAGCAACTACTACCTGGTAGAACGGACGCTTTTTCGCGCCACCACGTTGTAAACGAATGGTTACCATATCGTCCTCATTAACATCTAATGAACAAGGCCCGCAAACACGCGGACCCTAGCTTAAAATAAGCCGCATAATTCTACTTGGATTCGTAATAATTGCAACCAAGCCAGCCATTTTTTGCGCAGAGCCGCAATGAAAAGGGTCTGCCAATGGCAGACCCTCACTCGCTACGTCAGCCCGAATAATCAGAACGGACCGCGGCCACCACCGAAGCCGGGAGGCAGCATGTTCTTCATCTGGCTCATCATCTTGCGCATGCCACCCTTGCCGGACATTTTCTTCATCATGCGCTGCATCTCGGTGAACTGTTTGAGCAGCTTGTTGACGTCCTGCACCTGCATGCCGGAACCCGCAGCGATACGGCGCTTGCGGGAGCCCTTGATGAGGTCGGGATGGGCACGCTCCTTGGGTGTCATGGAGCTGATGATGGCCTCCATCCGCACGGTGAGCTTGTCATCCATCTGATCCTTGACGTTGTCCGGCAGGCCGGACATGCCGGGCAGCTTGTCGAGCATCCCCATCATGCCGCCCATGTTGCGCATCTGGGCCAGTTGCTCGCGGAAGTCTTCCAGATCGAAGCCCTTGCCACTCTTGACCTTGCTGGCCAGCTTGGCAGCCTTCTCTTTATCGACGGTGCGCTCCACCTCCTCGATGAGAGAGAGCACATCGCCCATGCCGAGGATGCGAGAGGCGAGACGATCCGGGTGGAAGGGCTCCAGCGCGTCTGTCTTCTCGCCCATACCGATGAACTTGACCGGCTTACCGGTGATGTGGCGCACCGACAGGGCGGCGCCGCCGCGGGCATCGCCGTCCGCCTTGGTGAGGATCACGCCGGTGAGCGGCAGCGCCTCGTTGAACGCCTTGGCGGTGTTGGCGGCATCCTGACCCGTCATGGCGTCGACCACGAACAGGGTCTCCACCGGCTTGATGGTGGCGTGAAGGTGTTTGATCTCCTCCATCATCTCGCCGTCGACGTGCAGACGACCGGCGGTATCGACGATCACCACGTCATAGAACTTCTTGCGTGCCTGATCGATGGCCGCGTTGGCGATGTCCACCGGCTTCTGGCTGGCATCGCTCGGGAAGAAGTCGACGCCGATGTCGCCGGCCAGGGTCTCCAGCTGCTTGATAGCCGCCGGGCGGTAGACGTCCGCACTGACCACCAGCACCTTCTTCTTGTTGCGCTCCTTGAGCAGCTTGGCCAGCTTGCCGACCGTGGTGGTCTTACCGGCACCCTGCAGACCCGCCATCAGGATGATGGCCGGAGGCTGGGCCGCCAGATTGAGCTGCTCGTTGGCCTCCCCCATCACGGAGACCAGTTCGCCGTGCACAATCTTGATGAAGGCCTGGCCCGGGCTCAGGGACTTGGCCACTTCCTGGCCCACCGCCCGCTCCTTGACACGAGCGACGAAGTCACGCACCACCGGCAGGGCGACGTCCGCCTCGAGCAGCGCCATGCGAACTTCGCGCAAGGTATCCTTGATGTTCTCTTCGGTCAGGCGGCCACGGCCGCTGACGTTGCGCAGGGTGCGCGAGAGTCGTTCAGTCAAATTCTCAAACATGACGCATTCCGGTTCTTGGCGTAACAAATGGGGGCATTATAACCCAGAGCTGGCGCGAGAACGATTATTCACCGCACTGTCGCAGCAAGCGCCTTCCTCCCTATATATGGGCAGATCGGCGGCAGCACAACTGGCGAGCATATCTTGTGCAATGTATACTGCGCCTCTTGTATCCCTAAATGCTTGTGCAACAACGACCTGGTTATGATCGTGATCTCTGTTCTGGCCCTGGCGTTCTATCTGCTGGCCATCGTCGCCTCCCTGCATCTGTTACTGAGCGCCAAGCCGGTGGGACAGCGCCCCCTGTTCGCCTGCATTGGACTGGCCCTGATGACTCACGCTGGCGCTCTCGGCTCGGAAGTGCTGCTGAGTTCCGGCCAGAACCTGAGCATGCTGAACGTGGCCTCGCTGGTCAGCCTCATCATCAGCTGCTTCATGACCTGCGTTACCCGCCGCTTCAACGGCTGGATCCTGCTGCCGGTGGTCTACAGCTTCTCGGCCCTGCTGCTGGCCGCCAGCGCCCTCATTCCCGGTCGCTACATCACCCATCTGGAAGCCCATCCCCAGCTGTTGCTGCACATCGGCCTCGCCCTGATGGCCTACTCGGTATTGATGATCGCCTGCCTGTTTGCGCTGCAGCTCGCCTGTCTGGACAAGCAGCTGAAATCGAGAAAAATCAGTCAGCTGCCGGCCATGCCGCCCCTGATGACGGTCGAGAAGCGTCTGTTCCAGCTCATCTCTGCGGGTGTGTTGCTGCTCACTCTTTCCATCGCCTCCGGCCTCTTCTTCCTTGAGGACATGTTCGCCCAGGGCAAGTCCCACAAGGCAGTGCTCTCCATCCTGGCCTGGTGTGTCTATGTACTGCTGCTGTGGGGTCATCACACCTATGGCTGGCGCGGTCGCAAAGTGATCACCCTGAGCCTGATTGGCAGCATCATCCTGACCCTGGCCTACTTCGGCAGCCGCTTCGTCAAAGAAGTGCTGCTGAGCTGACCCGTTCTACCCTTTAGCGACACCATCCACAGGAGCCCTTCTTGGACAGCATCTCAACGAGCACATTGCTGATTGTTCTCGTTTTCTTGATCCTTCTATCCGCCTTCTTCTCCAGTTCCGAAACCGGTCTGATGTCCATCAACCGCTATAAGCTGCGGCATCTGGCACAGACCAAACACAAGGCAGCACGCCGCGTCGAGCAACTGTTGTCCCGACCCGATCGCCTGCTGGGGCTGATCCTGATCGGCAACAACCTGGTCAACATCCTGGCGTCGGCCATCGCCACCATCGTCTGTATCCGCCTGTTTGGCGATCTCGGGGTAGCCGTCGCCACTTTCGGCCTGACCCTGGTGGTGCTGGTCTTCGGCGAGGTCACCCCCAAGACCCTGGCGGCCATGTTTCCGGAGAAGATCGCCTATCCCGCCTCCTGGGTGCTCAAGGGATTGATGGTGCCCCTCTCGCCCTTCGTCTGGATGATCAACGGCATCACCAGCGGCCTGCTCAAGATGCTGAGGATCAATCCGAACAAGGATGACTCCCTCAATACCGAGGAGCTGCGCACTATCGTCAACGAGGCGGGCAACCTGATCCCCCAGCGCCACCAAGAGATGCTGCTCAGCATCCTGGATCTCGACAAGATGCTGGTCGAGGACATCATGGTGCCCAGAAATGATATCTACGCCATCGACATCAACGACGACTGGAAGACCATATTGCGCCAGCTGGCCCACTGCGCCCATACCAAGATCCTGCTCTATCGCGACAACATCGACGACGTGGTGGGCTTCCTGCACGCTCGCGACGCCCTGCGCCTGATGGCCAAGGATCAGTTCAACAAGTCGAGCCTGCTGCGGGAAGTGGACGAGATCTATTTCATTCCGGAAGGGACGCCCCTCAACGTGCAGCTGGCCAAGTTCCAGCGCAACAAGGAGCGGATCGGCCTCATCGTCGATGAATATGGCGATATCCAGGGTCTGATCACCCTGGACGACATCCTGGAAGAGATTGTGGGTGACTTCACCACCTCCATGACCCCGGCCCCCAGCGACGAGATCCACCCCCAGCCGGATGGCACCTTCCTGGTGGAGGGCTCGGCCAACGTGCGCGAGCTGAACAAGGAGATGAACTGGCAGCTGCCCATTGACGGTCCGCGGACCCTCAACGGCCTGATCCTCGAATACCTGGAGGAGATCCCTCAGCCCAACATCGGCATCCGGCTGGCGGGCTATCCCATCGAGATCCTGGAAGTGGAGAACAACATGGTGAAGATGGCGCGGATCATGCCGGCATCCTATCGTCCGGATACCCACGACGAAGATTGAAAAAGGGCTGCCTCTGGCAGCCCTTTTTAGTGCTTATTCACCCTCTTCCTCGGGCTCCAGCACCAGGGTCGGGATCAGCTCCCCGAACACCTTCTGCAACTCGTCACGGTTAGCCAGCAGATCCTGCAGCGTGTAGCTGTCCATCACCGCCAGGAAGGCATCCATCGCCTCCTTCAGGGCACTCTTCAACAGGCAGACCGAGACGATGTGGCAGGCTGGCGAGTTGCAGTCGATACCGTCGAGATTTCCCTCCAGCGCCCGGATCACCTGGCCAATGTTGACGGTCGCAGGATCGCATGCCATGCGAATGCCACCGTTCTTGCCGCGCTGGGATTGCAGATACCCCAGCTTCACCAGCTGGTTGACCACCTTCACCATGTGGTTGCGTGACACGCCGTACAAGGCCGATACCTTGGCAACACTTGAGAGCTCTCCCTCCGGCAGGGTGGCCAGATAAAGCAGGGCTCTCAATCCAAAATCTGTATAACTGGTTAGTCTCATAAAGCCTGATTAGCGCAATGCGAAAAGTGAAGTGTTGATCCAAATCAAATAAACATCTAGGATGTCATTTATTAAATGACATTTTATATGTTCAATTAGAAAGAGGTTCCCTATGCTAGACCAAACGACCGTTGCCGTCATCAAAAGCACCATCCCTTTGCTCGAATCGGCAGGTCCGGCGCTGACTCAACACTTCTATCAGCGCATGTTCAGTCATAACCCGGAATTGAAAGATATCTTCAATCTGGCCCATCAGCGCAGTGGCGGCCAACCGCTGGCACTGTTCAATGCCGTGGCCGCGTATGCGAAGAATATCGACAATCTGGGTGCCCTGGCCGGTGCGGTCGAGCGCATCGCTCATAAGCA
Organism: Aeromonas sp. S18(2024); assembly: GCF_041402525.1. Classification (NCBI taxonomy): domain Bacteria; kingdom Pseudomonadati; phylum Pseudomonadota; class Gammaproteobacteria; order Aeromonadales; family Aeromonadaceae; genus Aeromonas; species Aeromonas sp. S18(2024). Next base: position 86,730 of record NZ_JBGLQV010000008.1, on the reverse strand, counting down.
CACTGGGTTCCTGATCCAGCCCGAACAATATCACATTGTGGGTAGTCATCTCTTGGCCACGCTCAAAGAATTGGGCGGAAGTGCGATCACTGACGAGGTTCTGGATGCCTGGGGCAAGGCATATGGGGTACTGGCCGATATCTTCATCGGCCGGGAGCGGGAGATCTATCAGGAGAAGGCGGCCCAGGCCGGTGGCTGGCAGGGAACCCGCCCCTTCATTATCAAGGAGAAGCGGGCCGAGAGCGCGCTCATCACCTCCTTCGTGCTGGCTCCGGCGGATGGTCAACCCGTGCTGAACTTCAAACCGGGGCAATACCTCAGTATCAAGCTGGCTCACTCCCAGCTCGAGTATCAGGAGATCCGCCAATACTCCCTCTCCGATGCCTCCAACGGCCGGGAGTACCGCATCAGCGTCAAGCGCGAGCCCGAGGGGCAAGTCTCCAACCTGCTGCACGATCATCTGCACGTCGGTGACAGTATCGACGTCATGCCACCGGCCGGCGACTTCTTCCTGCAGGCTGACAAGACGACCCCGGTGGTGCTGATCTCCGGCGGAGTGGGCCTCACTCCCATGCTGAGCATGCTCAACCATCTGCTGGCCAGAGACCATGGCGCCAGCATCAGCTGGCTACACGCCTGTGAACGAGGGGATCTGCACGCCTTCAGGGAGGATATCCGGCACAAGTGCGCGCAGCATGACAGGCTGCAGAGCCGGGTCTGGTACCGGGAGCCGATGGCTCAGGATCAGCAGGGGAAAGATTATGACTTCCGGGGAACCATGGATCTGGCTCAGGTGGCAGAGCTGCTCGCGCCCGATGCCCACTACTACTTCTGCGGGCCGCTTGGCTTCATGCAATCCATCAAGGATCAGCTGCTCGCGGCGGGCATTCCTGCCGGACAGCTGCACTACGAAGTGTTTGGTCCCCATCAGGATCTGTAAGGCAGGTTAAACACTTTCTCCTGACGAGAAGCCAGCCGGTCACGGCACGGTAACCTCCCACTCCCAACCCACGGATGCAGATCCGTGGGTCATTTTTTCAGTGCATGGCCTTGGCCCGAGCCACCACGTTGGCGGGCATGCGGTTGCCAAGCTGCTTCAGCAGGCTCGCCGCCTTCTGGTGCAATGCCTTGTCGCCTATCACGGAGCCGTGCAACCAACGGTAGGCATCCTCGTAGTCAAGGGGACTGCCCATTCCCTGTAGCAGCATCTCGACCCACTCGATCCTGGCCCGCAGAAAACCCTGGCTGGCCGCCTCGCGCATCAGGGTTTCGGCACGCACCAGATCCTTTTGCACCAGCGTCCCCTTCCAGTAGTAGCGACCCAACTGTTCCAGCGCAGGCGCCAGTCCCTGATTGGCTGCCTCCCACATATATTGCACCCCGAGCTCGGCATTGGACTTGGTGCAAACTCCCCAGGCCAGCATATCGCCCCACAGGAACTGATAGGCCGGGATCTTCATCACCGAGGCCCGCGCCTCGATATCCTGGGTCAACTGACAGCGGTCCTGTTTGACCTGTTTGAGATGGCGCCCCTGTTCAATCCAGTTGAGCAGCTCGTCCTGGCGATAGAGGGGCACCGCTTGCAACTCGCCGACCGACAGCGGCGTCACGACAGGAGCCGGCGTCGCCTGTGGCAAGGGAGCCGCCCCCGAAGTGGCGGCCGCACTGCTTGTTGGCACAGGCGACAGGGGCTCTGCCGGCAACAGCACGGGAGCACTCGGGGTCGCGGCGGAGGGAACAGGCGCGGCGGCACTCGCAGCAGGGGCCACGGCAGCAACAGCAGGCGTCTCGCTTGGCGCAGCAGCCGACACCGCCTCGGCGCCGTACAAGGGCGAGGTAAACAGAATGCTCAGAACAAGAAGCGTAAGGGGTTTCATCATAGGGATCTCCTGCTGCTCTCTGTTATCGGCCAAAATCCCGCTCCCCTTAGCCTGTCACCTTGCCCAATAAAACAAAAGGGAGCCGAAGCTCCCTTTGCGCGAGGATGAACCGCTTATTTGACGAAGTCGACACCCAGCTGGATATCGGCTTTCAGGGTAGCCAGCATGCCTTCCATCGCTTCCTGCTCGAAGGCACTCAGCTTGCCGTAGTCCAGCACAGTCTCGACACCGTTCTTGCCGAGCAGCACCGGCTGGGCGAAGAAGGTAGCGTGCTCGCCGTTGCCTTCTACATAGGCGCACTCGATGACGTTGGCTTCGCCCTTCAGACCCTTGATGAGCGACAGACCGAAACGGCAGGCAGCCTGGCCCATGGAGAGGGTTGCGGAGCCGCCACCCGCCTTGGCTTCTACCACTTCGGTACCGGCATTCTGGATACGCTTGGTCATGGCAGCCACTTCCTCGGCAGTGAAGGAAGCCCCTTCAACCTGGGAGAGCAGCGGCAGAATGGTCACACCACTGTGGCCACCGATCACGTTGACACGCACGTTGTCGACATTCAGGCCCTTGGCGGCGGCCACGAAGGTCTCGGCACGGATCACGTCCAGAGTGGTGACACCGAACAGGCGACGCTTGTCATAGACACCGGCTTTTTTCAGCACTTCGGCGGCGATGGCGACGGTAGTGTTGACCGGGTTGGTGATGATGCCGATCAGGGCTTTCGGGCAGGTCGCCGCACACTTCTCTACCAGATTCTTGACGATACCGGCGTTGATGTTGAACAGATCGGAGCGATCCATCCCCGGCTTGCGCGCCACACCGGCAGAGATCAGCACCACGTCGGCACCGGCCAGGGCGGGAGTCGGGTCTTCACCGCAGAAGCCCTTGATGGCCACGTCGGTGGGGATGTGGCTCAGATCAACGGCAACACCCGGGGTCACGGGAGCGATGTCATACAGGCTCAGTTCGGAACCGGCAGGCAGACGATTTTTCAACAGCAGAGCGAGGGCTTGACCGATGCCACCAGCGGCACCCAGAACGGCAACTTTCATGATCAACTCCATGTTTAAGCGTAGGTTTAAGGTTGTTTGTTGTTGTGCGCCCAACCTTAATGGATCCCCCCATAAAAAACAATCTGATAACAGTTGCAATAACGGGTTATGTGAACCAGAAGACAGGCGGCGAATAAAAATGGGGAAAAATGCGAAAAATTGGAGGGGAAGCACAGATTTCCTGCATCACCCCCCACCACAAAGAGGTAGATTGACTGGTTTCAGCTCTGGAAGGTGAGGGCTCGCCGTTCACACCAGCGAAAACCAATTGTTAACAATCCGTTCATGGTCAGGTAGAGAGCCCCCGCGACGCCGAACACCGCCAGGGTGTCATAGGTCTGGGCGTTGAGACGCTGGGCCAGCCCCATGATGTCCATGATGGTGATGGTACTGGCCAGCGAACTGCCCTTGAGCACCAGGATCACCTCGTTGGAGTAGGCGGGCACCAGTCGCCGCGCCGCATGACGCACCTTCATCCACAGGGTCTGCCCCGCCGAAAACCCCAGCGCGCGGCACGCCTCCACCTCACCAGCCGGAATGGCGTCGAGTGCCCCCTTGAACAAGCGGGTCGAATAGGCAGCCGTGTTCAGGCCGAGTGCCAGCACGGCACAAAACCAGGGCTGCTTGAGCAGCGGCCAGAGCGGGCTCTGTTTAAGCCACTCGAACTGGCCGGGCCCGTAGTAGATGAGGAAGATCTGGATGAGCAGCGGCGTGCCGGTGAAGATCAGCACCCACAGCTGCACCAACTGGGTCGCCAGCGGGATGCGCCGCTCCAGCACCCAGGTCATCAGCAGCGCCAGCGTGATACCGAGCAGCAGACTGAACAGGGTCAGCTCCAGGGTGGTCAGCAGACCCCCCAGCAGGGTGACGAGATACTCTTGCATCGATTAGCCTCCGTAGCGGCGGGTGTAACGGGCCGCGAGGCCAAGGCCGTATTCGCTCACCAGGCTGATGGCCAGATAGATGAGCGCAGCGGCAGCATACCAGGTGAAGGGTTGATAGGTGCTGGCCGACGCCATCTGGGCTTGGCGCATCATCTCGTTGACCCCGATGAGAGAGACCAGTGCCGTGTCTTTCAGCAGCACCAGCCACTGGTTGCCCAACCCCGGCAGGGCGTGGCGCCAGGCCTGGGGCAGCACGATGCGAAAGAAGATGTGGCCCTTGCCAAGGCCCAGCGCCAGCGCCGCCAGCCGCTGCCCGGCGGGCACCGCATTGAGTGCCGCCCGCAGGGTCTGGGTCGCGTAGCTGGCGAACAGCAGAGAGAGCGCCAGCACGCCACAGGCGAACGGGCTGAACTCCACATACTCACCTGTGATGAGAAACAGCACCTGGGTCGAGCCGAAGTAGATGAAGAGCACTACCAGCAGCTCGGGCAGACCGCGTATCAGGGTGGTGAGCGTGGCCACCGGCCACACCAGCCAACGGCGCTTGCTGAGCTCGGCGGCGCTGAACGCCAGCGCCAGCACCATACCCCCGACCAGTGATGCCAGGGCCAGCCCGAGGGTCATCCAGGCTGCGTCCAACAACAGGCTCAACATGGCTTACTGGGCGAAGTACTTGTCGAAGATCTTCTGATAGGTGCCGTTGGCCTTGATCTCGGCCAGCCCCTTGTTCAGCTTGGTCAGCAGCTCCTGGTTGCCCTTGGCCACCGCGATGCCAAAGCCGGTACCGAAGTACTTGGCATCGGTCACAGGCTCTCCGACCACGGCGTAGTCCTTGTGCTGCTTGAGCCAGTCGGCAGCGACTGCGGTATCGGCAAAGACCCCGTCGGTGCGGCCATTCATCATGTCGAGGAAGGCGCTCTGGTAGCTGGCGTAAGGCACGGTGAGCAACCCCTTGCCGACCCAGTTGTCCACCAGATAAGACTGGTGGGAGGTGCCGTTTTGCACGCCAATCGTCTTGTCCACCATCTCTTCCGGCTGCTTGAAGGCATCCTTCTTGGCCACGAATACCGCCGAGTTCTCGTAATAGATGTCGGAGAAGTCGACCTGGGCGGCCCGCTCCGGGGTCACGTCCATGGCGGCGATGGCGGCATCATAGCGGCGGAACTTGAGGCTGGGGATCAGGCTGTCGAAGGCCTGGTTGTGGAAGCTGCACTCCAGCTTGGCCTGGGCACAGATGGCGCGGGCCAGATCGATGTCAAACCCCTGGAACTCGTTCTTCTCATCCAGATATTCGAACGGCGCATAGGTGGCCTCGGTGGCGAACTTGATCTCTTTCGCCAGCACCTGGGTACTCAGCAGCCCCATGGCGGCAACCAGCAACAGACTCTTTTTCATGACAGCTTCCTTATCGACTCAATATCAATGCATCAAGAATTCGGCAAACCGGCTGGTTTGCGGAGATTGGAAAATGGCAGCGCTACCTGATTCTATGATGCGCCCCTTCTCCAGATAGATCACCTGGCTGGCCACCTTGCGGGCGAATTCCACCTCGTGGGTCACCACCACCTGGGTAATGCCGGTCTGGCTCAGGTTGCGGATGATCTCGGCCACCTCCTTGGTGATCTCGGGATCGAGCGCCGCCGTCGGTTCGTCAAACAGCAGGACTTCCGGATCCATCATCAGGGTGCGGGCGATGGCCACCCGCTGCTGCTGGCCACCGGAGAGACGGGCCGGCCAGGCATCGCGCTTGTCGGCCAGTTGCAGCTGGGCCAGCAGATAGGCCCCCTTCTCGATGGCCACCGCCTTGCTCATGCCGAGCACCTTGACCGGCGCCTCAATGAGATTCTCCATGACCGTGAGGTGGGGCCACAGATTGTACTGCTGGAACACCATGCCCACCTTGCGCCGCAACAGTTGTGACTGGCGATTGAAGTCGGCGGCAGACAGAGTGCTCGGGAAAGAAAATTCACTCTCGCCAATGCGCAGCACACCGGCATCCGGCGTATCCAGCAGATTCATCATACGCAACAGGGAACTCTTGCCCGCGCCGCTCGGCCCCAGTAATACCAGGGTCTCGCCGGGTGCGGTCCGGAAACTGACCTGTTGCAGCACCGGCACCTTGTGCCAGGATTTTTCGATACCGACCAATTCAATACCCATACAACCAAATTGAATAAGTTTGCAAAATTTCGTCCTGATTCTACCCCTTATCAAGGCTCACGCAAGCCATTTTTGAATCAATATGCAGAACAAGCGCCGCTTCCTTGCAAAAATCGGCATATGAATGCAAAATGGCCGCGCTGTTCGTATCTGCCGCCTGCCCTCTCGCAGGCCGCTACACCTCCTCATTCGTGAGACCAAGATGAAACACAACGACAAGCAAGAAAAACTGGCCAAGGCCTTTAAAGCCTTGCTGAAAGAAGAGCGATTCGGCTCCCAGGCAGAAATCGTTACCGCCCTGCAAGAGCTGGGCTTCGAGAACATCAACCAGTCCAAGGTATCGCGCATGCTGAGCCGCTTCGGCGCCGTTCGCACCCGCAATGCCAAGATGGAGATGGTCTACTGCCTGCCGGTGGAACTGGGCGTGCCCACCACCTCCAGCCCGCTCAAAAACCTGGTGCTGGACGTCGACCACAACGGCGCCCTGGTGGTGATCCACACAAGTCCGGGTGCGGCCCAGCTGATCGCTCGTCTGCTCGACTCCCTCGGCAAGGCGGAAGGGATCCTCGGCACCATCGCCGGTGATGACACCATCTTCATCACCCCCACCAGCGACACCGACATCGAAGAGCTCTATCTCTCCGCCCTCGAGCTGTTCGAACAGACCCCTTAATCAGGCCTGACGACCCGACCTGAACGAAAAATCCCGGCCTTGGCCGGGATTTTTGTTATCTGCACTCTCTGCTGATTCGGGCTTGTTGCCAGTTCGGACTTAACGGCCCTGGGCCAGCAAAAAGTCGACCGATGGCGCGAAGAAGGCCGCCCCTGTCACCGCCCTGGTGAAGCGCAGCAGATGGTCGAAGTGGCTGCCCTCCCCCTTGTACATGCTGGCCAGCATGGCGTTGAAGTGCAGCGGTGTGCGGCAGCAGGAGATGAAGTAGAGCCCCTGCTCGGTCATGGTGCCCCAGGGCATGCTCTGGCGCAGGATCTCCATGGACTCCCCCTTCGGAGTCTTGAGGTTGACCCGCTTGATGTGGGAGGTCAGCGGCTTGTCGGCCGACTCGTATTCGATGTTGTCGGCCTTGGTGCGACCGATGATGTCTTCCTGATCCTTCAGGGCCAGCTTCTCCCAGTCGCTCATGGCGTGTACCCAGCGCTGGACGTGAACGTAGGAGCCACCGGCAAATTCGCCACCGTCGATCAGCGCCACTTCGGCGCGGTGGTCATCCTGCGGGTTCTCGGTGCCGTCGACGAAACCGGTCAGATCGCGACAATCCAGATTGCGGAAACCGCGCACCTCTTCGGCAAGCTCCACCAGCCCGGCCAGCAGCGCCATCACGCGCTGACCAGCGTGATGCAGCACATCGACCCGATCGGCACGCAGCTGGACGAAGAGATCGAATGGGGTATTGGGCGCCTCCTGACCATTGGCGGACTGGGCCATGAAGCCGCGGAACTGGGGAGGACGGGCAGCGGGATAGAGGTCATCCCAGGCATCGGCGCCGACGGCGACCAGACCGCTGAAACCGGCATCGGGAAAATCGGCGGCGACGGCCTCCCACAGGGCAGGCATCTTGGCCAGACGGGCAACCAGCTCGGCTGCATCACCGGTACGATTGAACATCAGATAGAGGGCATGCAGATTCGGCTCTGCACAGATCCCGGCTTGGGCTTTCATGTATCTCTCCCCTGTATGGGCAATGGGCATGGCGCGATTATAAACCGCTATCGGGTCAGTTCCTTGATTTCACAACGATATCAGGTCTGTCACGGCAATGGATCAAACAGCACCAGCGCATGGGGGGCAATGTTGACCCGCGCCCGCTCACCGGCGAGGGGTTCGCCTATGCTCGCCTCCAGCCGCTGCCCCTGGATGTCGAATATCACCCGGCAGTGGTGGCCGAGGAATTGCTGTTCCAGCACTTTCAGCTCGCCACCGACCGCAGCCTCCAGCGACAGTTGCTGGGGCCTGAGCATCAGCTGCACCCGCTCGCCCACCGCCCGACCGTGGGGCTCGGTGCCGCACACCACGCCGAGTGCAGTCTGCACGCAGTGGCTGTCCACCACTTCGGCGGCCAGATAGTTGACCCCACCGAGAAACTCCGCCACGAAGCGGTTCTGCGGGCGGCGGTAGAGCTGCTCCGGCTGGCCCACCTGCTCGATATGACCGGCCCGGAACAGCGCCAGTCGATCGGCGAAGGCGAACGCCTCCTCCTTGCTGTGACTGACGAAGATGGCGCCGATCCCCTGCTGCTTGAGCAGGGCGCGGATCTCGAGGATCAGCTTCATCCTCACCTGGGTATCGATGTTGGAGAAGGGTTCATCCAGCAGCATCAGCCTGGGTTTGCACACCAGGGCGCGGGCGATGGCGACCCGCTGCTGTTGGCCACCGGAGAGCTGGTGCGGATAGCGATCCCCCAGCCCCTGCAGGTTGACCAGCGCCAGCGCCTCTTCCACCTGCTGCTGGCGAGCCGAACGATCGAGCCGGGTCAGCCCGAAGCCGACGTTGTCCGCCACCGTCAGATGGGGGAAGAGGGCGTAATCCTGGAAGATCATGCCGATGTTGCGCGCCTCGGGCGGCACACTCGCATCCGGCCCGTCCAGCAGGGTGTCGCCCAGGCGGATCGCCCCCTCTGCCAGTGGCATCAGACCGGCGATGGCCTTGAGCAAGGTGGTCTTGCCGCAACCGCTCGCCCCCAACAGGCAGACGATCTCGTTGTCGGCCACCGTCAGGGACAGCTGTTCCAGCACATTGCGACCGTTGTAACGGCAGCTGACATTCTCAACCTGCAGGCAAGACACGACTTACATCCTCATATGCTTTTGATTCAAACCGGCCGTGGCCGGTCGACCATCCGCGCCAGTGCGGGGTGGCGCTGTTTATAACATGTTTTCGGGGTCAGTGGCCCGGGCCATCCAGGCTGCGGTTGACCCAGATGAGCGGCAACAGGCCCACCAGCACGATGACGATGGCGCCGAGCGCCCCCCGTTCCAGCATCTCGTCCGACACAAACTGGTAGACATGGGTCGCCAGGGTATCGAAGTTGAACGGCCGCAGCAGCAGGGCGGCGGGCAGCTCCTTCATGGATTCGATGAACACCAGCATGGCACCGGCAAACAGGCCGCGGCGCACCAGCGGCAGATGCACCCGCCGCAGCATGCCGCCATCTCCCTGTCCCAGCGATCGGGCAGCCATGTCGAGGCTGGGGGAGATCTTGCCCATGCTGCTCTCCACCGAGCCGATGGCGATGGCCACGAAGCGCACCAGATAACCGAACACGATGGCGGTGAGGGTGCCGGTCAGCAGCAGGCCCGGTCCCTGACGGCCGAGCCACTCGGCCAGATCGTTGATACCAAAATCGAGGGCCGTCAGCGGCACCAGCACCCCGATGGCGAGCACTGTGCCCGGCATGGCATAGCCCATGGCAGCGATGCGCAGGGGCAGCAGGCTTTTGACTCCACCGTCGAGGCGGCGGAAGAAACCGAGCAGCAGGGCGATCCCCATGGCCAGCAGGGCGGTCAGCGCCGAGATGAGCAGGCTGTTGCCAGCGAAGCGGACAAACTCCGGCGTCCAGGAGAGTTCGAAGTAGCGCACCCCATAATCCAGCAGGATGACGAACGGCAGGCCGAAACCAGCTAGCACCAGCCCCCAGCACCAGATCGCAGCCAGCCAGCGGCGCGCCCCCTTGAGCGGGTAGCGCAGCGGCTGCTCGTGACCCATCGACTTCTGGAACACCTGCTGGCGCTGGCGAGAGCGACGCTCCATCGCGATCAGCAGCACTACCGCCAGCAGCATCAGGCAGGAGAGCTTGGCGGCGGTGGCCAAACTGCCGTAGCCGAGCCAGGTGTCATAAACAGCGGTCGTCAGGGTGTTGATGGCAAAGAAGTGGACGGTGGCAAAATCGGCCAGGGTCTCCATCGCCACCAGCGATACCGCCACCATGATGGCCGGGCGCGCCAGCGGCAGGCTGAGACGGCGAAAACTCTGCCAGGGGGTGCAGCCCAGCAGACGGCTGGAGTGAATGAGGCTGACCGACTGCTCCAGAAAGGAGGCGCGGGTCAGCAGATAGACGTAGGGAAACAGCACCAACGCCAGCACCCAGGCGGCGCCACCGAGGGAACGGACGGCCGGAAACCAGTAATCGGCGGGAGATTGCCAGTCAAACAGGGTGCGCAGCCCCGCCTGCAACGGACCCGAGTAGTCGAGCAGATCCGTGTAGACATAAGCCACTATGTAGGAGGGCATGGCCATGGGCAGCATCAAGGCCCACTGCAGAGCACGGCGCCCCGGCACCTGACACATGGCCACCAGCCAGGCGGTGGGCACGCCGAACAGCAGGCTGAGCAGCACCACCCCGATAACCAGCCCCAGGGTATTGCCAAGATAAGCGGGAAGCACCGTATCGGCGAGATGACGAAACAGATCTCCGTCAGCCGAGAAGGCAGAGAAGACGAGGGCAAGCACCGGCAAAGCCAGCAGCAGGGCGGTGGCCCAGCTGCCGGTAATCCATCCAAAATTTTTCATGTGTCCACAGATGTTGATGGGGCCGTTGGCCCCATCTGATTACAAGTCGAATTTCACTTCATCCAGCAGTTGCAAGGCGTCCTTGCGGTGCTTGGCGTAATCGCTGACCGGCATGGGGTCAGACTTGAAACTGCCCCAGGACTTGACCATGGCGGAGGGCTCAACCCCGGCCTTGACCGGATACTCGGCATTCACGTCAGCATACATGTGCTGGGCGGTGTCGCTGGCCAGGAACTCCATCAGCTTCTGGGCAGCCTCTTTGTTCTTGGCATACTTGGTCATGGCCACGCCGCTCACGTTGACGTGGGCACCGCGATCCCCCTGGTTCGGGAAGTTGATATAGACAGCATCAGCCCAGGACTTTTGCGCCGGATCTTTGAGCATGGCGCCCAGGTAGTAGCTGTTGCCCAGGGAGACATCACAGATGCCATCCTTGATCGCCTTGACCTGATCTCGGTCGTTGCCCTGCGGCTTGCGAGCCAGGTTGGCCTTGACCCCTTCCAGCCAGGTTTTTGCATCCGCCATGCCGTGATGAGCGATCATGGAGGAGACCAGGGCCACATTGTACTCATGCTTGCCGCTGCGAGTACAAATTTTCCCTTTGAATTCAGGTTTTGCCAGATCTTCGTAGCTGATGGTGTCCAACTTGCCGAGGCGCTCCTTGCTGGAGTAGATGGCGCGCACGCGAGTGGTCAGGGCGAACCAGCGGTTCTCCGGATCACGATAGATGGAGGGGATGTTCTCCTGTAGGATCTTGCTGTCTACCGGCTGCACCAGGCCCTTGTCCACCAGATCGGTCAGCCGGCTGATGTCGACGGTCAGCATTAGATCCGCCGGGGAGAGCTTGCCTTCCCGCTCCAGACGCTCGTTCAGACCCTCTTTGGCGAACACCACATTGACCTTGATGCCCGACTCTTTCTCGAATTGCTGGATGATGGGCTTGATCAGCTCATCCTGGCGGTTGGAGTAGACATTCACTTCCCCTGCTGCAAAAGCCGATTGAGCCGCCAACGCAGAAAAAGCCAGTGCCAACATCTTCATTTTCATCATCCATTCCTTGAGGTAGTTAGAGTGAGAACTATTGCCGTTTGCATTCTGCATATTACCCACCCTGGAATCAAGGCCGACCAGATGTGTGGAGTCACATATTTAAATCAGGATGAATAATGCGGGCGAAGCACTCTGCGGCGAACAAGCCTCCGTCCACAGGAGGCTTTCCAGCAACAAATCAGGAGAGAGAAAGAGGTGGCACACTCACGCCCCCAGTGCCGCAACCTGGTGGTCGCGGTTGGGATGCGGGGGTCGATGACCCCCTTGAGGCTCAATGGCCGTTGACCTCTATGGTCACATGCACCAGCTCTTCGTGGATGGCGAGCCGCTCGCGGATCTGCCCGGCTGGCAGAGGCGCCGCCATCAGCAGGGAGAGTACACAGGCATACTGCGCCTGCCCCACCCGCCACACGTGGAGATCGCGGATCTCGGTATCGGGCAGCTCTGCGATCACTTCGCGGATCTCCGCCACCACGGGGTCGTCCATCTCGGCGTCCAGCAGCACTCGTCCGGTCTGGCGCAGCAGCCCGACCGCCCAAACCCCCACCAGACCGGCCCCCACTATGCCCATCACGGGATCCAGCCAGTCGGCTCCCCACAACATGCCCCCCACCAGGGCCAGAATGGCCAGCACCGAGGTGGCGGCGTCCGCCAGCACGTGGATATAGGCGGCGCGCAGGTTCAAGTCACCATGACCATGATGATCGTGATGATCGTGATGATCGTGGCTATGATGGGCGTGACCGTGGTGATCATGGCCGTGGTCGTCCTTGAGCAGCCAGGCGCAGGCCAGGTTGACCAGCAGACCCAGCAGGGCGATGGCGATCGCCTGCTGGTAGTGGATCTCGCTCGGGTGGAGCAGCCGCTCCCCCGACTCCACCAACATCAGCAGGGCCACCCCCACCAGCATCAGGGCGCTGGTGAAGCCCCCCAGCACCTCGATCTTCCAAGTGCCGAAGCAGAAGCGGTGATCCCGCGCGAAGTGACGCGCCGCCCGATAGGCCAACACCGACAGCCCCAGCGCCAGGGCGTGGGAGCTCATGTGCCAGCCGTCGGCCAGCAGGGCCATGGAGTTGAACCACCAGCCGCCCCCGATTTCGGCCACCATCATGATGACGGTGAGCAGCACGGCCCAGCGGGTCTTGCGTTCGGCGAGCGGATTCCCCTCGTGAATGACGGGTTGATGGCAATGGGACGAGGCGAGGGATGACATGGATTTCTCCTGATGCGGGACATGCCATATACTATACCCCAGTATAGTTTTATCGATCGAGGGGATCCTGATGTCACACACCATTCACGGCAAGAAGAAGCTACTGACGCGGGTTCGCCGCATCAAGGGCCAGGCCAGCGCACTGGAGCATGCCCTGGAACAAGAGAGCGACTGTGCCGCCATCCTGCAGCAGATCGCAGCCATTCGCGGCGCCGTCAACGGCCTGATGCTGGAGGTGCTGGAGGGCCATATGCGCGAGCATCTCGGCGCCGCAGAAGCCACTCCGGCCGAACGCATGGAAGATCTCGACCAGGTGGTCAGCGTCCTGCGATCCTACCTGAAATAATCGGGGAGCCCCCGGCCCGCAAATGATCGCCTGAAGCCGCCATCCCCACGTGCGCCGGGCTTGAGCCCTCGCCCGCTTTACGCCATGATGACCGCCGATCATTGATCGCCATCATCTGGATTTTATTTCGCAAGGACCCCCCATGTTTGAACACGTCGACGCCTACGCTGGCGACCCCATCCTGACCCTGGTCGAGACCTTTCACAAAGACCCCCGTGAGCAGAAGGTGAACCTGGGAATCGGTCTCTATTACGACGAGCAGGGTCGTATCCCGCTGCTGCCGTCGGTGCAGCAGGCCGAGGCCCAGCGCGCCGCTGCACCGGCGCCGCGTCCCTACCAGCCGATGGAGGGTGCCGCCAACTACCGCACCGCGGTGCAGCACCTGCTGTTTGGCGCCGACCACGAGGCGGTCAAGGCCAGCCGCATCGCCACCATCCAGACCATTGGTGGCTCCGGTGCTCTCAAGATCGGCGCCGATCTGCTCAAGCGCTACTTCCCGACCTCCGAGGTGTGGGTGAGCGATCCCACCTGGGACAACCACAAGGCAATGTTCGAGGGGGCCGGCATCAAGGTGCACGACTACCCCTACTATGATGCGGCCACCGGCGGCGTCCGTTTCGACGCCATGATCGACTGTCTGAACCAGCTGCCGCCGCAAAGCATCGTGCTGCTGCACCCCTGCTGCCACAACCCGACCGGGGTGGATCTCTCCCGCGCCCAGTGGGATCGGGTCATCACCCTAGTGGTCGAGAAGAAGCTGATTCCCTTTATGGATATCGCCTATCAGGGCTTCGGCGACGGCCTGGAGGAGGACGCCTACGCCATTCGCGCCATGGTGGCCGCCGGCGTCAGCTTCTTCGTCAGCAACTCGTTTTCCAAGAACCTCTCCTTCTACGGCGAGCGCTGCGGCGGCCTGTCGGTCATCTGCCAGAGCGCCGAAGAGGCAAGCCGGGTGCTGGGCCAGATGAAGGCTACCGTGCGCCGCAACTACTCCAGCCCCCCCACCCACGGCGGCCAGATCACCGCAGCCGTGATGAGCCAGCCCGAGCTGCACGCCATGTGGGTCGATGAGGTGACCGAGATGCGTACCCGCATCAAGGGAATGCGCCAGAAGCTCTATGAAGTGCTGAGCGCCAAGGTGCCGGGCCGCGATTTCAGCTATTTCATCAACCAGCGTGGCATGTTCAGCTACACCGGTTTCACACCGGAGCAGGTCGACCGCCTGCGCGAGGAGTTCGCCGTCTACCTGGTGCGCTCCGGTCGCATGTGCGTGGCCGGCCTCAACAGCCGCAACGTCGACTATGTGGCCGATGCCATGGCCGCCGTGCTCCAGGGCTAATTCCGTCAGCCCCGCTTTGGCGGGGCTTTTTCTTGCCCCCTGCCCGCTTTATGCAACTTCAGAAGTCATCAGATACCTGATTGCCCTCTCCCGCCCAGACATGAGTACGCCATCCGGTCACCCCGAATTGACTTCCCAACCTTGGCGCTCGCCAGTACCGTAGGCAGCTTGTCGATTCTTTTCGCTTTCATCCTCTTTCAGGAGCCTTTATGGATCTGATCGCCCTGTCCCGATTGGGAGGACGCCATCTGGTCACCCTGCACCTGCTGCTCGACTACCAGAGCGTCACCCGCTGCGCCGAGCGACTCTGTACCACCCCTTCCACCGTCAGCAAGACCCTCAACCAGTTGCGGGAACTGCTCGGTGACCAGCTGCTCTACCGCCAGGGCAACCAGTTGCTGCTCACCCCCTTCGCCGAACGGCTGGCACCTACCCTGCATCGGCTGCTGAGCGAGCTGAGCAGCCTGACCCAGCAAAACGCCTTCGACCCTCTGCAGTGGCAGGGCACCCTGCGCCTGGGGATGCGGGAGAGCATGATGACCTGGCCAGTCGGCCCCATTCTGGGCCAGCTGATGCAGGAGGTGCCCGGGCTGGTTCCCGAGATCTGGAACAAGGATGAACAGGGGCTGGAGGCGCTGGTCGCAGGCAAGCTCGATTTCGTGATCCTGCCCCATGATCAGAGCCAGCCCCTGCCCCGCCAATCCGGGCTGGTATGGGAAACCCTGCGGGAAGAGAAGCTCGTCTGCCTGCTGCGCCGAAATCACCCGGCCCTGGCGCGACACTGGGATCTCGACGCTTACCTGAGCTGGCGCCATATCGCCATTCGCGACAACGAACTGGCCAATCCCTTCTTCGAGCAGAGCCTGGCCCAGCAGCAGGTAAGGCGCCAAATTGGCGCCACCATGCCGGATTTTTCCAGCGCGGCAGCCCTGCTGCCCGGGACGGATCTGATCCTCACCGCCGTCGGCGGCTGGGCCGCCCACATGGCAAAGCAGGCGGATCTGGCGCTGCGTCCCGCCCCGTTCGATTACGGCAAGGTGAGCCACAGCCTGGTATGGTATGGCCCGACCGGAGAGAGTTCGGCACGCAACTGGTTCCGGCAACGGATCCTGGCGCTGGGGCGGGATCTCTCGCCGCCCTGAGCGGGCGGCAAGTCATATTCAGGCTGGGCGAAACATGACCCCGGCTATCAGGGACGCTTGGTATAGATGGGACCGGGGAAGGGAGAGACGTTGTTACCAAGCTCGGTGATGCGGGCAGCCCCCTCTTTTTGCACCTCATCGATGCGCAGCACCTGGTGCATGGGGATCAGGGTGTGGCGCACATCGGCAAATTCGCTCTTGAGCTTCTCGTGGCTGGGGTCGACGATGAGAGCCGAGTGGGTGTCCCAGACAAAATCCGCAATGTCGATAAAGCCGAACAGCTGCCCCTGATTGACCTCGCGCACATACACCTCATAGCGCTCGCTGTGGCAAATGAACTGAACCCGATATAACGCCTTGCTTTCACTCATGATTATCTGTCATTGAGGGAGAATGGCCGATATTCTAGCCGCCGTCCGGCTCCCCGACCAATAGACAGAAATCACAGTTGCAGCCTTTATCCTGCCCGGCAGATCCGGATAACTACTCACTCATCAGGGCTGGCAACGAGACTGGCCCCAAACCGATCCCGGTTAGCCGATTGGCCAGCAAGACCAGTTCGCTGCGGGATGCCTGCGGCCAGTTTCGTGCCTCGCCGCGCACCCCGTGGTGACGAAAACCGTTGAGGCGGATGGGCACAGATCCCAATCGCCGCAAGAAGGCAACCAGGTCAGGCGCCAGCTCCCCCTGCTCATCGAGAAAATCGCTGCGCCCCGGCACATGGAGCAGGCGCAGTTCGGCCAGCTTGCCCTCCTCCGCCAGCAGTTGCAGCGAGGCCAGCACCCGCTCGCGGCCATAGCCGGTCAAGGAGAGATGTACCGACTCTCGCCACCCCTTCAGATCGATCATGGCGCCATCGAGCACGGGCAACAGTCGCCGCCAGCCGGTTTCCGCCAGAGATCCATTGCTGTCGAGCAGGCAGGTCAGGTGCGCCAGATCCTGCGCCTGCTTGATGGCGGTGAACAGGGCGATCACGAAAGGGAACTGGGTCGTCGCCTCGCCGCCGGAGACGGTAATGCCGGTAAGCAATGGGCCGTAGCGGCGCAGCAGGGCCAGCACCTCGGCCACCGTCATGATGCTGGTCTTGGGGCTGGCGCTGCGGGGGCAGATATCCAGACAGGCATCGCAATCGGTACAAAGCGCCGCCTGCCAGCTCACCCTGCCCTCATCCAGGGTCAGGGCCCCGCTTGGGCAACCTGGCACGCAGTCACCACAGTGATCGCACAGCCCTATGGTGTGGGGGTTGTGGCAACTTGGGCAGTTGAAATTGCACCCTTGCAGAAACAGCACCAGGCGGTTGCCCGGCCCGTCGACACAGGAGAAGGGCAACACCCGGCTGACCCGGGCGCTGCACTGCCTGGCGCAATCCTTCATGTCGCCGCCATTCACAGTTCGCTGACGAGCGCCTCGTGGGCGATGACCCGCGGCGCCCGCTGGCGGATGGCGGTCACCTCGCTCGCCTCGGCACCGAGACAGGTGGTCTGCAGGCGCGAACCCTCTTCGGCAAAACGGGCCACATCGCTTTTGCGGATCATGTAGCCGGTCACCCGCACCAGATCGCTGTCCGCCACGTTGGCGGTGAACTCCCGCATACCGATGGCGAGAGCCCCCTTGCACAGCTGCAGCAACGCCTGCGGATTCTGGCGAATGGTGGGATCCAGCGTGAGGATCTCGCTGATCCCCGAGTGGTAGAAGCCGTGATGGGGCGCCAGGGCCAGCACATGGCTGGCGGGATCCGGCTCCTGACCATAGGGAATGCGCACCCCCGGGGTCACGCCCACATCCACGCTGAGACCGCCCTGGGAGTGCAGCA
This sequence comes from Aeromonas sp. S18(2024), assembly GCF_041402525.1. NCBI lineage: Bacteria > Pseudomonadati > Pseudomonadota > Gammaproteobacteria > Aeromonadales > Aeromonadaceae > Aeromonas > Aeromonas sp. S18(2024). The sequence goes on along the minus strand of NZ_JBGLQV010000008.1, from coordinate 69,329 downwards.
GCGCATGGCCGCGCCAGGCATGGGGCTGAGGCGTCTCCTGCACGTAACGGGCAAGCTGGGCAGAGATGCGATAGCCAAGCTGGTTCGCCTCCTCCTCACGGCCGTAGCGATCCGGCAGATTCTCCTTGTCCATCAGGATATTGACCGCCTCCGCCATGCCATAGATGCCAAACATGGGGACGAAGCGCTCCTCTTCCAGCAGCTCCTCCTTGATCAGGAAGCTGTCGAAGAAGCCGGACTCACTGTGCAGAAACGCGGCGCGCGCCGTGATCAACTGGGAGGCAAGGCGACAGTAGTGGGGCAGCAGGCAACCGAGAAAATCGTCGATCCCCTGCGCCTGTTCGGCCACCCGCTTGAGGGAAATGCGCACCAGGGTGTTGGCGCCACCGGCCAGCGGCAGGGCGTTGTAGCAACTGACGATGCCAAAGCCGCGCTCGTCGAAGGTCGCGCTGTGGATCGGGTAGTTGGCGATATGGGGCTTGCTGCAACTGGCGATATTCTTCACCCCCTGCAACAGCAGCGCATCCGGCGTCACGGCAGGATCGTGGAACAGGGTCAGATTCGGCGCCACCTGCTTGAGCTCGCCGTCGATGCGCAGGATCAGGCGGCACAGACGGTTGTCATCCGGGCCAATGTTGACGTGCATGAAGGCATCCGGCAGCACCCGATCCAGATAGATCCAGAATGCTTTCAGCTTGCGATAGAGCGCATCGTCATCCAGCCCGCCGACGAAAGGCAGCAGCAGGTGATCGAGCCGCCCCAGCCAGACCGGCATGCCGGTGACGGAAGGGACATGGTGATAAAGGATGCGCAGGGCATCGAGCGCCTCGTCAAAGTCCTGTGGCGGAGCCAGCTCCAGCCAGGCGGAGCCCTGACGGAGGAAACGTTCATAATCGGGCAACACATAGCGCGGTTTGTAGGGAGCATGCCCTTCGAACATGTCGCAGATAAACCCCTGCGCCATCGCCTCGCTTACCGCCTCGGGCAGGTCGGGATAGGGCAGGGCATTTTCGGCGGCCAGCGCCAGGGCGTGGCTCTTCTGGGCCGGTGACAGCAGGGGATCGCGAACGATACGCTGGCAGGCTTGGGTGAAAGACATGGGGCGCTCCTATACAGATGACACCATATCCTTACCCTTTGAAGGCCTTTTTTGAAGTGACATTGGCAACATGGCGGATGTCAATAAATGACATCCGCCATGCGGGATCACGCCCCGTTCGCCATCAGGACAACAGCACTGCCACGCCCCCCAGCCAGCGCAGTAGGAAGAAGCCCCCCATGCCGACCACGACCACCACCAGGGTCGGCAGCCGTAGCAGGGTCAGAACCGTCACCAGCAGGGTGGCGGCCAGATAGTCGGGATCCCAGGAGATCCCCTGCCCCGGCTCGTAACTGAAGACGATGGGCAGCCAGATGGCGGTCAGCACCGACTGGGCCGAGAAGCTGAGGAAGGCCCCCATCTCGGCACCGGGCTGATAGCGGGTCAGGCGCGAGAAGAAGGCGAAGCGGTTGCAGAAGGTGATCAGGGCCAGCAGGCCTATCATCAGCCAGGTCATGCTTATCTCCTCATCCGGTGCAGCACGTATCCCACCACCATGCCGGAGAGGGCCGAGACGATGATGTAGACCTCCGCCAACAACGGCTTGGTGAGCAGCGCCATGGATCCGCTCACCAGGGTCGCCGCCACCATGGGCAGGTTCTTCATGGCGGGAATGGTCATGGCGATAAAGGTGGCCGCGATGGCGAAATCCAGTCCCATCTGATCCAGACCGTCGATGTACTGGCCGGCGGCGATGCCGAGCAGGGTCGCCAGATTCCAGAACAGATAGAAGACGAAACCCGCGATCAGGGCATAGGCGGGGTCGAAGCGCCCGTTGTGCTCCCTGTCCTTGAGCGCCACCGCGAACATCTCGTCGGTCAGAAAGAAGGCGAGACTCGCGCGCCAGCGCAGGGAGAGCGGCAGCACGTCACGGCGAAAGGTAAAGCCGTACAGCAGATGCTGGGAGGTGATGACAATCGTTGACCCCATGATGGGCAGCAGCGGCGTGCCCGCCCCGAACAAAGTGGTGGCCGAAAGCTGGGCCGCGCCGGCATAGACCAGCAGCGACATGCATTGGGCCTGCAGCGGGCTCAACCCGACCTGCAGCGCCAAGGCGCCGCACAATATCCCCCAGGGGATGACCGAGATGGAGAGGGGCAAAATATCGAGTGTCGCCTGCCACCAGCGCACTCGGGACAGGCGAGAAGCACCGCCAGACAGCGCTGCAGGATTGACGTCCATATCTGTTTTCCACAACCGAACAAAACCAGCAAGCTACCATAGCCGCGCAGAAACGCTAACTTCTGTCGCAAGTGATGACTCTGTCAGTGCCAGCACGTCGTGCTTGCTCGGCGCCCCCTGCCCATAACCGGTATGATTTCTGTCATGGAGGATGCAAAAAATATTTTCCACGCCCTTCAAGACGCGCCGCAGAAATAGATACTGATAACTCAGCTAACAACCATAAATGAGCAAAGCTTTATTCTGAAAAATATAAATAACACCACTTATTAAACTTTCTAATTAATCATCAGGCTCTATATTCAAATAATGACTAGCGTATATAAAAGGAGGATATTTGATATTCATCAAAATGTGAGACACTCCAAAGCAGCCATGTAATGCATTGATACACAATGTCATTTAATTGCCTTGTTTTTATAAATAGTTAGCTGGTTAAGCTTGGGGACAGCTAGTGAATTTAAAAATGCCCCGCTGAAAATAACCCCCTATGAGATAAATCCGACTTCACTTTCACCGTGAGAGCCCGCTATGCAATACGATACCAACCCGGAACTGGAACGCCGCTTGTTTAACAAGTTGCTGGATGTACTTATCAAGGCGGGATTGATCCTGGCCCTGGTTATCATCTGCTACGGGATCTTCTCTCCCTTCCTGACCCTGATGCTGTGGGCCCTGATCCTGGCAGTGACCCTCTATCCCGCTCACCAGCGTCTGGCGGCACGACTGGGCAATCGCCAGGGCCGGGCGGCGACCCTGCTGGTGCTGGGAGGCATAGCCCTGATCGTGGTGCCCACGGCGATATTGACCAGCTCGCTGGCCGACACCATCACAAGCCTCATCCACGACATGAGGAACAACACCCTGCAACTCCCCCTGCCCAAGGAGTCGGTGGCGGGCTGGCCTGTCATAGGTGACAAGCTCTATGCCGCCTGGCATATGGCGGCGACCGATCTGCCCGCCTTTATCCAGAGCATGCAGCCCAAGATTGGCAACATCGCCAAGACGGCGCTCGGCATGGTGGCCAGCATGGGGACCGGCATACTGCAGTTCATCCTCTCCTTCGCCATCGCCGGCATCATCATGGCTTACGGCATGCCGGGCCATCAGAGTGCCAAGGCCATCTCCACCCGCGTCATGGGCGATGCCCGGGGTGACGAGTTCGCCACCCTCTGCACCGCTACCATTCGCGCCGTGGCCATGGGGGTGATCGGGGTCGCCTTTATCCAGGCCATCCTGCTGGGTCTCTCGGTCGCCATCGCCGGCATCCCGGCACCCGGCCTTATCGCCCTGGTGGCCCTGATCCTCGGCATCGCCCAGATCCCGGCCGCAGTGATCTTCATCCCCGCCGTCATCTACATCTGGAGCAGCGGCGACTACGCCACCGTGCCGGCCATCATCTACACCGTGATGCTGGTGGCTTCCGGCCTGGCTGACAACGTGCTCAAGCCCATACTGCTGGGACGCGGTGTCGACGCCCCCATGCCGATCATTTTGCTGGGCGCCCTGGGCGGTATGGTATCGAGCGGCATCCTCGGCATGTTTGTCGGTGCCACCCTGCTCGCTATCGGCTATCAGGTCTTCATGTCCTGGGTGGCCGGGCACCACCTCGCCCCCCAGGGTGGCGACAACCAAGCCGCAGAGCCGCAAGATGCCCTCTAAGCCAAGCCGTCACCTTCATCACAGGGCGCCCCTCGGGGTCGCCCTGTTCGGCAGCCTGCTGCTGAGCGCCTGTACCACGCTGGGGCCGGACTATGTCAAACCCGGGGGAGGCGCCGCCGACACCTGGCAGGGGGGCTCCCTCGGCCAGGTCAAGGGAAACTCGTTTGCCGACACCAACGACCAGTGGTGGACCCAGTTCCAGGATCCCGTGCTCGACGCTCTGGTGCAGGAAGCGCTCAGCAAGAACCACAGCGTACGCGCCACCGGCCTGCGCATCCTGGAGGCCAGGGCCCAGCTCGGCATCGCCGATGCCAGTCGCTATCCCCAGTTGCAGCAGGTCAGCGGCAGCGCCATGCCGGTCGGCCAGGTGCGGGATGGCCCCAACACCGATTTCGTGAGCTATAGCCTTGGGGCCAACCTCGGCTGGGAGATCGATTTCTGGGGCAAATTCCAGCGCAGCATTGAAGCGGCCGATGCCAGCTACTTTGCGACCCTGGCCCAGTACGACGATATCCAGGTCCTGATGGCCGCCCAGGTCGCTACTCTCTACGTCAACATCCGCACCCTGGAGGCGCGGCTGCAGATCTCCCGGGAGAACGCCCGCCTGCAACAGCGCAGTCTGGAGATCACCCAGAAGCAGTTTCGCAGCGGCAACAGCGACGAGCTGGACGTGCAGCAGGCCAAGACCCAGTACCTGAGCACCCTCTCCGGGATCCCGGCGCTGGAGGCCAGTCTGCGGCAGAGCCAGAATGCCCTGAGCACTCTGCTGGCTCGCGCCCCCGGCCCCCTGCCCGAGATGAGCGACAACACTGGCAAAATCCCGCACGCCAGCCTGCAGCTGGCCAGCGAGCTGCCGGCAGATCTGATCCGCCGTCGCCCCGATGTGCGCAGTGCCGAGCGACTGATGGCGGCCCAGTCGGCCCTGATCGGCGTCAGCGAGGCCGAGCTCTACCCCTCCCTGACCTTGCTGGGATCCCTCGGCCTCTCGGCCACCTCACTCTCCGGCAGCAGTACCACTCTGGATTGGGGAATAGGACCAAGCTTCAAATGGAATGTGTTTGACCATGGCCTGCTTAGCAATGCCGTGCTGGTGCAGGATGCGCGCTTCCAGCAGCTCAAGGAGAGCTACCAGAACACCCTGCTGACTGCGGCCCGCGAGATCGACGACGCCGCCATCGGCTTTGCCAAAAACGAAGAGCAGATAGGGCTGCTGGAGCAGACAGAGCAGGCCGCCCGCCGCTCCCTCGAGATAGCCAATATCCGCTACCGTGAGGGCATGGCCGACTTCCAGCGGGTGCTCGATTCCCAGCGCGCCCTGTTCAGTCAGCAGGAGCGACTGGTCAGCAGCCGCGGCAACGTGATGCTCAGCCTGATCTCCCTCTACAAGGCGATGGGAGGCGGTTGGCAACAAGGACGCACTCGTCCCCTGCTCGACGAGCAGAGCCGCCAGGAGATGCAATCACGCAGCGACTGGGGCCCCATGCTGATCGATCCCCTGCCCGCCGCCCGTGCCCCCTAATGTGATGACGAGAAGACCATGAGCCAAGATCCCCAGCCTTCCCAACCCACTCCGTCTGCTCCCCCAGCCCCTGCGGGCAAGGGGAGCCGCGTCGCGACCCAGCTGCTGCTCGTCCTCATCGGCCTGAGCCTGCTCTGGTATTTTGCCGCCGATCGCCTGACTCCCTACAGCTCACAGGCCAGGGTGCAGGCCTTCGTGGTCCCCATCGCCGCCCAGGTCTCCGGCCAGGTACAGCAGGTGCTGGTGAAGAACAATGACGACGTGGCCCAGGGCCAGCCCCTGTTCGAGATTGATCCGAGCCAGTACCAGATAGCGCTGCAACGGGCCAGATCCGATTACGACTCCGTGCTGCGTTCGGTCAACGCCGCCTCGGCCGGTGTCACCGCCGCCGAGGCCTCGCTCCAGGCCGCCAAGGCCAACCGCCTCAAGGCCGAGCAGGATGCCAATCGCCAGGAGCGGCTCTATGCCGAGGATCCGGGCGCCATCTCGGTGCGCCGCCTCGAAGTGGCCCGCGCCACAAGGGTACAGGCCCAGAGCCAGGTCAAGGCGGCCGAGGCCAGCCTGATCCAGGCCAAAGAGGCCGCCGGCAACAGCGGTGACAAGAACTCCCAGCTGATGAGTGCCCGCTCCGCCATCGAGAAGGCCGAGCTGGATCTCGCCCACACCAGGGTGCTCGCCCCCTCCCGCGGGCTGGTGACGGATCTGCGTACCGACGTCGGCCAGTTTGTCTCGGCAGGGGCTCCCGCCATGACGCTGATCGCCATCCACGACGTCTGGATCAGCGCCGACATGACGGAGAACAACCTGGGCAATCTGGCCCCGGGCGACGAGGTCGCCATCGTGCTGGATGTGATGCCGGGTCAGGTGTTCAAGGGGCGGATCCGCAGCCTGGGCAACGGGGTCAGTGCCGGCAACCAGACGGCGGCGGGCAGCCTGCCCACAGTGCAGAACAACCGCGACTGGCTGCGCCAGGCCCAGCGCTTCCCGGTGGCCATCGAGTTCGACAAGGAAGAGCTGGCCCGGCTGCAGGGGATCCGGGTCGGCGGCCAGGCCGAAGTACTGGTCTACAGTGGCGACAACTGGCTGATGAACGGCCTGGGAGCCCTCTTCATCAGGCTGATGAGCCTGCTCTCCTATCTCTATTGAGCGTGCCCGTCATGAACCAGCGAGGAAAAGGCTGATGCACAGGGCCGACAAGGCAATCCTCAGGCTGACCCTGGGCATGGGGCTGTGCATCCTCATCACTTATGGCCTGGCGCTGCCCCTGCCCCACCTCAGCAACCTGGTGGTGATCATGCTGCTGTGCAAGCCAGGCCCGCCACTCTCCACCGTGAAGGGGCTGATGATAGGGGGCGCACTCATGGTGCTGATGGGCACCGGCGTGCTGATGGTGCCCCTGCTCCAGCACTATGGCACCAGCGCCATACTGCTGATCGCCCTGCTGCTGTTCGGCCTCTTCTATCTGGGGCTGAAAAACGGCAACCCGCTGCTGTTGCTGCTCGTGGCCACCCTCACCCTGATCCCGGTGGCAGGCACGGCAAGCCAGGCCCTCGCCTTCGTGGTGATCCAGGCGCTGGCGATCGGCATCATACTGGGCGCCTTCATCAGCTCGGTCTCCCACAACCTGTTTCCGGATGAGGGGGCCCCCCTCCCCAAACCCGAACACCTCAGTCCGGACAATGCTGGCTGGGTGGCGCTACGCGCCGTCATCATAGTGCTGCCCGTGCTGGTGATGGCACTGCAGGATCCGGCCCACTATCTGGCCGCCATTATGAAGACGGTGGCGCTGAGCCAGCAGGCCTGCACCACCCAGGCGCGCAACGCCGGCAAGGAGCTGGTGGGTTCGACCCTGATGGGCGCCCTGATCGCGGCCCTCGCCTGGTTCGGCCTGGCCCTGCTGCCCAGCCTCTGGATGCTGATGCTGTGGGTCATGCTGATCTGCCTCTGGCTCGGTCGCCGGTTGTTCAGGATAGTGCCGAGCCGTCTGCCCGCCTCCTTCTGGAGCAACGCCCTGATGACGGTGATCATCCTGCTGGGGCCGGCGATCCAGGACAGCGCCAACGGCAAGGACGTGATGCAGGCCTCCCTGTTCCGGCTCGCCCTGTTCATCCTGGTCTCCTGTTACGCCTGGGGCGCCATCTGGGTGCTGGAGCGCTGGCGGGCGGGGCGCAGAAACGGGATCGCAATGATCCCCGGGGGGCGTCACACATGACGATGATGTCACTACTGGCGGGCCCGATACCCGGGACCGCCATCCCGTTTGATCCAACCAACCATGAGGGCCACCCATGATGCTGATGAACCTGCTGGTGGGATTGCCTACCATGCTGATCTGCCTTGTCCTGCAAGCCAGCCTGACCTTTCGGGCGGTGCGTTTTTATATCAACCAGGTCCACAACAACCCCACCCCGGGCTGGCTGGGCCGTGGCGTCGGCCCCCTGCTGGTGGTGATGGTCCTGCTGATGCTGGGGAATTTCATCCAGATCATGATCTGGGGCCTGCTGTTTCTCGGCCTTGGCCAGTTCGAGCAGATCTATGAGGCCGTCTACCACTCCGGGGTCAACTTCACCTCCCTCGGCTATGGCGACATAGTGATGCAGCAACAGTGGAAGATGCTGGGACCGCTGGAGGCGGCCAATGGCGTGCTGATGTTCGGCATGACGGGGGCGGCCCTGATGGCCGTGCTGCAAGCGCTGATCAAGACCCAGCTCAACAACGCCAACCGGTTGAAGTAAGGCTATTTTTCAATAAAAAATGGCAATAAAAAACGGCAGACCCAGGGTCTGCCGTTTTTGTATTTCTACCTGTCTCAACCCAGATCAGGGCTCGATGACGATGGGCGTACCGGGTTCGATGGCATCCCAGATCTCATCCAGATCGTGGTTCAGCATGGCGATGCAGCCGTTGGTCCAGTTGGAGGGCTGTACTCTAACGTTGCCCACGTTGTTGCGCTGACCGTGGATCATGATCATGCCACCAGGATTGACCCCCAGCTCATTGGCACGCTGGATGTCCTGCAGGTTCGGGTAGTTGATATGAATGGCCTTGTAGAAGCCGGAGTTGGTCTTCTTGTAGTCCAGGGTGTAGCGCCCTTCCGGTGTGCGCTGATCCCCTTCCCGCTGCTTGTGTCCCATGGGAGCCGGCCCCAGGGCAATCCAGTAGCGTTTCACCTCCTTGCCATCCTTCATCAGGGTCAGGCTATAGGTGGATTTCTTCACCACCACCATGTCGGCAGACAGGGTGGCAAAACTCAATGCGGGCCAAAGCCCCAACAGACACAGCAATACGGCTCTCATTCCATCCCTCGGCAAGCCTCTGGTGCGGGCTTTTGCGTTTGATCTCATCATCTGAATCTCGCCAGCCAACTGGCAAGCGAGCGCCATGATATTGGATCGCCATCAATACTCAATATGTCAGATAAACATATCTTGCGTCCCCGCTGTGCCTTTCCTTGAGTCGCCTGTTTGTTTTTTATTAATTAATAATTAAAACAACAAGATACGAGTGCAATTCCAGCTAGCCCCCACACCGGTGATCGGCGAAGATAAGGATTCGACTCTTCGACAGGACCCCGCCATGCGCTCTTCGTGCCGTTTCATCCCCCTGCTGCTCTCTCCCCTGCTGCTCTGGCTGCCCGCCAGCTTCGCCGCCGAGGCACTCTGGCTACGCGAGCCCGCCCTCTCCCCCGATGGAAAGCGACTCGCCTTCACCTGGCAGGGGCGCATCTTCGTCGGCAGCGCCGACGGGGGGCCTGCCACTGCGCTGACCGGCAGTGACTACCTGAGCCAGCGACCGATCTGGTCGCCGGATGGCAAGCTGATCGCCTTTGCCGCCAACCTCTACGGCAACGAAGACGTCTTTGTGGTGCCCGCCAGCGGCGGGGAAATGGTGCGCCTCACCCGTGACTCGCGCGCCGACCTGCCCCAGGCCTTCAGCCCGGATGGCAAGCGCCTGCTGTTGAGCAGCCAGCGCCCCTGGGATCCCAAGGCCGACCACTTCGTGGCCGAAGAGATGCAGGGCAGCGCCCTCTACTGGACGCAGGTGACTGGCGGCAAGCTGCAGGCCGATCTGCCGCTGCCGGCCACCCTGGCCCGCCCCAACGGGGAGCGACTGGCCTACCAGATGCCGACCATGGATCAGCCCTTTCGCAAGCACCAGCAATCCTTCGCCGTCTCCCGCCTCTGGCTGTTTGACGGCAAGCAACACCGGCAGCTGACCGAAGACAGGATCGCCGCCAGCGATCCGGTCTGGCGCGACGACGGGAACGCCCTTTTCTATCTCAGCGAGCGCAGCGGGGACTTCAACGTCTGGCAACGGGATCTCGTCAGCGGCAAGGAGCAGCAGCTCACCCACTACCAGGGCCATCCGGTGCGGGGGCTCAGCGCCTCCCGCAGTGGCGATCTGGTCTGGTCCTGGCTGGGAGAGCTCTACCGGCTCGACGCCGGTAGCACCCAGCCGCGCAAGCTGACCATCGCGCCTCAGGTGGCGACGGAGCCGGATGAACAGAGCCAGTCCCTGACCCATGCCGACGAGGCGCTGGTCAGCGAGGAGGGCAAGGAGCTGATCCTGGTGAGCGAGGGCAATCTGTTTGCCGTCGATCCGGAGCGGGAGCGGGTACGCCGGCTGACCCGGGATCCCGGCGAGCAGTCGAGCCCCCTCTACGCCGAGAAGGAGCGCTCGCTTATCTATCTCTCCGAACAGCAGGGGCCCGCCGCCCTCTATCGCCTGCGCAAGGCGGATCCGGAACGCCTCTTCAGCGATCCGGGCAGCCTGCAAGAGAGCCTGCTGCTGGCCATTCCCGGCAAGGGGATCAGCCGGCCCGTACTCTCTCCCGATGGCAAGCAGCTCGCCTTCGTGGTGGACGGCCAGGCCATCCACCTGCTGGATCTGGCGAGCAACAAGCAGCGCGAACTGGTGCCCGCCAGCTTCAACCCCGCCCGCCACGAGGTGGATCTCGCCTTCGCTCCCGACTCTCGCCATCTGGCGCTCACCCTGCGCCCCGACTCGGCCCAGCAGGAGATCGCCGTCATCGACACCGGCAACGCCAGGGCCAAGCCGGTCAATGTGAGCCTGAGCGGCTATCAGGAGAGTGCCCCCGCCTGGAGCGAGGATGGTGGCATCCTTTACTGGCAATCGACCAAGTACGGCGCCCTGGGGGCCGATGGCGAGCCTCTTGGCAACAACCTGCTCGGCATCTACAGCAGCCGCGCCGCCAAGGCTGACTTCCTGGCCGAACAGGCACCGCCCAAGGAGGGCTATGGCTTCGAGACCGATCGCCTGGCCCATCGGGAGGCGTTGCAACTGCTGCCCGCCGGCACCCTGCTCGCCAGCCGTCTGGTCAATGATCAGCTGACCTATCTGGTGGAAGAGCCTGGCACCGGCGAACAGAGCGAGATCAAGGGCTACACCCTGGATCTGCGCAAGGGAGAGACTCGCCAACTGTTTGCCGAACAACCCGGTCCCGCCCTGGCCAGCCTCAACAAGGAGGCCACCCTCGCCACCCTGGTACGGGAGGGAGAGGTCACCCAGGTAGCGCTCGAATCTGGCGAAGCCATCAGCGCCCCCTTTGCCCTGCCATCTGACAGCGGCTGGCAGGCCCGCATGAATGCCGCCTTCGACCAGATCACCCGGCTCACCCGGGAGGAGTTCTATCGCGACGACATGAACGGGGTGGACTGGGACGGCTATGTCGCCAGTTACCGAGCCCTGCTGCCCGGCATCAGCAATGGCCGCGACTTCGGCAATCTGCTGGCCGAGCTGGCCGGCGAGCTGAACGTCTCCCACACCTGGGGCTATGGCCCGGCCCCCTTCCCGCGTCTGGCGGATGACACTGCCAGCCTGGGGGGCTACTGGCAGGAGAGTAAACAGGGGGTGATGCTGGCCAGTCTGCTGGCCGGCGGCCCGCTGGATCAGGAGAGCGATATCCGGGTCGGTGCGCGCCTGCTCGCCATCAACGACACCCCCATCCCGGATCTGGCCGCCCTCGATCAGGCGCTCAACCATCAGGCCGGGACCCGGCTTGCCCTCACCTTCCAGCAGGCGGGCCAGAAGGAGCCTGACGAGGTGGAGGTGACCGCCATCGATCTGCAGCAAGAGTATGCCCTGCAACTCGATGCCTGGGTCGCCAAGCGGCGCGATCGGGTGGCGACCCTGAGCAAGGGGCGAGTCGGCTACGTCTATCTGCCGGAGATGAGCAACGCCGTCTACGAGGAGCTGGTGGCACAGGCGCTAGGGCGGCTGCGCGGCAGCGAGGCCCTGATCGTCGACGTGCGTTTCAACAAGGGGGGTTATCTTGCCAATACCCTGGTGGAGTTTCTCACCGGCAACGGCCGCGCCAAGGGGATGGCGGTCAACTGGCCACGCCTTGGCAAGGGGGCGACGGATGCCGCCACTCGCCAGTGGACCAAACCCTCGGTGGTGCTGGCCAATGCCGGCAGCTACTCGGAAGGTTCCGCCTTTCCCGAGTATTACCGCGCCCTCAAGATTGGCCCCATCATAGGTGAGCCGGTTCCCGGCACCGGCACCACCGTCTATGCCCATGAGTCCCGCCTGATCCCGGGGCTCGGTTACGGCATCCCGAGCCTGGGGCTGCGCAAACCCGACGGCAGTTTCTACGAAAATCAGGAGCTGCTCCCGGATCGCCAGGTTCCCCTCACCCCGGCCGACATGCTGGCGGGGCGCGACCCCCAGCTGGAGGCCGCGGTACAGGCCGCCCTCGAGCAGTTGTCAGCGAAAGCGAAATAGCTCGCGGTGCAGACGCCCGTCCGGCAGCAGCCGGGTCAGGGCGTCTGCCATCCCCTCTGGGCCGCAGAACCAGACCTGGCCGGGCGCCCCTTCGGCGACCCGCGCCAGATCCAGCCGTCCCGCCTCCTTGTCCAGATGCAGCTGATAACGCACCCCGGTGCGCTGGCACAGCTTGGCGATCCGCGCCCGATAGACGGCTCCTACCTTGTCGGGTGCACACTGGATCAGGGTGATCCCCTCGCCGCGCTCACCGCGGGCCACCATCGCCTCCAGCCAGGCGACGAAGGGGGTGATGCCGATCCCGGCTCCCAACCAGAGTGACCGGCCGCGGCCAAGGGGGGCGACGAAGGCGCCGTAAGGGCCGGTCACCCGTACCGGATCCCCGACCCGGGCCGCCGCCACCAGCTCGCGGGTATGATCCCCGAGCGCCCGCACCGCGATCACCAGTTCGCGCCGATCCGGCGAGACCCGCACCAGGGTGAAGGGGTGCGGCCCCTCTTTGACATCGAATTCGAAGAAGGCGAACTGGCCGGGGCGATAGTGGGCGAGTGGTGTCTCAAGGGCCATGGTCAGCTCACAGATCTGATCCGCCAGCTCCCGCACGGCAACCAAGCGGCCGGCATGTCGATCGCTGGCCCCCACCCGTCCCAGCAGGGAGTAAAACGCACCGAGGGCCGCCACCCCGCCGGGCAGCCAGATGGCGATGCCGAGCGGGCTCAGCCAGCCAATGTTGGGCAGCAGACAGAGCCCGTGGATCCAGCCCGCCAGATAGATGAGGGGCGCCAGCCGATGGATCAGGCGAAAACGCCCGTAACTCACCAGCGCCAGCAGGCTCACCACCACCAGGGCGATCAGCAGATAAAAACCCCACTCTCCCAGGTCATTGCCCAGCGCATGGAGGGAGGCCCCCCCACCGTTGCCACCACCCGCGCCACGGCGGGCGGGGCGCGTCAACCAGCCGGCCGAGACCGCCCACTTGGGGGCCTCCACCAGCAACCAGTGGCCGGTCAGGGTCAGGGCCGCCGCAATGGCGCTGTGACGATGCAGTCGCAGCATCCGATCCAGCCCGCCACACCAGGCTTCCAGCTGCGGCAGGCGCAGCGCCAGCACCAGCGAGATCGCCATGTATCCCATCCCCAGCAGGCCGGTCAGCAGCAACATCTCATGGCGCCAGGGCCAGAAATTGCCGGCATCCCCCCCATAGCCAAGCCACCAGATGGCCACCGCCAGCAGTTGCCATCCCCACAGCATCTGTTTGCCCGTCATCACATGCTCCTTGGTTTGCATACCACAGGGCCTCGTCTCCCTGTCCATGGTTTCATTACAGACCCATCAGGTCACAAGACTTTGCCAGCAGGGGGAAAGTTTGTGGCAATGTGTGACAAGCACAGACAACGAAGGGGCCCGCAGGCCCCTTCCCCCAGAGATCGAACTGCCCACGGGGCGGTTCGGTCTCCCGGTGTCAATCACCATGCCCGGGCCGGCAAGCCCGGGCATGCCTTGTCAGGCTGGCAACACCTCGGCCGGCTGGCGCAGCAGCGCCAACTGGTATCTGTGCTCGGCCAGCTCCACCTCGCGGCGGGCTTCCTCCACCTTGCCATCGGCACTCTTCACCGCCGCAATCAGCTGGTTGTAACGATCCCAACTGCCGTTGTACTCCTTCACCTCGTCGTTATAGCGCTGGCTGATCCCGTTGTACTGGCGGATCAGCTCGTTGCTCTCGCTGCGCAGCTGGTTGATCTGCGCCAGCAGGTCGTTCTGGATGACGCGGATCTTCTGGTACTCGGCGAGGCTGTAACGGCCGTTGTAGCTGTTGTACTGCTGCACCAGCCGGTTGCTCTCCTTGATCGCCTTGTTGCTGCGCTGGTTGAGATCCGCCTGCTCGCGCTGGTAACGCTCGAAGTTGGCCAGCAGCGTCTCCTGCCGCTCCTTCAGGGCAGTCTGGGCCGCCAGCTGCTCACTATAGTGAGTTCGTGCCGTCTCCAGCTCCTGACGACGCTGCTCGAGGGTGCGCTCCAGCTCGCCCAGATCCGGCACCTCCTCCGTCACCATGGTGGGATAGAAGGCGGCGATCTGCGGCGTAGTGACCTTCAGGGCTCGCACCGCGTCGGCTCCATTGGCCGCATCGAGGTGATCCACGCCGCAGGGTTGGCCCTTGCAGACCAGGTCGGGGCTGGAGAACTTGTACTCGTGGCTGAAGACCCCGAAGCTGGAGGGATAGGCCATCACGGTGGCGAACGATCCCTTCACTCCGTGGCCCAGCGCATAGTGATAGGTGCCACCCGTGCCATCCTGCAGACGGGAGTGGTTGAGCCCCATGTTATGGCCCAGCTCGTGAGCCAGCACCACATCCCCGCAACCGGTGGCGGTGACATGGCTGAACATCTTGCCCGCTTCCTTGGAGAGATCCCCGTCGGCGTAGACCTTGCGACCGTCGGCATAGGTCACCGAACCGCCGACCCAGGCCAGACCGCAACTACCGTGATTACCGGTATCGGGACGCAGCAGCGCCACCATGTCGGCGCCATAGCGGGTGCGCAGGGTCGGCACCTCCTTGAACGCCTTGTGGGTCTGTTTGGTCACGGCATTGAGCGCCGCGTTGTCGGTGCCACCATCCGGATAGTCCACCTCGACGCTGTGCACGGCGCGCACCGTCAGATCCAGGCCGCTGGCAGCGTAGATCTGGTTGGTGACGTTCACCATGTGCTGGATCCGGGTCTGGGCATCCCCCTGATAGCGGGCGGCCAGCCCGGGGGTGTGCAGCACCATCAGATCGATGGTATTGGCCACTGCCGGTGTAGCACCCAACAAGCCTGCGACCACGATTCCCAATGTGGTTCTTTGCATGTGATTTTCCTTTTTCTGTTGTTATTGATGTGTCGGGATCAGGCCGTCATTGTCACCATGACCCCGATCCAGTGGCGGGTTCTTGTAAACCCACCCTTTGCCCCCCAGGGTTTCGACGGAATAACTGCCTTGCGGCGTGCCGATAAACCCGAAGGTGGCCTGCTTGCCGACGGTGAAATTGACCGGATAGCGGCCACCGTCGATCTGCACTTCACCCTGCCAGTTGCGCTCACCGCCCCGTTGCAACTGCACCTTGGTCACCCTGGCTTTCAGGGTGCTGCCATCGGGCAGCGGCAGGGTCACGCTGTCACCGATCTGGGCCCGTCCCAGCTCGTCACCCTGCAGGGCGATGGGTTGAAGCAGCTCAACCCCCTCGCCCGGCTCAGCCAACGGGAAGTCGGCATCTACCTCGGCGGCCTGCCAGGGCTCATCCAGTTCATAGCCCCCCTGCGCGCCGAGCCGACCGGGCTTCTCTGCCACCGGCATGGGTTTGATCTCCGGTACCGGCAAGGCAGCCGAAGCCACGGGTTCGGCCAATACCAGAGGCTCCATGGCGGTTTCTGCCTCCACACCGATGGCAACAGTGTCGTTTGTCTCTTTGGATTGCGGTCCCCTGACCCACCAGGCCAACCCCGCCATCAGAGCACACACAACCAGCACACCAACCCATCTCTTTCGGTTCATACTGATATCCATGTCAAAAACAACCTATAAAACAATGACTTAAAAAATTTAGAGCTGGGATACTAAACATGAACCACAAGGGATGGCAATAGTCTTTTGAAACCCTTTCTAGATGGGGTGTCGCCACAACACTGAGCGAGATGACAAAGAAACAGGGTTCAAGAGGAGCTTTTTAAAGGAAGGAGATCCCCTCGCGGCACTGACCAGGACAGGAGAGTAAGCGGGTTGCAATCGGGTGCCGGGAGCCACCATCAGCGCCTCGCTCGCGACAATCTGCGTCGGCAGCTTCAGCAAAGACGCCATCAGCCCCTGATGGCCCTCAGGTTTATCAACGTGAATGCGCCGGGCGGCGGACTGGCATTTTCTCTGGTCACATCCACGGGAGATCCCGGCACCGGCAACTTTTATGGATGGCCCTGTGCGGCTACCAGAAACGGCAGAGGGGCCCATGGCCCCTCTCGCTTACTTGTCCTGTTGCGCCGCCCGCTTTCGCATCAGGCGGTACAACAACTTGTTGTATTTGGCCCAGGAGTGGATCAGCAAGAAGATGCCGAACAGCAGCGCCAGAAACAGCTGCCCTACCTCCACCATATCGAGCGAGCCGATGAAGTTTCCCTCCGCCCCCGTTTCCAGGTAGCTGAACCAGGGCTGCAACACCAGAAACAGCCAGCCACTCCAGGTCACCAGCAGGATCAACATATCCCGCATACGGTAACGCCAGCTACGCCGGGTGCCATTGCGGATGATCATCTCCTGCGCCAGCTTATGCTTTGTCACGGAACGACTCTCCTCTGTCGGGGCTTTCCCAGACCGCCAACTGACCACGGCGGCGCAAAATGGCCTTGGGCACGGCGACGATCACAGTCACCAGGTTGAGCAGCCAGTAGATCAGGGGATACCAGACACACCAGATGAAGCTGCGGGCCATGCTCTTGTCGTAGTGGCTGTCGATGAAGATGCTGACGGAGAACTGCAGCAGGCAGATGCCGGTCATCATCACGCCTGTCCACTGGAACAGGTGCCCCCTTGCCAACCCCTCCAGCTCGGGGTTGAGCAGCCAGCTCACCGCCAGCATCAGCATGCTGTAACACCAGGTGACGCTGGAGAGATACTCCAGCAACAGCAGCCAGAAACGGCGATTGCGCCAACGCAGCGCCTGCAGGCCATAACGCAGAAACACCTCGGCCCCGCCCTGGGCCCAGCGCAACCGCTGCTTGTAGAGACCCCGCACCGTTTCTGGCATCAGCACCCAGCACAGCGCCTGGGGCTGGTAGTGGATGAGCCAGCCCGCGAGCTGCAGCTTCCAGCTGATGTCGATGTCCTCGGTCACCATGTCGGTGCTCCAGCCGCCGACTGCCTCCACCGCCGACTTGCGAAACGCCACCACCACGCCGGAGACGGTGAAGACGGTGCCATAGATGCGCTGGGCCCGCTTGATGAGGCCTATGATGGAGCTGAACTCCCCGGTCTGGATCTTGCCGATGATGGTGGAGCGGGTGCGCACCCTGGGGTTGCCGGTGACGGCGCCGACCTTGGGACTGTCGAGAAAATGCTTCACCATCCAGCGAGCGGCTTCATGGTCGAGCACCGCATCGCCATCGATGCCGATCAGTATTTCCCCTTTGGCCAGTGCCAATCCGTTGTTGAGGGCCATGGCCTTGCCCTGGTTGGGCTGATGCAGCACTGTGAGGCGCTCATCTTGCCTGGCCAGCCGATCCAGCCGTTCGCCGGTGTCATCCTTGCTGCCGTCATTGATGGCCAGCACCTCGAAGTCGGGATAACGCTGGCGCAGCAGGTGACCTATGGTCTCCTCCACATTGGCCCCTTCGTTGTAGCAGGGCACCATCAGGGTCACCTTGGGATAGCGGGGCAACTCGAGCCCCTTTCTGGCCAGGGCGATATCCCGCCGCTCCCACTGGAAGTAGTAGTAGAGGCCGCCACAGATCCACACCAGCGCCATCACGCTCGGATAGGCCAGGGTGAACATGGCGATGCCCGTCAGCAGATCACTCACCGCGTCACCTCCGTGGTCGCTGCCCCCTGGCGGATTGAGCCGCCTTGTGCCCCTCCCTGCAATTCAGGTTGCGGCTGTGTTTGTACCGAGAAGACGGGCCTCAGCACGGCGGGATCCGGTTGATTGTTGTGAAAATCATCCGGGTAGTAGCCGAAGTTGTTCACCCCCTTGCTTTGGATGATCTGCATCCAGCGCGCCAGTTCGGCGTCGGGTATGGGCTGTTCGGTGCGCCAGTTGCGGCTTTGCAGCTCGAACACCAGGCGCTCGGCCGGCACCTGAGCCAGTGAATCCTCCGCCAGTCTGGCCAGCCACTCGTCGGGATTTTTCGCCTGCTCCATGTAGGGCATGGCCATCACGGCGGTGTAGTCGTAAGCCTTGGCAAACGCGGCCATGCTCTGGGCAAACCACTGCTGGGACTCGGGCTCGGTCACCAGGGTCGCGTAGATGTTGCGGGCTGTCTTGAGGCCATCCGCGCCCCCCTGACGGTAACGGGCGGCGGCATCACGCAGCTCCATGGTGAAATCGATCAGCAGGTCGGTCTTGCGCTCTCCCTGTGCCTGCAAGGCCGACGGCGTACGCTCCAGGGGGAAGGGGCCTTCGTAATCGCTGAGGAAGGCATCATCGTGGAACAGCAGGCCATCGAACTTGGTGTAGAAGCCGAGATCCTCGTAGATATCCAGCAGGATCCGGCGGCTGGCCGGATCCCAGGGTGAGAGGCGCAGATACTGCCCTTTGGCGGGTTTACCGGTGCGGCTGTCGGTCACATAGGCATGGTTCGGCCCCATGTCGTAGGCCATCACTGGCATCCAGGCATACACCTTGACCCCGGCCCGGGTCTTGAGCTGCCAGGCCACCCGGTTGAACAGATCCGCCTTGACCGGCATATGGCGATTGGGGAAGTAGAGCGCCTCCGCCACCCCATCACCGTTGTCATCGGCATAGGCCTGTAAATAGACGGTAGTGATGCCGTAGCCCTTGATCCTGTCCAGCAGCATGTCGATGTTCTTGTTCATCTGGCGGGGATCCGGGTCATAGACATAATCGAGATCCACATGTACCAGCCGCTCCACCTGCCGCTCCCAGGTATTGCCTCCCATGATCTCGTCCAGGGTCTCGAGACTGGTGTCCTCATCCAGCAGATAGCGACGCACTGTGCTGCCCGTGTCGTTCACCTTGTTGAGTCCTTCGGCCAGGGTGAAGGTGTAGGGCATGCCCGCCTCCCGGGCCAGATCCAGCGTCGTCTCGTTGAAGGCGCCATAGGGCCAGACCATGATGCGCGGCGCCTGCCCCGTCTGCTGCTTCAACTGGCGAGCCGATGCGTCGAAGTCGGCCTTCACCCGCGCCCGGTAATCGGCCATGGACTCGTAACCCGCCTGGCTCCAGCCCGCCGTGGTCACCGCCGGTTGCACGTTGCCTTGCGGGTTGGCCAGCAGCCCGTAATGGGAAGCGAAGGTGTGGGAGGCGATCTCCACCAGCCCGGAGGCCTGCATCTCGCGGATCTGCGGCCAGTTGACGAAATAGCTGCGGGGCAGTTTGTCGTTGCCATAAGAAACCATCTGGTCATCCGCCACCTCCAGCCAGCTGCCCACCAGCGCAAAAACGGCCGGATAGTTGTAAAGCTTGAGCAGGGGGTAAACCAGCCGGTAGAAACTCTCGTAACCATCGTCGAAGCTGAGCAGGATCGCCTTGTCCGGCAGCGGCGCCTTGCCCGCCCTGGCGTCCAGCACCTGCTGGAAGCTGACCGGATGGTAGCCCTGCTGCTTGATCCAGTTGAAGTGGCGGATCAGGGTGTCGCGCCGGATCGTCTGGGGATAGAGCTTGAGGTTGGGGGTCAGCTTGAGATCGACGATGTCGTGATAGCAGAGCACCACGTAATCATCCGGTTTGCGGGCCGCCTGGGTGAGACCGGGCAACAGGGTCAACAACAGAAAAAAAGGAGCAAGCCAGCGTCTCATCACATGAAACTCCATTGCAGATTGGCGAAGACAAAATTTCCATACTCGCGGTTGCCGTCGTAGACGGCCTGACGACGGCCCAGACCATAGCCAAGGCTCAATGCAGGTGAGAGCACCCAGTCATGGCGATAGCTGAGCTGCCAGCCCTGATCGCTGCCATAGCTCTCCTGCCAGTAGTGATTGCCGCTCATGGTGAGGCTTTGCAGCAGGGAGCGACGGCCATCCAGCGGCAAGCGGTAGCGCGCCGCCAGTTCCAGCTCCAGATTGCGATCACTCAAGGGGTTGAAGTAGTCCGCGTCCACCTCCTCGTTGCGGGAGGTGGCGGCCCGCAGGGTGCCGTCAAACCACCAGCGATCCCGGCGCCAGAGATCCTGGCGCAGCCAGCCGGAGGCGGTGAGCCGCCGGTTGCCATCGTCGATGTCCATGCGCTCGAGACGCAGGCCACCCTCACGGGTTTCGTCCTGGCGCCAGCCAAGATCCAGCAGATATTGATCGGCATAGTGGCCCCTTGCCAGGGCCCGCAGCGGGGTGTCGGCACTGTTAAAATTGACGGCAGCCCCCAGTTGCCACTGATCGTCCAGCCGCCAGTCGAGACGGCTCCACAGGTAGCCCTTGTGGTTGAGCTCGCTGCCCGTGCCCCCTTCCAGGGTCAGCAGCAGCAGCGGATAGAAGGAGAGTTCGGCCCCGACTCCGGTGTAGGCGGCTCTCTCCCCTTGCTCCTCATAGTCACCAAAGCTGCCCTGACGACGAACAAACAGACGATCACCACCATCACTGCGGCCACTATAGAGACGGCTGTCATAACGCCAGTCGCGGCTGGCCTGCACCGAGCCTCCTTCGTTGCGGCCGTGGGTCAGCTCGGTCGTGAGCATGGGGGCCTGCTCCAGAGCCAGCCGTTGTTGCAGCTCCTGACGATCCCGGGTCAGGTTGCCAAGGGCTCGCACCGCTTGTGGCGTCTGCTGCCACTCCCCCCGATCGAGCCGGGCATTGAGGCGACCCGGCTCGGCCTGCACAGTGCGTCCAGTGGGCAACCAGCGCATCGCCTCCCTGTAGGCCTGTTCGGCCCCGTCAGGATGACCGCGCCAGCGCCGGATATCTCCCAGTTGCAACCAGAGCCAGGGATTGGCCGGTGCGGTTTTCAGCCAGGACTCCAGCTCTGCCTCCGCCTCCCCGGCCTGACCACGCCAGGCCTGCAGCAGGGTTCGCAGTTGCAGCAGCTTCTCGTAGTCGTCGTTGGCCATGCGCTGGTTGCCGGTAAAATCCCAGCGGGTCGCCGGTTCCTGCCAACCGGCCAGCATCGCCTGGGCGGCCTCGTAACGTTCCGCATCCGAATAGGCGTAGAAACGCTTCTCCAGCAATGCCTTGTCTCTGGCCCGTTCGGGAGTGGCCAGCCGGTCATAGAGCGCAGATGCCTCCGTCGCCCGCCCCAGCCCGGCCAGGGCATCGGCCCGCGCTTCGAGCAGATAATCCGGCAATGGCCCTTCTGCCTGCAAAGTGGCGGACGCCTTTTCTGCTTGGGCAAACTCGCCGAGGGCGACCAGGGTCACCACCCGATCCCGCCGGGTGCTGAGGTAGAGCACATGATCGCGGGGAGCGCGCGCCAGGATCTTGTCCTGCAGCGCCAGGACCTGGGTCAGAGAGGTACGAACCTGGGCGGGATCCTCGATCTTGGACGACATCCGCAGCAGATTGACGGCCTGATAGTAATCGAGCCAGAGCCTGTCCACCGGCTTGAACAGCAAGGGATAACGGGCCATCAATTCGCCGGCCGCAGGCCCGGCCCCCAGCCCGACAGCCACCCGATAGAGCGCCAGCACCTGCTCGGCATTATCCGGCTCGAGTTCAAGCCACTGCTGATGCACCAGCAGTTCACCCATGGCATCTTCCGCCTGGCGGGCGGCGTAGAGACGGGCATCGAGGATGGTGCGATCACGGCCGAAACGCTGTTCGTACTCGCTGGCTGCCTGACGGGCCAACGTCTGGTTGCCCTGATCGCTGGCGGTGAGAAACAGCCCGATCCAGCCGTTGGGATTGGTGGGGACGCGCCCCTGCAGGACGCGGTAGTAGCTGATTGCTTCCGGATAACGCTTCTCGTCCCGGGCGGCGCGAGCCACCTCTTCCAGCGTCTTGTTCGAGATGGGACTGAACTCGCAAGGTGTGCAGGCAGCCAGCGCCCCCTTGCGATCGCCATGCCAAAGCCGCACCGCGATCAGATCGTCGAGCACCTTGCCATCATTTGTCTGTCGATAAAGGGCATCCAGCCCCGCTATGGCAGCCTCAAGCTCCCCCGCCCTGGCCTTGATGACCCAGGCTTCGCGGGCGTTGTCCACCCCACCGGCCCATGCCAACGACGGCAGCAGCACCAGTAACCAAAAGATGCGATTCATTCGCAACATACCACCCATAACAAACGCGGGTCGTATCGTCCTTGAACTCCCACACGGATATACACACGCGTCCGCTCCTGCCCGATGGGCAAGATGGCTTCCTGACCTGTGTGCTGATTTGAGGGTGAAAGGTGGGCAGCAAGACCGGCACCTTTCCTATGTGCGGCCCAGCCATCTCCGGGAGGAGACCTGTAACTTTCCGAACCCGATTCACATCGGGAGTGGCGAGGACGACAATTTTGGTTCTGTAGAGAATTTAGTCAATCCGGGGGTGTAACGAATTTATGCTCATCGACGAGTCGTGGAGACATGCAAAACCACAAAATTCAGGAGGGAAAATAGAATTGGAGGACGCAATTGATGTGCCAATTATAAGGGTTTTGGGGCTCATTCCCCTTTTATCATCACACTCACTTGATTGACCGTTTTCCTCAGGAGCAGAGAGCGGGCCCAAACCAGCAATACGACACAAGTTGTCGTAATCGATGACCCGCATAATAACTGTCACATGCTTGGTTGAGTGACGCTCCTTTTTCGCCAGAAAAAATTAACTGACGAATAGCAAAAGAAAGTGTTCGTATCTTGTGGTCGCCAAGCCACGCAGATCATCAGAACCTCTGAACGACAGAGACAGCTTCAACTTGCCGGCCTCTTGCCTCTCAAAACGGCAGTATCTTCAACGCGAGTCGAACAGACCCGGCAACGTGACAATATTCATGATACGCAAACGGGGCTCAATGGCCCCGTTCGTATTCTACTTTGCTCTTTTACTGGCTCTTTAATGCCTTTTTCGAACAGGACATCAATCGAACAAGACAGTGACTGGCAACCCCTCAACTTGCAGATTGGCAGGGAGTTTCTCATCCAGCGCCAGAGCCACCTTGAGGGTCGCTTTCTCTCCTTCAAACGGCGCAGCCAGCTGGGCTGGCAATTTGTCCGCCAGCTCCACCGGTCTGGCAATCCGTGCAGCCAAACGCTCGCCACTCGGCAACTTGACGGTGGCTTTGTGTCCAGTTTCCATCGAGGTCAAGTACTTGGGTTGCACATAGGCAATGACCAGGGGATCCATATGTTTGGATATCAGCGCCAAAGGCGCGCCCGAGAAGACCCAGTCCCCTTCCTGCACCAGCACGTCAGACACCTTGCCGGTGGCCGGAGACAGGGGCTGTTGCTGTCGCATAATGGCTTCCATCTCGGTCAGCTCCTGCTCCAGCTGGTGGCGGGCGCTGGCCAGCGGTCCCGTCAGGTGATCCTCTTTGATCTGCAACTCTTGCTGCGTTTTTTCAGCCCTGGCCTTCTGCAGGTCGATGCGAGATTGAGTCCAGCTCAGCAAAGCGCTGGCATATTCAGCGCTGGAAACCAGCTTTTCCTTCCTGTACCCAGCATACTCCTGATAGATCCCCTCCTGTTCACGAGTGCCCCGCTCGGCGATGCTGATCTGCTCGTCCAGATTGTTCAATATCGCCTGTTCGTCATTCCCCTTGTCCAGCTCAAGCGCTTTCAGACGAGCCTTGCGACCTTCAATGTTGGCCTTGAGGGTCGGCGATTCGAAACGCATCAATGCATCACCTTGCGAGATGGATTGGCCGGGGGACATATAAATGCTGCGAATGAAACCATCACCATTGGCCACCACCAGCTGAGGTTCCGTCGTGATGATCGCTGGCGCCTGAGTCAGCCACCACTCTCGTCCAAGGTAGCCGAGCAAGATGATGACCGGGCTGAATGCCAGCAGCAAGATCAGATACCAGCGAGCCTTGAACGCGATGCGCTTGGCAGGGGCATACAACACCCGGATCCCGTCATCCGAGGTAGCATCCTGCTTCTTGGGGGGATTGAATGTGACTTTCATCAGAATTTATTTCCTCGTTTTAATACCCACCAGGGCGCCATGCTGCTCTCTTCATGACCACGCCGGAATATTTCATTGAGTAGAGCCACGGCGCACCACAAGCGCATCAGCAAGGTATAGACCGGGTACAGCAACAACCATGGCAGCATGTACAGATCTGCTTTGGGCCGCTCCGAGATGGCGAGCAGAAACACCAAAAAATTGACCAGAGTAAGAAACAGATAGACCAGATAGAGACATAACATCAGGGCTGTCACGAACGGGCCCGGATAACTGAGCACCAGCCACCAGCTGTATCCCATCACCAGCAGCGGCAGCACTACGTTTTGCGCCACGCCGTAAATCAAGGTAAACAGAAAGGTCTTCCAACCCAGGATGCGTGGAGTCAGCGACAACTTGTGCTTGCGCAGGTAGAGAAACAGCAGATCCCCATCCCAGCGCAGACGCTGGTTGGCCAAGGTCATCAGATCCGCAGGGGCATCCGTGTGGCCTATGGCCCAGGGAGCAAACCCTATCTTCAGATTGGGGTGACGCTTGAGGTAATGTTTGATCCTCACCGTCAGATCCAGATCTTCAGCCGTGTGGGTATCCCAGCCGCCGATCTGGCGCAAAAAATCGCGGCGAAATGCCCCGAACGCACCGGAAATGTTATTGATCAGGTTCCATTCGCTCAGGCCCGTCTTCCCCCCCTGCATGGAGATCATGTACTCGATCCCCTGCATGCGAGTGATCAGGCCATCGCGCAAGTTGCGCACTCTCAGCGCCCCGCCGACGGCCGGCACGTTCGGATCATCGAAACAGGCCACAATCTCGTCGATCATGTTGTTGTCGAAGGAGGTGTCCCCGTCGGCATTCATGACTATTTCACCGGTTGCCGCCGACAACCCGGCATTGAGGGTCGATACCCGCCCACCACGCTGCCACTTGGGCAGCAGCACCAGGGTTCGCGTCTCGCATCCCTGGAACTCGGCGACGCAGTTCAAGGCTGCCTGATAGGTATGGGCGTTGGCCTTGGCACCATCGATCACCGCAATGATCTCCAGATGACCACGATAAAGCTGCTCCTTGAGGGTCAGGATGGTCGAGCGGATCGCCTCCCCCTCCCCGTAGCAGGTGATGATGCAGGAGACTTTGGGACAACGGCGTGATAGCGGCAGATCCGACGCCTTGGGTACCTGACGGGAAAACCATTTTAGGATCCCGGTCAGGGTCAGCGCCATCAGTGGTACTTCCATCAACAGCAACATGGGTAGCAGCAACAGGATCATCCTGGGTGAAAACTGCAGACTGCCCAGGATCTCGGTCAGGATGTAACGGACCGTACTCATCCACTCAGGCATCCTGGAGGCTCCCATCCAGCCAGCGACTCAACCATAGACTGGTATCTTCACCCAGCGTGGTAGGCAACGGCTCTACCTTCACATTCAGCGTCAGGGCATCCAGACCCTCGACATTGTTGAGCGCCAGGATCCGCCCCTGCAGAATCTGCCAATCCTCCACATTGGTGTGTGGCAACAGCAGTAACAACTGATCGTCGGCATACTGGCAAACCACATCGGTATCCCGAAACAGCGCCTGCAGACGAGCCAGCAAGGCCCCCAGTCGCTGCTGGGTTTTCAACAGTCCCAACTCGGCTCGCAGTTCGGCAAGATGTTCAACCCGGATTGCCAGCAGGGTATGGCTGCCACCATGACGTTGCAGCAGACGATTGCTCCATTGCAGCAGCCAGGGAAAGTGATCCATGGCCATAGGCGCCCCCCAGGTCAGGGGAAGATGCAACTGTTGGGTACCCTCGCGGGCAATATGGCGAGCCAGCTTGCCAATGCGGTACTCATAGATGGGAGATACCACCA
The DNA here is from genome assembly GCF_041402525.1 of Aeromonas sp. S18(2024). Lineage (NCBI taxonomy): Bacteria > Pseudomonadati > Pseudomonadota > Gammaproteobacteria > Aeromonadales > Aeromonadaceae > Aeromonas > Aeromonas sp. S18(2024). The sequence continues at coordinate 43,531 of NZ_JBGLQV010000008.1, read as the reverse complement.
GATCATCTGGCTTGTGGGCCTGACCACACTCGTGGCATCGAGCCTGTACTGCCGCCTCCATGAAACGGGCATGGCAGGAGAGGCAGCGGTACTTCTCCAGCGGCCTGTCGTAGTCTACCCCGATATGACGCAGGGTCGTCACGCACTTGGGGCAACGCAGCACGCCTTGTTGCATGAAGGCATCCTGATCATCCACATGACCGCAGGTGAAGCAGTGCACCGCAGGCTTGGCCTGGATGGCGATATGGGAGCATTCCGGACACACGTCGACAAAATTGAGGTGGGCCGAGTTGCAGCTGTTGCACAGGCGCACCCGATCGACCAGTTGTTCGCTCTGCAGCAATCGTTCGGAGACCAATTGCGGCAAGGATGTCCCGGCATCGGCACCCAGCAAACAATCCAGCAACGGATAGCTGTACCCCTGGCGACAGCCCGCCTGCCAGCGGGGCAATAGACGGAAATGGGCACGGGGCCAGCTGTACCAGGCCAGCTTTTCCATGTCATCGGGGTGTTCGCGCGGAGTCAGCAGTGCCAGCCGCTCCAGCATGTCAGGAACTCGCTCATCCAGCTGGGACGCCAAACCATCTGCCAGCATGGGCGAAAGCGGACTCTTCTCTACGCAAAACACCGGATAAAGATAACGGGAAGGATCACGACGGATTGCCAGCAAGATCCGATCCTGCTCTTCACTTGGCAAGTTGAGCAGCAATACCGGCTGTAATGCTGTCTGCCACTGGGACAAATCATCGAGAGACTGGGTGTTTCGCTCCACCGGCGCCCCCAACAGGGATATCTGGCAGAGTTGTTCACTTGTGCTCGTCATGGGGAGATTACCTCTTTCCACAGGCAAAAACAGAGACGGCCCAGTGGGCCAATGTTCAGTACCAACCGGAATGGGAAAAGCGACATACGCATTTCTCATCATTGTCGATACCAACGACGCGGTCGACGAAAGCGACCCATGTTATGGATATGGTAGGAGCAGGAGGATAATCAACAATGACCAGTGCCATATTCCATATGCGGCACAGCCATCTCCGGGAGGAGATCTGTAGCTTTCCGAACCCGATTCACATCGGGGGTGGCGAGAGCGATAATTTTGCCAAAGTATAATAATTAGTCAATGACACAATTAGCAATATAAATAGTATGCATGGCGCATCTTTATCAGCATAAGGCTTTACCCATAACTAACCAGGCAGCATTTTATCAAATGAGATTTATTCGAATATAAAATAACCCCGCCAAGCTGGCGAGGTCATTGACACGGATCACCGTGGTTATCAACGCCTCAGTGCTGTACTGTCGCGACCGGACAAGGTGCGGATCCAAGCCTCGAAATCGGCCAGCATGCGTGCCTCTGATTCGCTGTTGTCGGCGATGAGCTCGGCGCCGTGTACCACCCGGATGTGAGCGTCTAGCGGCATTCCTTCCCCCGCCGGCGGACGTTGCTGTGCCGCATCCATACACTCCTGCGCCTGCTGCCACGCCTCGGCCACGCTCCGGTTGCACGCCTCGGCCAGCGGCGCCGCGCTAAAGCCCTCGCCGGTGAGGCTGCGCAGCGTCTCATCATGGCTCTTGCCGTTGCCCGGCCCCCAGTAGTGGGCGGCCAGATCCGGTCCGATGCGCGGGTTGTCGGTGAGGTAACCGTCGCGCTTGAGGAAAAAGGCGCGGGTCTGCTCCACCGCCATCAGCGCCAACAGGTAGCCGTGATAGGCGCAGGCTGATTCCTGGTTCAGCAGGTGCGGAATGGCCAAGAGCGGGCGCGGGCTCTCTACTCCCAGGATCTTGCGTTCCCACTGGCGGGCCAGCGCCAGCACGGCGGCCGGGGTGCGATCGCCATCGGCCATGGCGTAGAGATCCCGTTCGAAGTAGGCCACCAGCGCGATCTGGCGCTCGTTGAAGGCACGAAACGGCTGGCGCGCCTCGATCATCGCCTTGATGAGCGCGTCGGGGATCGCCTCCCCCGCCGCATTTCTGGCATAGCGTTTGAGCCAGTCCGCGTCATCCAGCAGGCTGTCGCAGAACATGGACTGGGTCTCGGCATAGGCCATGGAGGTGGGCGGAAACTCCTGGGAGAAACAGGGGGCGTTGCCAGTGACGTTGGCAAAGTGGGCCGCGTGGCCGCCCTCGTGGAACAGGGTGTTGAGCCCGCTCCAGCCGCTGCCCACCTGAGCTGGGTTGGCCAGGCTGGTGAAATTCACCACCGCCGGTACCCACTCCCCCTCCTGCCAGAAGCTCGGCACCGGGCCGTGGCAGAAGCCGTTCTCGTATTTCCCCTCCCGGGTCAGCAGATCCAGAGTGAGGGTCGCGCCGCGATACTGGATGCCGAGGCGGCGGAAGCTCTCGACCCAATCCTTCAGCGCCCGGGAAAACGGCACGTAAGGATCGAGCTGGCGGGTCACGTCGCCGCTCACGCTGTAGCGCAGGTTGTGGGGCAGCAGGGCCTCCTCCCCCTTGGCCGCCTTCAGCTCGGCCAGGCTCTGGTGCAGCCGCTGTTCGGTGCGGGCGATAAAATCGTCGAGGATGGCGAACAGCTGCTCCGGGCTCATCTGCTCGTTCTTGTGCACCTTGTAGTCGAAGTAGTCGCGATAGCCCATGGCGCGGGCGAAGCGGTTGCGCAGCGCGACTATCTCCAGATAGCCGTTGTCGACCACCCACTGCTCAAGGGTGTGAAACATGGCGAGCGCGCTCTGGCGTACCGCTTCATCGGCGCTGGCGACCAGCGCCGTGCTGGCGGCGGGCAGGCTGCCTGCCACCTGACGGCCCTGTTCGTCCAGCAAGGTCAGCTTCAACCCCTTGCGGCGGGCAAACAGCGCGGCCTCGGCAGCCACCAGCTCATCCATCAGGACGGCGGCAGCAGGATCTTCGATGACGTTGCACTCGAAGAAGGCGAGCCAGCCCTTGAGCCCCCGCTTGAGATCTTCTTCTTGTGCCAGTGCGAGCATCTCGCGCAGCTCGGGCAACCGTGCCGGATTGGCACAAAAGCCCTTGTAAGCCTGCTCGGCGGCGGTGAAGCCGGCCTGATCGTCGCTGGTGCCCATGTAGGTGGACCAGAAGAGATCCTCCTTGCGCCTGTGTACCTGCAGGTAGTCGGCATTGAGCTGGTTGAAGTAATTCCTGGCAATGGAACTCATAAATTCCCTCTTTTTAATGTGGTCACCCGCACGGGGCCCACTCCTTATTGGTGAAATGCCATCTCATTCATATGTGTTGGCAAATAATGCGCCGGGATGCGCATAAACAAGCTACCAAAAAGTGGGGAGAGCTGTCTGCTGACTATACTGTTGTTGAAATACTCAATTAGCTCTCGCTAGCGGCAAGCTTTTGAAAGTTGATTAAATGTTAACTGCAAAATAATCTGGAGCACGGGAGTGGCTGAGCACAGCCAGACCCATAAGGAAATCAGGGAGATACCATGTTCAAGCTCGGTGATATCGCCGTGAGCCGCAAATTGATGCTGCTGCTCACCCTGGCGCTGGCCGGTTTTATCGCACTGCTGCTGATCTCGGCCAGTGCCCTGCATCGCAACCTGATGAGTGAACGGGAGGCGCGGCTGCAGGCGGTGCTGGATCTCGCCATGAGCCGGATCCAGGCCCTCGCCACCAGCCTGCCTGCCGACCAGGCACAGGCCGAGGCCAGGGCCATGCTCAACAGCATGCGTTTCGATGGCGACAACTACCTGTTCGTGATCGATGAGACCCGCCACATCATCGTCCACCCTGCCAAGCCGGAACTGGTCGGCCAGCAGATGGGGGAACAGCGCGCAGCACATACGGAGGACCACTGGCAGCGCATGGTGGATCTCGGCAAGGGGGGGCATCAGGGTCGGCTGGAATATCTCTGGGCATCCCCTTCCGGCGAGTCCGCCCGCAAGATGTCGCTGGTCGCCGGCTACCAGCCCTGGGGCTGGATCCTGGGCTCCGGCATCCTGCTGCAAGACATAGAAGCGACCATCTGGTCCCAGTATGAGTTGATGGGGGGCGCGACCCTGCTGGCTATCCTGCTGATGGGCCTGCTGGGATTTGCCATCAGCCGCTCCATCGTCAATCCTCTCACCCGGATCAATCACGCCATGCAGCGGGTCGCCAAGGGGGATCTGGTGGTCAGCATCCCGGTTGAGAGCAAGGATGAGCTGGGGATGGTGGCGCACTGCACCAATCAGGGCCTGGATGCCATCCGCCACGCCCTGCTCGAGGCAAGCCTGGGGGCCCGCAACGTGGCGGATGCCGCCCTGCGCATCGCGGCCTCCGCCGAGCAGACCAACCAGGCGGTGACCAGCCAGCGGGATCAGCTGGCCCAGCTTGCCACCGCCATGAACGAGATGAGCGCCACCATCTCGGATGTGGCGGGTCACGCCGAGAATACCGCCCGCGATACCCAGGATGCCACCAGCGAAGCCGGCCTCGGCAATCAGGACGTACACGCCAGCGTGCACGGCATCCAGGCGCTGGCGACCGAGGTGGAGCAGGCCACCCTGCAGGTCAATCAGCTCAAGGAGGGGGTGATGCAGATAGGCGAGGTGACCGCCGTCATCAGCGCCATCTCGGAGCAGACCAATCTGTTGGCCCTCAATGCCGCCATCGAGGCTGCCCGGGCTGGCGAACAGGGGCGCGGGTTTGCCGTGGTCGCCGACGAGGTGCGCCAGCTGGCGAGCCGTACCCGCCAGTCCACCGAAGAGATCCAGGGCACCATCGCCCAGTTGCAACAGCGGGCGGTGAGTGCGGCCGACGCCATGGACACCAGCCGCAAGCTGGCGGAGAGCAGCGTCAACCAGTCCGAGAAGGCAGGCCAGGATCTCTCCCTCATCGTCAACCACATCCAGCACGTGAGCGACATGGCAACCCAGATCGCCACCGCCGCCGAACAGCAGAGCATGGTGGCCGAAGACATGAACCGCAACGTCAGCGGCATCAACGACTCGGCGCTGGAGATGTCGCAGTCTGCCTCCCAGCTGGCTCAGGAGAGCGAGCTGCTGGCTGGTCTCTCCCGCAGCCTGGACGAACGACTCGCCGTGTTCAAACTCGGCCACACCAGCGAACAGAGTCCGTTGCCCATGCAGATGCCGTCACCGCGCCAGAGCGAATCCCCCCGGGTTCCCCACTGATCCGTCTTGCACTGTCGCATCCTATCCCCTGACCACGAAGGTGGCAGGGGATTTTTTTATTGATGAAAAATGCCAAATTTTCGCATCTTATCGACAGGATTGGCGATCTTAAGAAGACCAGGCTGATTATTTATACATTTAAAAACATATAGTTGAGTGAAAAACCAACTCCAGAAAGGTCAAGCTGTAAAGATTTACACTTAATAATTTAATCAAAATTAGTCATGATGATTTTGTCGCCAAACGCGACACCATGACCCTTTCTGTAGTCATTTGGCAAACTGGCTGAAAAGTCAGGACGCAAAACTTCCGGTCTAAAGACGTTCGTCCAGGATAGCGGGGTTGCCACACTCAGGTGTGCCCGGGGATTCCCCTGCCAACGTGACTGCCCACATCGACCGATCAGAGGAATGTATGGCAGCAACCATCCGATTCAACCACATCGCCGCCGCCCTGACGCTGCTCGCCAGCGGCAGCGTGCTGGCCCACGGCTACATCAGCCAGCCGGAATCGCGCAACGCCCTGTGCAAGACCGGCGGCAACAGCCAGTGTGGCGCCGTGCAGTGGGAACCCCAGAGCCTGGAGGCCTCCTCCGGCTTCCCGGACGGCGGCCCGGCAGATGGGCAGATTGCCGCCGCTGGCCATCCCCAGTTTGGCGAGCTCAACGCCCAGACCAGCGACCGCTGGACCCGCCGCGACGTGCAGGCCGGCCCCTTTTCCATCAGCTGGACCTTCACCGCCAATCATGTGACCCGCAACTGGCGTTACTACCTGACCAAACAGGATTGGAACCCGAACCAGCCGCTGACTCGCGACGCCTTCGAGCTCACCCCCTTCTGCGTCATCGACGGCAACATGGTGCAACCGCCCAAGCAGGTCACCCACCAGTGCATCCTGCCGGAGCGCACCGGTTACCAGATCATTCTCGGGGTGTGGGAAGTGGGTGATACCGCCAACAGCTTCTACAACCTGATCGATGCCAACTTCAAGGGCGGCACCCAGCCACCGCTGGCGTGGAACCAGGGCGGCACCATCTACCCCTCCATCGATCTGGCGGCCGGCGACAAGGCCAGAGCCCGGGTATTCGATGCCCACGGCGAGCGCACCGATCTGCAGACCGAGCTGACCATCGCCAGCGCGGAGCAAGGCCAGAAGAACAATTGGGCCCACGCCCTGGCCGGCAAGATCAACTCTGAGCAGAGCCTGATCCGTGCCGGCCAGCAGGGGACAGATGGCCAGTTCAACCCCGTCTACGGCCAGAACCCCGTCTACCTCAAGGCGGGCAGCGCTCTGGAGCGGGTCGAGATCCAGCTTGAGCAGTTGCAGCCGCCGGTTGGCAACGACATCAGCGTCAGCGGTCTGGCGAGCGAATACCAGCTCGACAACGGCAAGGCGATCCTCGCTTTCACCGTCACCGCCCAGGGCGATCTGACCGTCACCAATACCCTGTATGACCATGATGGCGTTGCCAAAGGCCAGTCCAGCGCCGACATCAAGGACAGCAGCCAGGGCTTCACCATGACTCTGGAAGGGCTGAGTGCCGGTCACCACCAGCTGGTGATCAAGGGCACCCCGAAAAATGGCGGTACCCCGCTCCAGCAGACTCTGGATCTGATGTTCAAGGATCCCGCTGCCGGCGGCGCTCATGACTTCACCTTTCCGGAGGGGCTCAAGTCCTACACCGACGGCACCAGGGTGCTGCAACCCAAGAACGGCAAGGTCTACCAGTGCAAACCCTTCCCCTACAGTGGCTGGTGCAGCCAGTGGTCTGCCAACGCGACCCAGTATGAGCCGGGCACCGGTTCTCACTGGCAGGATGCCTGGATTGAGTTGAACTAATCGTTTCACCGCGACATGAAAACAGGGAGCCAGTGGCTCCCCGTTTGGTCTGGTGACAGGCTCAGATCTGGTAATCGATCTGGGGCTCGCCACCCATGGCACGGGCCTGGATGTCGGCCAGTGCCAGCTCGGGGTTGCAGAGCTGGATAAACTGCCAGGCGAAATTGTGCTGGAACTGCCCCTGCTTGAGGCCAATCCAGGCGGTGTGCGGCGCAAACAGATGGCTGCCGTCGAGTTGCACCAAGGTGTGATCGCGCCGGGCATCGAACGCCATGTCCGCCAGTATGCCGACCCCCATCTCCAGCTCGACATAGGTCTTGATGACATCCGAATCCTGGGCTGTCAGCAGGATCTGCGGCGTGATCCCCGCCTCGGCGAACGCTTCGTCTACCCGCACCCGCCCGGTCAGCCCCGCCTGATAGGTGATGATGGGCCAATCGGCCAGCGCCGCCAGGGTCAGTTCGGACTCTTGCGAGAGGGGATGGCGCTCCGGCACCACTATGTTGTGATGCCAGCGGTAGTAGGGAAAGGCCACCACCCCTTCGCTCCTGTCGAGCTGCTCGCTGCTGATGCCGATGTCCACCTCGCCGGTCTGCACCAGCCGCACTATCTCTTCCGGCCCTCCCTGACGCAGCTCCAGCTGTACCAGTGGAAACTGTTCGCGAAACGCCTTCACCACCCGGGGCAGGGCGTAACGGGCCTGGGTATGGGTGGTCGCCACCAGCAGGCGTCCGGAATCGCGGTTGGCAAAGGTACTGGCCAGTTTGCGGATGTTCTCGGCATCCCCGAGGATGCGCTCGGCGATCACCAGCAGCTCCTTGCCCGGCTCCGTCATGCCGAGCAGCCGCTTGCCGTAGCGGATAAAGAGTTCCACCCCCAGCTCCTCCTCCAGCTCGCGAATATGGCGGCTGACTCCGGACTGGGAGGTAAACAGGGCATTGGCCACTTCGGTCAGGTTGTAATCCCGCCGGGCCGCCTCTCGGATAATACGTAACTGCTGAAAGTTCACTCATCGCCTCCTGCGTCGAGTCACGGCGGTGTCCACCGCCATGCGTTGTGGGTGATGCGGGCAGGCCGATGACTCGCACCCAGCCTGGATAGCCCATCAAATCTGGTAATCGGGGTAGAACTGCGCCTGTCTGGCTACCAGCCGTACCTCCTGGTCCGGCGTGAAATGGCTGGCCGCCTCCTTGCCAAGTTCTACCTCGTAGTGGACGCCCCCCTCGCCACGCAGCTCCACTCGGATGCGCGGCCCCATGGGCAGCAGCCGGGTGATGGTGGCGCTGATACCGCCGCTGGCCTGTGCCGGCAGAATCTCCAGCTCGTGGGGACGCACATAGGCGATGGCGGCACTGCCCGGGGCCAGATGGGCGGTCGAGGGGCCGCCGAGCAACTGCTCACCGATGCCGAACCCCTGTTCGGCCACCCGGCCGCGGAACTGGTTCACGCTGCCGAGGAAACTGTGTACGAAGGCGCTGGCGGGATGGTCATAGACCTCGGCCGGGGTGCCGATCTGCTCGACCCGGCCGGCGTTCATCAGCACCACCCTATCCGCCACCTCCAGCGCCTCCTCCTGATCGTGGGTGACGAACAGGCTGGTGACGTGCAACTCGTCGTGCAACTCCCGCAACCAGCGGCGCAGCTCCTTGCGCACCTGGGCATCGAGGGCGCCGAAGGGCTCATCCAGCAACAGCACCCTGGGCTGCACCGCCAGGGCACGGGCCAGGGCGACCCGCTGACGCTGGCCACCAGAGAGCTGGGTCGGGTAGCGCTCGGCCACGTGGCTGAGCTGCACCAGATCCAGCAGCTCCCTGACCCGGGCACGAATGGCCACCTCGCCCGGGCGTTCGTTGCGCGGCCTGACCCGCAGGCCGAATGCCACGTTCTCGAACACCGTCATGTGGCGGAACAGGGCGTAGTGCTGGAACACGAAGCCGACGTTGCGCTCGCGCACGTGCAGCGCCGAGGCATCCTCGCCGCGGATAATGATCCGGCCAGCGTCGGCCTGCTCCAGCCCGGCGATGATCCGCAGCAAGGTGGTTTTGCCGCAGCCGGAGGGGCCCAGCAGGGCCACCAGCTCACCGTCGTGAAAATCGAGGTTGATGTCGGCCAGTGCCGCGTACTGGTTGAAATGCTTGTTGAGTCCTTGCACCTGAATGCTCATGGCTGCCTCCTTGAAACTGTGATCAGTGAGAGTAGGTGGGTTGGCCACGCAGCCGGGCCAGCAGGGTTTCCCCCAGCAGGGTGAAGATCCCGAACAGCGCCAGCAGGCTTGCCACCGCGAAGGCGGCGCCGGTCTGGTACTCGTTGTAGAGGATCTCGATATGCAGCGGCAGGGTGTTGGTCTGGCCGCGAATATGGCCGGAGACCACGGAGACGGCGCCAAATTCCCCCACCGCCCGGGCAGTACAGAGCAGCACACCGTACATCAGGCTCCAGCGAATCCCGGGCAGGGTAACCCGCCAGAACATCTGCAATCCGCTCGCCCCCAGCATGATGGCGGCCTCCTCCTCTTCCGGGCCGCGCGCCTCCATCTGGGGCAACAGCTCGCGCACCACGAAGGGCACAGTGATGAAGGTGGTGGCCAGAATGATGCCCGGGGTAGCAAAGATGACCTTGATGTCGTGCTCACTGAGCCAGTCGCCAAACCAGCCGTGGCTGCCAAACAGCAGCACCAGCATCAGGCCCGCAATCACCGGCGAGACCGAAAACGGCAGATCGATGAGGGTGACGAGCAACTGCCGGCCCGGGAAGCGGAAACGGGCGATGGCCCAGGCGGCCGCGAGGCCGAACAACAGGTTGAGAGGCACGGCGAACAGGGTCACCAGGGCGGTCAGCCCAAGGGCGCTCAGGGCATCCGGCTCGCTGATGGCCTGCCAGAAAAATGCCAGGCCAGGGCTCAGCGCCTGGATAAAAACGGTCACCAGCGGCAGCAGCAACAGGGCGGCAAACCAGCCCAACCCCAGGGTGATGAGCAGCCACTTGACCCACTGCGGCTCGCGGATCACCGGCGGCGCCTTGCGCTGGGTCTCTGTCACCACGGGGACGACATCCATGGCGATGGTCGATGCATTCATATCCGGCTCCCTCCGATGCGGGCCCAGCTCCAGGCTTGCAACTTATTGATAAGCAGCAATAAAACAAAAGAGAGCAGCAGCATGACCACGGCGATGGCGGAGGCGCCGGCGTAGTCGTACTCCTCTAGGTGGCTCATGATCATCAGGGGCGCGATTTCAGAGACCATGGGCAGGTTGCCGGCGATAAAGATGACGGAGCCGTACTCCCCCACGCCACGGGCAAACGCCAGCGCAAAACCGGTGAGCAGGGCCGGCACCAGGGTCGGCCACAGCACACGCAGGAAGGTCTGCCAGCGATCGGCACCCAGGCTGGCGGCCGCCTCCTCCTGTTCGGTCTCGGCTTCCCGCAGCACAGGCTGCAGTGTGCGCACCACGAACGGAAGCCCGATAAAGGTGAGAGCGATGACCACTCCAATCGGGTTGTAGGCAAGCTCGATGCCAAGCGGGGCAACCCACTGACCGATCCAGCCATTGGGAGCGAAGATGGCACACAGGGCGATGCCGGAGACGGCGGTGGGCATGGCGAATGGCAGGTCGATCAGCGCATCCACCAGGCGGCGGCCGGGAAAGGTGTAACGCACCAGCACCCAGGCCAGGATCAGGCCGAACAGGCTGTTGAGCAGCGCCGCGACAAACGCCGCCCCGAAACTCAGGCGAAAAGAGGCCTGCACCCGGGGCGACCCTATCACCTGCCAGAACTCGGCAGCAGTCAGGTTATTCAGCGCAAACAGCACCAGTGCCGAGAGGGGCAGCAGTACCAGCAACCCCAGATAGAGCAGACTGAAGCCGAGGGTCTGGCCAAAGCCAGGCAGAACAGAATAAGAACCAAATCGCATAACAAATCCATGTATTATAAATTAATTTCGACATAGTGATTCTGCTGGCTCTCATTCCCCGTCACAAACACCAATAACACCTTTGCTAATCACTTTTTTGTCTAACGGCGTGAAAACAGGGCGTTGCGGGCAACTCAGATAAAAAAGGTCTTTCATATCAACAAAAGACCTGAAAAACGGAGCCTTGTGCAATTGAGCCAGTGAACAAAATCAGATAGTTATCATCTCGGTCGGCATCTCTCCCCGTTGTCATCCAACCATCAGCGAAACCCCAGTGCCGGGCACCCTTTCCACGCCACCGGAGCTGGTTCGATCACCATCTCGGCCCGACGGTGAAGGTTGCCGAGCAGATGCAGTCCCTGATGCCACTCCCCGTGACCGGACTGAGCGTTGATATGACCCGCCTCACCGGCATCAAACAGCGGCACCTGCCACTGCCGGCTCCAGTGTTCGGCCCGTTCGAAACTCATCCAGGGATCGTTGCGGCTGGCCACCATCTGGGCCGACACGAGCAGGGGGCCGGTCAGTCGCTCGTCTGCAATGCCGAAACGGGTCGGATCGGCCGGCGCCACCAGCAGGATGGAGGCGATCTTGTGGGGTTGCAGCCGGGCGGCGGCAATGGCGGTCAGGGCGCCGAAGGAGTGGGCCACCAGGTGCACCCGGCCGCGACGGCTTTTGAGCTTGCTCGCCAGCTTGGCGCTCCAGACCGTCAGGTTCGGCTTGTCCCACGGCAACCCCCTCATGCGCTGCCAGTGGGGAAAGTGCAGGTGCCAGCGGCTCTGCCAGTGATCCGGCCAGCTATCGTGCAAACCGGGAACCAGGAGGATCTTGTCCATCTTGTTACTCCTATCCGTTGGCGCGCTGGCCAGTGAGTGATGGGGGACGCGCAGCTCAGCGGCCCGGCTGGTAGATCTGGTCGAACAGGCCACCCTGGGCGAAGTGCTTCTGCTGGGCCTTGTTCCAATCCCCTTCCAGCTCCTTGACGGTAAACAGGGTCAGTTTCGGGAACTGGGCGGCCGTCTCCTTGAGGATCGCCGGATTGCTGGGGCGATAGTGATACTTGGCGATGATCCGCTGCCCCTCGTCGGAGTAGAGGTACTTCAGGTAGCCCTTGGCCACCACCTCTGTGCCGTGCTTCTTGGCCACCTTGTCCACCACCGCCACCGGTGGCTCGGCCAGGATGGAGACCGACGGCACCACCAGCTCGAACTTGTCGCGGTTGCCGGCCTGGCCGAGCACCAGCAGGGCTTCGTTCTCCCACGCCAGCAGCACGTCGCCAAGGCCCCGTTCGATAAAGCTGGTGGTAGCGCCACGGGCGCCGGAGTCCAGCACTTTCACATTTTTGAAGAGATCGCCGACGAACTGCCTGGCCCCCTCTTCACTGCCGCTCTGCTTCAGGGCATAGCCCCAGGCGGCCAGATAGTTCCAGCGCGCCCCGCCGGAAGTCTTGGGATTGGGGGTTACGATGGCCACATCCTTGCGCACCAGATCCCCCCAATCCTTGATCTGCTTGGGATTGCCCTTGCGCACCAGGAAGACGATGGTGGAGGTGTAGGGGGCGGCGTTGTTGGCCAGGCGGCTCTGCCAGTCGGTGGCGATCAGCCCCGTCTTGGCAATGGCATCGACGTCATAGGCCAGTGCCAGCGAGACGACGTCCGCTTCCAGTCCGTCCACCACGGCGCGGGCCTGCTTGCCGGAACCACCGTGGGACTGACTCACCACCACGTCGTCACCGGTTTTCGCCTTCCACTCTTTGGCGAAGGCGGCGTTGTACTCCTGAAACAGCTCGCGGGTCGGATCGTAGGAAACGTTGAGCAGGCGGATCTCGGCGGCCCCCGCCTGGAAGGCCAGCAGAGAGAAGATTGTCAGGGCGGTCGTTCGCAGTGTCATGGTGATGCTCCTTATCGTTGGGTTAAGGACAGCATGCCGCGAAGCAGTTATGCCAAGAAGAAAGAAATAACGCTTTGCTTATCTCTTTTACTCATATAAATCCCCCAAAGGGCGTCATTCGTACACTCTGTGAGCCAGACCCCTCTGCCCGTCAGCCGGCTGTGCCATCATGGGAGCAAGGCAGACACAGGCGAAAAGGAGGTCGTTATGTGGATCAATGCAGAACCGGTCAATGGCGCCCTGGTGTCGCTGGCCATCGGTCTTATCATCGGGCTGGAGCGCGGCTGGCAGGTACGCCAGCTGGGGGACAACCAGCGCATCGCCGGGATGCGGACCTACGGCCTCATCGGCCTGCTCGGCGGGGTCTGTGCCCTGCTGCTGCCGACCCTTGGCCCCTGGCTGCCGCTGCTTGGCCTGCTGGCGGTGGTGATTGGCTGCGGCCTCTCGGTCTGGCTGGCCCAGCGCTGGCAGGGGGAGTTCGGCCTCACCAGCTCGGCAGCCATGCTGCTCACCTATCTGCTGGGCCTGATGTCGGTGCTGCTGAGCCCGAGCGAGGCGGTCGCCTGCGCCGTACTGGCGGCCCTGCTGATGGGGCTCAAGGGCAAGATCCAACAGGGCATGCTGTTTTTGAGCGAAACCGAATTTCACGCCACCCTGCGCTTTTTGCTCATCACCCTGGTACTGCTGCCGGTGCTGCCCAACGAGGAGATAGGGCCGCTCGATGCCTTCAACCCCTTCAAGATCTGGCTGATGGTGGTGATCATCGCGGGCATCTCGTTTTGCGGCCACTTCGCGGTGCGCCTGCTCGGTACCCGCGCCGGGCTGGTGCTCACCAGCATGCTGGCAGGGCTCGCCTCCTCCACCGCCCTCACCCTGCAGTTTGCCCGCCTCAACAAGGAGCAGGGCGGGCTGGAGCGGCTGCTGGCTACCGGCATACTGCTGGCGGGGGCCACCATGTGGCTGCGGTTGCTGGTGCTGGTGCTGCTGATCCACAACGAGCTGGCGATGCGCCTCGCCGCCCCCCTGCTGCTGCTGGCGGTCACCGTCTACGGCTTCGCGTTCTGGTTCTGGCGCCAGCGCGAGGAGCTGACCGACGGCCCGGTGCAGCCCCAGACCAGCAACCCGCTGGATCTCGCCACCGCCATCAAGTTCGGCCTGCTGCTGGCGCTCATCGGCTTCATGGCTACTTTCCTGCAGAGCAAGGTGGGCAACTCCGGGGTCTATCTGCTGGCACTGGTCTCGGGGATCACCGACGTGGACGCCATCACCCTCTCCCTCTCCCAGCTCTCCCACAAGGAGCTGGCGCTGGAGGTGGCAGCCCGCGGCATCCTGCTCGCCGGGCTGGTCAACTCACTGGTGAAGGGGCTGCTGGCACTCGGCATCGGCGGTCGCAGGCTGGGGCTGCGGGTGCTGCTCCCCTACTTCATCTCAGCCCTGCTGATCCTGCCGCTCATCTGGCCCGGCACCTGATCTTGCAGCAAGTGACAGCCTGACGCCCTACGGCCGGTCACGTATACTGGCCTCTCTTGCATCTTGTGGAGGTAAACATGGCAAGCGACTGGGACAAGGTTCTGGCGGGGGGCGCCCTCGATAGCCAGAGCCAGGAGATAGCGAACGACCGGATCCGTGGTCAGGCGCTGCTGGCCGAGCTCAACGCCTCTTCGGCCGGCGACGAGGCCCTGCGACAGCGATTGTGCCGCGAGCTGTTCGGTCACTGCCCCGACTCCTGCTGGATCAGCACTCCCTTCACCTGTGAATTCGGCCGCAATATCCACATCGGCGAGAAGACCTTCTTCAATTTCAACGTCACCATACTCGACGTGGGTGAAGTGCATATCGGCAGCCATGTGCTGCTGGCCCCCAACGTGCAGATCTACACCGCCACCCACACCATGAACTACCTGGAGCGGCGCAACTGGACCGCCTACAACAAGCCGGTACACATTGGCGATGACTGCTGGATCGGGGGCGGTGCCATCATCTGCCCCGGCGTCACCATAGGTCCCCGCTCCATCATAGGAGCCGGCGCCGTGGTGACCCGCGACATTCCGGCCGACTCGGTGGCCGTGGGCAACCCGGCCCGGGTGATCCGCACCCTCGAGCAGGACGAAGAGCGCTGCTGGGAGCTGGCCCAATGATGGCGCTGGCCCTGCTGCCGCTCGGCTCGGCCCTGTGGCTCGGTCTCGACGGCCAACAGTGGTGGCCGCTGGCGGTGCTGCTGGTAATGAGTATGCTGACCGTGGCCGCCTACGCCTGGGACAAGCGCCAAGCGGTGCGCGGCGAGTGGCGCATTCCCGAATCCCGCCTCCATCTGCTGGAGCTGTGCGGTGGCTGGCCCGGTGCCCTGGTGGCCCGCCAGTGGCTGCGTCACAAGACCCAAAAGCGCAGCTACCGGCTGGTGTTCTGGTTTATCGTGCTGCTGCACATCACCCTGTGGGGGCTCTGGATCGGCAGGCCACTCTGGCAATAAGGCATCTATTGCTACCGCCATCACAAAGGGAGTCTGCGCCCCGTTGCGACGGACTGGTGACTGTGAGAAAACGGGGTGATCCCATTCAGTGATCGCCGTTAATGACGACAAGGAGTCGTGACATGACCATGTGGACAGGCATAGTCCTGATCGTGTTTATCAGCGTGCTGTTTGGCTATCTCGGCAAGCGGGCCCGCTACCAGATGGGGGATGCCCGCATCACGGATCGCCTCGGCAAGCAGGATCAGGTCATCAGGGAGCTGCAGGAGCGGGTGGCCAACCTGGAGGCCATCGTCATCGAAGAGGAGAAGCGCCGCCCGTTCAAGGAGCTGTGAAACACTCTCCCCATCCGTCTCCCAAACACAGAGGGCTGCACCATGCAGCCCTCTGTCGTGTTAGTCCGTTCAGACTGCCAGCGGCAACAGCTCGGCGTAATCCCGGATTGCCGGGAAAGCGGTGATCTGCTGTTCGGGCTGGCGGCTGTCCGGATTCTGGATGGCGAGCTGAAAACCGATACCGTAGTCGGCGGCGGCGCGCAGGATCCGCTCGCTGTCATCGACAAACAAGGTGCGGGCCGGGTCAAACGCCAGCCGCTGCGCCAGCGCCTGCCAGCAGTGCTGACTCTCCTTCGACCAGCCCAGCTCATGGGTGCTCACCAGTTGATCCAGATGTTCCCCCAATCCGAGCCGCGCATCCTTGACCGACAGGCTGGCCGGATGGGCGTTGGTAAACAGCACCAGTTTTTTGCCTGCCGCCCGCAGCTCGGCCAGAAAGGGGATGGCGTGGGGCCGCCACTGGATCTTCTCCAGGATCTCCTGCTTGAGGGCGCGAATATCCAACCCCAGGGTCTGGCTCCAGTAATCGACACAGTACCAATTGAGAGTGCCGTTGACGGCGTGGTAGTGCGCGTCTATCCGCTCCCTGGCCTCGGCCAGCGGCAAGCCGTGCTGCTCGGCGTAGCGCTCGGGGACCAGCTGCTGCCACAGGTGGTTGTCGAAATGCAGATCGATCAGGGTGCCATCCATATCGAGCAGAACGGTATCTATCTGGTGCCAGGGCAGTCGGGTCGGCATGGGGTCTCCTGAAGCGAGCGTCATGAAAAAAACCGGGGGGTAGTATAACGATTTTTCCATCCCCTTTCGCGCCCTTGTCCCGTGGTGTTCGGGGTGGGAGTCGTTTACTCTTGAAGCACGATTTTTTAACGAGCAGCCCGCGGTCGATGAGCAACCACCACAAGAACAAACCCGAACACATCCGTGTCGAGATCCTGGACCACGACAAACCCAAGCCGGAGATCCTCAAGGCCGAGCTGGTGGCCGAGAGTCGCCTGTTCAAGGTGGAGTCCCTGCACCTGAAATTCACCAATGGCGAAGAACGGATCTACGAGAGGATGCGCGGCGGCAACCGGGGTGCCGTCATGGTGGTGCCCTTGTTCGATGCCCACACCCTGCTGCTGGTGCGCGAATACGCGGCGGGCACTCACTCTTACGAGCTCGGCTTTCCCAAGGGGTTGATCGACCCGGGCGAAGACGCCCTGGAGGCGGGCAACCGCGAATTGATGGAGGAGGCTGGCTTTGGTGCCCGCACCCTGATCCCCCTCAAACAGGTGTCGCTGGCACCGGGCTACTTCTCCAGCCGGATGGAGATACTGCTGGCCCGGGATCTCTTCCCCGAGCAGAGGATCGGTGATGAGCCCGAGCCTCTCGAGGTGATCCCCTGGCCGCTGAACCGGATCGACGATTTGCTGGCGCGCCCCGACTTTACCGAGTCGCGCAGCATCTGCGCCCTGCTGCTGGCCCGCAAGTGGCTGGCGGAGCAGGAAAACTAGCCCGCTTGCGGGCATCGGCAATAAAGATAGAGGATAACGAAATGCAGGAGTTGTTGGCCTGGGTGCCAGGGGTCAAGGAGATCGCCCGCGAAGCGGGGCGGATCCTTCACGAAATCTATCACGGCGGTCAGTTCGAGCGTCAGCTGAAGGAGGATGCGACCCCGGTCACCAGTGCCGACCTTGCTGCCGATGCCTACCTCAAACAGGCGCTGTCGGCGCTCACTCCCCATGTGCCTGTGCTGACCGAGGAGGCCGCCGACATCCCCTTCAGCCTGAGATCAAACTGGCGGCAATACTGGCTGGTGGATCCCCTCGACGGCACCGGCGAGTTCATCGCCGGCAGTGGCGACTTCGCCACCCTGATCGCCCTGGTACGGGATAATGTGCCCGTGCTCGGCGTCATCTATGCCCCCGAGTCCGACGTACTCTACTGGGCGGTACGCGGCCATGGCGCCTTCAAGGAGGTGGATGGCGAAGTACATCTCATCAGCGCCATGCACCACGAGCACGATCAGCCCGACTCGCTGGTGGTGGCCATCAGCCGTCGCCAGAGACTGGAAAACCTGACCCGTCGCCTCAACCCGGCCATCAACTACGAGTTGATCCCGCTCGGCTCCAGCTCCCTCAAATCCTGCCTGGTGGCGGAGGGGGCGGCCGATTGCTACGTGCGGCTCGGTCCCACCGGCGAGTGGGATACTGCTGCTGCCCAGTGCATCGTCGAGGCGGCCGGTGGCCGCATCCTCAGCCTGACGCTGCAACCGCTCAGTTACAACGAGACGGAGTCGCTGGAGAACCCTGACTTCATCGTGATGGGGGATCCGGATCTCTCCTGGAACAAGATCCTGGTTCAGCAGCCTGGTTGATATGTCATCGGACAGCGCAAAGAGGCGGCCACCAGGCCGCCTCTTTGCTTGGTGTGATCCGCTGGCTATATCGACAATGGGTAGGGATATCCTCTGGCAAACGGCGAGAATGATAGTGAATCATCACAACCGAATCCGGCGTAGTGGCATGATTTTCATGTAATTCCGAAAACACTCAGTTAGCCGAGACAAAAAATCAATTATGAATGAAAATTCGGATTTATATACCGATATTTTTTACATTTCCAGTTTTACTCAATTTCGCGAACCCGATTCTATTCCCAATTTCACTGGCTTTCGCCCATTATGGTAGTGATATGTTTCACCCCGGCTTTTTGAGAATTAAATCCCGATAAACCACAATAAGCTCAGATTAAAACACTAACAAAAAGTGAATTATCAATGAGTTTATCTGCAGAGGCATCTCGGGAGCTCTCCGGTTCCCAATCCACCCTTGCCACCGCCAACAGCTGGCGCCGCCACGACACCCACTGGGTCATCAGCCTGTTTGGTACCGCCGTCGGTGCCGGCATTCTGTTCCTGCCCATCAACCTGGGTCTGGGCGGGATCTGGCCCCTGATCATAGTCGCCGTGCTGGCCGGCCCCATGACCTTCCTGGCCCACCGCGGGCTGGCGCGCTTCGTGCTGTCCTCTTCCCGCCCCCACGCAGATTTCACCGATGTGGCCGAGGAGCACTTCGGCAAGATGGCCGGTCGCCTCATCTCGACGCTCTACTTCCTCTCCATCTTCCCGATCCTGCTCATCTACGGCGTGGGACTGACCAACACGGTGGAGAGCTTTATGGTCAACCAGCTCGGCATGGCCTCCCCGGATCGGGTGATGCTCTCCGGCATGCTGGTGTTCGCCATGATCGCCGTGATGCTGGCGGGGGAGAAGGCGATGCTGCGAGCCTTCGCCTTCATGGTCTACCCGCTGGCGGCCATACTTGCGGCCCTCTCCTGCTATCTGATCCCTCAGTGGCAGTGGCCACAGATGAGCGCATTTGAGGGCGGCAGCTTCCTCAACACCGTCTGGCTGGCGCTGCCGGTGACCGTGTTCGCCTTCAGCCACGCCGCCGCCATTTCGGGCTTTGCCAATGTGCAGCGCCGGGAATATGGCGAGCAGGCCGAGGCCAAGAGCGGCCAGATCCTGCGCAACACCACCATCATGCTGGTGGGCTTCGTGCTCTTCTTCGTCTTCTCCTGCGTGCTGAGCCTCACCCCGGCCCAGCTGGCGCAGGCCAAGGCCCAGAACGTCTCCGTGCTCTCCTATCTTGCCAACATCACCGACAACCCGGTGATCGTAACCCTGGGGCCGCTCATCGCCTTCATCGCCATCAGCTCCTCCTTCCTCGGCCACTTCCTGGGGGCGCGGGAAAGCCTCAAGACCTTGATCGCCAAGCCCACCGGCCTGTCGCTGGCCAGGGCCGACAAGCTGGGCATCGCCCTGATGTTCTTCTCCATCTGGGGCGCGGCCGTGGTCAACCCCGGCATCCTCGGCCTGATGGAGACCCTCTCCGGCCCCGTCATCGCCATGATCCTCTTCATCATGCCGGTAGTGGCCATCTACAAGGTGAAGTCGCTGGCGCGCTTCCGTCACCCTTGGACCAACGGCTTCATCCTGCTGACCGGTTCCCTTGCGGTTTCTGCACTGCTCTTCAGCCTGCTGAAGTAACAGGATGCAAAGAGAAAAAGGCGACCCCGGGGTCGCCTCTTTTGTCTCTGTCTCGCACCGGTTTACCCCAGCCTGGCACCGTTCTCCACCGCCTGCTCCGGGATGGCCATCACCACGGCGCCATCCGCCCGGTAGAAACCGGTCAGCAGAAATTCGGACTGGAAGGGGCCAATCTGTTTGGTCGGGAAGTTCACCACGGCGATGATCTGACGGCCAACCAGCTCCTCTGGCTGGTAGAGATCCGTTATCTGGGCACTGCTCTTGCGCACGCCGAGCTCGGGACCAAAATCCGCCCACACCTTGTAGGCGGGCTTGCGCGCCTCGGGAAAGGGTTCGACCCGCACCAGGGTGCCCACCCGCAACTCCACCATCTCGAAATCCTGCCAGCTTATGGTCTGCATTCCGGCTCCTCGTCTCGCCAATGTCTCATGAGACTCAGCATGCCCCGAAACACCAGCCCTTGTCTTCGGCAAACGACCGCTTCGTGACGGCTGTCGGTCACCGGGCAACACAAGAGAGGAGAGCGCCGGTCAGGCGACAACAAGAGTGGCGGCGAGAGCCAATGTGCGCTGGTAGCGGCGAAGGCGGCAATGGGGGATGGCAGATAGCAATGACGCGGCCATCAGCCGCGTCATTGAAAGGAGTTATTCCTTGTCGAAATCTTCGATTTCCTTGCCCAGCGCCTCCATGATGGCACGCGCTTCGGCAGGCACGCTGTCCGGATGATCCTTGCGAAGATCGTCGTCGCAGGGCAGCGGCTGACCGGTGAAGGCATGCAGGAAAGCTTCACAGAGCAGCTCGCTGTTGGTCGCATGACGCAGGTTGTTCACCTGACGGCGGGTGCGTTCATCGGTCAGTACTTTCAGCACCTTGAGCGGGATCGAGACGGTAATCTTCTTGACCTGTTCGCTCTTCTTACCGTGTTCCGCGTAGGGGCTGACGTAGTCGCCGTTCCACTCTGTTCCCATGACTCACCTGTTCTCATTTGGCCGTGAGGGCGGATTTTAACCCTTAAGGAAATCAATGGCAATCCAACGGCAAAGCCATTTAGACGTCTAGAGCTATTGACGGCTTTTTCTTGCTCGCGTAGTGTGAATCACCATAGGCCAGCAATGGCGGGATAACGCGTAACAGCAAGATGCCTGCGTTCGAAGAGACATCAAGGAGAGTGATATGACCCACAAGGCCACCCTGGCGGTACGCACCGGGATTGAGACAGACCAGCAGCACGGTGCCGTGGTGCCACCCATCTACCTCTCCAGCAACTACACCTTTGCCGACTTCGGCGAGCCTCGTCAATACGATTATGCCCGCTCCGGCAACCCGACCCGCACCAATCTGGCGGATGCGCTGGCAGCGCTGGAAGGGGGCGCCGGCGCCGTGGTCACCGGCACCGGCATGGGTGCCGTCCACCTGGTCACCACGGCCCTGCTCAAGGCTGGAGATCTGCTGATCGCCCCCCACGACTGTTACGGCGGTACCTGGCGCCTGTTCGAGTACCTGGCGGCCAAGGGTCACTACAAGGTGCTGTTCGTCGACCAGGGGGACGAGACGGCGCTGACCGAGGCGCTTTCGCAAAAACCGGCCCTGGTATGGATAGAGACCCCCTCCAACCCGCTGTTGCGGGTAGTGGACATCGCCGCCATTGCCAGGGCTTCCCACGAAGCGGGCGCCAAGGTAGTGGTGGACAACACCTTCCTCTCTCCCCTGCTGCAACAGCCGCTGGCGCTGGGAGCGGATCTGGTGGTCCACTCCACCACCAAATACATCAACGGCCACTCGGACGTGGTGGGCGGCGTGGCGATTGCCAAGGAACAGGCCGCTGCCGAGTCGCTGGTGTGGTGGGCCAACTGTCTGGGTCTCACCTCAGGGGCGTTCGATTCCTACCTCACCCTGCGCGGCTTGCGCACTCTGGCTCCTCGCCTGCGCACCCACCAGGAGAACACGGATCGCATCCTCGCCTTCCTGCAGCAGCAACCCCTGGTCAAACGCATCTATCACCCCAGCCTGCCGAGCCATCCGGGCCACGAGATTGCGCGCCGTCAACAGTCGGGATTTGGCGCCATGCTAAGTTTTGAACTCGATTGCAACGAGGCGGGCATTCGTGCCTTCCTCGCGGCCCTCACCCTCTTCTCGGTAGCGGAGTCACTCGGCGGGGTGGAGAGTCTGGTGGCCCATCCGGCCAGCATGACCCACAGGGCCATGACCCCGGCGGCGCAGCAAGCGGCAGGCATCAGCGCCCAACTGCTGCGCCTGTCGGTCGGTATTGAACACGGTGAAGACCTGGTGGCCGATCTGGCCCAGGCATTTGCACAGGCAGAACAGGCGGCGAAGTAATGGAACAGCAACAACAGCAAGGAGAGATCGCGGTGGCAACAGAAGCAGGATTGAAGCGGCGCCATGTGCACAAGTTTGGTGGCAGCAGCCTGGCAGATCCGGTCTGTTACCGCCGGGTCGCCAGCATTCTCGAACAACAAGCCGAGCAACAAGGGGGCGGGAGAGAACTCGTCGTGGTCTCCGCCGCCGGCAAGACCACCAACCGGCTGATCCAGCTGGTGGAGCTGGCCGAGGCAGGCGACGAAGCCGCCGGTGAAGCCATCTCCGCCCTGCAAGCCTACCAGCAGAGCCTGATAGATGGCCTGCTGGAGGGGGAATTGCAGATCGCACTCAGCCAGCAGCTGGCCGACGATATGCAGCTGATCGCCAAGACCCTGGAGGGGAAGTTTGACCGCTTCGAGCGCAACGGCTTGCTCGCCTTTGGCGAGGTGTGGTCGGCGCGCCTGCTGGCGGCCCTGCTTACCAGCCGCGGCGACAAGGCCATCTGGCTTGATGCCCGCAGCTTCCTGCGCGCCGAGGATGGCGCCCTGGTCAAGGTGGATGCCTTGCTCTCCAGCGAACTGCTCAAGGCGCGGCTGGCCGAGCACGCCGGCCGCATCGTGGTGACCGGCTTTATCGCCGCCGACCTGGAGGGGCGTTCCCTGCTGCTCGGCCGCAACGGCTCCGACTACAGCGCAAGCCTGCTGGCCCAGCTGGCGGATGGTGAATCCACCACCATCTGGAGCGACGTGGCCGGGGTCTACAGCGCCGATCCGCGCCGGGTGAAGGAGGCGCGCCTGCTGGAGCGCCTGAGCCTGGCCGAGGCCAACGAATTGGCCCGCCTCGGCTCCTCGGTCCTCCATTCACGCACCCTGCAACCGGTGGCCGACAGCCGTCAGCGCCTCACCCTGCGCTGCAGCTACAACCCGGACGAGGGCTGTACCCATATCCTGCGCCGAGCCCCGCGCTCCGGTGGCGCCCGCATCGTCTCCTCGGTGGATCAGATCGCCCTCATCGAGCTCAAGGTGCTGCCGCAGACCGACTTTGATCAGACAGTGGCAACCATCGAAGCCTACCTGGCCCGTCATCGCCTCAACCCGCTCACCCTGCAGCGCCAGCCGGATCGCCGGATCCTGCGTCTCGCCTACACCCTGGAGGTGGCGCAAGGGGCCTTCGAACTGCTGCGCGACTTCCAGCTGCAAGGCAGCTTCACCGGCCTCATCCAGAAAGAGGGGTACAGCCTGGTGGCCCTGGTGGGCGCCGGTGTCACCGACAACGCCGAACAGTGTCACCGCTTCTACCAGCTGCTGGCGGATCAACCGCTGGAGTTCGTGCAGGTGGCCAGGGACGGTCTGAGCCTGGTGGCCGTACTGCGCCAGGTGGTGCTGGAGCCGCTGCTCATCGCTCTGCACAGCGCCCTGTTCAGCCGCCCGACCCGGGTCGGACTGGTGGTGTTCGGCAAGGGCAATATCGGCGGCCACTGGCTCGGCCTCTATGCCCGCGAGAAAGCGCGTCTCGAACACGAGCTCAACCTGGCGCTGACCCTCTATGGAGTATTCGATTCCAAGGGAGGCCTGCTGGATGAGGAGGGGCTGGATCCGCTCAAGGTACAGGACAAGTTCGACCCCAAACCACTGATCTGGCCCGAGCTGCTCGGCCAGCTGGAGCAGCACGGCTTCGATGCGCTGATTACGCTGGATATGACCGCCAGCGAGACGGTGAGCCGCTACTACCCGGACTTTGCCCAGCTCGGCATCCACATCATCGCCGCCAACAAGTTCGCCGGCGCGGCCGAGAGCGAGTTCTACCAGCGCATCAAGCAGACCTGCCGCGACCATCAGGTGCAATGGCGCTACAACGCCACCGTGGGGGCCGGCCTGCCGATCCAGTCCAGCATCCAGATGCTGCGCCAGAGCGGCGATCGCATCCAGGGGGTTTCCGGTATCTTCTCCGGCACCCTCTCCTGGCTGTTCCAGCAGTATGATGGCAGCCGCCCCTTCTCCGAACTGGTTGACGAGGCGTGGCAGCACGGTCTGACCGAGCCGGATCCCCGCGAGGATCTCTCCGGCCAGGATGTGCGCAGAAAGCTGCTCATCCTGGCGCGGGAGGCGGGTTTCGAGCTCGACTCCGCCGACATCGAGCTGGAGAACCTGGTACCCGTCGCACTGCGCAAGGTCGATACGGATCAGTTCATGGACCGGCTCACGGAGCTGGACGGCCCGATCCAGACCGCCTTCGAGGGGGCCAGACGCCTTGGCAAGGTACTGCGCTACGTGGCCCGCTTCGAGCATGACGGCAAGGCACGAGTTGGCCTCGAGAGCCTCGAACCCCACCATCCGTTTGCCAACCTGTTGCCCTGCGACAACGTGTTCGCCATCGAGAGCGACAGTTACCGCACCAACCCGCTGGTGATCCAGGGCCCGGGGGCGGGGCGCGAGGTGACGGCCGCCGCCATCCAGTACGATCTGTGGCAGATCTGCGCGGCGCTCTGAACCGGTAGATGCAAGCCAGCCATGGCGCAATAAAAAAGCCCGAGTCGATGACTCGGGCTTTTTGCTGGCAGTCTCCTCCTTAAGAGAAGAAGGCCTGCAGCACGTAGAAGATGGCGATGGCCAGAATGGCGCCTGCCGGCAGGGTGATGACCCAGGAGACCACGATGTTGCGCAGTACGCCCAGGTTCAGCGCCGCGATACCGCGCGCCAGACCCACCCCCATGACGGCACCCACCAGAGTCTGGGTGGTGGAAATGGGCAGACCGGTACCGGAGGCGATCACCACGGTCGCGGCGGTCGCCAGCTGCGCGGCGAAACCACGGCTCGGGGTCAGGTGAGTGATGCCGGTACCGACAGTCGCCATCACCTTCTCGCCCATGGTCGCCAGACCGATCACGATACCGATGCCGCCGAGCGGCAGGATCCACCAGGCGATGGAGGCCTGGCTGGCGATCTCACCACCGGAAGCCACGATGGAAGCCACCGCAGACAAGGGGCCGATGGCGTTGGCCACGTCGTTGGAGCCGTGGGCAAAGGCCATGGCACAGGCGGTGATCACCATCAGGATGCCGAATACCTTCTCCACGTTGGCGAAGTGCATCTTGCTGTCATCCTGCGGGTTGTATTTCTGGCCGCGAATGTAGACCCAGCCCGCGATCGCTACCGCAATGGAGATGACCACTGAGAGCAGGACACCTTCCCCATTGGTCAGGTGCAGACCGACGTGGGTCAAGCCCTTCTTGATGGTCACCAGGCAGATCACCAGGGAGGTCAGGAACATGTAAAACGGCACATAGCGCTTGGCGTTGTTCAGGGGATCATCGGTGTTGAAGATAAGCTTCTGTACGCTGATGAACATGAAGTAGGCGATGACGCCGGAAAGGGCCGGGGTCACGACCCAGGAGCCGACAATGCCACCAAACTTGCTCCACTGTACCGCCTCCGGGCCAATGCTCACCACGGCGAAGCCGACGATGGCACCGATGATGGAGTGGGTGGTGGAGACGGGCCAGCCGAAGTAGGAGGCCAGGATCAGCCAGGCGCCCGCCGCCAGCAGGGAGGCGATCATGCCAAGCACCAGCAGATCCGGGCTATCGGCAAAGGCATTGCTGTCGATGATGCCGTTGCGGATGGTGGCGGTCACTTCACCACCGGCCAGATAGGCACCGGCAAATTCGAAGATCATGGCGATGATGATCGCCTGACGAATGGTCAGGGATTTGGTACCAA
The DNA here is from genome assembly GCF_041402525.1 of Aeromonas sp. S18(2024). Lineage (NCBI taxonomy): Bacteria > Pseudomonadati > Pseudomonadota > Gammaproteobacteria > Aeromonadales > Aeromonadaceae > Aeromonas > Aeromonas sp. S18(2024). Next base: position 17,909 of record NZ_JBGLQV010000008.1, on the reverse strand, counting down.
CCGATGTCCCCATGGCATTGGCCACGTCGTTCGCACCAATGCCCCAGGCCATCAAGAAGCCGAACAAGGCCGCCACGAGCACCAGAGTGGTGCCGTAATTCGCGATAATGTCCATTAGTTGTGTTTACTCAGTCAGTGGATTACGAACGAGCCAGCATCAATTCCAGACGGGCGCCTACACGCTCGGCCTGATCTGCCAGGTCACCTACCCATTCGAGGATCTTGTAAAGGAACATCACATCGATCGGATTGTAGTTCTGCTCAACTGCTTGCAGCTGTTGGCGCAGACCGATCTGCATGGTGTCTGTATCGTCCTCGATCAGATCCAGCTGATGGATCATCTCGGCAACCATTTCAACTTCCCGTCCCTTGAAGCCGGTCTCGAGCAGCTCGTCGAGCTCCCCGATCGCTTTCTCGGCCTGAGCGGTCGCATCAATACAACGTTTGAGATAGGCCATGAAATCCGTCCGCATTTCGGCCGGGAATTCCATGCGACGACCAAGCATGCGGCCGGAGATGTCCTTGGCACGATTGGCAATCTTGTCTTGCTGAGTCAACAGTTCCAGCAGGTCGGTACGTGCAACCGGCAGGAACAGGCCGCGCGGCAGTTTCAGACGGATTTCACGCTTGAGGATATCCGCCTCTTTTTCCAGCTGGGAGATCTGCTGCCGGATCTTCTCGGCATCTTCCCAACGGTCTTCGGCTACGGCGTCAAAGAAGGGAATGAGCTGCTCGCAGCACACGTGAACCTTGACGATATGCTTCTGCAGCGGCTTGATGGGGGACTTGGCAAAAAGCCCCAAAATAGTATTTACTGGCATGGCCAAACCTGTGTCGGTGAAAAAACACTCGATACGATTTTATGAGGCGCGCATGTTAACCGAACTGCGCCCTCAATAAAACCGCGAATTAATCTAGTTGTCTCGCGGGCATTATATCCTCGCGACCCGATTCCTGCCCCCCAAAGTTGCCTCCCAGCCTGGAATGACTATGCAAACTGAGATCGAGATAAAGTTTTTCGTCGCCAATGACGTCGCGACAGCCTTATCCAACCTTATGAATTCATTGGATATTAAAGAGGCATCGCAACAGCGCCTTGGCAACGTCTATTTCGATAGCCCCGATCTGGCACTACGCCGCCTCGAGATGGGATTGCGGATCCGCCGCTGCGATGAATTTGCCGAACAAACCATCAAGTGCCGCGGCCAGGTCGTGGGTGGACTGCACGCCAGACCCGAATACAACGCGCCCATCGACGGCGATCTGCCCACCCTCAACGCCTTTCCCGACGACATCTGGCCCACCCTGGCCGAGCGTGACCGTATCCAGCAGCAGCTGATTGCCCAATTCCGTACCGATTTCCTGCGCCGCCACTGGCTGATCGCCTTCGACGGGGCCGAGATCGAGCTGGCCTGGGATCAGGGGGAAATCGTCGGCAGCCTGGGTAGCAGCCGCATCGACGAGCTGGAACTGGAATTGAAATCCGGCGACACGGCAGCGCTGTTTGCACTGGCCGGGCGTCTTGCCCGACTCGGCGGCGTGCGCCTCGGCGCCCAGTCCAAGGCGCAGCGTGGCTATCAGCTGGCGGGGCTTGGCAAACCGCTGGCACGGCAAGCACTGGCAGACGACAAAGCCATGAGTGACACTGCCGCCATCGGCGAAGGGCTGCGCCACTGGCAACATCACGAGCAGCTCTGGCTGGAAAGCCGGGGAAATGACGAGGTGCAGCAACAAGCCTTCACCGCCTTGTGTGAAGGCGTGGCCCTCATTGAGCGCCGCGCCACCGGCGTGACGGCACCATGGCGACCCCAACTCATAAGCCTTCAGGCGCACCTTGCCAGAGAGGAGCGACAGAACGACCACTGGCCCGCCGACTTGTCAGCCCTCTTCCTTCATCCGGATTATGTGGCGCTGCAACTGGCCATTGCGGCCTGGTTGCATCAAACAGCCCGCTGACTCTCTCTTGAGGCCCTGTAAACAAAGCGGGTGAGCCAAGGCTCACCCGCTTTGTTCTGACTATTTGCGATAACTTACAGCAGGTTCAGCTGCTGCATGGCACTGCGAATGCGCTCACGAGTGGCCTCAGAGAGCGGCATCACCGGCAGGCGGCACTCTTCGCTGCAAAAACCGAGCAGGGAGGCGGCGTACTTGGCACCGGCGGGGCTAGGCTCGGCGAACATGGCCTGATGAAGCGGGATCAGCCTGTCCTGCAGCTCGCGCGCCTCCTGCCACTTGCCGGCCAGCGCCAGATTCTGCACCTCGGCCACCAGCTTGGGCGCCACGTTGGCAGTTACCGAGATACAGCCCTGACCGCCACCTATGTTGTAGGCCACGGCGGTAGCATCTTCACCGGAGAGCCAGGCAAAGGGCTTTTTGATCAGCTGACGCTCGACCCAGGGACGGGCCAGATCGCCGGTGGCATCCTTCACCCCGGCGATGCGCGGCAGTTCGGCCAGGCGAGCCAGAGTCGCCGGTTGCACATCGACGATGGCGCGGGGCGGGATGTTATAGACGATGATGGGCTTGGCGGTGGCATCATGCACTGCCTTGAAGTGATGGTAGAGTCCCTCCTGATTGGGGCGGTTGTAATAACCGGCCACATGCAGGGTCGCATCGGCCCCAACCCGCTCGGCATGGAGGGTGTACTCGATCGCTTCGACCGGATTGTTGGAACCAGCCCCGGCGATCACCGGAATGCGCCCCGCCACCTGCTTGACCACCAGCTCCACCACCCGGCAGTGCTCGTCGTGAGTCAGGGTCGGGCTCTCGCCTGTGGTCCCGACCGGCACTATGCCATGGGTACCCTGCTCGACATGCCACTCCACCAGACGCAGCAGCGCCTCTTCATCCAGCTTGCCCTGTCGAAACGGGGTAATCAGGGCAACGATTGAACCTTGAAACATGGGATCTCCTTCTCCTAAATGGCACGCATATGGCAATAAAAAACCCCGGTACGATGTGCGCAACCGGGGTTTGAATGTTCTCAGGGATGAGAGGTTACGCGCGAACGTCGGCAGGCCCGGATTTCAGGCTTTTTTTATGCTTTCGTTTCAACTCGTTGAACCGCATTTCATCATCTCTGGTCAAAAAATGGTGTCTGGGCATATTTCGGGAACACGGCAAAAATGTCAAGGCGAAACCGGCTATGTATAATGGCCGCCCAAAATAGCGTGGAGAGAACCGATGAGCAGCTCTGCTGGAGCCATCAGCCATAAAAATAGTGCCGTCAGCCAGATGCTGGAACGAAACCAAGCCCTCTTTGTCGGCAAGCGGCTACTGGTGTGCGGCGCCCTGGAGGATGACTATCCCCGCCAGCTGGCCACTCTGGCCGACTCCCTGACCGTCTTCACCACGGATTACTGCTACTACCGCAGCCAGCAAAGCGCGCTCAAGGATGCCATCCTGTTCGACCACCAGCTGGGCGGCGCTCCCCGCTTCGATGCCCTACTGCTGCTGATGCCCAAGGCCAAGGCCGAGGCCCAGTATCTGCTGGCCATGATTACACCGCTGCTGGAGGCCGGTGCCGACCTGTTTCTCGCCGGCGAGAATCGCGGTGGCATCAATGGGGCCGACAAACTGCTGGCCCCCTATGGCGAGAAGCCGCTCAAGCGCGATTCGGCCCGTCGCTGTTCCCTCTATCACGGAGAGCTCAGCAAGCCGGTTGCCCCGTTCGAGCTGGATGCCTGGTTCAGCCGTTATGAGTGCAAGGCGGGTGACACCGAATTGACTGTGATGGCGCTGCCGGGTGTGTTCAGTGCGGACGAACTGGATCTGGGCAGCCAGATGCTGCTGGCGACCCTGCCCCCCATGGGCGGCGAGCTGCTCGATTTTGGCTGCGGTGCCGGGGTGATAGGCTCGGTGCTGGCCAAGCGCAATCCCGGCCTTGAGGTCGCCATGGTTGACATCAATGCCTTGGCACTGGAATCGAGCCGCCGTACCCTGGCCATCAACGGCCTGCAGGGCAAGGTGCATGCTTCCGATGTCTACTCCGACATCAGCGGCAAGTTTGACCGGATCGTCTCAAACCCCCCATTTCATGCCGGGCTCAAGACCTTCTACGCCGCTACCGAGACGTTTCTCGCCAAGGCGCCGGAATATCTGCGCCCTCATGGCAGCCTGACCATAGTGGCCAACGCCTTCCTGCGATACCAGCCTATACTGGATACGCACTTCAAGCAGACCGAAACAGTGCGTAGTGATGCCAAATTCAAGGTCTATCTGAGCAAAGTGTAAATAAGTGTAAGTCTTGTCCCGAAAGCGCTAGAGAGCGTCGCACGGGATCTGATAAGGTACTTGAATGGAAACAAAAAACACCCCTTAAGGGGTGTTTTTTTGAAACGAATTGAAAACCTTTTCATCTTGTTTATTCAGGGAGAGACATACGATGGCCGGCATTTTGACCATGATCCTGGCTGGAGGCGAAGGAACCCGCCTGCAGCCTCTCACCACCACCCGCAGCAAGCCCGCAGTCCCGTTTGGCGGGAGTTACCGGCTAATCGACTTTGTCCTCAACAACTTCGTCAACGCCGATTTCCTGCGGATCTACGTCCTGACCCAGTTCAAGTCCCAATCCCTCTACCTGCACATGAAGAAAGGCTGGAACATCGTCGGCATCACCGACCGTTTCATCGACCCCATTCCGGCCCAGATGCGCATGGGCAAACGCTGGTACGACGGAACCGCCGATGCCATCTACCAGAACCTGGGCTTCATCGAACGCGCCGAACCGGACCACGTCTGCATCTTCGGATCCGATCACATCTACAAGATGGATGTGAGCCAGATGGTCGCTTTCCACAAGCAAAAAGCCGCCGCCATGACGGTCGCCGCCCTGCGTATGCCCATTGAGGAGGCCAGCGCCTTCGGGGTGATCGAGGTGGATACCGAGGGACGCATGATAGGTTTTCAGGAAAAGCCCAAGCATCCCAAACCCATTCCTGGCGACTCCACGCAGGCGCTGGTCTCCATGGGCAACTATATCTTCGAGACCGAGACCCTCTGCCGTGAGCTCAAACGGGATGCCACTGAAGAGAACTCCAGCCATGATTTTGGCAAGGATGTGATCCCCAGTCTTTACCCGCGCGCCCCCGTCTATGTCTACGACTACAGCACCAATCTCATCCCGGGCGAGAAGCCGGATGTCTACTGGCGTGACGTGGGAACCCTCGACTCCTACTGGCAGGCACACATGGACTTGGTGGCTGACAATCCCCCCTTCTCCCTCTATAACCGCAAGTGGCCGCTGCATACCCACTATCCGGCCCTGCCGCCCGCCACCTTCATCGACAGTGAAGAGTGCAAGGTCAAGATCGCCAACTCACTAATCTCCGCTGGCTGCTTCATTCAGGGCAGCCAGATCCAGCGCTCCATCCTGGGATTTCGTTGCAACATAGGCCCCTGCAGCCATATCAGTGAATCCGTCCTGCTGGGGGATGTGAAGATAGGGGAAGGTTGCTCCATTCGGCGCGCCATCATCGACAAAAACGTTGAAATTGCACCCGGCACCGTTATCGGTGAAAATCTCGACCACGACAGAGAGCGATTCACCGTATCCGAAGGCGGTATCGTCGTGGTACCTAAGGGAGCAAGAGTTGGCTATTAACCCACTGAAAATCCTGTTTGTTGCCTCGGAAGTTGAGGGGCTGGTCAAGACCGGGGGCCTGGCCGATGTTGCCAGAGCCCTGCCCATGTACCTGGCCCAGAAGGGGCATGATGTCCGGATCATGCTGCCCTTCTACAAGACCATAAAACGGCGGGATGAGGCCAGACTGCTGGCATCCCGCTGGCTGCCAACCCATCCGGGTCTGCCGGATATCGGCTATCGCATCTACCAGATGGATCTGGACGGTGTCTGTGTCTATCTGCTCGACTGCCCGCAGTACTTCGATCGCCCCCAGCTCTACGCCGAAAACAATCAGGCCTATGGCGACAATGGCGAACGTTTTGCGTTCTTGTCTGCGGCCGCCCTGCATGCCTGTGAACAAATAGGTTTTGCCCCCGATATCGCCCACTGCAACGACTGGCACACAGGTTTGCTGCCGCTGCTGCTGAAGACCCGACATGCCCACAACCCCTTCTTCCAGCACACCCGCAGCGTGATCAGCATTCACAATGCGGCGTTTCAGGGAGGTTTTGGTCGCGAGCAGTTCTGGGCTATCCCCGAGATTGCCGATTACGAACGCCGCATCAATTACGACTATGGCCACGTCAACCTGCTCAAATGCGGGGTGCTCTACGCTGACAAGATCAATGCGGTCAGCCCCAACTATGCCCAGGAGCTGTTGACCCACCTCGGTGCCCACGGCATGGCCCACATCTTCCAGCAACGGGCGGCCGATCTGTGCGGCATCCTCAATGGCTGTGATTACAAGGATTGGGATCCCGAATTCGACGAGCTGTTGCCTGCTACATACAGCATCGACAATCTCGCCGGCAAAGGGATCTGCAAGCAGCGCCTGCAACAGGAGGTGGGCCTGCCCGTCTCGGACTTGCCCATCTATGGCATGGTGTGTCGCCTGACCGAACAGAAGGGTGTGCCACTGCTGCTCCCGGCGCTGGAGAAGTTTCTCCACCATCAGGTACAGGTGGTGATCGTTGGCTCCGGCGATCCCGTGCTCGCGGCCCAGTTGCAGACCATGGCCCAACAGCATGCGGACAAGCTGGCCTTCATCAACGCCTATGACGATAGGCTGGCCCATCTGGTGGAAGCGGGTGCCGACTTCTTCCTGATGCCCTCCCTGTTCGAACCCTGCGGTCTCAACCAGATGTACAGCCTGGCCTATGGTACTCTGCCGCTGGTACGTGCCGTGGGTGGCCTGAAAGATACTGTGGTGGACTGGGATGCCAATCCCGAGCATGCCACCGGCTTTTGCTTCAACGATCCGACGGCGGCCATCCTGCTCGATACCATGCGTCGCAGCCTGCTCTACTTCCTGCAGGACAAGGAGCGTTTCGCCAAAGTGCAGCGCAATGCCATGAGCACTCGCTTCAACTGGGCCGACTCGGTGACCCAGTATGAACAGATGTACCAGAGTGCCCTTGGACGCCACTGAGCCATCGGCGTCGGAGAATTGCTGAAGTTTTGTCCCTTTGGCATGGCTTTGAGCGTCAACAGTGAAAAAAGTCCCCTCTGGCTGTTGACGCTCCCCCAAAACTCTATAGAATCCCCCTCCGCAGTGATGCGAAGGTGGCGGAATTGGTAGACGCGCTAGCTTCAGGTGTTAGTGTCCCACGGATGTGAGGGTTCGAGTCCCTCTCTTCGCACCATACTGCAACATGCTCTTATCAGACGGCATGTAAATTCAGACTGATAACCCGATGTGCGAAGGTGGCGGAATTGGTAGACGCGCTAGCTTCAGGTGTTAGTGCCCCCCGGGTGTGAGGGTTCGAGTCCCTCTCTTCGCACCATGCTTTTATCAGACAGCATGTAAATCCAGAATGATAACCCGATGTGCGAAGGTGGCGGAATTGGTAGACGCGCTAGCTTCAGGTGTTAGTGCCCCCCGGGTGTGAGGGTTCGAGTCCCTCTCTTCGCACCATGACTCTGACATGTAAAAACAGAACGATGCGCTCCATCCGCATGTAAAAACCAGCTGGAAAAAATCAGTGTGCGAAGGTGGCGGAATTGGTAGACGCGCTAGCTTCAGGTGTTAGTGTCCCACGGATGTGAGGGTTCGAGTCCCTCTCTTCGCACCATTCATTACGCAAAAGGCCCATCACGAAAGTGACGGGCCTTTTGTTTTTACTCCTTGTTATGACTATGCTTTTGACGATTCCCCGCCTATCGCCATGCCAAGGAACCGTTATGATACTGGATACCGATATTCACAATTTCTACGAACACCTGATGCTCAAGGAGATTGAGAAGCAGGGACTGCAACAGACCCTGAGCAACGATCAGATGGCCGATCTCTGCTGCCTCACCCTCAACCAGCTGCCTGCCCACTACATTCGCCACGATGTCGATATGATCTACTTCCTGACTGACGCCAAGCGGGCCGAGATGGAGAAACAGGTCATCGAGTCCCTCAAGCTGGCCCAGCAGACCATCAAGCAGGCCCCCACCAAGCAATCATAGCCATGGCTGCTGCCAGAGCAGGGTGACGGCCCCCGCCGCCCCAGCCACTGGCAGCAAGATCAACGCAGGCTTCAACCTGGGTTCGAGCATCACCCAGGCCGCCAGCACAAAACCGAGACTCCAGAAGCCATACTCTTTCCCCTGCCCCCAATAAAGCACGGCCAACGCGGCCAGCAACAGGACCCCTCTCAACCCCCAGCGCATCTCTTCTCTCCCCACCAACAATTGATAATAATTATCATCTTCATTTGTTAGTGGTGCAAGCCATTTCAATGGAGTCTCGAATGTCACTCAGCTTGCCAACAGGGCGCTCAAAAATGGGTTATGAGATCAACTAAATTGTGATTTTTTCAATCAATCTTGTGTTTTTGCCAATTCAGTTGGGATTTTATCCCCCCGGATTGTGATAGATTGCGGCCTCTTTTTGGGTTGGCCCCTCGGGATACAGATATCCACAGGACGAGAGGGACCGACCTTGGCGAGCAAGAGTTTAGGAAGTATCTATGCAAAACCAACACAACCAAATCCGACTGCCGAGCATGCTGCAGGTATTTGCCTGCCTGGCCATTTTCCTGGCCCTGGCCTTCTCCTTTACCAGCGTGCTCGACCTGCCGATCCAGCTGGCCCTGTTCATCGCCTGGTTCGTCATCATGGGGCTTGGCATCAAGCTCGGCCATGATTACAAATCCCTGGAACAGGCTGCCGTCGACGGCGTCTCCAAGGGGATGGGGGCCATTCTGATCCTGGTTTCCGTCGGTGCCCTGGTCGGCACCTGGATCGCAGGCGGCATAGTGCCCAGCATCATCTACTTCGGCCTCAAGGTGATACACCCCTCCATCTTCCTGCTGGCGACCCTGATCATCTGCTCCCTCACCTCGCTGGCCACCGGCACTTCCTGGGGCTCCGCAGCCACCGCCGGTATTGCCATGATGGGCATAGGCCACAGCCTGGGCGTTCCGGCACCTCTGGTGGCCGGTGCCGTGCTCTCCGGTGTCTACTTCGGTGACAAGCTCTCCCCGCTCTCCGACTCCGTGGTACTGGCCTCCACCATGTCCAACGTCGACGTGATGGAACACATCAAGGGGATGCTGCCCATCAGCCTCTTCTCCTACATCATCACCGCCGCCCTGTTTACCGTGGTCGGCATGCAGTATTCGGGCAATGTGAGCCTGGAGCAGGTCAACCTGGTGATGGAAGCGCTCGACAAGCAGTTCAACATCACCCCGCTGGCCATCATTCCGGTGGTGCTGGTGCTGGGCCTCCTGGCCAACCGCAAGCCCGCCTTCCCGGTGATCAGCTTCGGCGCCCTGTTGGGCCTGGTGTGGGCCATCGTTTTCCAGGACATGGATCCGGTCAAGGCGATGCACTCCGCCTACAGCCCGTTTGCCATCACCTCCGGTGTCGACTTCATCGACAACATCCTGGGCCGTGGCGGTATGGAGTCCATGTTGGGCTCGGTAGCCGTCATCATCTTCGGTCTGGGTTTCGGTGGCCTGCTGGAGAAGGTCGGTATTCTGGAAGTGATCGCCAGCGCCTTCGAGAAGCGCATCAACGGTGCCGGCAGCCTGACTACCCACACCATAGGCACCGCCTTCCTGGCCAACGTGTTCGGCTCCGCCATGTATGTGTCGCTGATCCTGACCCCCAAGATCATGGCCAAGAACTACGACCGGCTGGGACTGGCGCGCAAGAACCTCTCCCGCAATGCCGAGTTTGGCGGCACCCTCACCTGCGGCATGGTGCCCTGGAGCGACAACGGCATCTTCATGGCCGGGGTACTGGGGGTGGCTACCCTCGATTACCTGCCCTACATGTGGCTCAGCTTCACCTGCATCATAGTGACTATCACCCTCGCCTATCTGGGCAAGGCTGTGAACCGGGTACCGCTGGTCGAGGCGGCCAGCTCCCGCTAATCCAGCACTTTGAACAGGATAAAGGCGCCCTTGCGGCGCCTTTATCGTTATTACCACTCAACCAACAAAAACGGCCCTCGTTGCCGAGAGCCGTTGCATCGAACCGGATTCGTGGTCAGATGGAGAAGCTGGAACCACAGCCACAGGTCGTCGTGGCGTTGGGGTTGGTCACGGTGAAACGCGAACCTTCCAGACCCTCGGTGTAATCCACACTGCCGCCCACCAGATATTGCAGGCTCATGGGATCGATCACCATGGTAACGCCGTTCTTCTCGACCACGGTGTCGCCATCGTTGATCTTCTCATCAAAGGTAAAACCATACTGGAAACCAGAGCAGCCCCCACCCGTGATGTATACCCGCAGCTTGAGCTCCGGATTTTCTTCTTCGGTGATCAGGGTCTTCACCTTGTTGGCTGCCGCATCCGTCATCTGGATTGGCAACGGGGCTTCTGCTACTGCACTCATCACTGACCTCACAACCATTAGATCCACAAACATGGAAACCGCGAAATTATCCAATACCCGACCATTCAGTTCAAGTATTCACCACTACTCTTGTCCGGTGGCGGGCACAGGAGCCGGTGGCGCCGCGACCAGCGGTTTGATCACTTCGCCCCACTCCACCAGCAACTCCTGCGCCGGCTGCCGGCCATCCTTGTTGATAGTGACCCGGATCCGATCCGGCACGAACCCTTCGGGCAACTGCCAATTCCCCTCAAGCAGCTGGAAATAACGCAGGGCATAGCGCCATTCGCTCACCTTCATCCCCAGATCCCGTCCGGTCAGCACTCTGGGCTTGTCACCCTGGCTGCCTTCGACCCGGATCTGCACCTGACCGCGAAACAGCTCGCGCTTCTTGGCAGGCTGCGTCAGGGCCAGACGATAGTGATAACGACCGGGAATGCTGGTCTCCTGCAGGGTGAGGTTATCGATCACCACCCCGACCTGTTCACCGGTGGGGCGCATGATCCGCTCGAAAAACGCCAACTGGCGCTTGAGCTCCTGTACTTGAGCCTCCTGGCTCTTCAGGGTGGTCTGCAACTGCTCGAAGGCGGCCTTCTGGGTCGCCAGCTGGGTATCCTTCACGCCCAGCTCGGTCTTGAGCTGACCGATGGCCTTGCCCTGGCGATCCAGCGTCTCCTGCTGCACCACCAGCAGACTGCTCTGTGCCAACTCTTGTCGGTTACCGACAAAATATCCGATGAGCGCCCCCACGATCAGCACCGCCAACAACTTCAATATCTGGGACATAGGGCCTCTTCTGTTACCACGCCATACGGCTGCCACCTTCCCTTCACTATACGCGACCCAAGCTGAACCGCGATGATATACAAGGAGTTAACTGGTGGTGGCGCCGCTCTCTCCCCGCTTTTGACGCGCGGCGAGCCGTAAAGTTCGCTCCAGGATCTGGGAATAGATGGGGCGACCACCCAATCCCTGCGCCACCAGGGTCGCGCCGACGGTCGTGATCATCATGGGCAGGATCAGCTGATAGTTGTCAGTCATCTCTGTCACCAGCACTATGCCGGTGATGGGCGCACGCACTGTGGCGGCAAACAGCGCCCCCATGCCCGCGATGGCGAAAGCGCCGGGCTCAATGCCAAGATCCGGAAACGCGGAGTGAAAAAGATGGCCGAACACCACGCCAAAGAGAGTGCCGAGGGCCAGGGTAGGGGCAAATACCCCACCAGGGGCGCCGGAGCAGAAGCAGATCAGGGTCGCCACCAGTCGCACCGAGAAGATGAGGAACAGGGTAGCCATCGCATATTCCCCTCCCATCAGGTGGGGGATCAGTTCGGTACCGCCCCCCGTGACAGCCGGAGCAAACAACGACAAGACGCCAAAGGTGCCAGCCACCAGCATGCCAATGGCGACAAAGCGGTGACGTTTGTTCTGGTGCAGCGCCAGATAGCCATCCTGACAGGCCAGCACCAGTTTATTGAAGACAAAGCCGAGCACCCCGAACATGCCCCCCATAAAGAGGAACAGCCAGAGTGCCTTCAGTGCCGGGGCATCATAGTGCGGTAGACTGATGACGGGAGCTTGCCCCTTCATGTTCTGCAGCATCAGGGTGGCCATGATGGCAGAGATCCCCACCGCCTTGATGGCCAGGAAGGAGTAGCGAAACTGCGGCCGCATCTCCTCCATCACGAACAGGATCCCAGCTAGCGGCGCATTGAAGGCGGCGGCAAGGCCGCCAGCCGCCCCGGCGGCCAGCAGAGCATGGCCATGCTCCTTGGGCAGCCGAAAGATATCCGCCACCATCTTGCCAAGGTTGCCACCAATCTGGACCGACGGCCCCTCACGTCCCAGCACCATGCCGGAGCTCAGGGTACAGATGCCGCCGAAGAACTTGACCGGCAACACCCGCCACCAGCGCACCGGGCGCAGATCGTCCATCGCCCCTTCGATTTCGGGAATGCCGGAGCCGCCCGCCTCGGGGGCAAAGGCATGGGTAAGAAAGTAACCGACCAGCCCCAGCAGGGCGCTGAAGCCAAAGCCTAGCAGCCCGAGCTGCCACCATGGGCGATCGGCCAGCAGATCCAGGCGTTGCCCGACCAGCCAATACACCCCAGATTCAAAAAGGCCGCATACCAGTCCCGCCAAGGTGCCGACCAAGGCTGCAAGCAGCAGTACCAGCAAGGGGATCTTGTCTTGCCGGATGATTCGAGAGACGGCTCCCCGAGGAGCTGCATCCGGTTCAGAAGAGGAGAGAGCTTGTTGCGCCATCTTGTTACACCAACTTGAAAAACGACATCGTCAGCGAGCTGAGATCAGGATCACCCGGCGCATTGCTCGGCTGCCCAGGGCTGGGGCTTTCTGCTATAGTCGGCCCGTTAATTTTGTCACGGGTGCAGACCGAGAGTCCGGGTGGCGAGAGCGCAAAGCATACTCCTCATGCCACAACCTGCCGAGCCTCAATCGGCTGCTTTCCCCTGTGTGACGACCAAAATCCCATTAAGGATGATCCATGTCAAAATCAGATCAGCTGTTTGAACAGGCCCGCCAGACCATTCCGGGCGGCGTCAACTCACCGGTCCGCGCCTTCAATGGGGTCGGCGGCACACCCCGCTTCATCGATCACGCCGATGGCGCCTACCTCTATGACGTGGACGGCCAGGCCTATGTAGACTATATCGGCTCCTGGGGTCCCATGCTGCTGGGTCACAATCATCCGGTCATCAAGGCCGCCGTCATCAAGGCCGTCGAGAAAGGGCTGAGCTACGGTGCCCCCACCGAGATCGAAGTGCTGATGGCCGAGAAGGTGCGCCAGATCGTCCCCTCCATGGAGCAGGTGCGGATGGTCAACTCCGGCACCGAGGCCACCATGAGCGCCATTCGCCTCGCCCGCGGCTACACCGGCCGCGACAAGATCGTCAAATTCGAAGGCTGCTACCACGGCCACGCCGACTCCCTGCTGGTCAAGGCCGGCTCCGGCGCCCTGACCCTGGGCCAGCCCAACAGCCCGGGCGTGCCGGCCGACTTCGCCAAGCACACTCTCACCTGTGTCTATAACGATCTGGACTCGGTGCGCGAGGCCTTCACCCAGTACGGCAGCGAGATCGCCTGCATCATCGTCGAGCCGGTGGCTGGCAACATGAATTGCATTCCGCCGGTCCCCGGCTTCCTGGAAGGGCTGCGCGCCATTTGTGACGAGTTCGGCGCCCTGCTGATCCTGGACGAGGTGATGACCGGTTTTCGCGTCTCCCTGCGCGGCGCCCAGGGGCACTACAACATTGATCCGGATCTGACCACCCTCGGCAAGATCATCGGGGCCGGCATGCCGGTCGGCGCCTTCGGCGGCAAGAAGAAGGTGATGCAGCACATCGCCCCGACCGGCCCCGTCTATCAGGCGGGCACCCTCTCCGGCAACCCGGTGGCCATGGCCGCCGGCCTGGCCATGCTGGATCTGCTGCTGGAGCCGGGTCTGTATGATCAGCTGAGCGCCAAAACCGCCCAGGTGGCCGAGGGGCTCAAAGCCGCCGCTGCCAAACACGGCATCCCGCTCGCCATCAACTATGTCGGCGGCATGTTCGGCTTCTTCTTCACCGACGAGCCCGAGATCACCCGCTACGAGCAGGTAACCCGCTGCGACATGGAGCGCTTCAAGCGCTTCTATCACCTGATGCTGGAGGAGGGCGTCTATCTGGCGCCGAGCGCCTACGAGGCTGGCTTCCTGTCGCTGGCTCACGGCGACAAGGAGATAGCACACACCCTGGCAGCCGCCGATCGCTGCTTCGCCAAGCTGGCCGGTTAATCCCCTGCCGATACAAAAAGGGCCCACGAGGGCCCTTTTTGTATTCTTCACCTTTGCGGTGCAATCCTTCCTGACCCGCCCCTCTCCTGCCGCCTTCTGGTGCAATTCCCTCTCCTATCCCTGTCATAAAGCAGGCCCACAATTTGCACATCCAGCTCAGGCCCCATGCAAACGAGGTTCTCATGGCAGAGATGAGCCCCATCGACGTGTTGCGACGCTATCAGGAGTTTGGCGACGAACTGCATCCTCTGTTGCAGGGATTGCTCGAAGCCCCGCTCGCCTCGCTCAAACGCTACTCCTTCATCGTCAGCATCGAACAGTGGCAGGGGGCTGCCGGGATCTTGCCCCCCACGCCTGCCGAATCGGACCGGCTGCATCTGGTCATCCGTGGTCAGGGACGGGCAGTCACCGTCTGCCTGCACCAGCTTATCGCCTGGTTGATGGGCGATGGTGGGCGGCGGCGCGCCATTCCCTGGTTCAAGGGTGTCTACGTGGTATTGAGTGCGGCCCTGTTCCTGATCGTCGCCACCCTCATCTGGCACGGATTGGAGCAGCTTTATCTGCTGTTGTGCGGCACCCGGCAGAATCGGCTTGGCGCCTTCAGCGCCATCATCTTCCTGACCCTGGCGCTGGCGGTGTTCGATCTCGGCAAAACTATTCTGGAAGAGGAGGTGCTGCTGCATAAGGACATCTTTCGCCACAGCGCCATTCGCCGCACCATTACCCGCTTCATCGCCGCCATCCTGATCGCGGTCTCCATCGAGGGACTACTGCTGCTGTTCAAGGGCTCGCTGGGCCAGAGCGAGCTGCTCTGGCCTGCGGTCGGCGTGATGGGATGTGCCGTGGGTCTGCTGCTGGCACTCGGGCTTTATGTTTTTCTCGGGGCCAGAGCCGAGGCCGCCCTGGTGCAGGCTAGCTTGCGTCCGCAACCAGTTGTGGGGAAGGTTGACGACCCGCCCGCCATGAGGCGTACATGGTCCAGGAGGTATAGATGACGATGAAGGCGACCAGCCACTTCAGCATCTCCACATCCATCGACTTAACCAGCATGGCCGCCAGCACCACCCCGATGGGGCCAAAGATGGCAACCGCCAGCACGGCCTTGGCATCAAAGGCCCCCTTGCGGATAAAGGTACCCGCCGAGAAGACGCTCAGTACGGCGGTAGAGCCCATCATGATGGGAAACGCTGCCAGCGGGTTCATGCCAAGCAGGTAGACGAGAGTCATGCAGGGTGCAAACAGACCGATACCGACATTCATCAGTACTCCGAAGAGGAAATTGCCGAGCAGAGCGATCACCAGCTTGTAGCCGCTCAACCCCATCGCCTCTCCCCCCACGGGGAAAAGGCCCAGGAGACCGGCGAAGATGAATCCGGCGACTACGAGAAGAGAGATAGCCATCACCAGCCGCACGGTTTGCCGATCAAACGAGGCAACCCGCCGTGCGCCCCAGGCGGCGCCTGCCGCAGCGGCGACCATCATGCTGAGCAAGGTCAGGGGGTCGACGGCCACTGCGCCGATGAAGATGAGTGATTGGGTCACCGCAGGCAACACACACTGACTGTTGAGGGTGCCGGGCAACAGACGATCGTCGATCAGCTTGAACTGCTTGTAGCAAGCCGTCTTCACCGCGAAGCTGCCAATCCCCAAAGTATCGAGGAAATTGGCAATCCCCCCGATCGCCGCCACAGGCCAGAAGGGGGTGGGCTCGATCGTCCCGTTACGCTTCATTCGCCAACAGGCCTGCACCAGCATGATGACGTATGCCAGACCGCCGACTATAAAAATTAACCGTAAAATTTCAACTAACATATGGGTTTCTCCTGCCACGGGCGGCGATTCTAAGGCAGGCAGCAGGAAAAATCTTGACTGGAATTAAGCAATCCCCCAAATACGCGGCAGTGGGAGCAAATATTCCCGGATAGACGTCGAACGACTCTGCTAATACTTGTTACTGGGGCGAGAGGCCCATCCCGTCGGACGCTGTTATGGTCCTTTCGCGACGACCACCTGTTCCGATGGGCATAATAAAAAGAGGACCGGTAGCAATACCGGCCCTCTTTTTCTATTTCTATCACGGCTGAAGGTGCAAACAGAGCTTACTGAATGCTCTTGCCTTCACGCACATCTTTGATGAAGCCTTTCAGACTCGCGAGATCCCGTGGTGCGCCACGCAGGATCTGATCACCGATAATAAAGGCAGGGGTGCCCGAAATGGCAAGCGCTTCCGCCAGTGCCCGGTTGGTACCCAGATTCTGATCGATGCTGCCATCCTTGAGCTTGGCCTCAACCTTGCTCCAGTTCACGCCTGCCGCCTCAGCCACCTGTTTGACCTGTGACTCATCGGTCAATGGACCCTTGTGCGCATAGAGCTTCTCATGGAAGGCCTGGTACTTGTCTGGCTGTCCCAACTGGACTGCCAGTGCAGCGCGTGCGGCAAAATAGGAGGTTTCGCTCAGGATGGGGAACTGCTTATAGATGTAACGGATATCCTTGTCTTCCGCCATCAGCTGTTTGACCAGCGGGTGGGCGCGCTTGCAGTAGCCACAGTTATAGTCGAAGAACTCGACCACTGTCAGCGAGCCTTTCGGATTACCCATCTCGGGGTCATTGTTACCATAGAGCTGCTTGGCATGAGCCTTGATAAGCGCCTTGTCACTTTCGGCTTGCTGCTGCTCCTGCTTGGCGCGCAGGGCATTGGACATCTCAACCAGTATTTCCGGATTCTTGACCAGATAGTCACGCACGATTTGCTCGACATCGGTCTTGGTCAACTCGCTTGCCTGGGCCGGAGCCGCCAGCAGGGTTACGCCCGCCAAGGCGCAAAACAGGGCATTTTTAATAGTCATAACATTATCTTGCAGAGGATATGATGGTGGCCACTATAGTGGTTGAGTCTGTATTCAAGTCAAGTTATCTGGCTAAAAATGCGATAACCCTACCCTTTTCATCCCTTTTGTCGTGATTTCGTGCAATTAACCAGCGATCAGGCAAGCCAGGGATTTACAAGCAGAAACAGCATGGTAATATTCGCCGCACTGCTGCGGAGGGGTGGCAGAGCGGCTGAATGCACCGGTCTTGAAAACCGGCGATGGGCGACCATCCGTGGGTTCAAATCCCACCTCCTCCGCCATCAATTCGAAGCCCATGCAACTTTGGTTGTGTGGGCTTTTTTGTATATGCTGATACGCTCCCTCTCTCATCTATTTCCCCTTGCCTCAGCAACACCAAACGCAGCAGGCTGCATATCCCATCATTGATGCCCACCACATATCCTCTTCCGAATAATCCATTACCGTTCCCCAGATACACTGCGACATTGACGTAGATAAAGCACTGAGAAGAAGCTTTGTTCACCTAACCCTGCAAGAGAGGAGGCTACTCACGAGCGTGACGGTTCCAGGCTGGAGAAAATAGATCCGCAACGGGAGAAGATAAATTGATAGGGGAAAAACTGCCCAAGGCAATGCTGAATATGACCCTAAGGGCCAGAAGCGAAAAAGGCCTTCCCGTCAGGGGAGGACTTAAAAACAAAAAAAGCCCAGTCAATCGACTGGGCTTCTTGTTAGTGGCGGAGCGGACGGGACTCGAACCCGCGACCCCCGGCGTGACAGGCCGGTATTCTAACCGACTGAACTACCGCTCCGCATTCGGTTAGCT
>NZ_JBGLQV010000007.1:0-250524 GCF_041402525.1 Aeromonas sp. S18(2024) | reverse complement strand
GTGGTATCGCACCTCCGTCGAGGGCAAGCAGGAGCACTTCTTCTCTACCGTGCTGACCGATGCCACCATCGTGGATATCGACTGCCAGATGCCGCACTGCCAGGATCCGGCAAAATCTGACTTCACCCAGCTGATCCAGGTCTCCATGGCATACCGCAAGATTGACTGGGAACACACCGTTGCCGGTACTTCCGGTGCTGACGACTGGCGTGCTCCGATCGAGGCTTAATTCTCGATTTCTTACTTTGGTATTCCTTGTAAGTAGTTATGTGTCTTTTGGTCGGTTGAGCAACCGGCTTCTTGTACTGTGCATTTTCTCCAGTCTGCCTGTGGGCAGGCTGGAGCTTTTCTGTTTTGCCATCCCTGATGCGATGACTGCGCAGGGATGGCAAAGCAATAAAGGTGTCCTGTGATGCAGACACAATCAGCACGTGATTCATTGCCTGCCTTATCTTTGGTTGCATTTTATGAACCGGAGAGGGCGGGCGCGTGGTGTTTTGGAAGGGTCGGGCATATCCAGGTCAGACAGTGGCGAAGGCTTTGGCATTGCCGGGCCGTGACAAGGGTGAGAGAGCATGGCTAATCAAACTGGATTGCAGTTTACCGTCAAGGTGGGGTCGCTGCCCGAGGGAACCTTCGTGGTGGCCGAGTTTGCCCTGGAAGAGGGGCTGAACGGCCCGTTCCAGCTGCGCCTTGAGTTGGCGAGCCCCCAGCCGGACATCGACTTTGCCGCCGTGCTGGACCAGCCGTGCGAGCTCCTGGTGTGGTATAACGGCGAGCTGCAGCGCCGGGTATGCGGGGTTGTCAGTGACATGGCGCAGGGTGACAGCGGCTTTCGCCGCACCCGCTATCAGCTGCTGGTGCAGCCGGCCCTGTGGCGACTGTCGCTGCGTCACAACTCGCGCATCTTCCAGGCGCAAAAGCCTGACGAAATCCTCAGCATCCTGCTGCAGGAGCACGGCATCACTGACTATGCCTTTGCCCTCAAAAATGAACATGCCCAGCGGGAATACTGCGTTCAGTACCGCGAGACCGACCTCGATTTCCTCAACCGTCTGGCTGCAGAAGAGGGGATGTTCTACTTCTTTGAGTTTGAGCAAGGCAAACACCGTCTCGTGTTTGCCGACGACGCGGCGGCCCTGACGGCCGGCCCCGAGCTGTTTTTTAACCTCGGCAACCGCTCGTTGGAACAAGGCCCCTACGTGCGCCAGTTCCACTACCGCGAGGCGGTGCGCACTTCGGATGTGGAGCTCAAAGACTACAGCTTCAAGACCCCGGCCTATGGGCTTTCCCACAAGAAACTGGGGGCCGAGCTCGAGCATCAGCGCCAGAACTACCAGTACTTCGACTACCCGGGCCGCTACAAGCAGGACCCGAGCGGCAAGGCGTTTGCCCAGCATAGGCTGGATGCCCTGCGCAATGACGCCGTAACAGGCCAAGGCAAATCCAACAGTGCGGCCCTGCTGCCGGGGCAGTATTTCTCCCTGACCGAGCACCCGAACGGCAGTCTCAACAGCGATTGGCAAATCGTCCATATCCGTCACACCGGCCAGCAGCCCCAGGCGCTGGAAGAGGAGGGGGGCAGCGGCCCGACCGTCTATCACAACGAATTTGGAGTGGTGAAGGCGAGCAGCACCTGGCGGGCCCGTATTGGTAGCCCGCAAGCGCCCCACAAACCCATGGTGGACGGCCCGCAGATTGCCATGGTGGTGGGCCCGGAGGGAGAGGAGATTTACTGCGACGAGCACGGCCGGGTCAAGCTGCAATTTCCGTGGGACAGATATGGCAGTTCCAATGACCAGAGCTCCTGTTGGGTGCGGGTGAGCCAGGGCTGGGCAGGTGGTCAATATGGCATGATGGCCATTCCGCGCATCGGCCATGAGGTCATCGTCTCATTTCTGGAAGGGGACCCGGACCAGCCTATTGTGACGGGGCGCACCTATCACGCCACCAACCGGCCACCCTATGAATTGCCGGCCAACAAGACCCGCACCGTGCTGCGCACCGAGACCCATCAGGGTGAGGGTTTCAACGAGCTGCGTTTTGAAGACCAGGCGGGGCAGGAAGAGATTTACCTGCACGGTCAGAAAGACCTGAACGTACTGATTGAGAATGATGCGGCCTGGCATATCAAGCACGACGAGCACAGAGACATCGACAACGAGCGGGTGACGCGCATCAAGGCCAATGACCACCTGACGGTGGAAGGTGAGAAGCGGGACCATATCAAGGGTGACTATTCCCTTACGGTAGATGCCAGCCTGCACCAGAAGCTGGGGCAGTCGTTGCTGGTGGATGCCGGACAAGAGGTTCATATCAAAGTCGGCGATAAACTGGTGCTGGAGGCGGGCTCCGAAATCACCCTCAAGGGGGGCGGCAGCTTCGTCAAGGTCGACCCCAGTGGCGTCAAGCTGGTCGGCCCCGGCATCAAGCTCAATGCAGGCGGCAGTCCGGGCTCAGGCTCCGGCTGGGCAGGTCAGGCTCCGGTAGCGCCCAAAGGGGTAGAAGTGGTCAAGGCTCCCGATGCGGTGGAGTTGGTCAAGGCCGTACCCACAGAAAAAGCGATGGAAGCACTGCTCAAGGAGCAGGAGCCTGTAGAAAAGAAACCCAAGGCCTTCTACCTCTTTTCTGAATAAGGACGCAGCATGAAGTTTGCATTTCCCATCCTCACCGCAGCAGGGGAAGAGTTCAAAGACGTCAAGGCATTGACTGCGCTGATCAACGGTGAGAAATCCGGTTACTATCTGCTCGGTAATCACAACAAGTGGCACGGTGGCATTCATATCAGCGACCAGAGTGCCCCCTGGTGCAAGGATAAGTATCCCGTCAGGGCAATTGCCGATGGCAAGGTAGTGGCATTCCGGATGATGAAGGATTACTTGACCTCTGAATTTCAGGGCGAATCCCTGCGCTATTCCAACAGCTTTTGCCTGGTGCAACATGAATATTGTGAAATCAATGCACAGAGCAAGGCGAAAAACGAATTCACCTTCTATTCGCTCTATATGCATTTGCTGCCCTGGGATCACTATCAGACCGCCGAGAAGCTGGTGCTGAAAAAGGGATGGAATGCGCGCAATTCCGTTCCTGATGCCAATCAGCAGCGTGCCGATGCCGCCTTGCCCCGTTTCACGCTGCCCAAGGATACCGAATTGGAGATGGACAGCAGCACGCCATCCCAAAAGGGGTGTGTAGGGGGCAAGGAGTATGACTTCATCAGGGTGACCATCAAGAGCAAAATTTCCAATGCCCAGATGAAAGAGGCCGAGAAGGCGGGAGTATTGGTCAGTGAAGGGAGCTCAGTCTGGATCGCCAATAGTCCGGACGCGGTCGAGGCGATTAAACCCAATCTACCAGGCTGGCTAGATGACCAGATAGAGGCCGAATTACTGAAGAATATGGCCGGGCGTGCAGATCCCGTCCCGGATGACAAAAGCGGTCGTCTGATGGCAGGCAGTAGCAGCGTCTCACTGCCTGTGGGCACCAAAGTGCAGTATGATGCGCACCAACTCGAATTCCATTGGATGGGTGAGCAGGCGCGCAAGATGGCCAGATGCAACTATGTGACGCCGAGTGTGGAGGGGGAGCCAGGTCGCTGTGGTGTGGCCTGGGTGTGCGTAGAGGATGAATTTATCAAGGTGAATGTACGCGTCCCCTCCCATCTTGGCGAGCTCTATGTGTTGCCTTCGCCAGTCGCTATCGCGGCG
The DNA here is from genome assembly GCF_041402525.1 of Aeromonas sp. S18(2024). NCBI lineage: Bacteria > Pseudomonadati > Pseudomonadota > Gammaproteobacteria > Aeromonadales > Aeromonadaceae > Aeromonas > Aeromonas sp. S18(2024). The sequence goes on along the minus strand of NZ_JBGLQV010000007.1, from coordinate 246,817 downwards.
GGTGACACCATGGGCTACCTCGGCCTGGTGGAAACGCCGGGTTCCCTCATCGGAGGGAAACAAAGCAAGCATCAGGTCCATCTTGAGGTGTTTACTCAGGACTCTCGTCTTGACGATGTGCTGGCCAACAAGGCCGGTACCAAGGGGGGCACTACCTATGCCAAGATTCCGGCGGATCTGATCCTCCATGAGATGAAGAACAGGGTGTGGGTCGCCACCGATGGCAAGAGTCAGGAAGAATTGGTTGAATCCCCCAAGATAGAGAAAGATGCGGCAAAGCAGGAGTGGGTCTGCATCTCATCAGGGAAATATGTCAAGAAAGAGCAAGTCGAGCTGCTGAGTCAACATGATTGGCTGAAGATTGGTTTTAAAAAGGTCGATGGTTCAGGCTCCGACGGCTATCTGGATCCCGAGGCGCCACCGACCTTTTTTAGCGATTTGGTCAACAGCTTCGATACCGACAAGAGTGGCGAGCTTAGCAGTGAAGAGATTAAGGCTGCCTTGCAAAATAGCGGCAATAGAGAACAGCTGAACAAGCTTATCGTCAAGCATCCCAGTGAGTGGTATGAAAAATCGTCAGCCAGTGGTTATCTATGGTTGGACAAGTTGATGGCCAAAATTGGCTTGCCTGATTTTGACCAACTGGTGGATCACGAAAAGCAGCGTATCGATAAGCTGGAATGGATGCAGAGTGCTGCAAAATTAAAGCTGGAGCGGGAGGTCTGGCATTTTCATCCATTAACATTCGTGCCTCAAAAAGGTAACCAATGCTTGTGTGGGCGAGATATTGAACTGAAACACCTAGAAATTGCAATCGAAGGAAAAGCTTCAGTGGAAAGCTTGTTTTCTCGGTCAGAATATACGGGGGTAGCAGGCGTTTCTGCAGATATTTTCCTCAAAGAACTTAATGCTGCTATGAATTTCTTCGGTGTTTCTACATGTCTTGATAAAATACATTTCTTGGCTCAGTGTCTTGTCGAAACTGATTTTTTTAGAACTACGGAAGAATATAAAAATAAAAACGGCTCCACACCATCTAAGTGGGATGACTATGGTGGTGGTAGCTTCTACCATGGCCGAGGTTTAATACAGATAACGCATAAAAAAAATTACGAAAAATATTTATCTTCAATTAATCAGTTGCCTATTGATAATGACAAGGTGGATATGCTAGCAAGTAAAATTCATCACGCAGTGTATTCTGCAGTGTGGTATTGGGTTTCAGGTTCTGCATGGGGTGATATAAGAAGCTTCACCAAGAACAACGATTTCTTGAAAGTAACGATTGCTGTAAATGGTGGCTTTAATCATGTAAAAGAGCGAAATGAGTCGCTGCTGAGACTAAGCAAAAGCATAAATTGTAGCAATGTGGATTTCTCTAAATTCAAATTCTCAAAATTTGAGTTTTCTCAAAGTGCACTTAAAGATTCTAAATGGTATGACTCAAATAAAGATGGTTCAATGGTTAGGAAAGCAAAAAAAGATCTGGAGTCGGTTAATGAATAACTTTTCGAAATGTTTTTTATTGGCGTTTTGTGGTCTTGTGCCCACATGGGCATACGCCGTTGAGGATTGTTCTGAGGAGCTTTCTTATCAAGTTGATACCAACATTGAAAATGGTGAACCAATTAGTGTTCTTTCGATAAAGTATAAGGAGGAGGTGCGATCGTTTACAGTTCCATTTACCGCTGAAATTGGTTCATGTAAAAAAATAAATAATGATGGGCTTATAAAGCTAACTGTTCCTGCTGATAGGCCGAGATTAAATGTAGTATATTATTTTGATGTTGCTGAAAAATTTAATTATATAGGAAGTGCATCTATCACAACAAGCTCAGGCGAGGAGCGAGTAAGTGGTATTAGTGAAATAAATAAAGGTAATGGGATTGCTGCCGTTAATTTAGAAGGGGTAGCAAGTGAAGATGCTTCTATCATAAGCAAAATTATAAATATTCCTTATGGTCATGCAAGTAATAAAGTGTCAGATTTATACAGTGAGATGCGATACATCGAGATAGATGCATTGTCAGAAAGTACTGGCAACAAAATTTGTGACAGTGAAGATCGTGTGTTTTATTATTGCAAGACAAAATCAGAGAAAGTTCTGAATTTATGCTACTCTCCTTTTTCAGGAGATATAACGTATAATTATGGTAAGCAGGGGAAAGAATTATCTCTGAATGACTTTTCATTAATAGGTGAAACGTTCAGTTTTAAGAATAAAAATACGATGTACAACGTGTCCCCTGCTAAAGGAGAGATATCAGTTATTCAAAACGGTAAACAGTTATCTGTAATTTCGTGTATATGATCGCCATTGTTAATGGAATCCGAGGCCGGATAGCTGTTCTCCAACCCATTGGTTGTACAAATCGAGTTATCACCTGACACCGTCTTCAAACCGGTGTTGTATGGAGACCAGTTGGTGATGGGGTGAAGCGCCTTTCCCATGGAATGTTGACTTAAAGAGGATGGTGGCGATCAGATAACAATCTCTTCAGTTAGTTCCATTCAAGCAGTATCCAGTATCGACTTGAGAAACAACGCCGAAGATTGGCGATTGATGGGATCGTTTTTGGCGGCTGCAATTTACCAAAAAGAAACCCGCCGGCGGCGGGTGGAAGGATTGCAACACTAACCAGGAGGAGGTGTTATCCAGTAGACCCTACCCCTGCGTAATAGTTCAATTTTATTGAGTTTTTTCATTTTTGATGTCGGCTTTGCATCGGGATCTGGGGCGCTGGATCGGTTATCATTCCGGTCCCGTCATCCGGTTGTTGAGGACTTATGCCCGCATTCTCCTGGTTAGCGCTCTTCTTTGGCGCGTTTTACTTTGTCTACGGTGCCTATCTGCCGTTCTGGTCGCTCTGGCTGGAGGGGATAGGGGTAAGCGCCGAGATGATAGGCCTCTTGCTGGGGGCGGGGATGGCGATCCGCTTTGCCGGCAACCTGATGGTGATGGGGCAGATCAAGGGGGCGGGTCACCTGCTGCCGGTGACGCGGCTGCTCTCCCTGCTCAGTCTGCTGGCGTTTCTCGGGTTTTATCTCAGCCACAACCTCTGGTGGCTGGTGGCGCTGACCCTGGTGGCGAACTTTATCTACCCGACCCTGATGCCGGTGGGGGAGGCGCTGGCTACCCGCATGGTGGTGCAGGCCCATCTCGACTATGGCAAGGTGCGCCTGTGCGGCTCCTTCGCCTTTATTGTCGCCTCCACCCTGGTGGGGGCCCTGGTGGGCAATTTTGGCAGCGACTGGATCTTGCATACCATGGTGGCCGGCTTGCTGTTGATGCTGCTGCTCAGCTGGTTGCCGCTCCATCCGGTGCCGCAGGATATTCAGGGCGAGCGGGAGCGATCCTCCCTGCTGGATACCCTGAGATCTCCCCAGGTGCGCCGTTTCTTGTTGATCACCGCCCTCCTGCAGGGCAGCCACGCCGCCTACTATGGCTTCAGCGCCATCTACTGGAAGGCGCAGGGCTACAGCGGTACCACCATAGGTTATCTGTGGGCGCTGGGGGTGGTTGCCGAGATCTGCATGTTCGCCGCCGACAAGCGCTTCCTGCAGCGCTACGGGGCCCAGATGTTGTTCACAATCGGTGCCATCGGATGTGTGGTGCGTTGGACCCTGCTGGGCGCCTCGACCGAGATCTGGGTGCTGGTGCTTGGGCAGTTGCTGCACTCGGTCACCTTCTGTGTCAGTCATCTGGGGGCGGTACGCTTCATGACGCGAATGTTGCCCGCCGAGCAGATGATCCCCACCCAGTCTCTCTATGCCGCCATTGGTCTCGGCATGACGGTGGCCGCGTTGATGGCGCTGTGCGGCGTGTTGTTCGAGCCCCTCGGCGGCAGCATCTTCTTCCTGATGGTGCTGGTGGTGCTGCCAGTGTTCTTCTTGCGTCTCAGGCCACAAACGGTGGCTGCCTGATGGGGACGTACGGGGCAGGAGGGCCATGTGCTTATCCTGCCCCCATGACTTTTGACCGCTGTCTCTCTAGACTGGCGGTGGTTTGAACCAATTTCCAGGATGGACAAGGGGTTATAAATGCACCAGGGATGGCTGCTGATCGGATTGTCGCTCGCCTATCTCGGCTTGCTGTTTTTGATCGCCTTCGTGGCGGACAAGCACAAACGCCAGCGGCTCAAGGGGCAACCCCTGCTCTACAGCCTGTCGCTGGCGGTCTATTGCACCTCCTGGACCTTCTTCGGGACGGTCGGACAGGCCAGCGAATCCCCTTGGTCGCCGGTGCCCATCTATCTTGGCCCCATGCTGGTGTTCCTGTTTGGCTGGCGCCTGCTGGCCCGCCTCATCCTGGTGGCCAAGCGCGAGCACATCACCTCCATCGCCGACTTTATCGCCGCCCGTTACGGCAAGTCCCAGCATCTGGCCATGGTGATCGCGCTGATCGCCATCATGGGCATACTCCCCTATCTGGTGTTGCAGCTTAAAGCCATCGTCACCGGGCTGGATCTGCTGATGGCCAACTCGGTGCCTGCCGGCCCGGCTGGCAATACCGCCGAGCTGGCCTTGGGCGTCACCCTCTTATTGGCCCTGTTCAGCATACTGTTCGGCACCCGCCATCTAGACGCAACCGAGCATCACAGGGGCATGGTGGTGGCCATCGCCTTCGAATCCGTGGTGAAACTGCTGGCCTTTATCGCGGTGGGGGGCTTCGCCCTCTGGCTTATCCTGAGTCAGCCGAGCCCGGAGCACACCCGGGTTGCCAGCGATTTCCTGGATGCCGTGGTATCTGTCTCGCCCGGCAATCTGCTGGAGCTGGCGATCTATACGGTGCTGGCCATGTGCGCCGTCATCTGCCTACCGCGTCAGTTCCATGTGACAGTGGTGGAGAATAACCAGGGCCAGGATCTGCACTGGGCGCGCTGGATATTCCCCCTTTATCTATTTGCGATGGGGCTCTTCATCTGGCCGCTGGCGCTGGCAGGCAAGCAGTGGGTGGGGGCGGACATGGCCTCCGACACCTATGTGATCAGCCTGCCGATGGCCCTCGGCTTCGACGGCATGGCGATGCTGGCGTTTCTCGGCGGCACCTCTGCGGCGACCGGCATGGTGATCGTCTGCACCATCGCCCTGGCCATCATGGTGAGCAACGATCTGGTGCTGCCGGTGCTGTTGCGCCGCTTCTGGCAGCAGGGGCGGGACGAGAGGCTGGTGCGTCTGCTGCTACGGGTGCGCAGGGGGGCCATTTTGCTGATCCTGCTGGCGGCCTGGGGGCTCTACCTCTGGCTTGGTGATCTTACCAGCCTGTCGCGCATCGGCTATCTGTCGTTTGGCGCCGTGGCCCAGTTTGCTCCCGCCCTGCTGCTCGGTCTCTACTGGCGACACGGCAATCGCAAGGGGGTCTATCTTGGCCTCGGCCTCGGGGTCAGCCTCTGGTTCATCACCCTGCTGGCGGAGAGCGGTCTGCTGGCCGGTTCGCCGCTGGAGGCCCTGCTGGCCCCTCCCGACTGGCCCGCGTTTCGCGATCTGAGCCTGGGGGCCTGGTGCATCTTCCTGAGCCTGCTACTCAATGTCATCGGCTATGTGGCCGGCTCCCTGCTGTCGCGGGCGGCGGTGAGCGAGCGGTTGCAGGCGGCCAACTTCGTCGGCAATGCCAGCCGTGATACCACGGCCCTCTATCAGGCGCGGGTCTCGGTCAAGGAGCTGGAGATGCTGGCGGCTCGTTTCGTCGGCTCGAGCCGGGTCAAGCGCGCCTTTGGTCGCTTCGCCGGGGAGCATGGCGGCACCCTGGCGCCCCAGATGCAGGCCTCTGCCGAACTTATCGCCCACACCGAGCGGCTGCTGGCGGGGGTGTTTGGCACTTCGTCGGCCCGGCTGGTGCTTGCCTCGGCCCTGCAGGGGCGCAACATGCAGCTCGAGGAGATCGCCACCATAGTGGACGAGGCTTCCGATGTGTTTCGCTTCAACCGCGGCCTGTTGCAGGGGGCCATCGAACACATAGGGCAGGGGATCTCGGTGGTGGATCGGGAGCTCAAGCTGGTGGCCTGGAACCGGCGCTACATCGAGCTGTTCCGCTATCCCCCCGGGCTCATTCAGGCGGGACGCCCCATCGAAGAGATCATTCGCTACAACGCCCAGCAGGGGCTGTGCGGCCCCGGCGACATCGAGGCTCAGGTGGCCCGTCGGGTCGCCTTCATGAAGAAGGGGAGCGCCCACATCTCGGCCCGGGAGCGCCCCGACGGCCGGGTGATCGAGATGCAGGGCAACCCCATGCCGGCCGGCGGCTTCGTCATGACCTTTACCGACATCACTCCGTTTCGCGACGCCGAACGGGTGCTGCGCGAAGCCAACGAGTTGCTGGAGGCGCGGGTGGCCGAGCGTACCCACGAGCTCTCCGAGCTCAACCGCCAGCTGCTGCTGGTGAACCAGCAGGTGGAGCGGGCCAACCACTCCAAGAGCCGTTTCCTCGCCGCGGTCAGCCACGATCTCACCCAGCCGCTGAATGCGGCCAAGCTGTTCACCTCCTCCCTGCTGGAGATGTTGCCCGGCGAAGGGGAGCCGGCCCGCATCGCCCGCCATATCGACGATGCCCTGGGGGCGACCGAGGATCTCATCAGCGATCTGCTCGACATCTCGCGCCTCGAGGCGGGCAAGTTCAAGGCCAGGAAGCTCGACTTTGCTCTGCGCGAGGTGTTCGACAACCTCAAGGCGGAGTTTGGCGTGTTGGCCCAGGCGGGGGAGATCCACTTCTCGGTGGTGGAGAGCAAGCTCGCCGTTTACAGCGACGTGCGTCTGCTGCGCCGAGTGCTGCAAAACTTCCTCACCAATGCGTTTCGCTACAACCCGGGCGGCCGGGTGCTGCTCGGTTGTCGCCGGGTGGGGGACAAGGTGCGCATCGAGGTGTGGGACAACGGTCCCGGCATTCCGCAGGACAAGCAGGAGGCGATCTTCGACGAGTTTTCCCGCCTCGATCACTCCCGCACCACCCGGGAGCAAGGGTTGGGGTTGGGGCTTGCCATCGCCCGCGGCATCTCGCTGGTACTGGGTCATCAGCTTACCTTGCGCAGCTGGCCGGGAGCTGGCTCGGTGTTTGCCATCACCCTCAATCAGGCGACCCGCCCGATCACGCCCCAGTTGCCGGTGGCGCCCGTGGTGCGTGACAGCCAGCTGGAGGGGGTGCGGGTGCTCTGCATCGACAACGAACGGGATATTCTGGTGGCGATGGCCTCGCTGCTGGAACGCTGGGGCTGCGAGGTGCGCTGTGCCCTCAACCAGAGCGAGGCCGAGGGGATAGTGGCGGAGGGCTTCGTGCCGAGGCTGGTGCTCTCAGACTACCACCTGGATGATGACAAGACGGGATTGCAGGCACTGGATGGGCTGCAACAGGCTCATGGCGACCATATCGGTGGCATCATCATCAGCGCCGATCGCAAGAGCGAGTTGCAGGCGCAGATCCGCGAGCAGGGTTATGGCTACATCAGCAAGCCGGTCAAACCGCTCAAGTTGCGTGCCCTGATGAACAGCCTTTTATTGCCGCCGCAGTGAGCAGGCTCACAAAATTAATCAAATCATGAAACTGTTCGGTGCGATATGAAGGGGCGGGAATGGCGAGGATTGCCGCATCAATCCTCACCAAATCATGCTTTTTGCCAAACCTGAGCCCCATCTCCTGTCATTTCTGCTAGGTAGCGGTCCGGATCGCCCCCCTCTATAGTCGGGGGGCGATTTTTTATGTCGCGAATGAAGTGTGTTAAGGGCAAACCGATTGAAAAATCGGGACGCAAAGCTTCCGGTCTAAGGGTCAGCAGTACCTAAGATAGCGGGGCCACCACAGGTCGTTGTGCTCCTTTTGCCAAGGAGGAGCTGCTGTCTGCATTACCTGTCAGGGGCGTCGCCCTTTTCGTTGCAAACATAACGAGATAGGGAAATACAACAATGCCAAGTCCAAAACCAACCATGCTGGCCCTCGCGGTCGGTCTCTTCTGTGCATCTTCCGCCTACGCCGCGCCGCCCGGCAAAGCCACCATCGGCTGGGGTCCCACCAAGTTTTCCATCATCGAGGTGGATCAGGCCGCGACCTCCTACAACAACCTGGTCAAGGTGAAGGATGCCGCCGATGTCGAGGTGAACTGGAATCTCTGGAGCGGTGATCTGGGCCAGACCGCCAAGGTCCTGCTCGATGGCCAGGAGGTGTGGTCCGGCCCCTCCGCTGCGTCCGGCAGCGCCACCTTCAAGGTGAAAAAAGGGGGCCGTTACCAAATGCAGGTGGCCCTGTGCAACGCCGACGGCTGTACCCTCTCCGACAAGAAGGAGATAGTGGTGGCCGATACTGACGGCAGCCACCTGGCCCCTCTCAAGACGTCACTGCAGGAGAACAACAAGCCTTACACCAACAAGTCCGGCAAGGTGGTCGGTACTTACTATGTGGAGTGGGGCGTTTATGGCCGCAAGTTCACAGTGGACAAGATCCCGGCCCAGAACCTGACGCACATCCTCTACGGCTTTACCCCCATTTGCGGCGGGGATGGTTTGAACGACAGCCTCAAGGAGATCGAAGGAAGTTTCCAGGCGCTGCAACGGGCCTGTGCCGGCCGCGCTGACTTTAAGGTGGCGATCCATGACCCCTGGGCTGCCGTCCAGATGCCGCAAAGCGGCCTGACCGCCCACGATGAGCCCTACAAGGGCAACTTCGGAGCCCTGATGGCCCTCAAGCAGGCCTACCCGGATCTGAAGATACTGCCGTCCGTGGGGGGCTGGACCCTCTCCGATCCCTTCTACTTCCTCGGTGACAAGACCAAGCGCGACATCTTCGTCGCCTCGGTGAAGGAGTTCCTGCAGACCTGGAAATTCTTCGACGGCGTGGATATCGACTGGGAGTATCCGGGTGGCCAGGGTGCCAACCCGAAACTCGGCAGCCCGACCGATGGCGCCACCTATGTGACCCTGATGAAGGATCTGCGCGCCATGCTCGACGAGCTGGAAGCCCAGACGGGTCGCAAGTATGAGCTCACCTCCGCCATCGGTGCCGGTGGCGACAAGATTGAAGACGTGGATTACCGCGCGGCCCAGCAGTACATGGACCGCATCTTCCTGATGAGCTACGACTTCAACGGCGGCTGGAGCAATACCGAGCTCGGCCACCAGACCAACCTCTATCCGGCCAGCTGGGATCCCGATACCAAGTACACCACCGACAAGGCGGTCAAGGCGCTGCTTGGGCAAGGGGTCGAGCCCGGCAAGCTGGTGGTCGGTGCGGCCATGTATGGCCGTGGCTGGACCGGTGTGAGCGGCTATCAGGCCGGCAACCCCTTTACTGGTACCGCGACCGGCAAGGTGAAGGGGACCTGGGAAGATGGAGTGGTGGACTATCGCGACATCGTCAACAACCGCATGGGCAGCGAGTGGGAGAAAGGCTACGACGAGGTGGCCGAAGGGCCTTACGTGTTCAAGGCGTCAACCGGCGATCTCATCACCTATGACAACGACCGCTCGGTCAAGGCCAAGGGGCAGTACGTGCTGGCCAACCAGCTCGGCGGCCTCTTCTCCTGGGAGATCGATGCCGACAACGGTGACATCCTCAACGCCATGCACGAGGGGCTGGGCCACGGCGAGGGCATCACACCGCCTGCCAACAAGCCGCCGGTGGCCAATGCGGGCAGCGATCTCGCCATCACCGGCCCGGCCGAGGTGACCCTCAATGGTGCCTCTTCCCACGATCCGGAAAGCGGCGTGCTCACCTACAGCTGGAAGCAGGTATCAGGCCCGCAGGCCACCCTGCTCGACGCCAGTCAGGCCAAGGCCCGGGTGGTGCTCGATGGCGTGACTGCCGACATCAATCTGGTGTTTGAGCTGACCGTCACCGACGATCAGGGGCTCTCGGCCAGCGATCAGGTGGTAGTGACCAACAAGGCGCCCCAGCCCAACCTGCCACCCGTGGTGACGGTACCGGCCAGCGCGACCGTGGAGTCGGGCAAGCAGGTGACCATCAAGGCCAGCGTCTCCGATCCCAACGGCGATGCCCTGACGTATCAGTGGAGCGTACCGGCTGGCCTCAGTGCCACCGGGCAGGATAGCCCCACCCTGGTGGTGACCGGTCCGAGCGTGACCAGTGACACGGCTTATGACCTGACTCTGACGGTATCCGATGGTGCCCTGGATGCCAGCGCCAGCAGCCGGCTGACCGTCAAGCCCGCCAGCACGGGTGGCGGTTGCGAGGTCAGCGATCCGGATGCGGCCAACTGGCCAGCCTGGCAGGCGAGCCAGACCTACAACAGCGGGGACAAGGTAAGCCACAACCAGCTGGTGTGGCAGGCCAAGTACTGGACTCAGGGCAATGAACCGAGCCACACGAGCGACCAGTGGCTGCTGGTGAGCAAGGTTCAGCTGGGTTGGGATGCCAATGTTGCCTACAACGGCGGCGATCTGACCAGCCATAATGGCCGCCAGTGGAAAGCGCAATACTGGACCCGCGGCAACGAACCCGGCAAGCATGAAGTCTGGCTGGACGTTGGTGCCGCCAGTTGCAACTGATCCTGGTCCATGAAAGCAGGCTCTGCCGCAAGGGATGGCAACCCGGTGCTATGGTGACCGACGTGGTATGTGAGTGACATTGTTGCTTATATCCTGTCCCACAGGGAGCGTCGGCCGCCAAGCCTGACCGGGGAGACTCGTCAGCTGTGAGGCCTTGTCTTGAGCCGAGCCAATCATGGTAGAACCGTAACACTATAAAAAGATGGGGCCTGTGGGCCCCATCTTCATTTGCTGGAGTTCAGGTTTGGCCGTAGAGAAGTTGGCCAGGACGGGACAGCACCCTGGAGGCGCTGCGAGGGGATGTATTTATGTAATTTTACTACTTGATGTGTAATGTTGTCAGCCGTTCACGCGCCATAACGGAAGTAGTACTGGCGTGTTGACGGGGCATACGCGTCTTTCTCGATGACGCCATTTTTGCGGGTCGCACCTTTAAGGTGGAACAGTACAGCCAGATTCTCAAACATGATTAACCTCATCGCTCTGTTATTTATGATTGGTTGTGTGACCTCGGTCACGGTTTGATCCTAGGAGTATCTGTGAGCTGGATCAACTTTTTGTGTTGTAAATTTACATAAATCATGGAAAGGGTTTTCAAATTCAAAAGCCCTTATGGAAAGGATTTCATGTCGCCCGTTACAACGTCTGTTACAAGAGGGACCTGGTGTCCCGGATTGGGAAGCGGAGTCCTTCAGGCTAAGTCGGGAGAAACGGGATAAAGCAGCCAGGCATTATGAGGCACTGACCGGTAGGCATTTCATTCTGGCATTACGCCTGTTTTGTGACCAAAAACAGTGAGATAGCTGGCCTCTTGCTGGTTAAATCGACGAACTGCTGTAATTTTGACTAAACGCGCTTGTGGGGATTATTTTAGGGTTGACAGCAAAGCGGGTGATGCCTATCATGCGCCTCCGTTGCCGGAGATAACTTCGGTGGCCCGAGGTGAGTTGGGGTTATAGCTCAGCTGGGAGAGCGCTTGCATGGCATGCAAGAGGTCCGCGGTTCGATCCCGCGTAGCTCCACCAAATTCTTCTCGGACAATCTGGAATCAAAGGGGTTATAGCTCAGCTGGGAGAGCGCTTGCATGGCATGCAAGAGGTCCGCGGTTCGATCCCGCGTAGCTCCACCAGATTCTCGATTGTAAATGCAGTGCCCAGGGCAGTGTGGTGTGTACACCCAGGCCGACCTTTGTGGGGTTATAGCTCAGCTGGGAGAGCGCTTGCATGGCATGCAAGAGGTCCGCGGTTCGATCCCGCGTAGCTCCACCATTATTGAAGCCGACAGGCTGACGACAAGCGGCATCCAGAACCGTTTGTCGGGTAGAAAATTTGGGGTTATAGCTCAGCTGGGAGAGCGCTTGCATGGCATGCAAGAGGTCCGCGGTTCGATCCCGCGTAGCTCCACCATCTTCTTATTGGAAGAACGCCAAAGGCCACCGCATTGCGGTGGCCTTTTTGTTTTTCCTTGCCTGTCATCTTTTTCCCTTGCTTCCCATACGTCGTGCCACTCACAGAGCCCGGGGGCAAAAAAGCCCGCGGCAGGCGCGGGCTTGGGTGTATGAGGATGGGCGTCACCGTGTTTAGCGGCGGCGTCGCCAGGCCAGCGGCAACAGGGCCAGCAAGCCCAGGCCAAGGGCGCCGCCACCTGACGAGGAGCCTGGCTTGGCCGCATCGCTGCCCAGTTTGAGATCGACGATGACGGGATCATGGTCGGAGGCGCTGAACGGATTGTCGGATTTGATCATATCGCCGGTGAAGCTGCGACCATATTCGAACAGGTTGCTCTCGAACGAGTTGATATGCCAGTCGGCGACCCCGAGTACCTTGCCGGCCAGCGCCGGATTGGCGAGGGCGTAGTCCAGGGTGCCGAGCTCGGCCTCATAGCTGTAGGAGATGGCTTTCTCCTTGTTGAATTTCACGTTCAGATCGACCAGACCGTAGCTGCGAGTCACCTCCTGTCCCAGCTGCTCATAGGGCTGTTCGCCGAGATAGGTGTGGGAGGCCGAGACAATCTTGCGCTCGTTGGTGGCCGGGTTGTAGTCGGTCAGCACCCGGATTGGATCTTCCTTGGCGTAGGAGTTGAAATCCCCCACCAGCAGCACCTGATCGGACAGCTTGCTGACCGCATCCCCCAACACCTTGGCGGCGGTGACCCGGAACTCGGTGCATTTGCCCTGCAGATCGGCGGGTTCGCTTTTGCCATCACCATTCTCGTAGCAGCCGGAGCCCTTGGATTTGAGGTGGTTGACCACCAGGGTCAGTGGCTCCTTGCTGCCCTCGACGGTGAACGTCTGCACCAGAGAGTCACGCTGGGAGGCGCGCTTGGCGATGCCACCCACTGTGTAGCGCTGTTCCGGCATCTGGATGAAGCTGGCATCGCCGGCGGGAGTGAGCAGGGCGGGGCGGTAAATCATGGCAACCATGATGGCGTCGCCGCCGAAGAATTTGCCCTCGGTGAGGGCTGTGGCTGGCAGGCGAACATAGGCATAGCGCTTGCTCGCGTCTTTTTGCGCCTGGTTGAGACGGGTGACCAGATCATGGAGGGCAGAGGTATCGTCGAAGCCGTTGTTCTCCATCTCCATCAGACCGAGCAGGTCGGCATCCATCTGGGTGATGGCGTTGACAATCTTGGTGCTCTGTTTCTGGAAATCCTCCAGACTCTTGGCGCCCCGGTTGCAGCCCTTGGCGCTGTCCGCATCAGCCTGATCCTGGCACAGTACGTTGAGGGAACCGCCCACGCTGGAGTGGCTGGTGAAGTAGTTGAGCACGTTGAAGCTGCCGATCCGCAGATCCGAGCCTGTAACGCGATCCGGTGCATTCTGGCGATCGTTGTCGCTGGTGCGCAGCAGATCTCCTATGGTGATGGTCTGCTCCCGGGGGACGATGAGACGATACTCGCCGAAGCTGTAGCCCACCATGGCCTCCAGATTGACCGGCGCATCGCCGATCCGAAGGTAACCCTGCTCCGGCTCCCAGGCGGGCAGCCAGGGCAGCGTGCCGTTAGCGGCCTTGAAGTCAGACTCCAGGAACACCCGATTGCCGGCATTGGCCGAGGCCAGTGCCTTCGCCTCGCTGCTGCCAGCCACATGCAGCTGGGTTGGTTTCATCAGCGGTGCCTGGTGGGCGAGCACCAGGTTGTTGCGTTTGGCGGCATAGTCATAGCTGAAGTTGCGGCTCACCTTGAGCAGGCTGTCGGCATCGAGGCGCACCCGCATCCCTTCGTGGCGCTCCAGAGACCGTGCGAGGTTTTCCCCTTCCAGTACTCGCAATGGCACGGCGGCCGGGGCTTGCGTCTGGGTCAGGACCTGCAGGCGCGGGGTAGTGCCGTCAAACACGGGCTTGAGCTGGGTGTGGCCGTAATACTCCTCGACCTTGGCCTCCAGGCAGACTTCGGCGCCCGGCTTGATGTCCGGGTACTTGCTGGCGAAGTTCTTGTCGTTCAGATAAACAAAGATGCCGTCCGACGTCTGGGGATTGCCATCGCCCTGCACATCCAGCAGGTAGAATCCCTTGTTGAGGCTCTCGCCAAGGGCGGAGACCACGGCCTTGACCGTGACGCTCTGGGGGCTCACGAAGCTGTCGTCGGGCACCAGGGGGCTCTTGTCGCCACTGCCCTGGATGGCGGGGACAGGAGTTAAGGACGCATCGGCCGGGCAGGTGAATCCAGCCGCGTAGAGAGACGGGGACGCAAGCGCCAGCCCCACGGCCAGCGATAGCAGGGTACGTGTACCTTTCATAGGTGTTCCTTTTTTATTTTTGCCAGTATTTCCATAGCCTTGGCTCCTTGACCAAGGGCGCGCATTGTCACATTTCCGGCATGTCATACCAGTGAGCCAACGCACATAACCGGGATGTCGGCGCCTGAGATATCCCTTTTTTTGACTTGGCTAACACACTGAAATAAATGATAAAAATGTTATCTGTGTGCGCGATTGGAGCTAGGTGACTGGCGTCGGTCACATAATTTTCTTTGAAAATGAAGATTGAGACTCTGGTGGTTAATTCCTATACTTGATCCGTTCCTAACGGAACCCAGGTAAAGGGCAAACCGGTAGCGATGCCGGGACGCAATGCCTCCGGTCTGTCTGGGTAGTCAAGACAGATAGCGGGGTTCCCCTGGGTGACAGTCGTGTCTGTGGCGCGTCCATCGCCAGTTGTCTGCACCTATCACGCAGGTTGCGATTGTTCTTTGTTCTGGTGACCCATGCCAAGACAAAACAAGGAAGATAACAATATGCAACAAACCCTAAGGCCCAGCCGGCTCGCCATGCTGGTGGCCCTTGCTGCCATGCCCGCCTGGGCGCTGGCGGCGTACCCTGCCTATCAGGCCGGCACGGCCTACAAGGCTGGCGATGTTGTCAGCAACGTCGGCAACCTCTACGAATGCAAGGAATTCCCCTACTCCGGCTGGTGCGGTGCGTCTCCCTATCACTACGAACCCGGCGTGGGTTCGGTCTGGGGTGATGCCTGGAAACTGTTCAGCGAGGGGGGCGGTAATCCGGATCTGGGGCTCGTCGTCAGCTCGCCCGCCGTTGGCAGTGCATTTGACGAAGGGGCAGAGGTTGCGCTGGAGGTGACCCTGAGTGGCAACAGCAGCGCGCTGGCGAAGGTCGAGTATCTGATCGATGGCCAGCCGGTGGCGCAAGTGAGCGCCTCTCCCTGGTCAGCCAGCTGGGTCGCCAGCGGAGTGGGGGCCCATCAGCTCAAATCCCGGGCGCTGGACAAGGACGGCAAGGTGCTGAGTGAGGCGGACGCCAGTTTCAGCATCAATGCCGTGGTGGCGCCAGAAGCGCCCAAAGTGAACATCAGCAGCCCGGCCAATGGTGCCAAGGTGACCCTGGGCCGCAGCGTGGCGGTGAGCGGCAATGTGACCGACGCCAACAACGATGTCGCCAAAGTCGAGCTGTTTGTCGATGGCAAGAAGGTAGGAGAGGACACCAGCGTGCCTTGGCAGGTAAGCTGGATCCCGCAAGCCAAGGGGGCGGCGGCACTCAAGCTGGTGGCGACCGACAAGGCAAACCTCACTGGCGAATCTGCTCTGGTCGACGTGCAGGTGGAAGAGGCGGCCCTGCCACCCACCGGTGGCAACCTCTCCTGCGATATCCGCCAGATCTACCGCCCGGACGGCTACGAGTGCATGGGGGATGACCATGCCCGCCGGGTCATCGGCTACTTCACCTCCTGGCGCACCGGCAAGAACGGCCTGCCCGCCTATCTGGTCAACGATATCCCCTGGGACAAGATCACTCACATCAACTATGCCTTCGCGGCGGTGGATGAACAGAGCCATACCATCAAGGTGGATGACTCCGCCACCAAGATGACCTGGGACGGAGTGCCGGGCGCCGAGATGGATCCCGAATTCGCCTACCAGGGCCACTTCAACCTGCTCTCCAAATACAAGAAGCAGTACCCGGACGTGAAGACCCTGATCTCGGTCGGTGGCTGGGCCGATACCCGCGGCTTCTACACCGCCACCACCAAGGGCGACTGCTCGGTCAACACCGCCGGCATCAACGCCTTTGCCGACTCGGCGGTGAGCTTCATCCGCCAGTACGGTTTCGATGGTGTGGATGTGGACTACGAGTACCCCACCTCCATGAAGGATGCGGGCAACCCGAACGACTTCCCGCTCTCCAACCAGTGCCGCGCCAAGTTGTTTGCCAACTATGAGGTGCTGATGAAGACCCTGCGTGAGCGGCTCGACAGCGCCGGCACCGAGGATGGCCGCAAGTACATGCTGACCATCGCCTCGCCGGCATCGGCTTATCTGCTGCGCGGTATGGAGAACTTCCAGGTCACCCAGTATCTGGATTACGTCAACCTGATGACCTATGACTTCCACGGTGCCTGGAACCACTTCGTCGGTCACAACGCGGCCCTGTTCGACAACAATGCTGACCCCGAGCTCTCTCACTGGGGCGTCTATACCCAGGCCCAGTTCGGCGGCATCGGCTATCTGAATGCGGCCTGGTCTGCCCACTACTTCCGCGGCGCCCTAGCGGCCGGCAAGATCAACGTGGGTGTGCCCTATTACACCCGCGGTTGGCAGGGGGTGAGCGGCGGTACCCACGGCCTGGGTGGCAAGGCGGCCTTGCCGAGCCAGAACGAGTGCCAGCCGGGCACGGGTGGCAGC
This sequence comes from Aeromonas sp. S18(2024), assembly GCF_041402525.1. Lineage (NCBI taxonomy): Bacteria > Pseudomonadati > Pseudomonadota > Gammaproteobacteria > Aeromonadales > Aeromonadaceae > Aeromonas > Aeromonas sp. S18(2024). The sequence goes on along the minus strand of NZ_JBGLQV010000007.1, from coordinate 230,194 downwards.
ACCATTCCGTGCGGCAATGGGGCGGTCGGCATCGACAACATCTGGCACGATCTCGACAAGAACGGCAAGGAGATCGGCGGTGGCGCCGTGCCCATGTGGCATGCCAAGAACCTGGAGCACGCGGCCAGCCTCGGCATCACTACCTTGCCGAGCTATGGCACGGCCTGGGGTCTGGATCCCAACAATCCGGCGCACGTGATGCAGGGGCAATATGTCCGTTACTACGATGACAAGGCCCATGCGCCCTGGCTGTGGAACGAACAGAAGAAGGTGTTCCTCTCCACCGAAGATGAAGAGTCCATGGGCCACAAGCTAGACTACATCATCAAGCGCGGTCTGGGCGGCGTCATGTTCTGGGAGATGGCGGGTGACTACGCCTTCGATCAAGCCAAGAACGAGTATGGTATGGGCAGTACCCTGACCACCCTTGCCTACGAGAAGTTTGCCAAGGCCGCGCCTTACAACACCCAGCAGAATGATCTGCCGGCGCCGAGCGCCCAGCTCGACATCGGCGTGAGCCTCTCTGGCTTCAAGGAAGGGGACTCCAACTACCCGATCAACCCGAAACTCAAGCTGGTCAACAAGTCGACCCAGACCATTCCGGGCGGCGCCAGAATCGAGTTCCTGGTCCCCACCTCCACCTCTGATACCATTACGGATCAGAGTGGCATGGGGCTCAAGGTGGTCGAAAGCGGTGGCAACGACAACTCGGAAGGCATTGCAAACGAGAAGGACTTCCACAAGGTGGCCATGAACCTGCCGAGCTGGCAGACCCTGGCACCGGGAGCCGAGGTGGAAGTGGCGATGACCTACTATCTGCCGGCCGCCGGCGTACCGAGCGGGATGCGCATCATCAGCGGCAGCCAGACCATAGGTCTCAAGGCCGAGTTCCCGACCCTGCCCGAAGCGGTGCTGGGCACGGGTGGCACAGGTGGCGGTGGTTCCGATGGTTCTACCTGCAGCAGCCAGAACGTGGATCCGGCCTCCTACCCGGCCTACCCGAGCTGGCCGCGCGGCGATCATGCCAGCGGCGGCGATCGCATCACCCACAACAAAGCGGTGTGGCAGGCCAACTGGTGGACCAGCAGTGAACCCAAAGCCGGCGACGGCAGCTGGAAGTCAGTCTGTAGCTATTGATTTTAAAATCAATGTGATAAGTGAGGCTTCGGCCTCACTTTTTTTGTCTGATTGGTCGCTCTGCTGGAAAAAGCGTCTGCCTTTCCTGGCCGCTGCTCTCTATAATAGAGTCGATTAATAATCAGATGGATGTCAGCATATGGCGAGTATATTGGATTCAGTTGATCAACGAACCCAGCTGGTGGGCGAAAACCGCCTGGAGTTGTTGATGTTCCGCCTCGGCACCCGCCAGATGTTTGCGATCAACGTCTTCAAGGTGAGGGAGGTCGTCAAGCTGCCCCACCTCAACAAGATGCCGGGTTCCCATCACAACATCAGCGGCGTGGCCAATATCCGGGGTACCTCGATTCCGGTCATCAACCTGCGCAGCGCCATCGGCATGCGCCCCATGCCCATCGACAGCGAATCCAACCTCATCATCACCGAATACAACCGCACCATTCAGGGCTTTCTGGTGGGGCAGGTGGCCAATATCGTCAACATGACCTGGAAGGATATTCTGCCGCCGCCGCGTTCCGCCGGGCGGGCCAACTACCTGACCGCCATCACCCGGATCCCGGAGGATGGGGTCGATCAGATCGTCGAGATTATCGACGTGGAGAAGGTGCTGGCGGAGATCATCACCTATGACATCCGCATCTCGGAAGAGGTGCTGGATCGGGAGATCCTGCCCGAGATGCACGGTCGCAAGGTGCTCATCGTGGATGACTCCAGCACGGCCCGCAACCAGGTGCGTGAAACCCTGGGGCAGCTTGGCCTCGAGGTGATCGAGTGTCAGGATGGCTTGCAGGCCCTCACCCTGCTCAAGGGGTGGTGCGATGCGGGCAAGAAGGTAACCGACGAGATCCTGCTGATGATCACGGATGCGGAGATGCCGGAGATGGATGGCTATCGCCTGACCCACGAGGTGCGCAGCGATGCGCGCATGGCCGACCTCTTCATCACCCTCAACACCTCCCTGAGCGGCAACTTCAACGAAGCCATGGTCAAGAAGGTGGGGTGTGACCGCTTTATCTCCAAGTTTCAGCCCGACTTGCTGGTCGGAGTGGCGCAGGAGCGCCTGCGCCAGGTGCTGGAGCAGTAAATTTCGTGTGTCTTTGATAAAACAAACATCCCGCCCTGGCGGGATGTTTGTTTATGGGAAGAGTGACAGGTTGGAGTGGGGCTATGGCCTCAGCGCTCTAACAGAGGCTCGATGAAACGGGCCACCTTGTCGCGGATTTGCGGCTGGGCGGCTGGCGTCGGATGGATGCCATCGTTCATCATGAGTTCAGGGCGCAGCGCAATATCATCCATGAAGAAGGGGAGCAGCGGCAGTTTGTTGGCCTCGGCCAGTTCCGGGAAGATCTGCTCGAACTGGCGCAGATAGCGGACGCCATAGTTGCGCGGCAGCTGGATCTGGGTCAAGACCACGCGCGTCTGGTTGGCCTTGGCCAGGGCAATCATGTCGGCCAGGTTCTTGCGGGTGATGGCTGGCGCGAAGCCGCGCAGGCCGTCATTGCCCCCCAGCTCGATCAGCAGCCAGTCCGGCTGGTGTTCTTCCAGCAGGGCGGGCAGGCGGGCCAGTCCCCCCTGGGTCGTTTCGCCGCTGATGCTGGCGTTGATCAGGGAGTGCACAGCCCCTTCATTTTGCCACTTCTGGTTGAGCAGGGCAGGCCAGCTCTGCTGGGCCTGCATCTGATAACCGGCACTCAGGCTGTCCCCCAGCACCAGCAGGGTCTGGGCCTGAACGGATGAAATCAGGAAACAGAGGGCAAACAGAATACGCGCCATAACATCAACTCCCTTCAGTGATTGGCATTAAAAAAGGACAAGGGCCTGCACAGGGTGCCGACACCCGATGGTGGCGGTCACCAAGGCCCTGAATAAACAGGATACGAAGCATGAGTTCAACACCCATTATCGTCGTCAGGAGCCTGGGCAAATCGGTTCGCCTCGGCCAGGAAAGCCTCACCATCCTTGAAGGGATCGATCTGCAAGTCAATAGCGGCGAGACGGTGGCCCTGGTGGGGGCGTCCGGATCGGGCAAATCCACCCTGCTGGGGCTGCTGGCCGGCCTCGATCTGCCGAGCCAGGGGGAGATAGAGATCCTCGGCAAATCCCTCGGCGAGCTTGATGAGGAGGGGCGGGCGCGGCTGCGGGCCGAGCAGATCGGTTTCGTATTCCAATCCTTCCTACTGCTGCCCACCATGACAGCCCTTGAAAACGTGATGCTGCCGGCCGAGCTGCGCGGCGAGCGGGAGTGCGAGCAGAGGGCCCGCGAGCTGCTGGCGGCGGTGGGCTTGAGTGAACGGCTGCACCATCTGCCGCCCCGCCTCTCCGGTGGCGAGCAGCAGAGGGTCGCCATCGCACGAGCCTTCATGACCCGGCCCAGCCTGCTGCTGGCCGACGAGCCGACCGGCAACCTCGACAGCAAGACGGGCGAGAAGGTGATAGAGCTGTTGTTCGAGCTCAACCGCAAGCACGGCACGACTCTGGTGGTGGTGACCCACGACCACGAGCTGGCCCGGCGCTGCCAGCGCCAGATAGTGATGGCGGCCGGACGGCTGGATGGGGCAGCCGAAGGAGTGGAGGCATGAGACGATCCGGGATGGCATGCCTGCCTGTTTGGCCAGTAAATGGAGGTCAGGGGGAATGATGCAGTGGCGACTGGGATGGCGACTGCTTCGCCGGGAGGGATTCAACGGCGAGCTGCGCTGGTTTGTGCTGGCGCTGGCCCTGAGCGTGGCCTGCGTGCTGAGCGTGGCGCTGGTGGCCGATCGACTTGATGCCGGCCTCAAGGCATCGGGCCGCGACTTTATCGGGGCGGATCGGGTGCTGCGCACCGCCACAGCCATGCCGGATGGCTGGTTGCAGCAGGCCAAAAATGACGGATTGGCGGTGCAGACCACGGTCAGCTTCAACAGCATGCTGTTCCACGGCGAGGCGTTGCAGCTGGCCTCCATTCGGGCGGTGCCGGACGGTTTTCCCTTCTACGGCAAGCTGGAGTTGACCCCGCAGCGTTCTCCCGCGCCTGGGGAGATCTGGCTGTCGGCCCGGGTGATGCAGCTGCTGGCGGCCAAACCGGGGGATGAGCTGGAGGTCGGCAATACGGTGCTGAAGGTGGCCGGGCTGCTGGGTGAGGAGCCGGATCAGGGCTTCAGCCCCTTCCTGCTGGCGCCCAGGGCCCTCATTCACAGTGCCGATATCGAGGCGACCGGTGCCCTGTTGCCCGGCTCGCGCCAGCAGTGGCGCTATCTGTTCCAGGGCTCGCGGGAGTCACTGGCCCGCTACGAGCGCTGGCTGGAACCAAAACTGCAGCCGGGCCAGAAGTGGATCAAGCCGGATGACGGCGAGTCCCGGGTGGGGCGCTCGCTCGCTAATGCGGAGCGTTTCTTCCGTCTGGCCTCCTTAAGCGGCGTACTGCTGGGGGCGCTGGCCATGGGGATCGCCGTGCGCCACTTTGCCGAGCGCCAGACCAATATGGTGGCGCTGCTCAAGACCCTGGGGGCCTCCCGTGCCAGCCTGTGGCAATTGATGAGCGTGCTGCTGCTCTCCCTGACCCTGATTGGCGCCCTGCTTGGCCTGCTGGCGGGCACTGTGATGCAGTGGTTCACCTTGCAGCTGCTGGGGGAGTTGCTGCCCCCGGATCTGCCGCCTCCCTCCTGGCGCCCCTTCGCCCTCGGGGTGGCGGTCGCCTTCTTCATCACCCTGTTGCTCGCCTTCGTACCCTTCCTGCGCCTGCTCAAGGTGCCGCCCCTGCGGGTATTGCGCCGCGAGCTGGAGGCGAGCGTGCCCCCCTGGCTGGCGTTGCCGGTAGGGTTGCTCGGCCTGTTTGCCCTGGTGTGGGGCTTTACCGCCGACGTGCGTCTGGCGTTCTGGCTGGTCGGGGGCATGGGATTGCTGATGGGGTTGCTGGCGCTGCTGGCCGCCGGCTTGCTGCGGCTGGGGGCCAGGGTCAATGGCCCTCACGCCCTGCGTCTGGCACTGGCCCATCTCTCCCGCGAGCGCAGCAGCGGCCTGTTCCAGCTGGCGGGCTTTGCCCTGGCACTCATGCTGTTTGGCCTCTTGTGGGCGGCGCGCGTCGATCTGCTGGACGAGTTCTCGGCCCGTTTGCCCGCCGATGCCCCCAACCGGTTTCTGGTCAATGTGGCGGAACATGAGCGCGAGGGGATCCTGGCCGATCTGGCGGCGGCGGGCGCGGTCACTTCGGACTTCTACCCCATGGTGCGCGGTCGCCTGACCCACATCGCCGGCGAGGCGGTGGGTGAGGGTGCTGCCAGCGGCCGTGAGGGGGTCGATCGGGAGCTCAATTTCACCACTACCAGCACCCTGCCGGTCGACAACCAGCTGGTGGCGGGGCGCTGGTTTGACGGGCCCGGGGAGGTGTCGGTGGACAGTGAACTGGCCGGCAGGCTCGGCATCAAGCTGGGGGACATGCTCGGTTTCACTATTGACGGGCGCAGCTTCGGGGCCCGAGTGACCAGCCTTCGCAGCATCAAGTGGGACAACATGCGCCCCAACTTCTACATGATCTTCTCGGAGGATCTGCTCTCCTCCTTCTCCCGTACCTGGCTTGGCAGCTACCGACTGCCCACCAGTGGCCGCGCCGCCGAGGTGGAGATCATCCGCCGCCATCCCACGGTCAGCCTCATCGACGTAGATGACTTGATCGCCCGCCTGAGTCAGGTTTCCGAACAGGTGAGCCGGGCGCTGGCCCTGATGCTGGGGCTGGTGACGGTGGCGGCGTTGCTGGTGCTGCTGACCCAGACCCAGGCCAGCATGGCCCACCGGCGCCGCGAGCTGCTGCTGATGCGCACCCTGGGAGCCGGCAGCGCGCTGCTCAAGAGGATGCTGCGCTGGGAGCTGGTGGCGAGCGGCGCTCTGGCGGGGCTGTGCGCCGCCATGGTGGTGGAGCTCTGCTCCTTCGGCCTGCAGTGGTGGTGGTTCGAGGGGCAGTGGCAGTTTCACTGGGCCATCTGGCTGACCTTGCCGGCCCTGGGGGCCGTGCTGGTGACGCTGGCCGGGCAGGGGATGCGCCGTCAGCTGCTGGCGGGCACCTTGAGCGATCGCTTGCGCGGCCTGGGGCAAGGCTTGCTGTAAGCGGCGGTAGGCATATTTACAGTCAATAAAAACAACCCGGCCAATTGGCCGGGTTGTTTTTATTGGAATCTGGCGTGCTAGCGGGGAGATCTCAGCAGATTGGTGAGGGCCTGGGGGAGTTCAGGGTAAGTGAAGTGAAAACCGGCCTGCTGCAGGCGGGTGGGTAGCACGTGTTGCCCGGTCAGCAGCAGATCCGATGCCTCTCCCATCATCAGGCGCAGCAAGGTTGCGGGCACGAAAAAGAGATGGGGGCGGTGAAGGGTGTGCGCCAGAGTCTGGCTGAACTCCCTGTTGCTGACCGGATGGGGGGCTGTGCCGTTGAAGATGCCGTCGCACTCGCCGTGCTCCAGCAAAAACAGGATGGCGCGCACCAGATCCTGCACATGGATCCAGCTCATCACCTGGTTGCCGGCGCCCATGGGACCGCCGAGACCAAACCGGTAGGTGGGCAACATTTTGGGCAGGGCGCCGCCATCGGTGCCAAGCACCAGCCCGATCCGCACGATGCAGACCCGGGTCAGGCGGCTGCGGGCCTCCTGAGCCAGGGTTTCCCACTGCTGGCAGAGCTGGTGGGTGAACTCGTCGTGGGGCGTCTGACACTGCTCATCCAGCGGCGCATCGTCTTGCCTGCCATACCAGCCGATGGCGGAGGCGTTGATCAGCACTTTAGGGGGCGTGGTCGAGAGCTTGATGAGATCCACCAGCTGTTCGGTCAGCAGCCAGCGGCTGTCGCAGAGCAGCTGCTTGCGCTGCTCGCTCCAGCGCCCGGCGGCGATGGGCTCCCCCGCCAGGTTGATGACCGCATCCACGTCATTGAGATCGTCGAGCCTGTCCAGGCTGTCGAGCACCTTGATGTCGTGACCCAGCAGGGTATAGGCGCGACTGCCCTGGCGGCTCAATACCACCACCTCGTGGTTTACCTTGAGATGGGCCACCAGTCGACGGCCGATAAAGCCGGTGCCCCCCGTGATCAGAATCTTCATCGCTGCGCTCCCTAATTCGTTGTTTTCACTCTAATCAGCTCTTGGGCATTGAACAAGTGGCCGCAGGTTCATCATTCTCTGCCTGCTCTGTTACCGCAGTTGGATGCGGGCGAAAAAAAACCAGCGGATCACTCGCTGGTTTCAGGAACGTACTCGCCAGCATGGCGGCGCTATCAGAGCATGCGGGTGAGAGCGCGGCAGAGGCGTTTGACCCCCTCTTCGATGGTTGCCTCATCCACGCAGGAGAAGCTCAGGCGCAGGGTGTTCTGGATCTCGGGGCGCACGTAGAAGGGGGCGCCGGGCACGAAGGCCACTTTTTCCTTGATTGCCTCGTCAAACAGCGCCATGGCGCTGACGCTCGGCGGCAGGGTCAGCCAGAGGAACATGCCCCCTTCCGGTCGGGTGTAGCTGACGCCGGGCGGGCAGTGACGGGCCAGGGCAGCCTCCATGGCGGCGCGCTGGCGGCCATAGACCTCCTTGATCTTTTCCAGATGGGCATCCAGCGAGTTGTCGCAGAGGAAGCGGTGCAGCACCTGCTGGCTGAAGGCATTGCTGTGCAGATCGGTGGCCTGCTTGGCGATGGTCACCTTCTTGCGCAGCCAGTCCGGCACCAGCATCCAGCCGAGGCGGAAGGCCGGGACGACGGTCTTGGAGAAGGAGCCGAGCAGCACGGTATTGTTCGGCGCCAGCTTGGCGATAGGGGGCAGGTGCTCGCCCTCGAAACGCAGCTCGCCGTAGGGGTCGTCTTCCACCATCAGCAGCTCGTGGCGCACCAGCCGCTCGGCCAGCGCCTCGCGGTTGGCGCGGTTGTAGGAGACGCCGCTCGGGTTCTGGAAGTTGGGCACGCCGTAGAGCAGCTTTGCGTTGGAGCCGCTGGCCAGCAGCGCATCCAGCGCCGCCAGATCCAGCCCCTCCTCGCCGAGGGTGATGGGCTTGAAGGTGGGCTGATAGACGGAAAACGCCTGGATGGCGCCAAGATAGCCAGGCTCCTCGATGATGAGGTCTTGTCCTTCGTCGATCAGTACCTTGCCCAGCAGATCCAGCGCCTGCTGGGAGCCGCTGGTGATGAGGATGTTGTCCGGGTTGACCTGCATGCCGTGGCGGCTCAGATAGCGGTCGGCAATGTATTGGCGCAGCGGAGCGAAGCCCTCGGTGGCGGCATACTGCAGGGCGGCGGCACCCTGCTCGCGCAGCACGTCCTGGCAGGCCTGGTCGATGGCCTTGACTGGGAACAGGTGCGGGTTAGGCAGACCGCCGGCGAAGGAGATGATCTCCGGATTGGCGGCAACTTTCAGGATTTCGCGGATAAAGGAAGGCTCGACTTTTTCGAAACGCTGGGCAAAAAACGGCTGCATAGGACTCTCTCTGGCATGATGAGCGGTCACTCCATTCGACCGCCAAGTTATCCGGTTGTATCAGATTTAAAAAATGAGGCAATGGCTGTAACAATATTCGCCAAAAAAGAGCCGGTTTGGCGCCGTGGCGGCGGCCACTGCCCATGACTGCGAGACCCGCGGGCGTGGATGGAAGATTTGTTGTGCGAAACACTTGCGCCCAGTGGCTATCTTGGGATAATTCGCTCCCCTGTTTTCGCCAGGCGATGAAATAACGAGCGTCGAGCCGTCCTTGCGCTGAGCGGATCCAAGACGTATTACCCGGATTGATGAAATAACGAGACAATTATGCCTGTGACCCAAGATGTATTTAACGAAGACGGCAAGTTCATGCGCAAGATCCGCAGCTTTGTCCGTCGCGAAGGCCGCCTGACCAAAGGGCAGGAGAAGGCCCTGGAAGAACTCTGGCCGGTCATGGGTATCGATTTCGCGCCAGAGCCGCTCGATCTGGTCGCCCTGTTTGGCCGCGAAGCGCCGGTAGTGCTGGAGATCGGTTTCGGCATGGGCGCCTCCCTGGTGGAGATGGCCAAGAACGCCCCCGAGAAAAACTTCATCGGCATCGAGGTACACACCCCGGGTGTGGGGGCTTGCCTGGGTACCGCCCAGGAAGCGGGCGTCACCAATCTCAGGGTCATTTGCCACGACGCGGTCGAGGTGCTGGAGCACATGATCCCGAACGACTCTCTCGCCTGCCTGCAGCTCTTCTTCCCTGACCCCTGGCACAAGAGCCGCCACCACAAGCGCCGCATCGTGCAGCCGGCGTTCGCCCAGGCCATTCGTCAGAAGCTGGCCATCGGTGGTGTCTTCCACATGGCCACCGACTGGGAAAACTATGCCGAGCACATGCTGGAGGTGATGAGCGCCGCCGAGGGGTACGAAAACACCTCTGCCACCGGCAACTGGGTGCCGCGCCCCGACTGGCGTCCGCTGACCAAATTCGAACAACGGGGCCATCGTCTTGGTCACGGGGTTTGGGATCTGATTTTCAAACGTGTCAACTAACTAAGGAGCTATCATGGCCAATCGTAGCCGCCGCCTGCGTAAGAAACTGCGCGTCGATGAATTCCAGGAAATGGGGTTCGACATCGGTTTCAACTTCCCGGTCGGCACTGCCGAAGAGACCATCGATGCGGTAGTCGATGCGATGATCGATGAAGTGATTGAACCTCGCAAACTGGCCTTCGCCGGTTCCGGCCACCTGGCCTGGGAAGGGATGATCTGCACCCAGCAGCTCGGCAAGTGCACCGAAGAAGATCGCGCCGCCGTCAAAGCCTGGCTGGAAGCCAAGGGGATGGAAGCTGTGGTGGTCAGCGAGCTGTTTGACCTCTGGTACGGTGAACCGGCCTAATCATCTCTTGCCCATGGTGGGCAGATAGACAAATCCCGCCGCTGGCGGGATTTTTGTCAGTGGACCCGGGTTCTTCGCGGCCGTTTTAGTCATGGAATCGCTTATGGTGTTGTCATCCGAATTACTGGCCAGCATTCTGGAAGAGGTGCGCCCGCTGCTGGGGCAAGGCAAGGTAGCCGACTACATTCCCGCCCTGGCCCAGGTGCCTGCCGATCGGCTCGGTATGGCGGTCTGTACCGTGGAGGGAGAACTGTTCACCGCAGGTGATGCCTTCGAGCCCTTCTCCATCCAGAGTATCTCCAAGGCCCTGAGCCTCACGCTGGCCCTCACCCTCTATCAGGAGGAGGAGATCTGGGCCCGGGTGGGCAAGGAGCCGTCCGGTCAGCCATTCAACTCTCTGGTCCAGTTGGAATTCGAACAGGGTATTCCCCGCAACCCCTTCATCAATGCCGGTGCCCTGGTGGTGAGCGATCTGCTGGAGACCCGCCTGACCGCCCCGCGCCAGCGTACCCTGGAGCTGGCCCGTCGTCTTTCCGGCAATCCGGCCATCATGGCGGATCAGATAGTGGCCCGCTCCGAATACCAGCACTCCGCCCGCAACGCCGCCATCGCCTACCTGATGAAGGCTTATGGCAACTTCGAAAATGAAGTGGACAAGGTGCTGCAAAGCTACTTCAATGCCTGCGCGATCCGTATGAGTTGCGTCGATCTGGCGCGGGCCTTCATCTATCTGGCCAACCGGGGTGTGCCGCTCGGTGAGACGACGCCGCTGCTGCCGGCCCGTACCACCAAGCAGGTCAATGCCCTGCTTGCCACCTGCGGCCTCTATGACGAGGCCGGTGATTTTGCCTATCGGGTGGGGATGCCGGGCAAATCCGGGGTCGGCGGCGGCATTATTGCCCTCATCCCGGGTGAGTTGTGCGTCTGTGTCTGGTCGCCCGAGCTCAACAAGGCCGGCAATTCGCTGGCGGGCACGGCGGCGCTGGAGTTGCTGGCCGAGCGCCTGGGCCGCTCCATTTTTTAACCTTGTTCAATGAATCGAGAGATCATCATGAAACGATATCTTCGCTCTCTGCAGGCCGCACTGGCGACCTTGCTGCTCTGGTGTGCCTGGCCTGTCCTCGCCGCCGAATTGCCGTCGCTCACCCTGACCGATGCCAAGGCCAAGCAGGCGGTCATCCTGGATACCCGTGCCAGCTACTTCTATCAGGGGTGGCCAATGGAGGGCGAGCAGCAGGGGGGCCATGTGGCCGGGGCCGAACTCCTCTCCGCTGACTGGAAATACAGCGATGAAGAGTGGCCCAAGGCGCTTGCCGCCAAGGGGTTGAAAGCCGATCGTCCGGTCGTTCTCTACGGTGCGCCGCGCGAGGTGGCCGAAGTGGCCCGCCTGTTGCGCCAGCAGGGCATCAAGCAGCTGTTCGAGCTGCAGGATTGGCAGAGTGTCCCGCGCGAGCATCTGGTTCGCTGGCAGCAGCTGGTCTATCCGCAGTGGCTGGCCGATCTGCAGGCCGGCAAGCCGGTAGTTGCCGCGCCGAAAGGGGAGTGGAAGTTGTTCGAGGTGGATTGGGGGGCACCCAAGGCCTACCTCATCAGCCACATTCCGGGGGCGGGGTATATCGACACCAACCGGCTGGAGGAGGAGCCGCTGTGGAACAAGGTCTCTGACGAGGTGCTCAAGAAGCTGCTGCTGGAAAATGGCATCCGTCACGATACCACCGTCATCCTCTATGGTCGCAACACCATGGCGGCGGCCCGGGCGGCCCACCTGATGATGTATGCCGGAGTGGAAGACGTGCGGCTGCTGGACGGCGGCCTGGAGGCCTGGTTTGGCCAGCATCTGCGCACTGAAACCGGCCTGCCCAACACCTTTGCACCGGTCAAAGAGTTCGGAGCCACCATTCCTGTGCATCCCGAGTACCTCACCACCCTGGCCCAGGCCAAGGAGCTGCTCAAACAGCCCGATGGCGCCCTGGTCAGCGTGCGTACCTGGGACGAGTTTGTCGGCAACACCTCGGGTTACAGCTACATCAAGCCGAAAGGGGACATCCCGGGTGCCAAGTGGGGGCGTGGTGGCGTGGATGCCAACAGCATGAGCGACTTCCACAACCCGGACGGCACCATGAAACCGGCCGGCGAGATCCTCGCCATGTGGGATGAGTGGAACATAGAGCCGACCCAGCAGGCCGCCTTCTATTGCGGTACCGGCTGGCGCGCTTCCGAGGCCTTCTTCTACGCCTGGCTGATGGACTGGAAGCGGATCAGCGTCTATGACGGTGGCTGGTACGAGTGGAGCATGGATCCCAGGAATCCCACGGTGACCGGTGAGCGTCAGCCCGCCAAGTAATTGATAATCATGAAAAGGCCGGACATCTGTCCGGCTTTTTTTATCCCGGTTCGTGTCAGCGGCCACGGAACACTACACTTTTTGCGAAGAGATATCAGATCGACGTGAGGAGTGACTGATGAAACGGATATGGATAAGTCTGCTGGTGGCAGGGATGTTGGGGCAGGGGGCCATGGCCGCAGAGCGGGCCCGCTATCTGGTGCAGATCAAACCGGGTGCCAGCGACTCCGTGCTGGCTCAGAGCCGGGGGATGGGGGGCGAGCTGGCACTGGTGCTGAAGGAGCAAAATGCCCTTGCACTCTGGTTGCCGTCGACGGCAGTCACAGCCTTGGCGCGTAATCCCAACGTGCTCTGGGTTGAACCGGATGCCAAACGTTATGCCAGTGCCGAAACGCTGCCTTACGGCATTCCCATGGTGCAGGCGCCGCAGCTGAGCGATGCGGCGGCCGGGGAGGTGCTGGTATGCATCATCGACTCGGGTTACAGCGGCAATCATCCCGACTTGCCGCATGGGGCTCAGGTACAGGGCAGTGACAATGCCGGTACCGGCAGCTGGAGCAGCGACGAAAATGGCCACGGCACCCATGTGGCGGGCACCATAGCCGCAGTGGGTGGCAACGACATGGGCGTGGTCGGGGTGCTGCCGAACCAGAGCGTGCCGCTGCACATCATCAAGGTGTTTGGCGCTAATGGCTGGGCCTATACCTCCAACCTGGTGGGAGCACTCAACGCCTGCCAGCAGGCAATGTCCAGCCGTGGTTTTACCCGCATGGTCATCAATATGAGTCTGGGGGGGAGTGTCCCCAGCAAGACCGAAGAGAGAGCCTTCAACCAGGCATACAGCCAGAATGTGCTGAGCGTGGCGGCGGCAGGCAATGCCGGCAATACCAGCAAGTCCTATCCTGCCTCCTACAGCAGTGTGGTGAGCGTGGCAGCCATCGATGCCAACAAGCAGCTTGCCTATTTCTCCCAACGCAACGATCAGGTGGAGCTGGCGGCACCCGGCGTCTCGGTGATGTCGACCGTGCCGGGCGGTTACGCCTACTACAGTGGCACTTCGATGGCGACCCCCCACGTGGTCGGGGTGGCCGCTCTGGCCTGGTCGCAGCGGCTGGAGTGCAGCAACGATCAATTGCGCCAGACCTTGCGCCTCAGCGCTCAGGATCTGGGCTCGGCCGGACGGGACAACAGCTATGGCTACGGCCTGGTGCAGGCCAGGGCGGCGGCGGATCGGCTGGCGCTCGGGTGTGACGGCAGCACTAGCAGCACGGGCGGTGGCAAGCAAGGTGGACGCAAGTAGCTGATAGTTGGCTAAAATCCCTCAGGCTTGGCGATTCTGGACTAGGCTTCAAACACCGCCCTCGGTGTTGAGGGAGAACACAGGGAGATGAGACTGGTGATGAAACAACTGATGATTATCCTGGTATGTGCATTCGGGTTGGTGGCGTGCAGTTCCCAATACATCATGAGTACCAAAGACGGGAAAATGATCACCACCGACAGCAAGCCCAGGCTGGACGAGAGCACCGGCATGTATCGTTATTACGATGAAGAAGGGCGTGAGGTGATGATCAAGAAGGATGACGTCACCCAGATCATGGAGCGCTGATCGCCATCCGTGGTCCCAGGGGCTGCCCATGGGCGGCCCCTGTCATTTTCGGGCCTCTCCCCCGAAATGATTAATTCGCTCACACTTTGTTATTAGTGGATGATTTTTCAGCAATATTTATTAATCGGGTACAGCTGCCGTTATGGTTTCGCCGCTATCATGACGCTCCGTTTTATTGGAGGTGTTATGTCCCTGATGTCTGTCCTTAAATCACGTCTTTCCGTCCGAGCCCTGCTGGGGGGCGCCTTGCTGGCCGTTGCATCGAGCAGCTATGCAGGCGATGACCAATTTACCCTGGGACGGACCATACTGCTGGGGGCCGGGGATCATGGGGCGACCATCCCTTTGGTGATCTGCCGTCAGACCAAATATATCAAGGTGAAGGCCGAGCGGGATTTGACCCTGGAGCGTGTGGTGGTGACCTATGGTGGTGATCGCACCAAAACCATCTATTTTGATCGGGAAATGCGTGGCGAGAAAGAAACGGAGTGGCGCTCACTGGGTTCACGTCGCTGCGTGAAGAAAATTGAAGTCTATGGTAATTCCGAGCGTAGCAAGGCAGGCGTAAAAGTATTTGGTCGCAAGTAAACGAATACTGCCTGGATATTAATTTTCTTGTTCCGTGAATATGGCGAGCCAGATGGCTCGCCATTTTTTTATTATTTTTTCGGACGGAAGGGTTTGATGACACTTTCATCGCATTCGAGATAAGGCCCTTCCATCAGATCGATGCAGTAGGGGATGGCGGGGAAGACGGCGTCCAGGCACTCACGGATGGACTTTGGCTTGCCCGGCAAGTTGACGATCAGGGTGTCATCCCGCAAGCCGGCGGTCTGGCGGGAGAGAATGGCGGTTGGCACAAACTTGAGAGATTCGGCCCGCATCAGCTCGCCAAAGCCGGGCATCATGCGATCGCATACCGCTTCGGTGGCTTCCGGGGTGACATCTCGCTTGGCCGGGCCGGTACCGCCGGTGGTGACCACAAGGCAGCACTCCTCTTCATCCGCCAGGCGGATCAGGGTTGCCTCGATCTGATCCTGCTCATCCGGGATCACCTGGTAAACAGGCTCCCACTCCGAAGTCAGGTAGGCGTTTAGGGTGTCGATGATGGCCTTGCCGGAGAGGTCTTCATAGATGCCGGCACTGGCACGATCGCTGACAGTAACGATACCGATTTTTGCCTTGCTCATGGTCTGCTCTTGGTTGCGCTGAATAAGTGGAAAATAAAATAGCATAATCAGCAAGATAAGTTAAACGATGGTAGCTTGGGCAGCGATGCTTGATTGAAATATAAGTGTCGAATGAAGCAAAAATAATGAGGCTGGTTCGTTTGGTCGCACTAAAAGAGGAGCGGGATAATACAAAATTGTATAAGTGGAACCGAGTTCAGGATTGAATTAATAATTTATTGAAATGTATCGATAATTACAGGCTTTGCTGTCAGTTTGAGTCTTATTGTTTCTGGCAAGGCGCACTTTTGGGAGTGAACCCGGGATTGTTCAGGAGTATATAAAAACGAGAGAGGCCGATGATGAGCCGTCGTCTTTTCTCAGTCCATATTGCGGTGCATGATGGAGGGCATATTTATGGAATTGCCTGATTTCGATACCCTGAAAGAGCTTGCCGCCACTGAGCCGGCCCAACTCGAGACGATACTGCAGCAACAGATAGATGAGTTGATGGCCCGGGCGGGGCCTGAGCAGCAGCGTCGTCTGTTGGGCCTGCAATTCCAGATTGATGGCCAGCGCCGTCTGGCAAAAAACAATCTCGACAGTTGCATCCGGATTGCCAATATGATGAAAGACTCCTTTTATCTGATGCAAACCGAAATGATGCAATTCAAGGAGGAGGAGCTGCCAGATGAAAACGATAGCAGCAGCAAAATAGTCCGGCTGGCAGATTATCAATATCTTAAATAATCTCCTGTAGTTTATTTTTACCTGATTAAATCCAGCAAGCCTGACAGGAATATAGTCGGAGAGGGGATTCTGTTGTTATTTATAAGATGACTTGTAATGAAGTTGTGATTTGTGGGGAGTTATTTAATAAATAATGACGATATGTCGTTGCTGTCAATGGATGAATGGCAGCAAGAAGTAAGCTAATATGGCCAAAGTTTTAATTGCTACGACTCGAAGGGATTATGAGAAGTATCACGCCAAGGCGGGTGTTGTCGCGGGAGCAGCAGACCGAGATCACCCGCATTATCGTCAAGGTGGGGCAAATGCTGGCCCAGTTTGGCGCAGAAAGCCGCATCATAGAGCAGACCACGGTTCGGTTGGGGTTGGCGCTGGGGCTGGAGAGCGTCGAGATGGCCATCTCCTCCAGCGCTATCGTGCTTACCAGCCTCTATCAGGGAGGATGCGTCACCACCACCCGCAGAGTACGGGAGCATGGCATCAATATGCAGGTGGTGTGCGAAATCCAGCGTATCTGCATCATGGCGGAAAAAGAATTGATTGGTGCCCGAGAAGTGCGCCAACGGCTCGAGGCCATAGTGCCGTTTCACTACCATCCCTGGTTGGTGGTGCCCATGGTCGGGCTATCCTGCGGCGCGTTCAGCCTGCTGTTTGGCGGTGACTGGCCCATCTTCCTGGTCACCTGTTTCTCCTCCGCCGTGGCGATGCGGGTGCGCCAGCTGATGGCACGCCATCACCACAGCCCCTTGATCAACTTCGCCGTAACCGGCTTTATCGCGACCCTGCTCTCCTCTAGTGCCACCTTCTTCCATTGGGGTGAGCAACCCTATCTGGCCATGGCGGCCAGCGTGCTGCTGCTGGTGCCGGGCTTCCCGCTCATCAATGCGGTCTCCGATATGGTGAAGGGCTACTTCAATATGGGGCTGGCCCGCTGGGGCACAGCGACCCTGCTTACTATCAGCGCAGCCATCGGTATTATCCTGGCGATGACGGTGACCGGAATCTGGGGGTGGAAGGTATGATGGATCTGCTCTGGCTGCTGGCCAAGGATGCCTTCTGGTCGGCCATACCGGCGGTGGGTTTTGCCATGATCTTCAACGTGCCGCCGCGCATGCTCAAATATTGCGCCATGGGCGGGGCGCTGGCCCACAGCCTGCGTACCTTGCTCATCCATTACGGCATGACCATCGAATGGGCTACCCTGGCGGCGGCGACCACGGTCGGGTTTGTCTGCGTCTACTGGTCACGCCGCCTGCTGGCGCCCCGCCCCGTATTCAGCGTCGCTTCCATCATTCCAATGATCCCGGGCAGCTATGCGTTCAAGACCATGATTGCGGTGGTTGAGCTCAATATCTCGGGGGTGAGCATGGAGCTCATCCAGAGCGCGGTGGAGAACGGGTTAAAGTCTATCTTTATCGTAGGGGCCTTAAGTTTTGGGTTGGCGATCCCTTCCTTGGTCGTATATCGTAACCGGCCCATAATTTAGATGGTTTTGTGAGAGGCTGACACCATGAAGATTTCCATGATCGCCGCCATGGCCCAGGATCGGGTGATCGGCAAGGACAACCAGATGCCTTGGCATCTGCCGGCCGATCTAGCCCACTTCAAGCGGGTCACGCTCGGCAAGCCGGTACTGATGGGGCGCAAGACCTTCGAGTCCATTGGTCGCCCCTTGCCCGGGCGCCGCAATTTGATCATTAGCCGCAACGCCGCTTATACAGCTCCTGAAGGAACCGAGGTGTTTCCATCCATTGAGGCCGTGTTGGCAACGTTGGCAGAGGTGGGGGAAGTGGACGAGCTGATGGTGATCGGTGGTGGTCACCTCTATGGCCAGCTGCTGGCCAAGGCCGATTGCCTCTATCTGACCCGCATCGAGCTGGCGGTGGAGGGGGATACCCGCTTTCCTGCGTTTGATGACGGCCAGTGGCAGCTTGTTGAAAGCGAAGCCTATCCCGCCGACGAGAAGAACCCGCATCCCTATCGTTTCGAGACCTGGCAGCGCTGCTGAACCTCATTGCATCATCGTTGAAGCCAAAAAGCCCCTGGTGCCGTACAAGGGGCTTTTTCTTGCTATGAAGCTTCTGTCTGGCAGACAAGATCTCTGCCATTGCTGCACCAAACCGCGCTACTTCATTCGCTCCTTTTTCGGCTTGATATCGTTAGGGTTGTAATGATTTTCACAGCTCTGATGACTGTTCGGGAGCGTGTCCCGGCGCCACCACCGAACAGCCTGATCTTTCTCCCGCTCTTCATGACTTGTCAAAACGCAACAATGATGAGTTACCTGACCAAATAATTCATGCCGGCATGACCCATGCTTTTTTGACGCTCAAGCTTTCCTGTTTTTCATCCCGGCTATGGCGTCGCCAACCTTGTTAATACGGGTGATTCTGAACCTGCTGACGACTCCCATTTTCTTGCCAGCGTTCCCTCTGTCACTGACTGTTCAATAAAAATATCAATTATTTAAATGGCGAAGCATTTTTCATCCTGTCATCTGAATAATGTTCAACTTAATGTATTTTTATTGTTCAAATAAACCCTTTTCAATCAATGAATTGGCTGATTCCGTTCTTTTCTAGTGGCATATAAACCTTTTTTTCTAGATATAAATTGCTTAGTGTTAAAAGTAATTGGCTCGCGTTCGGCAGGCAAATTGTCAAGATGCCGACCATGAAAAAAGGACAGTATGACAGTCAAAATCGAAGTCAAATCACTCTATAAAATCTTCGGAGAACAGCCGGAAAAGGCGTTCAAATTACTGGCGAAAGGGCACGACCGCGCCAGCATTCTAAAAAAAACCGGACAGACCCTGGGTGTGCAGGGGGTCGATCTGGCCATCCACGAGGGGGAGATCTTCGTCGTGATGGGCTTGTCCGGCTCGGGTAAATCTACTCTGGTGCGGCTCTTCAACCGGCTGATCGAGCCGACCCGTGGTCAGGTACTGATCGATGGTGAAGACATTGCCACCATCTCGGACAGAGAACTGCGTCAGGTGCGGCGCAAGAAGATCAGCATGGTGTTTCAGTCTTTTGCTCTTATGCCTCATCTGACCGTGCTGGAAAATACCGCCTTTGGCCTGGAGCTGGCTGGCGTGCCGCTTCTCGAGCGCCAGCAAAGTGCCCGTCAGGCTCTCGATCAGGTGGGGCTGGGGCCCTGGATGAATGCCTTCCCCGACGCCCTCTCCGGTGGCATGAAGCAGCGGGTTGGCCTGGCCCGGGCACTGGCCAATGACCCCGACATTCTATTGATGGATGAGGCCTTCTCCGCGCTGGATCCGCTGATCCGCACCGAGATGCAGGATGAGTTGCTCAAGCTGCAGGCCAGTCATCAACGCACCATCGTCTTCATCTCTCACGATCTGGACGAGGCGATGCGCATCGGTGATCGCATCGCCATCATGCAGGATGGGCAGGTGATCCAGGTCGGGACGCCCGACGAGATCCTGAGTCAGCCTGCCAACGACTATGTGCGTGCCTTCTTTCGCGGCGTGGACCTGGCCAACGTGTTCAGTGCCCGCGATATCGTCAGCCGCAAGCAGATGCCACTTATCAAGAAGCACACCACGGACGGGCCGGCCAACGCCCTGCGCCAACTCAAGCAGCAGGATCGTGAGTTTGGTTATGTGGTTGATCGTGCTCGTCGTTTTGTGGGCGTTGTCTCTCTCGCATCGCTGGCGCGCACTGTGGATAGCAAGGGTAGCCTGGAACAGGCCTTGCTGGATGAGGTGGTGCCGCTATTGGCCGATACCCCGCTGCATGAGCTGATCAGCCAGGTAGCGGCGGCTCCCTGCCAGGTGCCGGTTATTGAGGAAGATGGTACTTACCTGGGCCTCATTTCAAAGGCGAATCTACTCAACACCCTGGACAGGAGTACCCCGGCATGAAGCAATTATTCTCCCTCTGCCTGGCACTCCTGTTGCTGGCAAGCTACCCCGCATGGGCTGAAGAGGCGACGGCCAATCATCAAGATGATGCGGTCAGCAGTGAGACTAAGGACGCGGCCGAGGATCCCTGGGGCAGTTCAACCGAGACGGCGGTGGCCAGCAATGACTGGCAGGCCGAGCTTGCTGCGAAAGCGGAAGAGCCGGCTTTCGACCCCCTGGATCCTTTCCAGCATGCCTGGGTGCCACTCGATAGCTGGGTCGAACAGGGCATTGGCGTGCTGGTGAGCAACTTCAGACCCCTGTTCCAGATCATACGTGCACCCGTCGAAGTGACACTCAATGCGCTGACCAGTGCGCTGCAGAGCATTCCTTCTTCCATCATGGTGGTGCTATTGACCCTGGTTGCCTGGCAACTGGTCAGTGGGCGGATGGCGTTGGGGACGTTGGTCTCGCTGATCGGCATAGGTCTTATCGGTGCCTGGGCTGATGCCATGGTGACCCTGTCGCTGGTGCTGACTTCACTCTTCTTCTGCATCCTGATTGGCTTGCCAGCCGGTATTCTGCTGGCCCGTAGCGAGAAAGCAACCACCTGGACCCGGCCGTTGCTGGATGCCATGCAGACGACCCCGGCCTTTGTCTATCTCATCCCCATCGTCATGTTGTTTGGCATAGGGAATGTGCCCGGGGTGGTGGTGACCATCATCTTTGCATTGCCGCCCATGATCAGACTGACCATCCTCGGCATTCGTCAGGTACCGGAGGATCTCATCGAGGCCGGTAATTCATTTGGTGCCAGCCCCTCCCAGCTGCTGTTCAAGGTGCAGCTGCCGCTCGCCATGCCCACCATCATGGCCGGGGTCAATCAGTCGCTGATGCTTTCCCTCTCCATGGTGGTGATCGCCTCCATGATAGCCGTGGGGGGGCTTGGCCAGATGGTATTGCGCGGTATCGGTCGTCTCGACATGGGGATGGCCTCGGTAGGGGGGCTTGGCATTGTGTTGCTGGCCATAGTGCTGGATCGCATGACCCAGGCGATGGGCCAGTCCAAATCAGGGCATGTCGGCCGCTGGTATCGGCGTGGTCCCATTGCCCTGTTGCTTGCCCCGTTCGAACATCGCCACAAGACTCACACCAAAGGAGGACAAGTATGAAAGCCATTACCCAAGGAATGACGCTGGGGTGCCTGCTGCTGAGCACGGCCGCCATGGCCGGTGTAACGGTTCAACCCATCCAGAGTACGTTGCCGGAGGAAGCCTTTCAGACCCTGCTGGTGAGCAAGCTGCTGGGTGAGCTGGGTTATGATGTCAAACCAGCCAAAGAGGCGGACTACAACGTAGGATATGCCTCGGTCGCCAGTGGCGATGCCACTTTTCTCGCTTTCAACTGGGATCCGCTCCATAAGGACAAGTATGAAAAGGCCGGGGGCGATACCAGGTTCTACCGCAAGGGTACCTATGTGACCGGGGCGGCCCAGGGTTATCTCATCGACAAGGCCACTGCCGACAAATACGGCATCACCAACATAGCCCAGTTGAAGGATCCCAAGCTGGCTGCCTTGTTTGACAGCGATGGCGATGGCAAGGCAGATCTGGCCGGCTGCAATCCGGGTTGGGGCTGCGAGATGGTGATCAATCATCAGCTCAAGACATACGGTCTGGCGCAGACAGTGACGCATCAACAGGGCAATTATGCGGCCATCATTGCCGACACCATTACCCGCTTCAAGGAACAAAAACCCGTGCTCTACTACACCTGGACCCCGTACTGGGTGAGTGGTGAGCTGGTGCCCGGCAAGGATGTGGTATGGCTGGAAGTGCCTTATACCGCCTTGCCAGAGGGACGTGAGGGGGATACCCAATTGGCGAATGGCAAAAACTATGGCTTTGAAATGAATACCATGCACATAGTGGCCAACAAGGGGTTTGCCGAGGCCAACCCCTCTGCCGCCAAGCTGTTTGCCGAGATGAAGCTGCCCATCAATGACATCAACGTACAAAATGGGCTGATGAAGCAGGGTCAGAACAAGCCGGCGGATATCGAGCGTCACGCAGATGCCTGGCTCAAGGGGCACAAGGATTTGGTCAACGACTGGCTGACTCGGGCTCGCGCCGCGAAGTAAGCGGGGGCAGGGAACAAGAAAATGCAGCCATACCACTCAGGCATCCAAGTTCTTTGAGTGTCACTTATAAAAGCGCCCGGCAGTTGCCGGGCGCTTTTTGTGGTCGGAATGGTGCGTTGTCGGACGGGATCAGATGCCTGAACCGTCGCTCTCGCCGCTCTCCTCGTGCAGGCCGCATTCACGCTTGAGGCCGAAGAAGCGGGTCTGCTCCTCGCTCATGCCGGGCTCCCACTTGGTGGTTGTGTGCACGTCGCCGACCGAGAGGTAACCTTGCTCCCACAGGGGGTGGTAGGGGAGGTCAAACTCCTTGAAGTAGTAGAAGACGTCCTTGTTGCTCCAGTCGATCACCGGCAGGAACTTGAAGCGACCGCGCTGGATCGCCAGCACTGGCAGCTTGCCCCGGCTGCCGGACTGCTCACGGCGCAGGCCCGAGAACCAGGTGCGGGCACCCAGCTCGTTCAGGGCGCGGTCCATAGGCTCGACCTTGTTGAGCTGGTTGTAGCGGGTGATCCCCTCCCCCCCCAGCTCCCACAGGAGGCCGAAGCGGGCCTCCTGCCAGGCCGGACTGAGCTTGGCCCGGTAGATCTTGAGGTTGAGGGTGAGCCGCTCGGTCAGCTCGTCGATGAAGCGGTAGGTCTCGGGAAAGAGATAACCGGTATCGGTCAGCACCACCGGCACGTCGGCCCGCTCGCGGCTTACCAGGTGCAGCATCAGTGCAGCCTGGATGCCGAAGCTCGACGACAGCACGTGCTCCCCCGGCAGGTTGGCCAGGGCCCAGCGCACCCGCTCGGGGGCGCTCATGGCATCCAGCGCCTGGTTGAGGGGGGCCAGCGCTTCAACCTGCTCCTCGCGACTCAAGGCCAGCAGGGCGTCGAGGTCGAGCCGGCCGTCGGCGGTGCGCGCCAGCCGGGCTGTATCAGTCTGTTCAGGCTGCATAGAAGTCCCTCGCGGAGTCGATGACCGGGGCTATGATCCCGGCGCGAATGACGAAGTCGCCGAAGCACTCGCCCGGGTTGCGATCCTTGGCCCAACGGCCGATCAGGGCGTCCAGCTCGGCCAGGATCTGCGGCTCGGTGATGTTCTCCTGATAGAGGCGCGGGATGCGGGTCCCCTCCAGGTTGCCACCCAGATGCAGGTTGTAGCGGCCGGGTGCCTTGCCCACCAGACCCACCTCCGCCAGCATGGCGCGGCCGCAGCCGTTGGGGCAGCCGGTGACTCGGAAGATGATGGCGTCATCGGCGAGATCGTGCTTGGCCAGCAGCCCCTCGATGTCGGTGACAAACGCCGGCAGCATACGCTCGGCCTCGGCCATCGCCAGTGGGCAGGTGGGCAGTGCCACGCAGGCCATGGACTGCTTGCGCTGCTCACTCACGCCGTCATCCAGCAGGCCGTACTGGCGCGCCAGCGCCTCGATGCGGGCCTTCTCGCTGGCGGGAACCCCGGCGATGATCAGGTTCTGGTTGGCGGTCAGGCGAAAATCCCCCTGATGCACCTTGGCGATCTCCAGCATGCCGGTTTTGAGGGGTTTGCCCGGGAAGTCCAGCAGGCGGCCGTTCTCGATGAACAGGGTCAGGTGGTGCTTGCCGTCGATCCCCTCGACCCAGCCGAAGCGATCGCCACGGCTGGTGAATTCGTAGGGGCGAACCGGTCCGAACTGGATGCCGGCACGGCTCTCCACCTCGGCCTTGAAGGCCTCGACCCCCACCCGCTCCAGGGTGTACTTGGTCTTGGCGTTCTTGCGGTTGACCCGGTTGCCCCAGTCGCGCTGGGTGCTGACCACGGCGGCCGCCACCTCCAGCACGTGGGAGAGCGGCACGAAACCGAAGTCGCTCGCCTTGCGCGGATAGGTGGTAGTGTCACCGTGAGTCATGGCCAGACCCCCGCCCACCAGCACGTTGAAGCCCACCAGCTTGCCACCTTCGGCGATGGCCACGAAGTTGAGATCGTTGGCGTGGATGTCCACGTCGTTGTGGGGGGGGATCACCACGGTGGTCTTGAATTTGCGCGGCAGGTAGTTGGAACCCAGGATCGGCTCCTCGTCACCCCCCAGCTTCTCGCCGTCCAGCCAGATCTCCACGTAGGCGCGGGTCTTGGGCAGCAGGTGCTCGGAGATTTTCTTGGCCCACTCGTAGGCCTCCTGGTGCAGCTCGGACTCCACCGGGTTGCTGGTGCACAGCACGTTGCGGTTCACGTCGCCGGCGGTGGCGATGGAATCGATGCCGGTGCTGTTGAGGGTCTGGTGCATCAGCTTGATGTCGCGCTTCAGTACCCCGTGGAACTGGAAGGTCTGGCGGGTGGTCAGGCGGATGCTGCCGTACAGGCTGTGTTCCTCGGCGAACTTGTCGATCACCAGCCACTGGGCCGGGGTGATGATGCCGCCGGGCAGACGGGCGCGCAGCATGACGTTGTGCAGCGGCTCCAGCTTCTGGGCGGCGCGCTCGGGGCGAATGTCGCGGTCATCCTGCTGATACATGCCGTGAAAGCGGATCAGCTGGAAGTTGTCGCCGTTGAAGCCGCCGGTGAGCGGGTCCTTGAGATCCTGCTCTATGGTGCCGCGCAGAAAGTTGCTCTCGCGTTTCAGACGTTCGTTGTCGGCCAGCGGTCCTTCCACCGGTCCTGCTTTTTGGTGAGAGAGAGGTTGTTTGCTCATCAATAGACATCCCTTTGATAACGTTTGGCACGACGCAATTCGCTCAGATACTCTTCTGCTTCCTCACGGCTCTTCTGGCCATGTTCGGCAATCACATCCAGCAGGGCTTCCTGCACATCCTTCGCCATGTGGTTGGCGTCGCCGCACACATAGAAGTGAGCGCCTGCTTCCAGCCACTGGTAGAGCTCGAGCCCTGCCTCGCGCAGGCGGTCCTGCACATAAATCTTGTTGGCCTGATCCCGGCTGAAGGCCAGGGAGATCTTCGACAGCAGGCCCGACTTCACATAACGCTGCCACTCCACCTGATAGAGGAAATCCTGGGTAAAGTGCGGATTGCCGAAGAAGAGCCAGTTCTTGCCGTCGGCCCCTTGCGCTTCCCGCTCCTGCAAGAAGGCGCGGAAGGGGGAGATGCCGGTGCCCGGGCCCACCATGATGACGGGGGTATCGGGGTTAGCAGGCAAGCGGAAGTTGTCGTTGTGCTCCACGAATACCCGCACCTCGGCATCTTCCGGCAGGCGGTCCGCCAGATAGGAGGAGGCGGCGCCGCTACGCACTGTGCCGTCTTCCTGCGGGTAGCGCACCACGCCGACGGTCAGGTGCACCTCTTCCTCCACCTCGCTCTGGCTGGAAGCGATGGAGTAGAGGCGCGGAGTGAGCGGGCGCAGCAGGCCCAGCAGCTGTTCGGCTGTGAGCGCGGTCGGGAAGCGCTTGAGCACATCCACTACCTGGGCGCTGGCCACCAGCGCGTTGACCTGGGCCTTGTCACCGGCCAGATCCTTGAGCGCCGCGTTGTCCGAGATCTCTGCCAAGCCGGTGATAAAGCCGCCGTGCAAGCGAGTCAGCTCCAGCTCGCGGCTGAGCACCTCGCGCAGGCTGCCGCGGGCGGTGGCCTCGTCGCCGGAGAGATGAGCCAGCGCCAAGACCTCACCGACCAGGTCGGCATCGTTGTCAAACCAGATGCCCAGCGCATCCCCCGGCTGGTAGCGGATGCCGGACTCTTCGAGGCTGATCTCGATATGGCGGATATCCTTGGTCGAGTCGCGGCCGGTGATCTTCTGGTTGACCGAGAGCCTGGCCGGGAAGGGGTTCTCCTTGCTGTACTGGCTGTGGCCGACCGCCTGTTGGACCGCGCTGGCCACGCTGCTGCCGGCAGGGCCGGCAGAGAGGGTGGCGGCGATGGCGTTGAGCGCCTGTTCGCCCCATGCCTTGGCGGCATCCTGATAATCCACGTCCAGGCTGGCGAGTTCATGCACCCGATCGGCGCCGGCCTTGGTCAGCAGGCTGTCAAAGTCCTTGCCGGTCTGGCAGAAAAATTCATAGGAACTGTCACCCAGCCCCAGCACGGCGAACTTGAGCCCTTCCAGCTTGCCGACCTTGCCCTTCTTGAGCTGCTCGTACAGATCGACCGCGCTCTCCGGCGGTTCACCCTCCCCGTAAGTGCTCACTACCACCAGCAGGTGGGTCTCTTTCTTGAGCTGCTTGGGTTTGTAGTCCGCCATGGAGGTGAGGGTCACCGGCAGGCCACGGGCTTCGGCCTGCGCCTTGATGGCGCTGGCCACGCCCTTGGCGTTGCCGGTCTGGGAGCCGTAGAGAATGGTCAGGCTGCCGCTGGGGGTGGCGGCTGCTGCCCCGGTCACGGCAGGCTGGCTGCCCGCCTGGGAGAGACCGTAGAGATAACCGCTCACCCAGGCCAGTTGCTGGGTATTGAGGGTCGATAGCGCCTGGCTCAGTTGTCGCTGCTGCTCGTCAGAGAGGGGAGTCAGGTTGGTCAGGGAGTCCTTCAATTGCATCACACACGTCTTCCATGGTCTGATTTTTGGTCAGGTTAAGGGGTGTGATGGATAACAACAAAGAATAAAAATGTCTTTTTTATTCTATTACTGCATTAAAAAGGCGATGGAGAGAGTTGCAAGGCGACGCAGGTCGACAGGGTTCTCATGGTATAAAGGGCGATGAATGAGCCCGTATTAGCCACACAGGAAGCGTGAATGTCGATCATCAGCTTGTTTCATGTCAATGCCTTCAGCCAGCACCCCTTTGGCGGCAACCCGGCGGTGGTGGCGCTGGGGCCGAGTCAGCCGGATGCCACCCTGCTGGCCATGGCGGCCGAGTTCAACCAGTCGGAGACCGCCTTTCTGGTGCCTTTGGGCCGGGCCCGCTACCAGCTGCGCTGGTTCACCCCCGAGCTGGAAGTGGATCTCTGCGGTCACGGCACCCTGGCGGCCGCCCATGTGTTGTGGCAGACGGGGGCGGTGGCTGAGGATGAGGTCATTGGCTTCGAGACCCGCAGCGGCGAGCTGCTGGCCCGGCGCGAAGGGGCGTGGATCTGGCTCGATTTCCCGCGCATTGCCCCGGCGCCGCTCGAGCTGGATCCGGCCTATGCGGCGGCGGTCGGTTGCCAGCCGCTGCAAACCCTGGCGGCTGGCGCCAAGTTCTTGCTGGCGCTCGCCAGCGAGGAGGAGGTTCGTGCGCTTACCCCAGATTTTCAGACCCTGCGCGCGCTGCCCGGCCGCGGCCTGATGGTGACGGCACCCTCGCGCGACCCGGACCATGACTTCGTCTCTCGCTACTTCGCCCCCTGGGTCGGGGTGGATGAGGATCCGGTGACCGGCTCCAACCACTGCGCCTTGGTGCCCTTCTGGGCCGAGCGGCTCGGCAAACGGCAGCTGTGGGCCCGCCAGATCTCGGCCCGGGGTGGTGAGCTGCGGCTTGAATTGCAGGGAGAGCGGGTGCTGATGGCGGGTCAGGCCGTCACCTTGTGGCAGGGGGAGTGGCTGCTGCCAGTGGCCTCATAAGCGCGAGACTGACGGCGGCTTGAGCGTTCGCCACCGGTTTGTGTCCGCCATAAAAAACGCCCCGCAGTTGCGGGGCGTTTTGATTGCCATGGACGGCAGCAGTGCTGCTACGGCCTTATTTCTGCGGTTCTTACTTTTGTGGACGCAAGGCCGGGAACAGGATGACGTCGCGGATGGTGTGGCTGTTGGTGAACAGCATCACCAGACGGTCGATACCGATACCCTGACCGGCAGTCGGCGGCAGACCGTGTTCCAGCGCAGTCACGAAGTCGGCGTCGTAGAACATGGCTTCGTCATCGCCTGCGGCTTTCTGGTCAACCTGAGCCTGGAAGCGCTCGGCCTGATCTTCTGCATCGTTCAGCTCGGAGAAGCCGTTGGCCAGCTCGCGGCCACCGATGAAGAATTCGAAACGGTCGGTCACGTCCGGGTTCTGGTCGTTGCGACGGGCCAGCGGAGAAACGGCGGCCGGGTACTCGGTGATGAAGGTCGGTTGCAGCAGCATGTGCTCCACGGTCTCTTCGAAGATCGCGGTGATCACGTGGCCCAGCTCCCAGCTCTTCATCAGCTCGATCTTCAGGCCCTTGGCGACGGCGGTGGCCTTCTCCAGGGTGGCCAGATCATCGCGGGTCACAGCCGGGTTGTACTTCAGGATGGAGTCCACCATGGAGAGGCGCTGGAACGGCTGACCAAAGTCGATGGTCAGGCCCTCTTCGCCCTCTTTGGCGTAGCGGATTTTGGTGTCGCCCAGGATGTCCTGCGCCAGGGTGCGCAGCATCTCTTCGGTGAGATCCATCAGATCTATGTAGTCGGCGTAGGCCATATAGAACTCGAGCATGGTGAACTCGGGGTTATGGCGAACGGAGATACCTTCGTTACGGAAGTTGCGGTTGATCTCGTAGACACGCTCGAATCCACCGACCACCAGACGCTTCAGATAGAGTTCCGGAGCGATACGCAGGTACATGTCGATGTCCAGCGCATTGTGGTGGGTGATGAAGGGACGGGCAGAGGCGCCACCCGGGATGACCTGCATCATGGGGGTTTCCACTTCCATGAAGCGCTTGTCGTTCAGGAATTTGCGGATACCGGCCACGACCTTGGTACGGGTCACGAAGGTCTTGCGGGACTCTTCGTTGGCGATCAGATCCAGGTAACGCTGACGGCAGCGGGCTTCCTGGTCGGTCAGACCCTTGTGCTTCTCGGGCAGCGGGCGCAGTGCCTTGGTCAGCAGGCGGATGTCGGAGACGTGCACGGACAGCTCGCCGGTCTGGGTCTTGAACAGGGTGCCTTCGACACCGACGATGTCACCCAGATCCCACTTCTTGAACTGCTCGTTGTAGAAGCCTTCCGGCAGGTCGTCACGAGTCACATAGACCTGGATCTTGCCAGCCATGTCCTGCAGGGTCGCGAAGGATGCCTTGCCCATGATCCGGCGGGTCATGATACGACCGGCAATCTTCACCCGTTTACCCAGGGCAGTCAGCTCCTCGGCGCTTTTGTCGCCAAACTCTGCCTGCAGATCGCCGGAGAGGCTGTCACGACGAAAGTCGTTGGGGAAGGGATTGCCCTGGGCGCGCAGGGCGGCCAGCTTGGAACGACGCTCTGTCATCTCATTGTTGAGTTCGAGAGTTTGGTCGACTTCCGGAGTAGTGGTTTGTTCAGACATGGTGATTCCTGCTTGTTTACAGACCTGATTTCAGGCTGGCTTCGATAAACTTGTCCAAGTCACCGTCGAGCACCGATTGGGTATTACGGGTTTCGACGCCGGTGCGCAGATCCTTGATACGGGAGTCATCCAGCACGTAAGAGCGGATCTGGCTGCCCCAACCGATATCGGACTTGGTCTCTTCCAGGGCTTGTTTCTCAGCGTTTTGCTTCTGAATTTCCAGCTCGTAGAGCTTGGCTTTCAGCTGCTTCATACACTGATCTTTGTTTTTGTGCTGGGAACGGTCGTTCTGGCACTGTACCACGACACCGGTCGGGACGTGGGTGATACGCACCGCGGATTCAGTCCGGTTAACGTGCTGACCGCCGGCACCGGAGGCGCGGTATACGTCGATACGCAGATCGGCCGGGTTGATATCGATTTCGATATCGTCGTCGATTTCGGGATAGACGAACACGGAGCAGAACGAGGTGTGGCGACGGCCGCCGGAATCGAACGGGGATTTGCGAACCAGACGGTGCACGCCGGTTTCGGTGCGCAGCCAGCCGAAGGCGTATTCGCCGGTGAACTTGATGGTGGCGGACTTGATGCCGGCCACGTCACCCTCGGAGCATTCGATGAGCTCCGGCTTGTAGCCGTGAGCATCGCCCCAGCGCAGGTACATGCGCAGCACCATGTTGGCCCAATCCTGTGCTTCGGTACCACCGGAGCCGGATTGAATGTCGATATAGCAGTCGGAACCGTCGTGCTGGCCGGAGAACATGCGGCGGAACTCCAGCTCCACCAGCTTGGCTTCCAGCTGCTCGGCTTCGGCGATGGCTTCGTTGAAGGTCTCTTCATCTTCCCCTTCCACGGCCAAGCTGACCAGCATCTCGACATCTTCCACGCCCTGAGTCAGGGTATCGATGGTGCCAACCACGTTTTCCAGCGCGACGCGCTCTTTGCCGAGCGCCTGTGCGCGCTCCGGCTCATTCCAGACGTCGGGCTGTTCCAGCTCGGCGTTTACCTCTTCCAGACGCTCTTTCTTGGCGTCATAGTCAAAGGTACCCCCTAAGAAGCTCGGTCCGCTCAGACAGCTCCTTAAGTTTGTTCAATACAGGATTAACTTCGAACATCGTGAAAACTCTCAGGATCGATGTGATTTGAAAACGGGTCATTCTAGCCAATTGTGGAAGGAATAAACAGGGCCGCCTGTCCTTGTGCGTGCCCTGTAGGCAATTTCTGGTGCAGTTTTCCCCACTCCAGTAGAAAATACCGCCCGCAACCCGGAATAAGGGTTCAGTTCTGGCTAATAACGTCGCTATAACATACGGGTGCCATGCACTTTTTGGGAAATCCTGTTCCTGATCTCATAAGAAGAACCATGATGAAAAATCTATCACTCAAGCAAAAGATACTGTTATCGGTGGTGATCGCCCTCTCGCTGGTGATCACCTTGCTCTCCTGGCAAGGCTACAGCAGCCAGAAGTCGCTGCTGTTGCAAGGCAGTCAGGAGCAGGTACAGCGTCTGGGTAACCAGCAGGCTGAACGGATCAGCGACTGGCTGGCTGCCCGTCGTGATGTAGTGCAGGCCCTTGGCAACAAGGCTGGCGCCGAGCCCCTCAATGCCCTGCAGCAGGCACAGGTCTCCGGCCGCTTCCAGCTCACCTATTTTGGCGAGAGCAGCGGCAAGATGAATGACTCTGACCCATCCATCAACCGTGACGGTTATGACCCCCGCTCCCGTGGCTGGTATCAGGAAGCCATGGCCAAGGGGGGCATGATCGTCACCAAACCCTATCTGGACGTGGCCTACAACATCCTGGTTGTGACCCTGGCCCAACCTGCCCAGGGCGGTGTGGTTGGCGGCGATCTCTCCATCGCCTCCCTGGTGGAAGACGTCACCAAGATGACTCTGCCGGCGGACGGTTTCGCCGTCATGATGCACAAGGATGGCACCGTCATCGCCTACAAGGATGCCGCCAAGGCGATGAAGCCGGCCACCGAGATCGACAACGATCTGACCAACGCCCTGATTGAGCAGAGCAAGGCCAGCCACGAGCTGGTGCCGGCCTACTTCGACGGCGAAGGACGCGACAAGCTGCTGTGGGCGGTAGACATTCCGGACACCGACTGGGAGCTGGTACTGGTACTGGACAAGGCGACCCTGGAGGCGCCGCTCTCCTCCCTGCTGATGACCCAGCTTGGCCTGGCCCTGCTGGTGCTGGTGGGCAGCATCCTCGCCATCTCCTGGCTGGTCAGCCTGCTGCTCGGCCCGCTCACCAAGGTCTCCCAGGCCCTGGCCCGCATCGCCGACGGCAACGGCGATCTGACCCAGCGCATCAAGATTGACACCAATGACGAGGTCGGTCAGCTGGCCAACAGCTTCAACCGTTTCGTCGGCAGCCAGCACCAGCTGATCGGCAATATCCGCAAGCTGGCCAGCGAGCTGGACGCCGATGCCGAGCGCAGTCTGGTGACCAACCAGGCGGCGGTCGAAGAGCTGCAGCGCCAGCAGCAGGAGGTGACCATGGTCGCCACCGCGGTGACCGAGATGGCGAGCGCCACCCAGGAGATCGCCAATAACGCCGAGAGCACCGCTGCCGCGGCCCAACAGTCGGCCCAGAGCAGCGAGCAGGGCAAGATGCTGGTCAACAAGACTCGTCAATCCATCAACGGTCTGGCCGATGAAGTGGGTCAGGCGACCGAGGTGATCGGCGAGCTGAGCCGTCACGCCCAGGCCATCTCCGGCATTCTCTCCACCATCCAGGGCATCGCCGAGCAGACCAACCTGCTGGCCCTGAACGCGGCCATCGAAGCGGCCCGTGCCGGTGAACAGGGTCGCGGCTTCGCCGTGGTGGCTGACGAGGTG
Source organism: Aeromonas sp. S18(2024) (assembly GCF_041402525.1). Taxonomy (NCBI): domain Bacteria; kingdom Pseudomonadati; phylum Pseudomonadota; class Gammaproteobacteria; order Aeromonadales; family Aeromonadaceae; genus Aeromonas; species Aeromonas sp. S18(2024). The sequence goes on along the minus strand of NZ_JBGLQV010000007.1, from coordinate 198,411 downwards.
CGGGTGCTGTCGCGCCGTACCCAGGACTCCACTCAGGAGATCCAGTCCACCATAGAGACGCTGCAGCAGACCACCTCCCGTGCCGTGAGCCTGATGCAGACCAGCCAGGGGCTGGCCGACAACAGCGTGCAGGATGCCGATGCCGCCGCTGCCGCGCTCGAAGAGATCACCCAGGCTGTCTCCCTCATCTCCGACATGGCGGGCCAGATTGCCACTGCCGCCGAGGAGCAGACCCAGGTGACCGGCGAGATCACCCAGAACACCACCGCCATCAAGGATGTGAGCGACGAGATCACCGCCGCCGCCATGCGGGATCTAGATCAGGCCGCCGGACTCAAGGGACGGGCAACCGACCTGAACCAGCAGGTCGCGACCTTTATCCTGTAATCAGGCAAACCCGTTGCAACCGAGCCCCGCGATCGATGATCGCGGGGCTTTTTATTGGTCGTTATCGTGGTCGCAGCGGTTGGGAAAGGGGAAGTAGGGGGGAAACGGCAACCTGCGCTTAACGCCCATGTGCCAGGTGACAGCATAGCTGGCCTTTGGTCAGCACTTTGCCAAGCAGATTGATGCCCAAAACAGAGAGCCCACCTTGTGGTGGGCTCTTGTCATCATGGTTCTGTCTGGTCGGGCTTACAGGAAGGGCAGCGCCATAAACAGCTTGATCACCATGGCGTTGATGATGTCGATGAAGAAGGCCCCCACCATGGGCACCACCAGAAACGCCAGGTGAGAAGGGCCGAAGCGCAGGGTGATGGCCTGCATGTTGGCAATGGCCGTCGGAGTCGCCCCCAGGCCAAAGCCGCAGTGACCCGCCGCCAGCACGGCCGCATCGTAGTTTTTGCCCATGACCCGGAAGGTGACGAAGACGGCGTAGAGCGCCATCGCCACTGTCTGGGCGGCCAGCAGGATGAAGATGGGCAGCGCCAGGCTGGCCAGATCCCACAGCTTCAGGCTCATCAGCGCCATCGCCAGGAACAGCGACAGGCTGATGTTGCCGAGCAGGGAGACTTCGCGGTCACTCACCTCATGCCAGTTGAGCAGGGTCAGGGCGTTGCGCAGCAGTACGCCGACGAACAGCACGCAGACGAAGATCGGCAGCTCGAGGACACTGCCCTTGAGGTAGAGGGAGAGCAGCTCGCCCCCTTTCAAGCTAATGGCGATGAGCGCCAGGGTCTCAATCACGCTAAACGGGGTGAGCGGGCGCTCCATGTCGGGCATCTCGAAGCCCTGGGGCGCGTCATCCTGGTTGTGCTCTTCGCCCGGCACCTGCACCTTCTTCACCAGATAGCGGGCCACCGGGCCGCCGATCAGGCCACCCAGCACCAGACCGAAGGTGGCGCAGGCGATGGCGAGTTCGGCAGCAGACTGCACGCCGTACTTGTCGGAGAAGGTAGCGCTCCAGGCCGCTCCGGTGCCGTGGCCGCCGGAGAGGGTGATGGAGCCGGCCAGCAGCCCCATGTGGGGATCCAGACCGAGCAGAGTGGCCAGGCCCACCCCCAGGCTGTTTTGTACCAGCAGCAGGCCGGTGACCACCATCAGGAAGGTGACCACCGCCTTGCCGCCGCGCTTGAGGCTGCCCAGATCGGCGGAGAGGCCGATGGAGGCGAAGAAGGCCAGCATCAGCGGGGTTTGCAGGCTGGTGTCGAATTGCAACTCCATCTGCAGGGTGGAGCGCAGCAACAGCAGTACCAGGGCGACCACCAGGCCGCCGGCAACCGGTTTGGGGATGTTGAAGGTGCGCAGCAGCCCGACGCGGGTAACCAGCAGACGACCAAGCAGCAACACCAGGGTGGCGGCGACAAGAGTGGCGTAGGAATCAAGTTGTAGCATTCAGTACTCCCATGTTGATTGGCTGTGTCTTTCGGTGGTGAAGACTCACAGATTCAGCCGGGATAAAAACAGTGCGGCGAACGTGCCAGCAAAGAAGGGGAAAGGTTCCCCGCTCCATGAAGATGGAGCCAGTGCGGGCCTGACATGCTCAGGCATCCAGATGAGATTTTGGTAAAATCCGGCGGACTGTAGCAAAAAACACCTATTAATTCCATATTTCATGCCTTATTGACCATTATTTGTTCTTTTTTCGAGATTTAATACCTATGGGGTAGGGCGTGTTGAGGTTCGAAATGGTTGGCTCCTGCTGCCCGTCAAACCCAGCCCGGGCGTGGGAAAAACAGTGTGTTTGACTGAGGGATAACAATGGATATGGCACACCTTGCCGCCCCATCGTGCTTGGGCAGGTATCACAAGATGCGACGGATGGGGTGTGAAGAAGAGGGGCTATCCCTATATAATCCGCCGGTTTCCGGCCCACTGATCCGGCCAACCAAGAGGAGAGGGTGTGAAGAAGTCCATCTACATCGCCTACACAGGCGGCACCATTGGGATGCAGCGTTCCGACCACGGCTATGTGCCGATGGCGGGCTTTATGGAAGATTGTCTGGCGCGGATGCCCGAGTTTCATCGGCCCGAGATGCCCGATTACCATATTCACGAATATGATCCCCTCATCGACTCCTCCGACATGACCCCGGCGGACTGGCAGCGCATCGCCGAGGACATTCGCGACAACTACGAGAAATACGACGGTTTCGTCATCCTGCACGGTACCGACACCATGTCGTTCACCGCCTCGGCGCTCTCCTTCATGCTCGAAGATCTGCACAAGCCGGTCATCATCACCGGCTCCCAGATCCCGCTCGCCGAGCTGCGCTCCGACGGCCAGCAGAACCTGCTCAATGCCCTCTATATCGCGGCCAACTACCCGATCCACGAGGTGACGCTCTTTTTCAACAACCAGCTCTATCGCGGCAATCGCAGCAAGAAGGTGCATGCGGACGGCTTCCACGCCTTCGACTCGCCGAATTATCCGCCGCTGCTCAATGCCGGTATCGCCATCTCCCTGGAGGCGGGCGAGCTGGGGGTGCCGTCCGATCAGCCTCTGGTGCTGCACGACATCACCCCCCAGCCTATCGGGGTGGTGACCCTCTACCCGGGTATCTCCAGCGAGGTGATCGCCAATATCCTGCAGCAGCCGGTGAAGGCGCTGATCCTGCTCTCCTTCGGGGTCGGCAATGCACCGCAGAATCCGACCATGCTGGCGCTGCTCTCCGAGGCCTCGGCCCGCGGCGTCATCATCGTCAACCTTAGCCAGTGTCTGCACGGCAAGGTCAACATGGGGGGCTATGCCACCGGCAACGCCCTCTCCCGCGCCGGGGTCATCTCGGGCTTCGACATGACCGCCGAGGCGGCACTGACCAAGCTGCACTTCCTGCTGAGCCAGGGCTTGCCCTCCCACCGCATTCGCGAGCTGATGCAGCAATCCCTGCGTGGCGAACTGACCCCCTGATGAGCGGGTAAGGTGCGGATAAAACAAGAGGGGAGCCATGATGGCTCCCCTCTTTGTTGTGCGCTGCCAGCAGCGACTTGTCGGGTCAGTCTCAGTGGCTGAGGTCGACCCGCACTATCTCTTCTTCGTCGCGGTACTGGCGCTTGAGCTCGCTCTTGCTCTTCATCACGATCTCGCCGTCACGGCCAATATTCATGTGCTCGGGATTTTCAAGGTGCATCGCCTGCCAGGCCATCACGGCCTGCAGGGAGGTGGCCTTCTGTTCGTCGGTGAGCGGCTTGCCATCTGGCCACTTGCCAAGCTCGACCGCGGTCTTGAGCCGCTCGTACACCTCTTTGGGCATCTGCCTGATTGCTTGTTGAAACTCACCTTGTTGATACGACATCCGGCCTCTCCTTGAAATTGAGCCATGAACCCGGGCTTGGGCGGGCAGATCCTGGCGGGTTATGCAGGTAGATCCTGACGGACTACGCCGGCCATCTGCTCCATCACCCGCACTACCTGACAACTGTATCCGAACTCGTTGTCATACCACACGTAGAGCACGCAGTGATCCCCTTCGGCGATGGTGGCCTGGGAGTCCACGATGCCGGCGAAGCGGGAACCCACCATGTCGGAGGAGACCAGCTCGGTGCTGGCACTGAAGTCAATCTGGCGATGCAGGGCCGAGCTCAGCGACATCTGCTGCAGATAGGCGTTGAGGCTCTCCCGATCGGTGGCCTGCTCCAGGGACAGGTTGATGATGGCCAGAGACACGTTGGGGGTGGGCACCCGGATGGCGTTGCCGGTCAGCTTGCCCTTGAGCTCGGGCAGCGCTTTGGCCACCGCCTTGGCGGCGCCGGTGCTGGTCATCACCATGTTGAGGGCCGCGCTGCGACCGCGGCGCTCGCCCTTGTGATAGTTGTCGATCAGGTTCTGATCGTTGGTGTAGGAGTGCACCGTCTCGACGTGGCCGTGACGGATGCCGTATTTCTCCTGCATCACCTTGAGCACAGGGGTGATGGCGTTGGTAGTGCAGGAAGCGGCGGAGATGATGCGATCTTCCGGGGTGATCACCTCGTGGTTGACCCCGAATACCACATTCTTCATCTCGCCCTTGCCGGGAGCGGTCAGCAGTACCTTGCCGGCGCCGCGCGCCTTGAGGTGTTCACTGAGGCCGGCCTCGTCGCGCCAGACGCCGGTGTTGTCGATGATCAGGGCGTTCTGGATGCCGTAGGCGGTGTAATCGATATCGGCCGGGCTGTTGGCGTAGATCACCTGGATGTAGGTGCCGTTGGCGATGATTGCGCTGCGCTCCACGTCCACTTCGATGGAACCGTTGAAGGGGCCGTGGACGGAGTCGCGGCGCAGCAGGCTGGCGCGTTTTTCCAGATCTCCGTCACGACCGCCACGTACCACGATGGCGCGCAGGCGCAGGGAGTTGGCGGCGCCGGTACGCTCGATCAGCAGGCGGGCCAGCAGGCGGCCGATACGACCAAAACCGTAGAGCACTACATCAGTCGGCTGGGGAACCTCACCACGGCCCAGGGCCGGTGCCAGTTTGGCTTTCAGATAGTCCTCGATGCCCGCCTCATCCTGATGTTCCTGCCAGTAACCAACGGCCAGTTTACCCAGATCGATCTCGGCAACGGTCGGTTTCAGGGCCACGATGGCCTGCAGCAGGGGAAAGCTCTGTTGGATGGGGAGGGGGGCGCCCTGGTGGCGGCGTACGACCCTGTGGGCCTTGAGGATATCGATGGTGGAGGCGTTTTGCAGCGGACGTCCGTAGACGGTGATCTCGACCCCTTGCTGGCGATAGAGACGACCAATCAGGGGTTGCATGGCTTCGGCGAGCTCCTGGCTCTCCTGCCACGCTTGCAAGTAGTGCTCGTGGGTCATTAACCAGATCCTTTATTTCACGTTGTTGGTGCAAATAGAAAATCGTCGAATGCAGATCACTGTAGGGGTGTATATTTCGTTATATTATTCTGCAGTCGCGGCCTTGAGTGGCGCGCGCATTGTAATGGATATGTAACCGGTTTGCTAGCCGGAGGTGGCCGCATCAGGCTCCTATTGTAATTAATCAGATGTGAGTCATGACAGATCTGCCTATGCGCCCAACACTCATCCTGCTCCCGATCATGTTTGCCGCCGCCGGCTGCAATGACGATCGGCTGCACAACATTTGCAACAACCATCCCGAGTTGTGTCAGGATCTGGTGGACGATGGCTGGTGCCGCTACGAGCGCACCGACATCATCCGCAGCCGTTTCTACCTCAAGGAGGAGGAGACGGATCGCCGCAAATACGAGCTGATTCGCAACCTTGAGCGCTACCTCAAGTGCGCGGAGCGCTCCACCAACATCGAATACAAGAATGCCAAGGAGCTCAAGAGTCCGCGGGTGGAAGGCATGCTGGCCGCCGGCGAACAGCTGGCCCAGCTGGATGTGGCGACCCGCAACTCCCAGGATCCCTACCTGCTGCTCTGGCACTGGACCAACAACACCAACGAGCTGGCTCGCCAGCAGTTCATGGCGCTCGAGGGCAAGCCGGTGCTCGAGGAGCCCGAATTGCAGCTGGCGCTGGGGGGCATCTATGCCAAGAGCGATCCGGCCAAGGCGATCGACACCCTGCAGCACGGTCTCTCCCTCTACCGGCAGGGGGACACGGTCAACAGCCGCCTGCTGACCTCCCTCAGCACCCTCTACATGGGTCAGAAGCAGTATGGGCTGGCCTACCTGTGGGGCAAGGTGAGCGAATCGTTCAAAGGCTCTCCCGAGGTCTCCACCGCGCGCTTTGGCATCTATCACACCCTGAGCAAGACCGATCTCGAAGCCTACGACAAGCGGGCCGCCGAGCTGGTCGAGCAGATCCGGCAAGGCAACTACCGGCCTTGAGACAATGATGACGTTACAGACACAAACTTCCTGTTGGCCCGACCCCTTTGCCATCGACTTTGTCCATGGTCAGGTGCCGACCGATGGCAGCAACCTGGAGCGCCTGACGGTGCGCGCCGTGGTGGCGCGAGATGACGAACTGCTGCTGGTGCACTCCCGGGTCAATGGCGACTTCATGTTCCCGGGCGGCGGCGTCGAGGCAGGTGAGAGCCATGCCGTGGCGCTGGCCCGCGAATTGCGAGAGGAGTGCGGCGCCGAGCTGCTGGAGGTGGGGCCCCTGCTCGGCGAGACCCGCGAGTACCGGCCGGCCCGGGAGCAGGGCGTCGATGCCTACTGTATCCGTTCCCTCTATTACCTCTGCCGGATCGGGGAGACGCTGGTGGCCCCGCAGCCCCAGCCCTACGAGATCCGGCTCGGTTTCGTACCCGGCTGGATCGCCATCGAAGAGGCGCTGCAGACCAACAAGACCCAGCTGGCGGGCCCCTGTCCGCAGTGGACTGTGCGCGAGACCCGGGTGCTGGCCCAGCTGCAGCGCTGGTGGCAGCGCGGCGTGTTCGATGAGTGGTAATGCCGAGAAACAGATACAAAAAGAGCGCCTTGTGGCGCTCTTTTTGATGGCAAGGGATGAGGTTACTTGACCTCTTCGCCCTTGGCCTGCAGATCGGCGTGATAGGAGGAACGCACGAAGGGACCGCAGGCGGCGTGGCTGAAGCCGAGCTCCATCGCCACGTCTTTCAGCTCGTCGAACTCTGCGGGCGGCACGTAGCGCTTCACCGGCAGGTGGTGGCGGCTCGGCTGCAGATACTGGCCCAGAGTCAGCATGTTGACGCCGTGCTCGCGCAGATCCTTGAGCACCTCGACTATCTCTTCGTTGGTTTCGCCAAGGCCCATCATCAGACCGGACTTGGTCGGTACGTGCGGGTGCATCTCCTTGATGCGGCGCAGCAGCTCCAGCGACCACTTGTAGTCGGCGCCCGGACGGGCCACCCGGTACATGCGCGGGGCGGTTTCCAGGTTGTGGTTGAAGACATCCGGCGGGGTCTCGCGGAACACCTCGAGGGCCTGCTCCATGCGACCGCGGAAATCCGGGGTCAGGATCTCGATGCGGGTCTGCGGGCTGTGCTCGCGGATCTGCTTGATGCAGTCGGCGAAGTGCTGGGCACCGCCGTCGCGCAGATCATCGCGATCCACCGAGGTGATCACCACGTACTTGAGGTTCATCTCCTTGATGGTGAGCGCCAGCTTCTTCGGCTCTTCCGGATCCAGCGGGAGCGGACGGCCGTGGGCCACGTCGCAGAAGGGGCAGCGACGAGTACAGATGGCGCCCATGATCATGAAGGTCGCCGTGCCGTGGTTGAAGCACTCCGCCAGGTTGGGGCAGGAGGCCTCTTCACAGACCGAGTGCAGCTTGTTCTTGCGCAGGGTGCTCTTGATGTGCTCGATCTTCTGGCTGGAGGGGGGCAGTTTGATCCGCATCCAGTCCGGTTTGCGAAGGAGTTCTTCGTTGGGATCCGGCATGAATTTCACCGGGATCAGGGCCATCTTGTCGCCATCGCGCAGCTTGACGCCCGGCTCCATACGAACGGGTTTGCTCATGATTCACTCTCGGTGTTTGTTATTGTCTGATAGCCAATCAGGCTGGCCAGTTCGGCCACCAGAATGGATTGCGCCTCGGCCACGCTTTGCGGGCCGCCCAGGGCGCTGGTCTGGGTCATGGCCATGCCCGCGTAGCCGCACGGATTGATGTGCAGGAAGGGGGTCATGTCCATGTTGATGTTGAGGGCCAGCCCGTGAAACGAGCACCCCTTGCGGATGCGCAGGCCGAGGGAAGCCAGTTTGGCCTCCATGCCGAGCTCGTTTTTCACGTAGACACCGGGGGCGTCCGCTTTGGCATAGGCCGTGATGTCGCTTTTCGCCAGGGTATTGATGATGGCGGTCTCCAGCGCGGTGACCAGTTCGCGCACCGTCAGCTTGCAACGGCGCACATCCACCAGCACATAGAGCACCAGCTGGCCGGGACCGTGATAGGTTATCTGGCCGCCGCGATCGCTCTGTACCACCGGGATATTGCCCGGGTTCAGCAGATGTTCGGCCTTGCCGGCTTGCCCCTGGGTGTAGACGGGATCGTGCTCCACCACCCAGAACTCGTCCGGGGTCTCGCCGGTGCGGCTGTCGGTGAAGGCTTTCATGGCGTCCCATACCGGTTGGTAGGGACGACGGCCCAGATGTCTGACGATAAGCGTGGGCTGGGCGGGGATCCGGGATGACATGGCTTCCTCACGGCAGGCTGCTGCCAAAAACAGTCGCCCCGCAGAACGGGGCGAGAGAGACGTTACAGTACGTATTTCACCAGCTCGATCTTGCCGAGGGCGGTATACATCGCCTCGATGTGCTCCTTGCTCTGGGCGGTGACAGTCACTCGAACCGAGTGATAGTTACCCTTGGAGCTGGGCTGGACGGTCGGGCTGTAAGTACCGGGGGCGTGCTGCTGCAGCACTTCCACCACCATGTCCGGCAGCGCCGGATCGGCGACGCCGAGTACCTTGAACGGGAATTTGCAGGGAAACTCCAGCAGTTCATCAAACTTGGTATTCATTTACTCACCTTTTGCATCGTCACGGGGACGACTTCATCTTGGATGGCTAGTTGCCGGTGGCCCCTAGGGGCCGCCATTGCTGTCTATATGGGCACGCTCCTAGCCAGGATCAAGGCCCGGAGCGGTCAGACAAGAATGGGAGTGCTGCTTTTTACCACAAATCGGGGTGTGGCGGAACCTGCAGTTTGCAGGGTTATTCACTGCCCTGACGGCCAGAGACAGCAGCGGCGCCTGTTGGCGCCGCTGTTGGGTGAGGATTGTGCGTCCCTGTTACTTGAACCAGCTGGAAACCAGCAGTACCAGATAGTCCCACAGACGGCTCATCAGACCGCCTTCCTGCACCTCTTCCAAGGCAACCAGCGGAACCTGCTTGATCTCCTTGTCGCCCTGCTTGAGGAACACGGTACCGACTCGCTGACCCTTGGCCAGCGGAGCTTTGAGCTCGCTGTCGAGCTGGAAGTCAGCTTTGAGGTTGTTGCCCTGACCGCGGGTCACCAGCACGGAGACATCCTGGTCGACGCCCAGTTTTACCTCGGACTTGTCACCCATCCAGATCTTCTGGGTGACCAGCTCGGTGCCAGCCTTGTACGGGGTCAGGCTCTGGAAGAAACGGAAACCGTAGGTGAGCAGCTTTTTGCTCTCGGCCGCGCGGGTAGCTTCGCTGTTGGCACCCAGCACCACGGCGATCAGGCGCATGCCTTCGTTGTTGGTGGCGGAGGAGACCAAGTTATAGCCCACCTGGCTGACGTGACCTGTCTTGATGCCATCCACCTGCAGGGACTGGTCCCACAGCAGGCGGTTACGGTTGTGCTGGGTGATGCCGTTGAACACGAAGGATTTTTGGGAGTAGATCTTGTACTCCTCCGGCAGATCGCGGATCAGTGCCTGACCCAGACGGGCCATGTCGTGAGCGGTACTGTAGTGGCCTTCCGCATCCAGACCGTGGGGGTTCACGAAGTGGCTGTCATTCATGCCGAGCTTGGCTGCCCAGCTGTTCATCAGGCTGGCGAAGGAGTCGGTGCTGCCCGCCAGGAATTCGGCCATGGCGACGCAGGCGTCGTTGCCGGACTGGATGATGATGCCCTTGTTGAGGTCATCAACGGAGACCTGTTTGCCCACCTCGATGAACATCTTGGAGGAGTCGGCGTAGTTCTTGGACCAGGCGTTCTGGCTGATGGTCACCATGTCGGTGCGCTTGATGTTCCCCTTGGCCAGCTCCTGGCCAATGATGTAGGAAGTCATCATCTTGGTCAGACTGGCGGGCGGCAGACGCTCTTCGGCGTTCTGCTCGGCCAGCACCTGACCCGAGTAGTAATCGATCAGAATATGGGCCTTGGCGGAGATCTCCGGCGCGGCGGGAACGACCACAGGGTTGGCGTTCGGCGTAGGGACAGGCGTGTTGGCCTGAGCGGTGGCGCTTATCAGAGAGGCCAGAATAACGGAACGGGCAAATTTGGACATCTTGAAATTCCTGCGAGCCAGATGGGGAATGAATGCGGGCCTAACTATACCAGATGCACCCGCCGGTCATAGTCCGACGTGGCGATCAACTCTGGTTTTTTATCCATCGGCTCCGTTCACCACGCCACAAAGCGACGTGATGAGCGGGTTTTACGGCAGATAGACCCACAATCTGGAGGGGATCAGGGCACGATGAATGCCTGTTCCAGTCCACCCTGGCGAACTTTTTCCAGTGTGCTCAGTTGTTGGTCGGCCGGGATCGGGCCTATCAGCACCCGGAAGATGGCGCCATGGGTGTCGATCCGGTAGGGCACGCCGTAGCGCTGGGTCATTACCTTGCCCATCGCCTCGGCTCGCTCCCGGGAGCCGCTTGCCAGCACCTGGATCATCTTGCCCTGACCACTGGCCGCCTGGGGCTGAGCCTGTTTGGCCGCAACCGGCTTGCTGGTGCTGCTGGCGCTGCTGGCGCTGCTGGCCGGTGTGGCCGGTGTGGCCGGCTTGGGCGAGGGGGCAACCTGGGTGTCTGCCGGTGTCTCGGCCGGCAGCATCGGGGCCATCGGCTCCATGATCACCCGCTGATCCGGCGTGTCGCTGATGAGTTCAAGCCGCACACGGGCCTCGCCGGTGTGGACCATGTCCAGCTGCTCGGCGGCGGCGTAGGAGAGGTCGATGAGGCGGCTGCTGTCAAACGGACCGCGGTCATTGACCCGCACTATGGTCTCCAGACCGTTGTCCAGATTGGTGACCCGCACATAGCTCGGGATCGGCAGGTTGCGGTGGGCGGCGCTGAACAGCTTGCTGTCCAGCACGTCGCCGTTGGCGGTCTTGTTGCCGTCCAGATCCTTGGCCAGCCAGCTGGCGGTGCCCTCCTCGGTGTAGTGCTTGATGTCGCGCCATACCTCGTATTTCTGCTTGCCAATCCAGTAGTTCCGGTTGCCGCTGGTACTCAGGGGCTCGGGGCGCGGAATGGCGCCGGTGGCCTGCGGTATCTCGATAACGGGCGGTTTGCTGACCGGTGCTTGCGGTTCGACCGGGGCGCTCTGTTCCGGCTGGCTGCTACAGGCGGCCAGCAACAAGCTCAGGCTGAGCGGGAGGAGTTTGTGACGAAGTTGCATACGCTTCCTGAATGGCTTGGCTAAGTTGATACACCGCCATCGCATAGAGGGGGCTGCGATTGTAGCGGGTGATCACATAAAAATTATGCCGTGCGACCCAGTATTCCGGTCCATCGGCTTGTTCGAACGCCAGCAACTTGACCGGCGTCTGCGGGGCCGGCGGGGTGGCAAGCTCGATGCCTGCCGCCGCCAGTTCCGCCCACTGTTGTGTCAGCTCGGGCTCGGATCTCAGCAGGGGCTCGATCGCCAGCAAACCGGTCTGGGCCGGTTCGACCACCGACTCGCCCCAGCGCCACTGATGTTCGGCAAAGTAGTTGGCTACGCTGCCGATGGCATCGGCCGGATTGGCAAACAGATCCCGTTTGCCGTCACCGTCGAAATCGACGCCGTAGTGACGATAGCTGGAGGGCATGAACTGCCCCATCCCCATGGCCCCGGCGTAGGAGCCCTTGAGGCGCGCCAGCGGCCAGCCCTCTTCCCGGGCCAGCAGCACCAGCTGGGCAAACTCCTTGGCGAAGAAGTCGGCCCGCGCCGGATAGTGAAAACCCAGGGTATAGAGACTGTCCAGTACCGGATGACGCCCCATCTGTCGGCCGTAGAAGGTCTCGACCCCTATGATGGCCACGATGAGCGCCGCAGGCACCTTGTAGGTCTGCTCGGCCCGGCTCAGGGTGGCGGCATGGCGCTGCCAGAAGCGCAGTCCGTCGGCAATCCGCTCCTGAGTCACGAACAGCGGCCGGTAGCGATACCAGGGTTTGGCCTCCCAGGGACGGTTGATGGTGTCGAGCACCTCTTGGCGCAGCTTGGCCTCCTTGGCGGCAGCCTGCAGCGCCGCCAGCGGTACCTGTTGCTGCTCGGCGAGCTGCGCCAGACGCTCCTGCGGCACACCGGCCTGGGCCGTCATGGCCCAGAGGGAGAGCAGTGCCCAACCCCATCTCATCAGGCGAGTAGCCTTCTATGAGTCTGGATTGACATCAGTATGCCAAAACCGGCCATCAGGGTCACCATGGAGGTGCCACCGTAACTCACCAGCGGCAGAGGTACTCCCACCACCGGCAGTATGCCGCTCACCATGCCCATGTTGACGAACACATAGACGAAGAAGGTGAGGGTCAGGGCGCCGCCAAGCAGACGCTCGAAGCTGCTCTGGGCCTGCATCGAGATAAACAGGCAGCGGCTGATGACATAGAGGTAGAGCACCAGCAGCAGGGCGACCCCTACCAGGCCGAACTCTTCGCTGAATACAGCGAAGATAAAGTCGGTGTGGCGTTCGGGCAGAAATTCGAGCTGGGACTGGGTGCCCTGCAGCCACCCCTTGCCGAAGACGCCGCCGGAGCCGATGGCGATCTTGGACTGGATGATGTGATAGCCACGCCCGAGGGGATCTTTTTCCGGGTCGAGCAGCATCAGTACCCGCTGGCGCTGGTATTCGTGCATCAGGAAGAACCAGAGCACCGGCATGAAGGCCAGTGCCATCACCACCGCCAGCCCGATCAGCCACCAGCTCAGTCCCGCCAGGAAGATGACGAAGAAACCGGAGGCGGCCACCAGGATCGAGGTGCCGAGATCGGGCTGGGCCGCGATCAGCAGGGTCGGCAACAGCACCATGACCAAGGCGATCGCCACGTGGCTGAGCTTGGGGGGCAGCGAGTGGCGGCTGAGCCAGGCGGCCACCATGATGGGCATGGAGAGCTTCATCACCTCTGACGGCTGGAACTTCATAAAACCGAGATCCAGCCAGCGCTGGGCCCCCTTGCCGATGTGGCCGAACACGTCCACCGCGATGAGCAGCAGCACCACCACAGCAAACAGGGGCACCGACCAGCGGGCGTAGAGGGAAGGGGGCAGCTGGGCCATACCGATCATCAGGGCGAAGGCGATCCCGCCGCGTACCAGCTGGCGCACGATGGAGTCCATGTCCTGACCTGAGGCGGAGTAGAGCACCACCATGGAGAGGGCCATCACGGCCAGCAGGCCGAGAAACAGCGGCAGGTCGATATGCAGCTTGTACCAGATGCTCTGCTGGCGAGCAGAATTACTCATGAGGGGTGACCTCTTCGGATTGGGGCTGCTTGACCGGTGATGGCGGCAGCTGGGGGTCTGGCGGCAGTAGATAGGCATCCAGCATCTGGCGTGCGATAGGCGCACCGGCTCGACCACCGCCGCCACCAATCGAGTTCTCCAGCACCAGGGCGACTACCGCCTTGGGCGCTTCAAACGGCGCATAGGCGACGAACAGCGCGTTGTCGCGATGCTCGGCCTTGACGGTTTTGATGTTATAGACCTGGTTCTCCTTGAGGCCGACCACCTGGGCGGTACCCGACTTGCCACCCGAGGAGTAGGGGGCTTTGGCAAACGAGAGGCGACCACTGCCCTCGCGGCCATGGTTGACGCGCCACATGCCGTCCTGGGCCACTTTCCAGTAGCTGTCGTTTTTCACCTGCAGTGCCATCTTCTGGTTGACCGGGGCGTCTTCGTTGCCTGTGGCTGAAGTCAGGCGCTTCAACAGGTGAGGCGTCACGTCGTGACCGTTCTGGGTCAGGATGCTGATCGCCTTGGCCAGCTGGATTGGCGTAGCGCTCCAGTAGCCCTGACCGATGCCGACGGAGATGGTGTCACCCTGATACCAGGGCTGGCGCCAGCGAGCCATCTTCCAGTCGCGGGACGGCATGACACCCTTGGTCTCTTCATAGAGATCGACGCCACTGTAGCGGCCGAAGCCGAACTTGGTCATGTAGTCGTGGATCTTGTCGATGCCGACCCGGTAGGCGAGATCGTAGAAGTAGGTATCCGCCGACACCTCGATGGCGCGGTAGACGTCGAGCCAACCATGGCCCCAGCGGCGCCAGTCGCGAAACTTCTTGGTGGTGCCCGGAATGGAGAAGCTGGGGCCGCCGAAGTAGCGATAGTTGGGGGTAATGGCCCCCTCGTTGAGCCCCATCACCGCCATCATGGGCTTGACGGTGGAGGCGGGGGCATAGATGCCCTGGGTGGTACGGTTTACCAGGGGACGGGCCGGATCGTTGAGCAGCGCCGAGTAGTTGGCGCTGGAGATGCCGGTCACGAACAGGTTGGGGTCATAGCTCGGGCTCGACTCCATGGCGATGATGGCACCGGTGGAAGGATCCATCATGACGATGGCTCCCCGCTGGCCTCCCAGCAGCTGCTGGGCCTTGAGTTGCATCCGGATGTCGATGTTGAGGTAGATGTCCTTGCCCGGGATCGGCGGCTGGAACTTGAGGGTGCGCACCACCCGGCCGCGGTTATTGACCTCGACTTCCTGATAGCCGGCCACCCCGTGTAGATCGTCCTCGTAGTATTTCTCCACCCCCTGCTTGCCGATGTCTTTGGTGGCGGCATAGTTGGCGAGCTTCTCCTCCTTTTCGAGGCGTTCCACGTCGCGGGTGTTGATCTTGGCCACATAGCCGAGGGCATGGGTGAGGGTATCGCCAAACGGGTAGTAGCGCTTGAGGTAGGCCTCGATGCTGGCGCCTGGGTAGTTGTGCTGGTTGACCGAGAAGAGGGCTACCTGATACTCGGTCAGCTTCTCGTACAGCGCCACCGGCTTGAAGCGGCGCTGACGTTTCACCTCGGCCAGGAACTTCTCCTTGGTTCCCTCCGGCAGCTTCAGCAGGGCGATGAGGTCGTCGGCGGTCTTCGCCAGATCCTTGGTCTCTTCCGGCACGATTTCCAGGCTGTAGACGGGGCGGTTCTCCGCCAGCAACACGCCGTTGGCGTCATAAATGAGGCCGCGGGGCGGCGCCACCGGCACGACCCGGATCCGGTTGTCATTGGAGCGGGTCTGATAGGTGTCGTAGGACTCGACCTGCAGGTAATAGAGATTGCCCAGCAGCACCAGCATCAGCACTATGATGCCGATGTAGGCTACCAGGGTGCGCCGGAAGAACAGATTGCCCTCGGCACTGTGATCGCGCATCTCGATGCGTTGTTTCAGCATGCCTCTACCTCAACTCCATGGGGGGCAATAACAGCAAGAACGGCATGGTTCACTCTCTGTGGTACGCAAATGCAGCAGGGACGATCGGCCACGACATCATGGATCACTCCCTGTGATACGGGTGATTGGTGGTGATGCTCCAGGCCCGGTAGAGGCTCTCGGCTACAAGAACTCGCACCAACGGGTGGGGCAGAGTCAGCGGTGACAGGGACCAGCTCTGCTCAGCCGCGGCCTTGCATTCGGGCGACAATCCCTCGGGCCCGCCCACCAGCAGGGCCACGTCGCGACCGTCCAGTTTCCACGCCTCGAGCTGGCTGGCCAGTTGCTCTGTGGTCCAGGGTTTGCCCGGGATATCCAGGGTGACGATGCGCGAGCGACCGGCGGCCGCCAGCATGGCCTCCCCCTCTTTTTGCAGGATGCGGGGAATGTCGGCATTCTTGCCGCGCTTGCCGGCGCCAATTTCCACCAGCTCGAACGGCATGTCTTTCGGGAAACGGCGACGGTACTCTTCGAAGCCATGTTCTACCCAGGCAGGCATCTTGGTGCCCACCGCAATCAACTGGATCTTCATGGTCTTTACGCCTGGATCGGGGCGCCGCCCCACAGTTTTTCCAGTTGGTAGAAGTCGCGATATTCGTCCTGCATCACGTGCACGATCACCGACCCCATGTCTACCAGAACCCATTCGCCGCTCAGCTGGCCTTCCACGCTCAGCAGATCGAGTCCGGCATGGCGGGCTTCGCTGGCCAGATGACTGGCGATGGCGCAAACGTGACGGTTGGAGTTGCCAGAGCAGATGATCATGGTATCAGTGATGCTGGATTTGCCGCGCACATCGATGGTGATGATATCGCGGCCTTTCATGTCATCGATCTTGTCGATGATAAAGGCGTGCAGTTCTTGGCCTTGCAATGAGTCTCTCCTGTATTCCGGCGCGCTCGTACGGCGTGAGGGCGGCGGATTATATCATGGTCAATCCCGTTTCCCCATTGGGCTGAGACGGGATTACGACAGGGTCTTACTGGCCGGTGGCGCGGTAGAGCCCCTGTTGATCAATATAGTGTGCAACCGACTCGGGCAGGAGGTAGCGGACATCCTGCCCCGCTTCCAGCAGTGCCCGCAGCCGGGTGGACGACAGCTCGACGGGCTGGTTGTCCGCCAGCCAGATATGGCCGGCCAGACGCTGATGCAGTGCCTGCACCCGGGTGGTCTGGTGGCGAGCCAGTAAGTCGGCGATCTCTGCGGGATAGTCGGGCTGCCAGCCGGGGCGTGAACTCACCACCAGATGGGCATAATCGAGCAGCTCCTGCCAGCGATGCCAGCTTGCCAGGCTCAGCAGCGAATCCATCCCCATCAGAAAGCAGAGCGGTGTGTCGGGCAGCTCGTTCCTCAGCTCGACCAGTGTATCAATGGTCCAGGAGGGGGTGTCGCGCTTGAGCTCCCGTTCATCCACCACGAAACTGCGATTCTCCGCCGCCGCCAGCTTGACCATGGCCAGACGCTGTTCGCTCGAGCAGAGGGGATGGGCCCTGTGGGGCGGAATATGGTTCGGGATCAGGCGGATCTCTTCGAGCCGCAAGGCATCGCGCGCCTCGATGGCGGGTCTCAGGTGGCCGATGTGAATGGGATCGAAGGTCCCCCCCAGCAGGCCGACAGGAGCCTTCAGCGGGCCGATTGAAGCCTTCAGCACGGACTCTCCTCCATCGCCAGCGGCAACGGGGTGCCATCGCGAAAGCCGAGAGCCAGGGTCTGCAGCATCAGCCAAGCTTGCTCGGTGTCGAAGCGGCGCTGGGCGTCATCGAGCCGTGCCATCAGTTGCCACAGCTGCTGCAGCTTGGCGAAGGGGAGCCGGGTCAGCGCCTGCTGGATCAGCTGCTGACGGCTCTGCCAGATACGCAGACGGCTGAAATGCTCCCCCAGTGGCTGGCCACTGCGCATGGCCAGCGACAGCTCGGTGAGCTGCTCCAGCTCGCGGCACAGGGTCCAGGCCAGCATGCCGGGTTCGGTGCCCTCGGCACGCAGGGCCGCCAGGATCCGCTGGGCCCGGTTCACCTTGCCCTCCAGCAGGGTATCGACCAGCTGGAACGGGGTAAAGTGGGCGTGGCGGATGATGGTCTCCTGCAGATAGGCGACGCTGATGGGCTGGGGCGGCGAGAGCAGGGTCAGCTTCTCTATCTCCTGGCTCGCGGCCAGCAGGTTGCCCTCATAGCTGTGACACATGAAGTTGATGGCATCCGGCAGCGCCTTGAGACCGAAACGCTGGAAGCGGGCATTCATCCAGCGCGGGAAAAACTTGGGCTCGGGATGGTTGACCGGCACATAGGTGCCGATCTGGTAGAGCTTGTCGAACCAGGCAGCCTTCATCTGGGTCTGGTTGAGACGACCACCGCTCAACACCAGCAACAGGTCGGGGTGGAGCTGTTTGCCGATCTCGCTGATGCGGGCGGCGAGATCCTTGTCGACCTTGGCGGGCAGCTCCAGCTCGATGATCTGGCGGGCGGAGAAGAGGCTCATGGCCTGGCAGGCGTCGTAGACCTGATTCCAGTCCAGTCCCTGCTCGACCACGAAGCTGTGGCGTTCATCGAATCCCTGCTTGCGGGCGATCTGGCGGATGGCGTCGAGCGCCTCCAGCCGCAGCAGTGGCTCGTCGCCAAAAACGAGATAGCAGGGCCGAAGCCCTGCTTTGAGGTGTTCACCAAACTGCTCGGGGTAGATCCGCATCAGAAGCTGACCTGGCTCAACTGACGGATCACCTGGCTGGCTGCCTGCTCCTGCATCTCGCGGTTGAGCTGCTCCTGCTCGCGGGAGGAGGCCAGCGCCGCATCCGGCTTGTTCAGGAAGCTGCGGTTGAAGTTGATGGGGAAGACTTGAGTCGGCTTGCCCGGTACCGCGACGGTGAAGCGGGTGCTAAAGCCCAGCACATACTCGGTATCGGCCCCCAGGGCGTTGACCGAGGCAACCTGGCTGGAGCTGCCGATGCCGCCCAGAGTCAGCACCGGGATGCCCTCCTTGTCGGCCAGAGTGACGCCCGCAGCCTTGAGACGGGTGGTGACCAGCCGGTAGAAGTCGCTCTTGTTGTCGCCCACGACCTTCATGGTCATCAACTCCGCCGGGATGCCGGTGCC
This sequence comes from Aeromonas sp. S18(2024), assembly GCF_041402525.1. Lineage (NCBI taxonomy): Bacteria > Pseudomonadati > Pseudomonadota > Gammaproteobacteria > Aeromonadales > Aeromonadaceae > Aeromonas > Aeromonas sp. S18(2024). The sequence continues at coordinate 179,931 of NZ_JBGLQV010000007.1, read as the reverse complement.
GCGCATATGAAAACCGCAACCCTGCAGCAGCAGGGCTGCCAGCATGATGGCCATCCAGCGAGTGAAGATGGAGCCCATATGAAATCCTCTTTGCGTTAAGTGAAGAGCGGCGGGCGCAAGGCCCGCCGTTATCATCCGTTTACCGTCACCGCTTGGCAACGATCAGTTGGCAACGATGTTGAGCAGCTTGCCCGGCACATAGATCACCTTGCGCACGGTCAGGCCGTCGGTGAACTTCTGTACCGAGGCGTCGGCCATGGCCAGCTTCTCGACGTCGGCCTGGCTGATTTCGGCCGGCACGGTCAGTTTGCCGCGCATCTTGCCGTTGATCTGCACCACCACCAGCTTCTCGGTCTCGACCATGGCGGCCTCGTCGGCGACCGGCCAGGTGGCGTGGTCGATGTCATCGCCCTTGCCCAGCATCTTCCACAGCTCGAAGCCGATGTGCGGAGTGATGGGGTAGAGCATGACCACGACCGCTTCCATCGCTTCCTGCATCAGGGCGCGATCCTGAGGCTCGGAGCCCAGTTTGGCCAGGTTGTTCATCAGCTCCATGATGGCGGCGATGGCGGTGTTGAAGGTCTGGCGACGACCCACGTCATCGCTCACCTTGGCGATGGTCTTGTGCAGCTCGCGACGAATCGCCTTCTGCTCGCTGGAGAGGGCCGCCACATCCAGCGCCGGCACGGCGCCACCGGCAACGTGTTCGAAGGTGATGCGCCACAGGCGACGCAGGAAGCGCTGGGCACCTTCCACGCCGGAGTCGGACCACTCCAGGGTCATCTCGGCCGGGGAGGCGAACATCATGAACAGGCGGACGGTGTCGGCGCCGTAACGCTCCACCATCAGCTGCGGGTCGATGCCGTTGTTCTTGGACTTGGACATCTTGGTCATGCCGGAGTGGATGACTTCGCGGCCCTCAAGGTCCACCGCCTTGATGATGCGGCCTTTCTCGTCACGCTCCACCTTGACGTCGGTCGGGCTGACCCAGACGTTGCCACCCTTTTCGTCCTTGTAGTAGAAGGCGTCGGCCAGCACCATGCCCTGGCAGAGCAGGCGCTTGAACGGCTCGTCGCTGTTCACCAGGCCCGCGTCACGCAGCAGCTTGTGGAAGAAGCGGGCGTAGAGCAGGTGCATACAGGCGTGCTCGATGCCGCCAATGTACTGATCCACCGGCAGCCAGTGGTTGGCGGCCGCGGGATCCAGCATGCCCTTGTCGTAGTCCGGGGAGCAGTAGCGGGCGTAGTACCAGGAGGACTCCATAAAGGTGTCGAAGGTATCTGTCTCGCGGAACGCTTCCTGACCGTTGTAAGTGGTCTTGGCCCACTCGGCATCGGCCTTGATCGGGCTCTGGATGCCGTCCATCACTACGTCTTCCGGCAGCAGTACCGGCAGCTGGTCTTCCGGCGTCGGCACAACTGTGCCGTCAGCCAGGGTCAGCATGGGGATGGGGGCGCCCCAGTAGCGCTGACGGGAGACACCCCAGTCGCGCAGGCGGTAGTTGACGGTGCGTTTGCCCTTGCCAATTGCCTCCAGCTTGGTGGCGATGGCATCGAAGGCCGCCTGGAAGTCGAGACCGTCGAACTCGCCGGAGTTGAACAGCACCCCTTTCTCGGTGTAGGCCGCCTCGCTCACGTCTACTTCGCCATCGGCCGGCTTGATCACCGCCTTGATATCGAGGCCGTATTTGGTGGCGAATTCGAAGTCACGCTGGTCGTGACCCGGTACCGCCATCACGGCGCCGGTGCCGTAGTTCATCAGCACAAAGTTGGCGACCCAGACCGGGACCTTGCGACCATCCAGCGGATGAATGGCGTACAGGCCGGTGGCCATGCCCTTCTTCTCCATGGTGGCGAGCTCGGCTTCGGCCACCTTGGTGTTCTTGCACTCTTCGATAAAGGCGGCCAGCTCCGGATTGCTTTCGGCAGCCTGCAGCGCCAGCGGGTGGCCGGCGGCGATGCCGACATAGGTCACGCCCATGAAGGTGTCCGGACGGGTGGTGTAGACCTCGAGATGCTCAGTTTGACCGTCGATGGCGAAGCTGATGTTGACCCCTTCGGAGCGGCCAATCCAGTTGCGCTGCATGGTCTTGACCATCTCAGGCCAACCTTCCAGGTTGTCGATGTCGTTGAGCAGCTCTTCGGCGTAGTCGGTGATCTTGATGAACCACTGGGGGATCTCTTTCTGCTCCACCGGGGTATCGCAGCGCCAGCAGCAGTTGTCGACAACCTGCTCGTTGGCCAGCACCGTCATGTCGTTCGGGCACCAGTTGACGGAGGAGGTCTTCTTGTAGACCAGACCCTTCTCGTAGAGCTTGGTGAAGAACCACTGCTCCCAGCGGTAGTAGTCCGGCTTGCAGGTGGCCAGCTCGCGATCCCAGTCATAACCCAGACCCAGCATCTTCAGCTGGTTCTTCATGTATTCGATGTTTTCGTAGGTCCAGGGGGCCGGCGCCGTGTTGTTCTTGATTGCGGCGTTTTCCGCCGGCAGGCCGAATGCGTCCCAACCGATGGGTTGCAGCACGTTCTTGCCATTGAGGCGTTGATAACGGGAGATCACATCACCTATGGTGTAGTTGCGAACGTGCCCCATGTGTAGACGACCAGACGGATAGGGGAACATGGAGAGGCAGTAGAACTTTTCCTTGTCTACTTTCTCCACCGCCTTGAAGGTTTTCTTGGCATCCCAGTGCTTTTGCACTGCTGGTTCTATGGATTGGGGAACGTATTGCTCTTGCATTGGTGACATCCGGATCTGTGAAATGGATAGATAAATCAGCTGGGAAATCGCAATAGAATACCCATATCCTGCGGCGGCAACAACCGCCAGCGTCCCTCGGGCCTTAAGCCGGGCTCGATCAGGGTTCAGTAGAGGAGTAACGGCCATGGACAAACGTCAAAAAGGGTACGAAGCCTTCATTGCCGAACTGCAGAAGCAGTGGCAAGAGACAGAACAGTTCCAGGGGGAGCGCCTCAACCGGATGATCGCCAAGGTACAGGCCTATCTGGAGGCGGCCGGGGATCTGACCCAGGACGAGCTGGCGCTGATCGCCGAGTATGTGAAGCGGGATCTGGGCAACTATGACGAGGGGCGCAAGGATGAGCAGGTGGAAGAGTCCGCCTTCATGCTGGCGCTCAAAGACACCGCCTGGTCCTGGCTGGCGGACGTGACCGATCGGGCCCAGGTGGAGTGGCGCGAATTGGCAGACGAGCTGGAGCATAAGGGCGTGTACGAGGCGGGGGAGTGGGTCGGGCTGGGGGTCATGGAGTGCAACCAGTGTGGCTGGCGCCATAAGGTTCTTCGTCCCGAGCAGCTGGATACCTGTCCCGAATGCGGCGGCACCGAATATCACCGCGAACCCCTCTCGCCCTGATTGCCAATCTCTTGAACATCCAACGAAGAGAGGCGCCATCAGGCGCCTCTTTGTGATTATTCGGTGGTGTTACTTGCCCGCGACAGCGAGGCCGCCAAAGCGGATCAGCGGGGCATAGAAGCCATAGCCATCGTTGTGATGCAGGGTATCGCCGACTGCTTCAAGCTCTCCCAGCAGGTGATAGAAGTTGCCCGCCACCGTGACGCCGCGCACCGGCTGGATACGCACCCCGTCTCGGCAGAGGAACCCTGACGCGCCAAAGGAGAAGTCGCCGCTGACCGCATCGGCCCCCGAGTGCAGGCCGTCCAGCTTGACCAGCTCCAGATAGTCGCCGCTCTGCACCTCTGCCTCGCTATGAGGGCCGGTACCGAACACCAGGTGACGAGGGGTCACATCCAGTGCACTGCGGGCGCCGCGAGCCGCCGAGCCGTTGCTCGCCACGCCGAAGTGGCGGGCGGTGGCGCTGTTGTGCAGCAGGGTCTTGAGTGCCCCCTCGCCAATCAGCAGCAGATCCGAGGTGGGGGCACCCTCGCCGTCGAAGGCCTTGATGTTCATGCCACCCGGCATATGGACCCGGCTCTCCAGAGTGAGCCAGCGGGAGGCAACAGGTTGCCCCACCATGTCTCGCCAGGGGTTGATCCCCTGCTGGGCCCACTTGCCCGAGAGCGCCGCCTGGAAGCAGCCAAACAGGCTGGCGAAACAGTTGGTGCTGAAGATGACACTGTAGCGGCCGCTCGAGACCGCCTCACCCGGCAGCAAGCCCGCGGCCACGGTATGGATCTGTTGGGCAAGGGTCTGGCTGTCCAGCTCGTCGAAGCGACGGCCATATTGTCCCTGGGAGTGCATGGATTGTCGGCCATCCCGCTCGACCAGGGCCGAGGTGTAGCAGCCGACGGAAAATTCGCCGTGCTCGCAGAAGGTGCCCAAGCTGTTGGCGAGCCAGAGACGGCTCTCCCCTTCGAAGAAGCTGTTGTAGGGGGCGCCGGTCACATCCGGCAGGGCCAGCATGTCCGATTCGAGGCGCAAGGCCAGGGCGATCTTCTCCTCCACGGGCGTGGTATCGGGCTGATTGATCTCGGCGCAGTCGGTGGTGAGCCGGCTGTTGGCGACCGAGATGGTCTGATCCGCATCCACCTTGGCAAAGCGGCTGGCGTCACAGGCATCCTGCAGCATGGCATCGAGCGCGGCCTCATCGAGGGACTCGGAGTAGGCGATGCCGACCCGACCCTCTTTGATCAGGCGAATGCCGATCTGCTGGCTGCTGGTGACCTTGTATTCCCCAAGCTCCCCCTTGTCGGCCTTGAGGGAGAAGGCCCTGTCCTGATTGGCGATGATATCCGCCTCGGCATTGAGGCTGGCGACCTTGTCCAGCAGGCGGACAAGCAGTTGGTTCATATCGATGGTGCTCATCAGGCGTTCCCCCCGATCAGCATAAGGTCCACTTTCAGGAGCTTAATGGTGTCATTCATCAGGCATTACCCCCCACCAGAATATTGTCCACTTTCAGGGCGGGCTGGCCGACCGAGGTGGGCACAGAGCCGGAGACGGAGCCGCACATGCCGGCGGCCAGCGCCAGATTGCGGCCCACCATGGAGATCTCTTTAAGCACCTGAGGGCCGGTGCCGATCAGGGTCGCCGACTTGAGCGGTCTGGTCACCTTGCCGTGCTCGATGAGGTAGGCCTCCTGCACGTTGAAGTTGAACTCGCCGGTACCCGGTTGCACCGAGCCGCCACCCATTTTTTTGGCATAGATGCCGTGCTCTACCGTGGCCAGCATCTCGTCCAGGCTGTAGTTGCCCGGCTCGATATAGGTGTTGCGCATGCGCGAGGTGGGGGCGAATTTGTAGGATTCGCGCCGCCCCGAGCCGGTACGGGCGTAACCTGTCTTGAGGGCGCCCATCCTGTCCACCAGGAAACCGGTCAGCACGCCATCCTTGATGAGCTGGGTGTGCTGGGTCGCCATCCCTTCGTCATCGACGTTGATGGATCCCCAGGCGTTGCCCTGCAAGCCTTCGTCCACCGCACTGACTGCGGGATTGGCAATCAGCTGGCCCATCTTGTCGTGGAACACCGAGGCCTTCTTGGCCACCGAGGTGGTCTCCAGCAGGTGGCCGCACGCCTCGTGGAAGATGACGCCGCCAAAGCCGCTCTCCATGATGACCGGCAGGGTACCGCTCGGACAGGGGGCGGCGCCCAGCTTCACCAGGGCCTGACGAGTGGCGGTGAGGGCCAGCTCGCGCGGATCGATGCGCTCGGCGTGTTCCCAGCCCATCAAGGCGCCGGGGGCCTCGTAGCCCATGCTCTGCTCGCTCCCTTCCCGAGCGATGGTCTGGGCCATGATGCGGTTGTAGTGGCGGCGATCGCTGACCTGCAACCCTTCGCTGTTGAAGATCTCCACCTCCTGTTCCCAGCCCAGCACGTTGCCGGAAAACTGGCTCACCTTGTCGCTCTCGGCGCGGGCCGCAGCATCCATGGTGTGCAGATAGGCAATCTTCTGCTCCAGCAGCTTGTCCGCCGACAGGGGCAGGGCCACCGGATGGCGGTCGGTGAGACGGGTGAAATCGAAGGCGGTGGCGGTCACCACGGGGTCGCGTCTGTCCTTGGCCGCCAGCAGGGTGACGATGCGCAACAGCTCGTCACGGCTGGTCTGGTTGGTGTAACCGTAGAGCACCTTGTGGCCGTAGCACAGGCGCACGCCGATGCCGAAATCGAGGCCACCGCTGATGTTCTCTATCTGGCTGGAGAGCAGGCTGAGCTGGCTGCGGCGCTTGCGCTCCACAAACAGCTCGGCAAAGTCGGCACCCAGCGCCAGGGCGTGATCGAGCACGTCGCGGGCGATGGCAGGGGCCAACAGGGAGAATGAGGTCATAGAATTTCCTTTTCTGATCTGTCCGTTTGCTTCCGGCGCCCTGCTTTGCTTGTTATGGGGCGTCAGACTCATTGTTACAGACCAGCACAAAAAAGTCGCTATAGCGTCATACGATGATACCGATTGAGAAAATCGGCGCGAGATATGCGCCCAGGTGGTCAGCACTCGGGCTGACCGCCGGACATCAATCAGAGGAGTTCGTGGATTTCGGCCAGGATCTGGTCGACCCACTGCTCGATGCGGGAATCGGTCTGATCGTACTGGTTCGCATCGTCGAGGGCCAGGCCGACGAAGTGGCGACCATCGTCGATCAGCGCCTTGGAGGCATCGAACTCGTACCCCTCGTTAGGCCAGTAACCCACCAGTTTGACCCCCTTGGGCACCAGCTGATCGTGCAGCATGCCGAGGGCATCCTGATACCACTCGCCGTAACCGAGCTGATCGCCGAGGCCAAACAGGGCCACGATGCGCCCCTCCAGCTCCAGATCGGCGATATCTTCCCAGCGGGACTCCCAGTCCTCCTGCAGCTCGCCAAAGTCCCAGGTGGAGATGCCGAGGATCAGGATGTCGTAATCCTGCATGCGCACCAGGGGCACATCCTTGATGTTGTGGATGTCGACCAGCTCGGGGCCGATGAGGGCGCGGATCTTCTCGGCGGCCATCTCGGTGTAGCAGGTGGTGGAACCGTAAAACAGACCAATCTTCATCGCTCTTCTCTTGACTGCTGTGGGCTGCGCCATGTTGGCAACCTAAGGGGAGGGCGCCAGTCTAGCAGATTGCCGGGGCCCCTTCACTGCCCTCAGATATTGGCTGGCGGGCAAGCGGGCTTGCACGGGGGGCGAGCCCGCGCGCTACAATGGGCCATCTTTTTTCTGACTGCGGCGCACCATGAGCAAGCCTGACTCCCATCCCCTGATCGAACCTTTTCTCGACGCCCTCTGGCTCGAACGGGGGCTGTCTGACAACACGGTCAGCTCCTATCGCACCGACTTGGAAAAATTCGCCCTCTGGCTCGACGGGCAGGGCAGTTCCCTGCTGCTGGCGGGCATGGATGACATTCAGCACTACCTCGCCTGGCGGGTCGACAACCAGTTTGCGGCGAGCAGCACGGCTCGCTTTCTGTCGGCCCTGCGCCGTTTTTACCAGTATCTGAACCGGGAAAAATTGCGCAGCGACGATCCCACCGTGCTACTGGAGGGACCCAAGCTGCCCAAGAAACTGCCGGCCGATCTGAGTGAAGCCGAGGTGGAGGCCCTGCTGCAGGCCCCGCTGCTGGATGATCCGCTGGAGCTCAGAGACAAGGCGATGCTGGAGCTGCTCTATGCCACCGGGCTGCGGGTCTCCGAGCTGGTGGGGCTCACAGCCGAGCATGTCAGCCTGCGCCAGGGGCTGGTGCGGGTAGTGGGCAAGGGCAACAAGGAGCGGCTGGTGCCCATGGGGGAAGAGGCTGTCTACTGGCTGGAGCGCTATTACCGGGAAGGGCGCGGTCTGCTGCTTGGCAGCACCAGCTCGGACGTGGTGTTTCCCTCCAAACGGGCCCAGATGATGACCCGACAGACCTTCTGGCACCGTATCAAGCTCTACGCCCTGCGCGCCGGCATCAACGGGGAGCTCTCTCCCCATACCCTGCGCCACGCCTTCGCCACCCATCTGCTCAATCATGGCGCCGACCTGCGGGTGGTGCAGATGCTGCTGGGCCATGCCGATCTCTCCACTACCCAGATCTACACCCATGTGGCCAATGAGCGGCTCAAGGCGCTGCACGGCGAGCATCACCCGCGCGCCTAGGCCAGATAGAGGCGGTTTTTCCCCTCCTGCTTGGCGCGATAGAGGGCGGCATCCGCTTGCGCCAGCACCTGGGCCGGCGGCGCATCCAGCGCCTCGGCAAGGCCGCCGCTGAAACGCACTTCGAGGGGGGGCTCGCGCCACTCCTGATCCACCATGGCCTGGCGCCACGCCTCCATCAGCTGGTGGGCCTGGGCCAGCTCTCCCTGCTCGAAGATGGCCACCATCTCCTCGCCACCAAAGCGGCACAGGATTGCCTGTTCTTCCAGCAGTTGGCGGCCGATGGCGGCGGTGCGTCTCAACACGGCATCCCCGATGGGGTGGCCATATTCATCGTTGATCTGCTTGAAATTGTCGATGTCGATGATGGCAAGCACATAGGGAACGTGCTCCTGGTGCAGCCTGGCGAGCAGGCCGTCCATGTAGCGGCGGTTGTAGAGCCCGGTGAGGACATCGCGCTGGGCCTTCTCGCTCTCGGCCTGCATCTGGTCGGAAATCAAGGAGATCTCGTCCCCCAGCTCCTCGATACCCGGGATGCTGGGGATGGTGATGGGTTCCCCGGGCGGGGTGACCCGCAGTAAGCGCACCACCTGCACCAGCATGCTGATGGTATTTTCCAGGCGTTGGTGGAAGATGATGGCCACCAGTATGAACATGGCCAGGGAGAGGATCAGCCCCACCATCATGGTGGGCAGTAGCTCCTTGATAACGAAGGAGTTGCTGAACGGGAACACGGTAATGACCTGCCAATTGGGATTGTTGGTCAGGGTGTAGTAGGCGATAGTCTCGCTATCCGGGGTTTTCAGGGTGCCATTTCTCCCCTTGATCTGGGGCAACCAATCGTTATCAAGCGGGGTGGCATTCAGAAGCGGGTTGCTGTGGGCGATGATGAGCTGATGCTGGCGATCGTAGAGCAGATAAGCCATCTGTTTCCCGCCCTGCAATATGCGACCGATCCGGTCGGAAACCTTCGCCAGATCGACATCGATGCCGACCACGGCCACCACCTTGCCTTGCTGATTCAGTACTGCTCGCGACAGGGTGATCACCGGAATGTGCTGGACGCTGTCGAGATAGGGGGCACTCCAGATGTTCACCCCCGGAGTCTGGATGGCATCCCGATACCACTGCTGCCTGGCCATGGTTTGAGTCGAGGGGGTTACCAGCTGATTGAAGTTAACCAGGGAGTTGTCCCGCTGCACATAGTAGAGCCCCTTCAGTAGGCTGCCCGAGCGGCTGAGTTGTCGCCACACTTGGTTGTGGCGTGCCTTCATCTCCGGCGGGAGTATGCCTTCGTAGCTGGCAAGGTCGGCCGCCAGAATGTTGAGCTGCTCCTCGACCGAACTCAGCGCGTTGTCCCACTGCTGGGCCGTGCTGCTGCTGAAAAACTCCATGCGATCGCGCACGATATCCTGTTGTTTGATGACAAACAGGTAGAAGCTGCTGGCTGTCATCAGCAACAGGGGCAGGGAGAGCAACAGCAAATAGCGCAGAATGAAACCATGTTTCGGTCTGGTCTTCACTGTTGGGGATGTCATGGCGATGACTCCTGTAGATTTTGCATTCATTCGGTCATGATGTTGCGCGAGAGCCGCGAGCGTTTAGCCCCGGGCTGGATTGTGCCGTAGTCTACGGTGTTGTGGCGCAGTGTCAGCAAAAAAACCGCCGAAAGGCGGTTTTTTGTACACACGACAGGGGCGGGTGCTTATTTCTCCTGCCGGGCCTTGAGCAGATCGCGGATTTCGGCGAGCAGTTCCTGATCCTTGGTCGGGCCGGCCGGTGCCGCCGCTGCTGCTTCCTCCTGCTTGCGCTTGAGGGTGTTGATGGCTTTCAGTCCCATGAAGATGGCGAAGGAGATAATCAGAAAGTCGATGATGGTCTGGAGAAACTTGCCATAGGCGATGACCACGGCCGGGGCCGATCCTTCCGCCGCCTTGAGAGTGATGACCAGATCGCTGAAATCCACCCCTCCCAGGATCAGACCTATGGGGGGCATGATAACGTCGCCGACGAACGAGGAGACGATCTTGCCAAAGGCGGCCCCTATGATGATACCGACCGCCATGTCGATCACATTGCCTCTGGATGCAAAGGCTTTGAACTCCTGGATAAGACTCATTATTTCCTCCGAAACCAAACAAGATAGAGTGTGGATCGCGTAGGCGATCCGCATCAGGAAAACGGAGGCCACGCCGCGTTGTTCCTGTCGTCTTCTCTAGCTTGCTGAGGTTGCATCTCCTTGGCAATCGGGGAACGCGGATTTTTTGGTGCCAAGGGAGTATTAATAATCAAGCAAATAACGGATTGAATAACAGGTGCCATCCATATTAGTGTGTTGGACTCAATCATTTATGCTGCAAGAGTAAAATGGTGAAGCATTTAATATCGATGGCAATGCTTCTATGCACATTTGCTGCCTATGCCGGGGTGAACCCGCAAACCCTGAAGGAGACGGTCTCCAGCCGGTTGGGGGTTCCCGTCTATCTGGTGGATCGCACCCCGATCCCCGGGCTCTACATGGTGGGCACCTCTCAGGGCGTGCTCTATAGCGATGCCAACGGAGACTATCTGGTGCAGGGGGTCATGCTGGACATGACCCGCGACATGAAAAACCTGACCCTCTCCGGCCTGCGTCATCAAAGGAGCATGGCGCTGGCGCAGATAGGTGAGCCTCCCATGCTGCTTCGGGCAACGAAAGAGACGCACCGGATCACCCTCTTTACCGATGACGCCTGTACCGATTGTCGCCGGGCGCTGGATCAGCTGCCCCGCCTGCAGGAGTTGGGTGTCACGGTGCAACTGCTGCCGATCGTGTCGCCCGCCGGCGGGCAGGATCGGATCTCGCCGGAGCAGTGCGAGGCTGGCGCCTGGCGTCACTCCCAATTCAGTGAACATTTGCCAGTGGCGCGCTGTAGTGAGATCCTCTCCCACTATATCGGCCTGAGCCAGTGGCTCGGGATCAAGGCGCTGCCGAGCTGGGTCCTGCCAAATGGCGACCTGGTGCGCGGTTACCAGAGCCCTGAACAACTGCTCAAGATACTGGATCACATCAATGCCCCTGCAAATCCGTCGTCGTCCGCGAGTTGATGATTCCCATCTGCCCGCCACCCTTCATCCCCTGCTGCGGCAAATCTTCGCCAGCCGTGGCGTAGCAGATCCCGCCCTGCTCGAGCGCAGCGCCAATCAGCTGCTGCCACCCCGGCGCCTGTTTGGCATGGCGCAGGCGGTGCCGCTGCTGGCGGATGCCCTGGCCGCACAGAAGCGGATCCTTATCGTCGGTGACTTCGACTGCGACGGCGCCACCAGCTCGGCCCTGTGCGTGCTGGCCCTGCGCGCCATGGGGGGCCGCCACATCGACTTTCTGGTGCCCAACCGATTCGAATTTGGCTATGGCCTCACCCCCGAGATCGTCGAGCTGGCGGTGGTCCGCGGCGCCGAGTTTCTCATCACGGTGGACAACGGCATCTCCAGCATCGCCGGGGTGGCAGCGGCCAAGGCGGCCGGCATGCAGGTACTGGTTACCGATCACCATTTGCCGGGCCAGGAGCTGCCTGACGCCGATGCGATAGTGAACCCCAACCAGCATGGCTGCGACTTCCCCTCCAAGTCGCTGGCCGGGGTGGGGGTGGCCTTCTACCTGATGGCGGCCCTCAACACCCACCTCAAGCAGGCGGGCTGGTATGAGCGCCACGGCATCCCGGCCCCCAATGTGGCGGACTATCTGGATCTGGTAGCCCTCGGCACCGTCGCCGACGTGGTGGCGCTCGATGGCAACAACCGCATCCTGGTCCATCAGGGGCTGCAGCGGATCCGGGCCGGCCGCTGCCGCCCCGGCATTCAGGCGCTGGTAGACGTGTCGGGTCGGGATGGCCGCCGCCTCACCGCCGCCGATCTGGGCTTCGCGCTGGGGCCACGCCTCAACGCGGTGGGCCGGCTCGATGACATGTCCCTCGGGGTCGCCTGCCTGTTGTGTGACGACCTCAACCTGGCGCGCCAGCTGGCGTCCGAGATGGACAGCCTCAACCAGGAGCGCAAGGAGATAGAGCAGGGGATGCAGCAGGAGGCCCTCGCCACCCTGGAGCAGATCCGTTTTCGCGATGGCGAAGTACCGTCGGGGATCGTATTGCATCGGGACGAGTGGCATCAGGGGGTGGTGGGGTTGGTGGCCTCCAAGGTGAAGGAGAAGTACTACCGCCCCGTCATCGCCTTTGCCGAGAGCAGCGAGACCGAGCTCAAGGGTTCCGGGCGCTCCATCCCCGGCGTGCACCTGCGCGATGCGTTGGAACTGCTCGATACCCGCCACCCGGGGCTGATGGGCAAGTTCGGTGGCCACGCCATGGCGGCGGGGCTGACCCTGCCCAAGGCCAATATCGAGGCGTTCGGTCGTGCTTTCGAAGCGGTCATCAGCGAGCTGGTGACGCCTGAGCTCTTGACCGGGGTGCTGCTCACCGATGGCGAGCTCTTGCCGGACGAGCTCAACCTCGAGCTGGCGGAGCTTATTCGTGCCTCCGGCCCCTGGGGTCAGGCCTTCCCCGAACCGCTGTTTGACGGCGAGTTCGTACTGGTGCAACAAAGGTTGGTGGGGGAGAAACACCTCAAGATGATGCTGACGACCGACTCTGGCCATGCGGTGGATGCCATCGCCTTCGGGGTCGATTTGCAGCGCTGGCCCGATGCCTCGGTCAAGCGGGTGCGGCTGGTCTACCGGCTCGATGTCAACGAGTGGCGAGGTAATCGCAGCGTGCAACTGCTGGTGGAGCATCTGGAGGCCGCCGGCCTCTGATCCCGTGAGTCTCTCTTGCTGCCGATAACGGTCACTCTGGGGTGGCCGTTTTTTTATGGAGTGAACCCGAATTTTGCCGTTGACCCGTCTATTGCTTCACGGTTTAAGCTTTCCTTCATCGGGTTACGGACCCCACTGCGAGTCGTTGTTATGAAAATATCCGAACTGGCCCGCCGCTGCGGTGTGGCCCGCTCCACACTGCTCTACTACGAGAAGTTGGGGGTGATTGCGGGAGTGAGAGCCGCCAACGGCTATCGCCACTACGACGAATCCGATCTGCAGCGTCTGCAGATGGTGCAGGCGCTGCAGGCGGGGGGGCTCAGCCTCAAGCAGTGCCTCGCTTGCCTGGCGGGGGAGATAGATCAGGAGGTATTGCAAGCCCGGGTCAGAGAGCTGGACGGCGAGCTGGCGTGGATGCAAAGAGCGCGGGATCTGCTGGCAGGCCTAGCTGGCTTGAGCACTCACTCCGGCGACGAGTTCAAGGCCTGGCAGTTGCAACTGCAGCGTGAAGCGCCAGAGGCCTACTTCGACTGGGTGATGAAGCAGGGATTCAGTGAAAAGGAGCGCTACCACTTGCAATGGCTCAGCAAGGACATGAACGAGCATGATCGCTACATCCGGGATTTTAAACAGTTGCTGGATGGCATGAGCTATTGGGGACCGGGAGATCGCGCCTTCACCCAGCAGCAATTCGCCGCGCTGCCTATTCAACCGCGCCGGATCCTCGACATGGGCTGCGGGCGGGGCGCCTCTACCCTGGCTCTGGCCCAGGTGACGGATGCTGCCATCGTGGCCATTGACCTCGACGAGGAGGCGCTGGCCGCCTTGGCCAGATCGGCCAGCGCGGCTGGCTTTGAGCAGGTCACTACCCTGTGCGCCAACATGGCGGCACTGCCGATGGATCTGGCCCCCGCCGATCTTATCTGGGCTGAGGGGAGCGCCTATACCATAGGGGTGTCCAATGCGCTCAAAGCCTGGCGGGCGCACCTTGCCGGCCCCGATGCCTGCATCGTGCTGAGCGAGCTGGTGTGGCTGACCGACACGCCGCCAGAGGAGGCGCTGGTGTTCTGGCAACGGGATTATCCCGCCATGCAGACCCTGGCTGGCCTGCTGAAGACTGTGCAGGAGGCGGGTTATCGCTGCTTGTGGCACACCCAGCTGCCGCAAAGGGCCTGGCACAACTATCTGGATCCCATCGAGCGCAATCTGGCTCGCCATCGCGCCGAGCTGGGGGATAGCCCAGCCTGGCAGGATCTGAGCCGGGAAGTGGCCATCCACCGCCAGTACCTGGGCAGCTACGGCTATGTGATCTGTTGCCTGCAGGTGGCCTGATCATCCCATCAAGCGAGAGAGAAAGAACAACATGAACATAATTATTCGACCCGAAACGGATGCTGACTATGATGCCATCGAAGCCGTGACCATCGCCGCTTTCCTTGAGGCGCCCCATACCGATCATAACGAGCAACTGATCGTTCGCGCTCTGCGCAAGGCGGAGGCGCTTAACCTGTCGCTGGTGGCCGAGCAGTCAGGTCAGGTGGTTGGTCACCTCTGCTTCTCACCGGTGACCATCACGGATGGTAGCAAGAACTGGTTTGGCCTTGGTCCCATCTCGGTACTGCCCGATCTGCACGGCAAGGGGATAGGGTCACACCTGATGGCGGAAGGGCTGGCCGCTCTCGAGGAACAAGGTGCGGACGGTTGTGTAGTGCTGGGGGATCCTGGCTTCTACGGCCGCTTTAGCTTTGAGCAGAACCCGGCGTTGGTGCTACCCGGTGTGCCGCCCGAGTACTTTATGGCCAGGTCGTTTGGTGCAACCAGTGCCCGTGGTGAGGTGAGCTACCACCCGGCTTTCAATCAGGGATAACAAGACAGAATTACGGTCAGCGGCCGCCGTGTCTGGATAAAAAATGAGGCGCCTTATGGCGCCTCTTGTCTATGGTACTTCCTTCACGCGGGATCAGCGCTCGCCGGCCCAGGGGTGAGCCTTGGGGCGCAGCGCCAGTGCCAGCACCAGCAGCAGGGCGGTCAGGCCGTACAGGGGCCAGTTGCCAAAGCGCAGGTAGGGAGTCTCGCCATGGGCGGGGCGCACTTCGCTGCGCAGCACCGCCGCCTCGAACTGCGGGATCTGGCCGATGATGCTGCCGTCGATCTCGGTGACGACCGTGATGCCGGTGTTGGTGGCGCGCAGCAGCGGTCGGGCCAGCTCGAGGGCACGCATCCGGGCGATCTGCATGTGCTGCCAGGGACCGATACTGGTGCCAAACCAGGCGTCGTTGGAGACGGTCAGCAGGAAGTCGGTCTCTGGCGTGACATTGCGGCGCACCTCTTCCGGGAAGATGATCTCGTAGCAGATGGCCGCCGCGAACTTGAGCCCCTTGGCGATCAGGTTGGGTTGGATTGCATCGCCCGGACTGAAGGAGGACATGGGCAGGTTGAAGAAGGGGGCGATGGGGCGCAGCAGATCTTCAAACGGCACGAATTCGCCGATGGGCAGCAGGTGATACTTGTTGTAGCGATTCGGGTGGTTGTAGAAGTAGGACTCCTTGCCGTCCGCATCCTGTACCCCCATGCCGAGCACGGTATTGTAGAAGCGCTGCTGCTCCTGGTCGTAATGAATGATACCCGCCAGCAGGCCGGTCTCGTTCACCTTCATCGCCTTGTCCAGATTCTCCAGATAGGGGCCCATCTGCTGCTCGAGGGCCGGGATCGCCGACTCCGGCCAGACGATGATGTCGGCATCCTGATTCTCGCGACTGAGATCCTGATAGGTGCGCACCGTGGGGGCCAGCGCCTCCGGATCCCACTTGAGGGACTGGGCAATGTTGCCCTGCACCAGCGCTACCTTGACCGGCTCGCCCCGGGTGACCCAATCAATCTGCATCAGGCTGTGACCACCGGCCACCAGGGCGGCGGGCAGCAACAGCCAGAAGGGAGAGCGGGACTTCCACACCATCCAGAGGGCGGAGCTGGCGAGCAGCAGCGCGAGCGTGATGCCCTGTACCCCCAGAACGGGGGCGAAGCCCTTGAGCGGGCCGTCGATCTGGGTGTAGCCGAACCAGAGCCAGGGGAAGCCCGTCATCACCCAGCCGCGCAGCCAGTCTGCTACCAGCCAGAGTGCCGGGAAGGCGAGCAGCCAGCGGCTCCAGTGACGGCCGCCAAAGAAGCGGGCGAAGACCCAGCAGGCCAGCGCCGGATAGAGCGCCAGATAGGCGGAGAGCAGGGCCAGCAGCACGAAGGCGACCGGCAGTATGATGCCGCCAAATTCCGTCATGCTGACGTGGATCCACCACAGCCCCGGCAGAAACAGCCCCATGGCGTAGCCAAAGCCGCGCCAGGCCGCCTGCCTGGGGGTTGCCTTGTCCAGCAGGGCGTAAAGGCCGAGCAGGGAGGGGATCACCAGCGGCCAGTAGTTGAAGGGGGAGAAGGCGAAGACGGCGCAGGCTCCGGCTGCCAGGGCACTGATACTTAACAGGATTTTGGATGTCACGGGTGATGTTTTCACGGGTGATGGATGCTCGTCTTGGGCTGCTGGGTTGAATGGGCGGTATCTTACCCCGTAAGGCGGGTGACCGCGAGCCTGCAGATAGCACAACGCCCCGTGGTCGGGGCGTTGTTGGTATCATCCAAAGCGGCGTTATTGTGGCTCTGATTGAGCCACCGCGTGGTTCTCCGGGATCTTCACCTGCAGTTGCTGCAAACGGCGCCGGTCGGCGTGCATCACCTTGAACAGGTAGCCATCCAGCTCGATCTCCTCGCCCTTCTTGGGCAGGTGGCTGAAGGCGTGCATCACCAGACCGCCCACCGTATCCACCTCTTCATCGCTGAACTTGGTGCCGAAGAAGTCGTTGAAATCCTCGATCTCGGTGAGGGCGCTGATGGAGAAGACCCGCTTGCTGAGACGACGGATCTCTTCGGGCTCGTCCTCGATATCGTCAAACTCGTCGTCGATCTCGCCGACGATGAGCTCCAGTATGTCTTCAATGGTCACCAGACCGGAGACGCCACCAAACTCGTCGACCACGATGGCCATGTGATAGCGCTCTTCGCGAAACTCCTTGAGCAGGCGGTCGACCCGTTTGCTCTCGGGCACGATCACGGTGGGGCGCAGAATGTTTTCGAGCTGCAGCGGCTCCTTGGCCAGATCGCCGCCGAAACCGAATGGCAGCAGATCCTTGGCGAGCAGTATGCCCTCGACGTGATCCTTGTCTTCGTTGATCACCGGGAAGCGGGAGTGGCCAGATTCGATGATCACCGGCAGGATCTCGTCCACCGGCTGGGATTTCTCGATGGTCACCATCTGGGAGCGGGGGATCATGATGTCGCGTACGCGCAGATCGGCGATCTCCAGCACCCCTTCGATCATGTCCTTGGTGTCCTGATCGATGAGGTCGCGCTCTTCGGCATCGGCTATCACGTCTACCAAATCATTGCGGTCTTTTGGCTCGCCCTGGAAGAGTTGGCTGAGTTTGTCGAGCCAGGTTTTCTTCGGCGAGCCGGTACTAGGGTGATCGTCGGTCATTTTTTCTCTTGGTTACTCATTGAAGATACTGATGTTTTGTCTTTGCTATATGAGGATGGCCAACATCCGTTTCAAGCTGCCGGCCCGCCCCTTTCGCCATTACACTTCGTCGTTCAGATAAGGGTCGGCATAGCCGAGTTCCTGCATGATGTCGCGCTCGAGCTGCTCCATCTCTTCGGCTTCCTCATCCTCGATATGGTCATAACCTAGCAGATGCAGACTGCCGTGCACAACCATGTGCGCCCAGTGAGCCTCCAGCGGCTTGCCCTGTTCGCTGGCCTCGCGCTCCACTACCTGGCGGCAGATGACGAGATCGCCGAGCAGCGGCAGCTCGAGGCCAGGGGGTGCCTCGAACGGGAAGGAGAGCACATTGGTGGGCTTGTCCTTGCCGCGATAGGTGAGGTTGAGCTCGTTGCTCTCCGCCTCGTCGACGATGCGTACAGTTACCTCGGCCTCGGTCTGAAAGCCGAGAATGGTGCCGTCGAGCCAGCCCTGCAGCTGGGCTTCGCTCGGCAGCCCCTCGGTGCTGGCACTGGCCAGTTGCAGATCCAGTGTCACGCTCATTGTTCGTTCTCCTTGCGGGTGTTTGCCGCGCTCTTCTCGGCTGCCTGAGCGGCATCGAATGCCTCGTAGGCTTGCACGATGCGGGCCACTACCGGGTGGCGCACCACGTCGGTGGACTGGAAGAAGTTGAAGGAGAGACCGTCGACATTCTGCAGCACTTCCAGGGCATGGCGCAGGCCGGACTTGGCGTTGCGCGGCAGGTCGATCTGGGTGATGTCGCCGGTGACCACCGCCTTGGAGTTGAAGCCAATGCGGGTCAGGAACATCTTCATCTGTTCCGTGGTGGTGTTCTGGGCTTCATCCAGAATGATGAAGGCATCATTCAGGGTGCGACCGCGCATATAGGCGAGCGGCGCTACCTCTATGATGTTGCGCTCCATCAGCTTCTCCACTCGCTCGAAACCCAGCATCTCGAACAGGGCGTCGTAGAGGGGGCGCAGGTAGGGGTCCACCTTCTGGGAGAGATCGCCGGGCAGGAAGCCGAGCTTCTCACCCGCTTCCACCGCTGGACGGGTCAGCAGAATGCGACGGATCTCCTGACGCTCCAGGGCATCCACCGCCGCCGCGACCGCCAGATAGGTCTTGCCGGTACCGGCCGGACCAATGCCGAAGCAGATGTCGTGGCGCACGATATTGGCGATGTACTGGGCCTGGTTGGGGCTGCGTGGCTTGATGAGGCCGCGTTTGGTCTTGACCGTCACCTCCTTGCCATAGGGGATGCTCGGTGCCGGCTCGTCATCCTGCTCCAGCACCCGCGACTCCAAAATGGCCAGATGAACCATGTCGGGGGTGATGTCGGTCACCTTGCCCCCCTTGAGGGGCTGGGTCTCGACGTAGAGATGCTTGATGATGACGGCGGCGGCATCCACCTGGGCCTGCTTGCCCAGCAGCTGGAAGTGGTTGTCGCGATAGCTGATCTCGATGCCGAGGCGGCGCTCCAGCTGCTTGAGGTTGTCATCGAAGGGGCCGCAGAGGCTGGCGAGGCGCTGGTTGTCGGCGGGCTCCAGATGCAGATTCAGGGTCGAGATGTGTCGGCTCACGGTATCCTCGTCTCAAGGAGCTCCCCCTGCGCCCGGGCACAGGGGGAGGAGGGGATTAATGGGGAGTGAAGGCGGCAACGCCCAGCTCGTCCGGCACGTTGTCGGGACGACGGGCCAGGATCTCGCTCGGGGCGGTGGCGATGCGCAGGTTCATCTCGCTCTCGCCGCGGATAAAGGTGCCGCGCAAGGAGTTGGGCAGCACCTCGGTGATCTCCACGTCGGCAAAGCCGCCGATCAGGGTGTGCGGGCCTTCGAAGTTGACCACCCGGTTGTTCTCGGTGCGACCGCACAGCTCCATGGGGTTGAGCTTGGAGGGCCCCTCCACCAGGATGCGCTGGGTGGTGCCCAGCATGGCGCGGCCAATCTGCATCGCCTGGTTGTTGATGGCGTGCTGCAGGCGGGACAGACGGGCTTTTTTCACCTCCATGTCGACATCGTCGGGCATGTCGGCGGCCGGGGTGCCGGGACGCGGGCTGTAGATGAAGCTGAAGCTCATGTCGAAACCGACATCCTCGATCAGCTTCATGGTGGCCTCGAAATCCTCATCCGTCTCGTTCGGGAAGCCGACGATGAAGTCGGAACTGATGGTGATGTCGGGACGGGCGGCGCGCAGGCGGCGGATCTTGGACTTGTACTCCAGCACTGTATGCGGGCGCTTCATCATGGTCAGGATGCGATCAGAGCCGCTCTGCACCGGCAGGTGCAGGAAGCTGACCACTTCCGGAGTGTCCTTGTAGACCTCGATGATGTCGTCGGTGAATTCGATGGGGTGGCTGGTGGTGTAGCGCACGCGGTCGATGCCGTCGATGGCCGCCACCAGGCGCAGCAGCTCGGCGAAGGTGCAGATGCCGCCATCGAAGGTGGCGCCGCGATAAGCGTTGACGTTCTGGCCGAGCAGGTTCACTTCGCGCACGCCTTGCTGGGCGAGCTGGGCGATTTCGTAGAGCACGTCATCCATCGGCCGGCTCACCTCCTCACCACGGGTGTAGGGCACCACGCAGAAGGAGCAGTACTTGGAGCAGCCTTCCATGATGGAGACAAAGGCGGTGGCCCCTTCGGCGCGCGGCTCGGGCAGGCGGTCGAACTTCTCGATTTCGGGGAAGCTGACGTCCACCTGGGCGCCACGGCCCTCCTGAACCTGTTTGATCATCACCGGCAGGCGGTGCAGGGTTTGCGGACCAAACACGATATCCACGTAGGGGGCGCGGCTGCGAATGGCGTCGCCCTCCTGAGAGGCAACGCAGCCACCCACACCGATCACCAGATCGGGCTTGCTTGCCTTGAGCTTCTTCCAGCGCCCCAGCTGGTGGAACACCTTCTCCTGCGCCTTCTCGCGAATGGAACAGGTGTTCAGCAGCAAGACGTCTGCCTCTTCGGGCTCTTCGGTCAGCGTGTAGCCATTGCTGGCATCCAACAGGTCAGCCATCTTGGACGAGTCATACTCGTTCATCTGGCAACCCCAGGTTTTAATGTGAAGTTTCTTGCTCATTGCTTCTCTTGACTGGTTTTGAAATCGGCATGGTCAAAGGACCGCGCATTTTACTCCGCAATCGGGGTGCTGACCAGTTAATATCCAGTCGCCATGGCGGCCAGAGAGCCTCTTGTTCAATCGAGGGTGTATTTATTTCCCCTTGATTTGACACGGCAATTCTCCGTTTGCCTCACTGTTTCCGGCGCGTCCTTGCGTTATGATGCCTCCATCAGGTTCAGGCCCGCATCATCGTCGGGCCACCCCTCTTCAGGAACAACGTTATGGAACACTGTGATATTGCCATCGTCGGTGCCGGCATGGTGGGCGCCGCCACCGCCTGCCTGCTGGCGGCCCAGGGCCTCTCGGTGCGGGTCATCGAGACCCGGCTGCCGGAATCCTACGACCCGGCGCAGCCGCTGGATCTGCGGGTCTCCGCCATCAGCCAGGCCTCGGTGGCGCTGCTGGAGCAAGCCGGCGCCTGGCAATACCTGCAGCAGATGCGGCTGTGCCCCTATCGCCGGCTGGAGACCTGGGAGCTGGACGGCTTTGCCACCCGCTTCAACGCGGCCGACCTCGGCCTGCCCCAGCTGGGCTACATCATCGAAAACCGGCTGGTGCAGTTGGCGCTGCTCAAACGGATGGAGGATTTTCCCAATATCCAGACCCATACCCCGGCGGCGGTGCTGAGCCTGCGCCAGAGTACCGACGATGTGATGCTGCAGCTGGACGATGAAACGATGCTCTCGGCGCGCTGGGTGCTGGCCTGTGACGGCGCGGAATCCCATACTCGCAAACTGGCCGGCATCGGCGTGTCGCGATTCGAGTATCGCCAGCACTGCATGCTGATCAATATCGATACCGAGTTCGCGCAAGAGGACATCACCTGGCAGCAGTTTACCCCGAGCGGTCCGCGCGCTTTCTTGCCGCTGCCCGGCCGGCATGGCTCCCTGGTATGGTATGACAGCCCGGCCCGCATTCGGGCCCTCGGTGCCATGAGCAACGAGGCGCTGGCGGCCGAGGTGCGTCGCCACTTCCCGGCTCGCCTCGGTGGTTTTACCGTAACCGGCAAGGGGAGCTTCCCGCTGGTGCGTCGCCACGCCAACGACTATCACGCCGGGCGGGTGGTGTTGCTTGGCGATGCCGCCCACACCATCAACCCGCTGGCGGGGCAGGGGGTCAACCTCGGCTTCAAGGATGTCGCCTGCTGGGCGGATTTGTTGCACAGTGCCGGTACCGGGTGGCACAAGCCCGAGCTGGCGACCCGCTATGAAAGGCGCCGACGCCCGGACAACCTGCTGATGCAGTCGGGGATGGATCTCTTCTACGGCGCATTCAGCAATGAGATAGGCCCGCTCAAGCTGGCCCGCAACCTGGCCCTCAATGTGGCGGACAAGGCGGGGCCGCTCAAGGAGATGGCGCTGCGCTACGCGCTGGGCCTGGTCTGAGACAGATTGGCAATAGATAGGTCGGGGCAGTTATCGCCAACATGGCCACAACGACAAGGGGGTCGGTTCTGGTGAACCGACCCCCTTGTGTATCAGGCCTGTCGTTGCTGCAAGATTACGGATGAGCCGCGCGATAGAGGGTCCACTCCTCGACCACCTGGCCATCCGGCAGATGGCAGTATCCCACGGCGCCATCGGCTTCCTGCTTGATGATGACCTTGCCTCCCTGCTCAGCGCAGTAGACCGAGGCCGGATTGGCCATGCCGACCGGGGCAGGCGCTTTCTCGGTGGCGCAGCCGGCCAGCAGCAGAACGGGTAGTAGCGCAATAACCGTTTTTATCATGTTGATCTCCCTTCATATGTTGACTGGGTACTTGCTGCCCCATCTTATGCCTCCCTCAGTGGCAAGGCAAAAGATGAGTCCGGCTTATCGTCCGGTTGCGGCGCAGACAGTCGGGTGGGCCTCCAGAACCAGTTGCAGGAAGCGATCCCGGATGGGATCGGCAAATTCCGGGTTCCACACCAGACTGATTTCCCACTCCGAATAGGGACCCGAGAGGGGGTAGAGGGTCACATCCGGGCCTGCAATGAAGCTGACGCTGCGCGGCAGTATGGCGTTGCCGATGCCGGCGGAGACCAGGGCGACCAGGGTCTGGACATCTTCCGTCTCCTGGATCATGCCGGTCAGCCGGTTGGCGCCGAGGAAACTGGCGATCTGCTGGCTAAGGCCGGGGCAGCGATGGCCGACCATCTGCAACAACGGTTGGCTGGTCAGAGCCCGTTCGACGTCGAAAGTGGCCGGATCCGATCCCGTGACCCGGGTGGGAACGGCCAGCACCAACCGGTCGGTCAACAACCTGTGTTCCTGCAGTTGCGGTGCCTGGGGCCGACGCATGAAGCCCAGTTGCAGTTGGCCACAGAGCAGCTGTTGGTGCTGAATGGCGGAAGGCATGTCCTGCAGATGGACCATCACCTCGGGAACCAGCTGCCTGAAGCGGGCCACCAGCGAGGGGGCCAGCGCGAAGCTGGACAGTCCGAAACCTATCTTGAGTCGCCCGGCGATGCCGCTCGCCAGCGCCAGGGCATGGCGCTCGAATCCCTTGCCGTGTTCGACCAGGGCGTTGGCCTGGGTAAGCAACTGGGCGCCGAGAGAGGTCAGCTCGGCGCCGTGCCTGCCCCGGTGGAACAGGGTGCAGCCAAGGGCCTGTTCCAGCCCCTGGATCTGCTTGGTGAGGGCCGGCTGGGTGATGAAGAGCCGGTTGGCGGCCTCCCGGTAGTTGGCAGTCTTTGCCAGCATCACGAAAGCCTGCAGTTGCCTCAAGTCGAATTTCATTCCAGTTGGTTATCCAATATGGCGATTTATTGATTATAAATTATCACACCTCCTTGCTGTAATGGATGTGCGGCGGGCCTGTTGCCCGTCCGGCACACAAGGAGTCACGCCATGTCTAGCAAACGCTATCTGTTCTTAATCAAGGGATCCCTGGTGATGGCACAGCCACTGGCTGCCCCCGAAACGGGAGAGCTCTTGACGAGTCTGCTGCAACAGGGTTTTGCGGTTGGTCCCCTGCAAGTCTGGGCAAGCAACGCCGAGCAGGCCCTCGCCTGCTACGAGCGAGCCGCCCAGCAGCGGGCCTTCGGCGATATCCTGGCGGGGGCCGAACCCGCCGTGGCAGGCGTTTTGTCATGAGCAGGCTAACCCTGCGGGCCGCTGCCCTGCTGCTGGACATGGATGGCACCCTGGTGCACTCCACCGGTGAGGTAGAGACGGTGTGGCGGCTCTGGTGCCGCCGCCACCGGCTGGCTCCCGAGCCCGTACTGGCCATCTGTCACGGGGTGCGCTCGCGGGAGGTGATCCGCACCCTGGTCCCGCAGCTGGACCTGGCGCAGGAGGTGGCCCTGCTCGATGAGTTGGAGATCCATCACACCGGCCAGGCTGAGGCCCTTTCCGGCGCCCGTACCCTGCTGGCAAGCCTGCCGACTGAGCGCTGGGCGCTGGTGACCTCGGCCAGCCAGCGGGTGGCCCGTCATCGGCTGCTGAGCGCCGGCTTGGCGTTGCCCACCCTGCTGGTGGGGGCTGACGATGTGGTAAACGGCAAACCGGATCCCGAGCCCTATCTGCTTGCGGCAGAGCGGCTGGGAGTGGCGGCCGCTGATTGCCTGGTATTTGAGGATGCACCGGCTGGCATCACCAGTGCCCTGCGGGCCGGTTGCACCGTGGTACAGGTGGGAGGGAGACAGTGGCTGGAGCACGGCGTCAGTGCGCTGATCCAGGATTGGCGTCAGGTGAGCATGGTGGAGGCAGATGACGGCCTGCAGCTGACGTTGTTGACCTGAGCGGTCATAAACCCCCCCGGCGAACGGGGCGGGCAGAAGGATCGCCTGTTGAGTGATGGCTGTCCGCGGTGTGGGAGACTTTGTCACCCTGTTGTTTGGATGGAGTTCCTGATGTCGGCCAGTGATGGATGTCTTTTGCCGCGCTCGCAACAAGCTTCTTTGGTTGAAGTTTGCGGAGAGCTCATGAGCTTCGCGCTTCCCAACACGCGATATTACCTGCGGGGGTGCCGGGTTTTGCCCGGCTCAGCGGCCATACTCCTGACTGCAGGTCGTGTCCTGATACCACTCTACCCGGTTGCGGCCGTTGTGCTTGGCGCGATAGAGCGCCGCATCGGCGTGGGAGAGCAGTTGTTCCAGGTTGAGATGGCCGGGCTCCCGATAGGCGAGCCCTATGCTGACCGTGATCGTGACGGGGCGCATGGCCTCGTCAATGACTTGCAACTGCGCCACCTCGCTTCGCAGCCGATCGACCAGCTCCCAGGCCTGGGACGGCGGCACATCGGGCAGTAGCAGTGCAAACTCTTCGCCACCGAGCCGTCCGAGCAGAGTGCTGCCGGGCATCCCCTGGCTGATGGCCATGGTGAATGCCTTGAGCGCACGATCCCCCGCCTCATGGCCGTGGTTGTCATTGAGTTGCTTGAAGTTGTCCAGATCCAGCATGCAGACGGCGACCGGTTTATGTTGCTGATCCAGCTGCGCCAGCATTTGTTGGGCGCTCGGCCAGAAGCCTGCGCGATTGAGGGCGCCGGTCAGGTGATCGTGGTGGGCCATATACTCCATCTGACGCAGCAGGGTGTTGCGGGTCGCCATGATGCTGGCTGCCGTGAGAGGGGTGAGGCCGATCAGCATGATCCCGATCCGCACCGAGAACATCCAGTACTGGGTCTGGGCGTCGTGGTTGATGACGAGATAACCGCTGGAGATGGCAAGCAGGGTCAGGGTTGTAAAGCTGAGCGACAGCAGGGTGGTGGTAAAGAGCGAATAGCTGACGGCGCACCACAGCAGGGCAGGAACCGGGAAGGCGAGGGAGCCCGGACCCGAGACGATCTCCGCCAGCAACAGGGAGCAGATAAACATCAGCAAGGGCAGCACTCTTGCCCAGGAGACGTGCGGCAGCCACAGTGCCTTGAACCAGGTTCGTATCGCGCCGGCATGGGGCAGCGTCAGGAGCACCGGCAGCAGGGCCATGTAGTTGACCAGTTCACTTGCAAACCAGAAACCCAGTCCGTGCAGCGAGCGGCCATTGAACAGGATGGGGTTGATCAGGGCGCCGACCAGTCCGGCGGCAAATGAGGCGGCAATGCTGATCAGCAGCAGGTAAACGATGGCGTTGGGGTGCCTGAGGCGCACATTATCCTTGCCCAGTCGCCGGTAGAGCAGATAGCCGACCCCGACGCCCACCAGGTTGCCCAGGGTCAGCAGGCCGGTTTTCAGCAGCGAGTCATCGGTGAAGAGGGCCGCCAGCAGATAACCGGCTATTCCGCCCAGCCAGCCAGCGGGTGAGGCCAGAATGGGGTAGCGGATCATGATGCCGAGGAACACTGCGTTGGCGGGCCAGAAGGCGGCCAGCATGTCGGGAGGACGGGTGAAGATCCCGGCCAGTGAAAAGAGGCATATCAGGGTGGCCATACACAAGAAGGCGGAGGGAGGGGCGCGGAGTGCGTCTATGTACGAGGGTTTTATCTCTTCCATGAGAGACTCCTGATGGCGACTTGGGCCATGGCGGTGTATGGGTATGGCTGCGAAAGAATCCATAAAAGCATAGAATAATCATCGCGTTAGGCAACTGTTGATTTCACTGTTATTTAGGGTGGAATGCTGATGCCGGTCAATGATTGATAGTATTTATTGCTTTTAGAATGAGGGCCTCTCCATGGTCATCCAGAGGTACATGCGTGAGTCCCGCTCTTCCCTGCAAACGGTATTACCTGCTGGTACCCATGACCCTGCTGCTGGGTGGCCTGGTGCTCATCACGACATTGACATTGGGCGTGCAGGGATTGCTGCGCGATATCGACAGGACGATCGCCAGCTATGACCGCATCGCCGCCTCCATCGAAGCCACCCTGATCCATGAGATGATACAGGTCAGTGAGCGCCAGATTACGGTGCTCGACGATTCGCTGGACAGGGAGGCGATCGCCCGTGGCGAGTCGGCCCTGAACCCTTACTGGACCATAGCGCACCGGATCCAGCCCGATGATCACTTCATCTATTTCTATAACCTGCGCCATGATCGCATCGATACCTATCCCGCCTGGGAGCGTCCGCCGCAATTCAAGGCCACCGAGCGACCCTGGTATGCCGCAGTCACCCAGGCCGGGGAAGAGCCATTATGGCTGGGCCCCTATCCGGAATATGACACCAGAGTCCAGACCCTCACTCTGGTCAAACGGGTCATGGACAAGGAGGATCGCCTGCTGGGACTGCTGATGGTCGACATGCAGTTCGCATCCCTGCAGCGGGCGCTGCAAAACTCCCTGGGCGATGAGCAGGCGGTGGCCATCTATCTGACTCCTGCCGGCGGTGATGATGTCATTGTTGCCAGCAACCTCGACTTGCTTGCCCGGCGCGGGGAGAGGCCCGAGGGTATCTGGAGCTGGCCGGGCTTCGGCGTGCTTGGCAACGGGGTGCATCTCACTCATCCCTTGCAGGACATAGGATGGGATCTGCATATCTATCTCTCCGCGCCCCTCTTTCGCGCCATCCTCGGGGAAGATCTGCGGATGCTGGTGTTGCCCCAGCTGCTGCTTGCCGTCATCTGGCTGCTGAGTCTGCTCGTGCTGGTCAGGATCTTCCGGCTGGAGCAGCGTCTGGTGGCCGGCTCCCTCAGCGAGATCTCCCGGGATGTCAAAAGTGGCCGGCGCTTCCCCGGTCACAAGACCTGGTTTGTCGATGACAGCCTCTCCAAGGTGGATCTGGTCAGGGCCAATCTGCTGCGCGGACAGGATGCCCTGCACCACGACCCTCTCAACGGGATCATGAACCGTCGGGCGTTCGATGCCAGGCAACAAGCCTTGCTAAAAGAGGGGCAGCCTCATTGGCTGCTCCTGCTCGATGTGGATTTTTTCAAGAACATCAACGACTCCCATGGTCATGCCTGCGGCGATCAGGTGCTGCGCCGGATCGCGGCTCTGCTGGCCGAACAGTTGGGCGAGGGGAATGTCTATCGCTTTGGCGGGGACGAGTTTGCCGCCTTGCTGACCATGGAGCGGGCCGATCTGGAGGAGAGATTGCGGCAGCTCTTCATTCGGGTGCGCAACCAGCAGTGGCGCGAGAAGCGGATCGTCGTCACCTTGAGCGCGGGGGGAGTCCACTATCCGGAGGAGCGCCACAACCTGTTCGAGCGGGCCGATGAGTACCTCTACCAGAGCAAGCGGCTGGGGCGTGATCGCTGGTTCCTGCCAGCACAGATCCAAAATGAGCAGAGTAACGCGGATAGTGCTGACAAATTCTGTCCGAGCGATGATGGCTAAATGCTCCCTGCCTGTCGGAGGACCTTGCCCCCAACCTCTTGCCAGCTTTCTGATAAAGTTATTTTTTTATTTAAATTCAATAAATTATAAACTCATTATCCAGTGCAAGAGAGGTATCTGTCGCTCTCCTGCGACACTGGCACATCCTGTCGTAAATCGTATAGTTCGGGAAAATTAATCAGCGTTGACAGGAGTATCCATGGGGATGAACAAACGTGGCCTGAGTGCCCTGGCTCTGTTGGGTGGCTTGTTGTTGGGAAGTTCGGTGGCACACGCCTCCGAGACGCTCAACACCATCCTGGGGGGTGGTGCCGGCGGCGTGGCGGGCACCATGATCGGCAAGGAGCTCGGTGGCGACACCGGGGCACTGGTGGGGGCCGCCATTGGCGGTGCGGCCGGTGGTGCCGCAACAGCCAACAGAGGCAACAAGAATGAAGCCGCTCTCGGCGGTGCCGTCGGCGCGCTCGGTGGCGCCGCCATCGGCAAGAGTGTCGGCGGTGATACCGGTCGGCTGATCGGGGCCGGGGTGGGCGGTGCCAGTGGCTCGGCCATCGGTGCCAAGACGGGGGATGGCCACAAGAGCCGGGACCGTTATTACGACGATGATCACCATCATCACCGCCACTACTACAAGAAACACAAGAAGCACAAGAAACACAGATGGCACGATGACGACGATGATTGATGCCATCCGGGGCGTGTGAATGAAGACGGGGCCTGCAGGCCCCGTTTCTGTTTCTGGCTCATACCAGCCGGTGTTGGCGCCGCCCGGCGGCGAAGGCATTGATGTTGTCAATCAGCTGATCCGCGAGGCGCTGCATCGACTCTTCGCTGGCCCAGGCCACATGGGGGGTCAGGATGAAGTTGGGATATTGCAGGGCCTGCATCAGGGGGTGATCGGGAGGCGGCGGCTCGACGCTCGCCACATCGAATCCGGCGCCGCCGAGGCGGCCGTTGGCCAGCGCCCGCAGCAGGGCGGCTTCATCCACCAGACCGCCGCGTCCCACGTTGATCAGCAAGGCGCCCGGTTTCATCAGCCCCAGTTCACGCTCGCCGATGAGGTTGCGGGTATAGGGGGTGAGCGGGCAGTGCAGGCTCACCACATCCGAGCTTTGCAGCAGGTCATCCAGCGGCAGCCGGTCGTCATCCGCGTTGCCTCCGATCTGGCTCTGGGCGTAACGCACCTCCATGCCTATTCCTTTTGCCCGCTCGCCCAGTGCTTGGCCGAGCGTTCCCTTGCCGATGATGCCAAGTCGCTTGCCGTGCAGATCCGCAATGGGGTGATCGAAGAAGCAGAACTGGCCGCTCTGTTGCCAGCGTCCCTCCAGCAGCGACTGGCGCCAGGCAAACAGGTTGCGCGACAGGGCCAGCATCAGTGCCATGGCGTGTTCCGGCACCGAGGGGCCCGAGTAGTTGCGGATGTTGCACACGCCGACACCGGCGGCGCGGCAGGCCTCCAGATCCACGTTGTCGCTGCCGGTGGCGGCCAGCGCGATGAGCTTGAGTTGGGGCAGCTTGGCCAGCTCCCCGTCCCCGATGCGCACCTTGTTGATGATGGCGATGCTGGCGTCCTGGAGCCGCTCGACCACCTGCTCTGGCGTCGTACTCGGATAGCTCTGCCAGTGATGGGGGAAGTCGGGATGGTGCAGGGTGATGCCTGCATCCAGGGTATCGCTGTCGAGAAACACAATCTGCTGCATGGTCCTTCCTGCCATGAACGGGGCCGAACGGTCATGATGCCAAAGAGGATGCAGCCAGAGCCAGTGTCGCGGGGCGCGAAGGGGGGCTTTCTGCGGCAGATGTGACCGTGCCCGCGCTTTGGCGTGCAGGGGCAGGGCTGGGTCAGAGCCAGCCCAGGTGGTTGAGCCAGCCCTGAATGCGGGTTGGCGTCTCCGCCAGTTCCATCAGGGCGTAGGGGCGATAGTTGAGCTTGTGGCTGCGACGGGTCTCGCTCAGGCGCTCTGCCGCTGCGAGCTGCGGCCATCTGCCGCCCTCTTCCTGATAGAGGTCCAGGGTGGGGATGGTGGCCTGGGCCACCTGCTTGGCCAGGGTCTGGTTGCTCTGTTGATCGGGGAAGAAGCCGTCAAGCAGTACCAGCGCATCGGGGGCGGGCAACTGCTCGCTGGCGATGAGGTTGGTGGTCCAGGCAGCCCCTGTGCCCTGGGCCAATATCAGCTTGAAGCCGCCATCCTGCAGCTTGGCCTCGGCCAGCTTGCTGATCCGCTCGGCAAACTGTTTGCGAAAGGCGTCGCTGTTTTTCGCTTTCTTCTCGGCGGCCGGGTCTAGCTCGGCCTGTTCTGGAGAGGGGAGCAGCAGCAGGGTATCGAAGCCCAGCAGGCGAAGATCCCGGGTGAGTTGCCATAGCTGGCCGCTGCGTTGCCAGTCCGGCAGCAAGATGGCGAGCCCCAGATAGTTTTCGCTGTCGTGCTTGGCGAACAGCACCGTCTGCTTGTCGATGCGGGTGACATCGGGCAGCCCTTGCCAGTCGCTCTCCTGCCAGTGATCGACGGGGGCGGGCGGCGCGACCTCGATGGCTTGCGCGCCATGGCTGGCCAGCATCGTCAGTAACAGCAGTGATAAGGATAATCTGGCCATAGTGTGCTCCCCCGGTTATCTGGGTTAGCGGCCACGGCGTCATTTTCTGAAGGTGCGAGCAAGGGGCAATAAAAAAGCGAGCCGGTGGCTCGCTTTTTTGCATCCTGTTCAAGGGGTCAACTTAGTTGACGCGACGCTTGAATTCACCGGTGCGGGTATCGATTTCGATCTTGTCACCGATCTCTACGAAGGCTGCCACAGACAGCTCGTAGGTAGTGCCTTTCAGACGGGCAGGCTTGGTCACTTTACCGGAGGTGTCGCCACGGGCAGCCGGCTCGGTGTATTCCACTTCGCGAACGATGGTGGTCGGCAGTTCTACGGAGATGGCTTTCTCGTTGTAGAAAGTCACTTCGCAGATGTCTTCCATGCCGTCTACCAGGTAGTTCAGCACGTCACCCAGGTTGTCTTTCTCTACGTCGTACTGGTTGTACTCGGTGTCCATAAAGACATACAGGGGGTCGGAGAAGTAGGAGTAGGTGCACTCTTTACGTTCCAGCTGAACCACGTCCAGCTTGTCATCGGCCTTGAAGACGGTCTCGGTGGCGCTGCCGTTCAGCAGACCCTTCAGCTTCATTTTGACCACGGCGGAGTTACGGCCGGATTTGTTGAATTCAGCCTTCTGGACCACCATCGGCTCGCTGCCGATCATGACTACGTTACCAGCGCGGATTTCCTGTGCGGTTTTCATGTAAAAAATTCCTGTTCGTGAAACGGACGGATAAAAACTGCCAGATTATATACGGCTTTCCAGAAATTTCACCAATCGTGTGACGAGATCCCCATCGTGCTGCAACTTCTGTGACCAGCTTCGCCCATGTTGCTGCCAAATGGCGCTATATCGTGGCCAGTGGGCCCAGAGTGCGCGGCAATCCTCGCCCCGATTGAGGGCGAGATTGACGTCGCGCAGCCACTGGCCGCACTCGGCGGGCAAGTCTGCCAGATAGTGATCGAGGAAGTGCGCCAGCTTGATCAGATGGGCCTCTTCCTCCTGTTGGTAGATGTGCCACAGGAAGGGGCGGGCGGCCCACTGGGCGCGCACGAAGGAGTCTTCCCCGCGCACCAGATTGAGATCGCAGCTCCACAGCAGCCGATCGTAGCCGGCCTGATCCGTCATCGGCAGCAGCTTGATGGCGAGGTTGCCAGAATGGAGCAGATCGCCCGCCCTGGCCGTAGGGATGGCATCTTCCAAACCTGCGCCACGCAGCACGTCGTGCAATGAGCGCCCCAGCGGCAGCAGCAAGGTGACCGGCGTGGCGCTCTGGCACCAGCTTTCGACCAGGCTTGTCAGCGCCTCGCTCTCGTAGGTAAAGAGGCTGACCCGCAGCTCGTTCTCTTGTTTGGGCGGCAGGCCCAGGCTCGCCCAGTAGGCGGCAAGGCCAGCGTCATCCTGTTGCCAGCGATCCCGCTCGGCCAGCAGCGCACGCTCGCAGAGCAGGCCGCCGGTTCTGGCGCTAAAGCCCGGGAAGAAGAAGTATTTGTCGAGGCTCCGGCTGCCCACTCGCTGGGGGGAGGCGAGGCCGTGGCAATCCTCGACCCAACTCTCGGCCGAGAGATATTCCAGATTGATCCAGCAGGGGGGCGGGCCCTGCTCGGCCATGCGTTCGATAAAGGGGGCGGGCAGTTCGCAGGCAAAGGCCTCGATGACGACCCTGGCCGGAGTCGTGTCGGCGGGCAGGGTTTTATGCCAGTGCTGGATATGGATACCCTCGACCCACTGGCCGTCCCGCGCAGGGTCGAGCCCCGGGCAGATGCGGGCGAAGCTGGCCAGATCGTCCACCCAGAGCCGCACCGCACCATGCCCCTCCTGCTCCAGCTGGCGGGCGAGTCGCCAGGTGACGCCGATGTCACCGAAGTTGTCCACTACGCAGCAGAAGATATCCCAGTCGAACCGGGGCAGGGGGCTTGTCATGTCGGGGATCCAGATGCAAAAAAACCGGTGCGCAGGGTAGCACACCGGTGGACTGGCTTCTAACCGTCAGCTGGTTGCGGGTGGTCTGGCGGATCACTCCTTGCCGTAGACGTTGTTCTCCTGCTCGCGCACCCGGATAAAGGTGGTGCGCTTGGTGAGCTCCTTGAGCTGGCTGGCTCCGACATAAGTGCAGGTGGAGCGCACGCCCCCCAGGATATCGCGCACGGCATTCTCCACCGGGCCGCGATAGGGCAGCAGCACCGTCTTGCCCTCGGAGGCACGGTACTCGGCGACGCCGCCGGCGTGCTTGTCCATGGCACTCGACGAGCTCATGCCGTAGAACTTCATGAAGGGCTCGCCATCCACGTCGATGATTTCGCCGCCGCACTCCTCATGGGCCGCCAGCATGCCCCCCAGCATCACGAAGTCGGCGCCGCCGCCGAAGGCTTTCGCCACATCCCCCGGGCAGGTACAGCCGCCGTCGCCGACGATCTGGCCGCCAAGGCCGTGGGCCGCATCGGCACATTCGATGATGGCGGAGAGCTGGGGATAGCCGACGCCGGTCTTGACCCGGGTGGTGCAGACAGAGCCCGGGCCAATGCCCACCTTGACGATGTCGGCGCCGGAGAGGATCAGCTCCTCCACCATCTCGCCGGTCACCACGTTGCCTGCCAGGATGACGTGGTTCGGGCAGGCTTCACGGATCTTGCGCAGGAACTCGACGAAGTGCTGGGAGTAGCCGTTGGCCACGTCCACGCAGATGAAGCGCAGCGCCTCTGACATGGCGAGGATCTGGCGGGTCTTGACGAAGTCCTCGTCCGAGGTGCCGGTCGATACCATCACATGACCCAGCAGAGCCGGGTCGGTCTCATCGACGAAGGTTTGCCACTGCTCGAGGCTGTAGTGCTTGTGCACCGCCGTCATCATCTCGAAACCGGCCAGGGCGCGGGCCATGGCGAAGCTGCCGACGGTATCCATGTTGGCGGCGATGACGGGCACCCCCTGCCATTGGGTCCGGGTGTGCTTGAAGGTGAACTGACGGGTCAGGCTGACTTGGGAACGGCTCTTGAGAGTAGAGCGCTTGGGGCGAAACAGGACATCCTTGAAACCGAGCTTCAAGTCTTCTTCGATACGCATTGCAAATTCCTTATTGAGCCTTGAGTGATGCGTCACTGTTGCAGTGGCAAATTTTCGGCAGGCACAAAAAAACCGGGGGTTTTCAGGGCCTCCGGTTTACAACAGTGTAGGCAAAAATCCCCCCGGAACAAGACTGATATTTCACCAACTGTTGTGGTAGCCTTTGGCGTCACAACCTGAGGTTGGCCGATGGTTTCATCCAAGGCTAACCCGGCGTTTCTCTTCCCCCGCCATTTCCCGTCGCCAGACATTGGTTGTCGCCTCGTCATCCCCCTCCGCCCTTCTGGGCTACCGCCCGGCACAAAGCGATGTTCCCTCGCAAGACAGTGTGATAAGTCTGGGCCTCACCTTGTGAAGATGAGACGGCTGAGGTTGTGGTATGAGCAAGTGGATAGCAGGCACGGCACTGATATTGGCCCTTTGCGGCAGCGCACTGGCGGCGCCGCAGGAAGGGTATGGCTGGGTGGAGAAGGGGCTGATCCTCCCCACCGGCGTGGCGGTCAAGATGAAGCTGGATACGGGGGCGCGCACCTCTTCGATGGATGCCCAGGATCTGGAGCAATTCAAGCGCGATGGCAAAACCTGGGTGCGCTTCTGGCTGCGGGTGACCGATGCCGACAGCGGCAAACAGGTATCCCGGCAGTTTGAACGGCCGGTGGAACGTCACGTGACGGTGCGCGGCGCCGGGGGCAAGGAGAAACAGAAGCGGCCGGTCGTGACCATGTCCGTCTGTGTGGGGAACCGGGTCTATGAGGGTTGGTTTACCCTGCGGGATCGCAGCAAGATGATCTATCCGGTGCTGCTGGGGCGCCGAATGCTGGAAGAGATGGGGCCGGTGGATGCAGGTCGCACCTTCACCCGCCAGCCGGATTGTCGCTAAATCTGCGCTGCCGATGTGCAGCCAAACAGATGTACAGCCAAACAGAGGGGCCGCAGCAAGCGGCCCCTCTGTTTATCTACCGAGTAATTTATTTGGCGCTGGCCGACAGCGGCAGCCAGAGACTCACTTCCAGACCCCTGTCCGGCAGGTTGTGTACATCGAGATCGGCACCATGCAGCTGGGCGATGCGCGAGACGATGGCCATGCCAAGGCCGACCCCGTCCCCCTGCTGGGGATTGACCCGATAGAAGCGCTCGCACAGTCGTGACAGGGCGTGGTCCGGGATGCCGGGCCCGTTGTCGCTCACATCCACTCTTACCCGGCTTCCCTCCCGCCGCACCTGCACCCGGATCTCGCCACCTGGCTGGGTGTAGCGCAGGGCATTGTCGATGAGGTTGCCAAACAGCAGCTCAAGCAGGGTGGCCTGTCCCATTACCCGCAGTGGCGTATCGCTCTCGAGCGACAATTGCTGATCCTTTTGCAGGGCGATGGGGGCCAGGGTTGCCAGGGTACCTTGCAGCAGGTGGCCGATCTCCAGTTCGACCAGCACGACCTCCTGCTGGTTGTCGATGCGCGCCTGGGTCAGCAGTTGGCGGATCAGGCGATCGCTGCGATCCAGGGCCTGCAGCATCTTGTGCAGCGACTGGCGGCGGCTCTCCTCATCGTCCGCCGCCAGGGCGTTTTCGCTGTGGATCCTGAGCACCGCCAGCGGGGTGCGCAGCTCGTGGGCCGCTTCGTTGGTGAACTGTTTCTCCCGCTCCAGGGTTTCGGCCAGCGCCTGCATCAGGCGGTTTATCTCGTTGACCAGCGGCGTCAGCTCCTGGGCGTCCGCCTTGAGGTTGAGGGGGGTCAGGTTGGCGGGGTGGCGCTCGCTGATGGCCTGGGCCAGTTGACGCAGGGGGGCCAGGCCATGGGTGATCAGCCACCACAGCAACCCCAGCAGGAAGGGCAGGGTGATGAGCAGCGGCAGCATGGCGAGGGTCGCCATCTTGCTGGCCAGCTCGCTGCGCTCGTCATCCCGCTCCGCCACCACCAGCCAGGTTCGCTCCTCCTCGTTGTAGAGGGTGAAGGTGCGCCAATGGTGGTGATCCTTTTCCACCGTATCGAAGCCGCGAGTCAGGGTGACCAGCGGCTGGCGCGGGGCGCTCGGTGAGCTCAGCAGCAGATTTCCCTGCTCGTTCAGCAGCTGAAAGTAGAGGTTGCGTTCGAACTCGTGACCATAGGGGGTGATCTCCCTGTCCTCGCCGGTGATATTGAGGCTCTTGTCTTTCTGCCAGTCATCGGGATTTTGCTGCTCCCACTCCTGATAGATAGTGCCATCCAGGGGGAGCGGCCCCTCCTGTGCCATGTAGCGGGCCAGCAGCTTGTTGGTGATGCGGGCCGACTGGGCAAGACGAGCGTCGAACAGCTCCTCCATCTCGTGGCTTGCCTCCATGTAGCCGATGAAGGTGCTGATGGTGAGGCTCACGCTCACCAGGGTCAGGATGCCGGTGAGCAGAAAGCGGCGAATGGAGCTCGAGCGTCTCATCGTGCCTGGGTCCGTCCTGCCTGATCGAGCTGGGGAATGATGTAGCCGACCCCGCGGATGTTGCGGATAAGGTCGCTGTAGAACTTCTTGCGCAGGTGGTGGATGTGAACCTCCACCGCGTTGCTCTCGGCCCCTTCATCCCAGCCATAGAGGCTCTGCTGCAACTGCTCCTTGCTCAGCACCCGGCCGCTTTGGCTGAGCAGCTCCAGCAGCAGCTTGTACTCGTGGGGAGTGAGCTTGACCGCTTCCCCCTGATAGGTGACCTGCTGGGATTCGGGATAGATGAGGATGTCGCCATACTCCACCATCGCCTGGGCCTGCCCCTTGCTGCGGCGCACCAGAGCGCGCAGACGGGCGTTGAGCTCCTGCAGGGCGAAGGGCTTGACCATGTAGTCGTCAGAGCCCGCATCCAGCCCGATCACCCGATCGTCGAGGGCATCGCGGGCGGTGAGGATCAGCACCGGCAGCTGGTGCCCCTCCCGGCGCAGCTTGCGCAGCAGACTGAGGCCGTCGATGTCCGGCAGGTTGAGGTCGAGGATGAGGGCGGCAAATTCGTCGCTCTTGAGGGCCGCCAGGGCGGGCAACCCCTGTTGCAACCAGTCCACCGTGTATCCGCTGTGGCGCAGGGCATCCTGCATGCCATCGCCCAGCATCACGTCATCTTCTACCAGCAGGATCCGCATCTCTCTCTCCATCACGTCAGGGAACAAGCCGGTTACCCGGCTTTACGACATAAACGACCCTGCCCACCAGTATGCAAGCTGGTGGGCAGAGTTTAAATAGCTGTCTGATCAGGCTGGCTTTTTACAGCTTGGCGAGGCGTTCGCGAATTTCGCTGCGGCGCCCCTCGTCGGCCAGCTCGCGCCCCGGGCGGGCTGGGGCGGCCAGCGCCTTGTCCAGATAGGTTTTTGCTTCTGCCTTGCGCCCCTGATCGAGCAGGAAGTCGCCATAGAAGAAGTTGGGGTCGATGCCGGCGGGGTTGATGGCGATCGCCTGCTTGAGCAGCTGCTCCGCTTTTTCGTCATCGCCAAAGCCGACCGGCCAGCCGGGCACCTGATAGTAGAGGGAGCCCAGGCTGGTGTAAGCCGAGCCGTCGAGGGCCTTGGGATCCTGCTTGAGGGCCAGCTCCAGCTTGGCCTTGGCCTCTTTCACCAGCCCGAGCGCCCCCAGGCCGCCCTTGGCGCCGGCCCAGGTGCTCTTGACGATGGCCGACCAGATCAGCAGATCGGTGCGAAAGGGCTCCTTGGCACTGGCCTGTTCGGCCTGGCCGCTCAGGGTCTCCAGGCAGCGCTCCTTGGCCTTGTCGACCTGCTGGTACTGGCAGACGGCCCATTGCTGCTGGATGGGGATCAGGGCATCGTCTGCCGCCTGGGCGCCGGCGGCCCCCAGCAGGATGGCGAGGACGCCGTATTTGCAAGCAATCCGGGTCATATCAGGACTCCTTCTTGGTCGGGATGGAATGGGGCAGCGCCTCGTGCGGCAGATGCCGGGCATAGCGTTTGATGATGGGCAGCTGCTTGGCCAGTGCCTTGTCGACGATGCCGGGCAGCAAGGCGTTGAGACGCACGAACAGCTGCTCCGGCCAGCCGAGCCAGCGGCGGCGAGTCTCGTTGCACAGGGCGATAACCGCCTCTTCGGCCACCTCCTGGGGGCTGTCGGTGTGGGTGCCGAGCTCGGCATTCAGATCAAAGGCGGCCTCCGAGTTGAGACGGGTGCGGGTGGCGCGGGGGGCAAAGTGGAGCACCTTGATGCCGCTTCCCTCCAGCTCCCGTCCCAACGCCTCGCTAAAACCACGCAGGGCGAACTTGCTGGCGCAGTAGACGCTGTAGCCGGGGTAGCCGATGCTGCCAAAACTCGACCCCACGTTCATGATGATGCCGGGTTTGCGCATCTGCGGGAGCAGGGTCCGGGTCAGCTGGATGGGGGCCTCGATGTTGAGCCGCAGCTGCCGCTCCACCTGTTCGCTGCTCTGATCCTCGAGCCAGGCAAACTGGTTGCAGCCTGCGTTGTTGATCAGCACGTCGATCCCCTCTTCCAGCAGGGGATGCTGCAGCAACCTGGCCCGCTCCTGGGACGATCCCAGATCGGCGATCAGCACCTGGTGGCGCTCCGGATGGGGCAGGGACTTTCGCAGCCGCTCCAGTGCCGGACCTCGTCGTCCGTTTAACAGCAGATGGGCCCCCTGGGCCGCCAGCTCCTGCGCCAGCTCTTCCCCTATGCCGCCGCTGGCTCCGGTGAGCAGTACGCGTTTCCCTTCAAGTTGCATGGTATGTGCTTCCTTCACTGTGGGCGTTCACGCCCGGGCGGTCAGGTTGTAGAGCATCTCGCCATAGAGGCGGTAGACCACGCGGGCGGCATGGATGATGGCGGCCTGATCGGCAGGGTTCTCCACCCGGTTCATCAGGGATTCGAAGAACTTGAGATGCTCCTGATCCAGGGCACCATGGGAGCTCAGGTAGCTCATCGCCTGGGGAGGTAGCCCGAGCCCGCTCTTGATCTGATCCGCCACCGTCAGGGCGATGGCGACGCTGGTTCCTTCCAGCACCTGCACCATGCCGAAGAAACCCATGGGATTGCCCCGCTGGATCTGGTCGTAGAGGAAGGCCACCATCAGCTCGATGGGCAGACCGGGCTGGCCGTGGCGCACCGCCTCGGCATCCCCGCCGCAGGCGCGGATGTCGCTTAAGATCCACTCCTGATGGCCGTACTCCTCCTCTATGTACTCCTTGATGGCCGCGCGCACCCACTCGTACTCCTGACCCAGCTTGCCACCGGTTGCCATCAGCAGGGGAACCGTGTGGCGCACGTGGTAATAGGCTTCGGTCAGGAAGGCGAGGTAGGTCTCGCGCTGGATGTCGCCACGGCGGCAAGCCTCGATGATGGGCGCATTGAACAGGTGCTCGCGCTCCTGGGAAGTGGCTTGTTGCAGGGTCTGGTAGAAGCTCATGCTGATTCTCCTGTGAGGCCTTCGCTGAGGCACTGGCTGATCTGCCGGGAAAAGTGTTGATAAATCTCGTTGCGACGGGGCCGACCGTTGGCGGTCAGCAGCCCGGGGGACTGATCCAGCGCCACCGGCAACCAGTGGTGCAGGCGGGCGTAGTCGGGCAGCCGGCTGTTCAGCTGCGCGATCTGGCGAGGCAGATCCGCTTCGCTGCCGGGCAGGGGCTGGATCAGCGCCACGTTGGCCGGCTGGCCGTCGCCAAAGACCACGATGCGGGCGATGGCGGGGCAGAGCTGGGCCTCGGCCTCTACCCACTCGGGGGAGAAGTTGCGACCAAAGGCGGTGATCTGGACACTCTTCTTGCGCCCGGTGATGTGCAGGTAACCATCCTCATCCAGGTAGCCGAGATCGCCGGTGGCGATGGTGGCGGCCTCATCGTGGGCGGCATCCCCATGGCCGAGATAGCCCAGCATGGCGTTGCCGCTCACCAGGATCTCGCCATCTCCGGCGATGGTGACCCGGCAGTGAGGCAGGGGGCGACCGACGCTGCCGGGCCTGTCCGCCTGCGGGTTGTTGAGCGCCACCACGGAGCAGCATTCGGAGAGGCCATACCCTTCATAGACTGGCAGGCCGGCGGCGCGGGCGCGAGCGATCAGCTCGGGGGCCACCTTGCCACCCCCGACGGCGATGAAACGCAGCCCCTGCAACTGGCGCAGCAGCGCCGGGTTGTTGCCGGCCAGCACCAGCAGCAGGCGCAGCAGCTCGGGCACCAGCACCAGGCTGTGGCTGGGCCAGCGCAGCAGCGCCTGGGCCAGCATGGCTGGGTTGAGGGCACTGGAGCCGGAGAAGCCGATCTCCCCGAGTGACGGGATGCGGCTGCAGGCACCGGTCAGCAGGGGCACGTAGAGGCCGGTCAGGTTTTCGAGCAGGGTCGCCAGTGGCAACAGGGTGAGATGCTGCTCCACCCGGGCCGGGGCGACCCGTTCTGCCAGTGACTGGCAGACCGCCATCATCCGGGCCAGGGAGAGGCAAACCCCCTTGGGTTGCCCCGTGGTGCCCGAGGTGTAGGTGATCTTGGCGGTGCCTGCGGGCAGGGCCGGCGGGTTGAGCGGGACATGCCGCCACAGGGGGATGGTCAGCTCGCCGGGCGTACCGTCGGCGAGGGAGCTCACCGTCAGCGCCAGGGGGGCGGCCGGGTGCCAGTCAGGATGGGCCGGGCCCACCAGGGCATCGGCGCCGCTGCTCTCGAGCAACCACGCCTGCTGGGCCTGGCTGAAGAAGTGGGGGACGGGGATCACCACGATTCCCGCCCGGGTGCAGGCCAGATCGATCAGCGCCCAAGGCAGGCCGTTGTCCAGTTGTAGGGCCAGG
This sequence comes from Aeromonas sp. S18(2024), assembly GCF_041402525.1. Lineage (NCBI taxonomy): Bacteria > Pseudomonadati > Pseudomonadota > Gammaproteobacteria > Aeromonadales > Aeromonadaceae > Aeromonas > Aeromonas sp. S18(2024). The sequence goes on along the minus strand of NZ_JBGLQV010000007.1, from coordinate 139,905 downwards.
CGCCGGATCTGCGCCTGTTGCAACTCGTTGGCCAGGCGCAGGATCTGCTGCCACAGCTGGCGGTAATCCAGCTGCTGCCGGCTATCCATCAGGGCCGGCTGTGTCGGGTTCTGCTTCGCCGTGCTGGCGATGGCATCAAACAGCGTCATTGGGCGCACCTTTTATCACGAGCCATACGGCAGGCCTCTCGGGAGTCGTCGAACAGGGCGGGCATGGGGGCCAGCAGGTTGAGCAGCAGGCTGCTCTGGGCGAGCACCTCGCGCCCCTGATTGAGGTCACCCACCATCACTCTGGGCTGGCAGCGGTAGTATTCTCCCCAGGCGGCGGCATCTTCTCCCACCTGATGCGCCTGGGCGGGAGCCAGCTCCACCGGATCGAGGCGCAGGCGATGAAAGCTGTTGCGCAGCTTGGCGGTGCCGGTGAACACCACGTAGTCGAGGGCGTTGTCGCACAGCAGGCGACAGAGCGCGGCAAACATCAGGCGGGCATTGCCCGGCTCGCTGCAGGCCAGATTGCCCACCTCTATGATGCGCTGGCGCTCCGGGCGTACCCCGAGGCGGGTCTCGATGGCCGCCTCTACGGGGTGCTCCAGATATTGCTCCAGATAGAGCGCCCCCGCGCTGGCCAGGTTGAGACCACAGGCGCCGACCAGCACGCCGTCGGCACGGTAGAGCCCAAGCAGGCAGGGCAGGAAATGGGGAATGCGGGCGTTGAATTCCTGGGTGTAGGCCGCCTGGATATAGGCCTGCAACGCCATGACCTGCTGCGGGGAGTCGGCCAGCATCAAGCGGTAGGGTGCCTGGATCTCTGTGGTCATGGAATGCTCCTTCTCTTGCGATGAGTTGAGCCTAAAAGGGCAAACTTAAGAAAGCCTTAAGGGGAGCAAAAAGTTGCCATGACCGGATGGCGGTCATGACGGCTGGCAAGGGCTGCTGGTCTCGATATGCAGTGGCCTGGCGGCGATAAAACAGTTGCCAGCGGCGGGGCGGGCAGGCAATCTGCCCGGCTGTCACTTGCCAGAGGTATCGTCATGTCATCCACCCCCTGCTGCCCCCTGTGTGCCAGCCATCAGGCCTACCCCCTGCCGGTGGCGGGCAAGCGTTATTACCGCTGCGAGCGGTGCGAGCTGGTCTGGCTGGATGCGGCGGATCATCTGGATGCCGAGGGGGAGAAGGCGGTCTATGACGGCCATGACAACCGGGTGGATGATCCCCGTTATCGTGCCTTTTTGATGCGGCCCTTTGGCGAGGTGCTGGCCCGGGTGCCAGCGCCTGCCAGCGGCCTCGATTTTGGTTGTGGCCCGGGGCCTGCGCTCATCGCCATGGGCCGGGAAGCGGGCTTTGAGATGGCGGGCTACGACAAGTTCTATGCCGATGAGCCCGAGTTGTTGACGAGACAGTATGACTTTATCACCAGCACAGAAGTGATCGAACACATCGCCGAGCCACGGGTTGCACTGGATCTGCTGTGGCGCTGCCTCAAGCCAGGCGGCATTCTGGTGTTGCAGACCCAGCGAGTGCTCGGTGACGAGCGCTTCAAAACCTGGCGCTATCGCCACGATCCGACCCACATCGTCTTCTTCGCCAAGGCGTCGTTTCGCACCCTGGCGGCCAGCTGGCAGGCAGAGGTCGAGTTTCCCCACGCCGATGTGGCCCTGTTCACCAAACCCTGACCCCGCCATTTTCATTTGGCGATGAGTTGGGCATGCTGATGATCTGATACCAAGGAGCGGTGATCCATGTCCATTCCCCATCTGTCGTTGCAGGATGCCCGTCATCTGCAACTGGCAGCCCAGGGCCTGCTCGCCCCGCGCCGCAGCAAGGCGCGCCCGGCGGATCTGCTGGCCACCATCCGCCGCATGGCGTTGTTGCAGATAGACACCATCTCGGTGGTGGCTCGCAGCCCCTATCTGGTGCTGTTCAGCCGGCTCGGACAGTACGAACCCGGCTGGCTCGAGCAACTGCTGGCAGACGGCGACATTTTCGAATACTGGGCTCATGAGGCCTGCTTCATTCCCCGCGAGGATTACCGGCTGCTGCGTCATCGCATGCTGGATCCTGCCGCCATGGGCTGGAAGTTTTCTGCCCACTGGCTCGCTACTCATCAGCAGGACATTGACCGGCTACTCGAGCAGATCCGCCAGCAGGGGCCGGTGCGAGCAGCCGACTTTGCCCGCCAGGGAGAGAAGGGCAACGGCTGGTGGGACTGGAAGCCGGAGAAGCGCCATCTCGAGGTGCTCTTCACCGCGGGGCGCCTGATGGTGCGCGAGCGGCGCAACTTCCAGCGGGTCTATGATTTGGCAGAGCGGGTCATGCCCGGCTGGTGCGACGAGCGGGATCTGCCGAGCCCTGAGACGGCGCAGCGAGAGATGGTGCGTGCCAGTTGCCGGGCGCTGGGGCTGGTCAAGGCCGGCTGGGTGGCCGATTACTATCGGCTGCGGCGCGGCAAATATGATGCCCTGCTCCATCAACTGGCCGACGAAGGAGAGCTGTTGCCGGTGCGGGTGGAGGGATGGCAACACGGCGCCTTCGTCCACGCCTCGCTGGCTGACGAGCTGGCCAAGGCGCAGGCGGGCAACCTCAGGGCGACCCATACCACGGCCTTGTCGCCCTTTGATCCTCTGGTGTGGGATCGCAGGCGGGCCCGCGAGCTGTTCGGGTTCGACTACCGCATCGAGTGCTATACCCCGGCGCACAAGCGCCAGTACGGCTACTTCGTGCTGCCGCTGCTGCATCGCGGCAAACTGGTGGGCAGGATGGATGCCAAGGCCCATCGCCAGCAGGGGATCTTCGAGATAAAGAACCTCTATCTGGAGGCCGGGGTCAGGGTGACTCGCACCCTGGCAAGGGAGTTGGCAAATGCGCTGCAAAAGCTGGCGCAGTGGCACCAGACGCCGACGCTGGCCTATGGCGATATTCCGCCCCCCCTGTTGGCGCTATGGCGCCCGGAGCAGGGGCTGTGAGGGGAGCGCAGAGGGAAAGACGCTCTGCACTCAGGGGATTGGCACATGGGAGAAGAGGGATGAAGGGATTCTGGCTGCTGTCGGGCGTGATCCTTGCCATGCTGATGCCGGTCGCCTCGGCACAGGAGAGTGACGCGCCGGTGCGGATCTGCCTCGGCAATGGCAGTGAATGGCCTCCCTACACGTATTGGGTGCGCCACAACGGCGTGCCGGAACCCGAACGGCTGACCGGGGCGGCGGCGACCCTGGTGCTCGATGCCCTGCGCCAGAATGGCCTGTCTCACCAGATCCGCTACCTGCCATGGGCCAGGGTCAAGCAGGAACTGGTCGACTATGACCAAAACGGCCTGTGCGAGCTGACCTGGGATGCCAGCTACAAGCCGGAGCTGGCGGCCCATGTTTACTACAGTGTTCCCCTCTATCACACCCGTCTCGGCCTCTTTTATCTCAAGCGCCGCTTCCCCGAGGCACCGGATCTGGAGGTGGCCAGCCGCGGCCGGATGTGCGGACTGCTCGGCTACAACTATGCCCCCTATGGCATCAACAAGAAGCTGCGGCGGGTCAAGCGGTTGCAGCAGGCACTCGACCTGCTGGCGCGGGGGCGCTGCGATTTTCTGCCAAATTCGGTCGAGCCGCTGCTAAGCGGCCTCAGCCTTGGCATCTACCAGAGCGAGCCCGGCTTGACCCATCTGCGCCTACCCAATCGCAAGGGGTTCTATCTGATAGTGAGCAAGGGATCGCCACGGGCCCGGGAGCTCATTACTCAGCTGGATCAGACGCTGGTGGCCTTTGAGGAGGAGGGGCATACCCGCGAGGTGATGGCGAAGTTTCTGCCGCCGCTGGAGTGACGGCGTCGCCGGATATAAAAAAGGCCAGCCGGTGCAAACCGGCTGGCCTTGGTCATGGATGGGGATATCACGCGGCCAGGCGGGTCAGTACCTTCACCAGCAGCTCGATGCGCGGAGCAATGCTCGCCAGATCCAGATACTCCTCGTCACTGTGGAAACCGGCGCCGATAGGGCCCAGACCATCCAGGGTCGGAATGCCGAGGGCGGCGGTCAGGTTGGCATCCGAGCCGCCACCGACCTCTTGCCAGCGGATGGGCAGACCCAGCTCTTGACCACACTCCTCCACGATGGCCATCAGGGCCTTGGTTCCTTCTGACGGCACCATGGCCGGCTTGTGGGCCTCGCGAGTCAGCTTGATGGTGACCCCTTCCAGATGAGGGCGCTCGGCCAGGGTCAGCAGCCGGTCGTTGACCTGGCTGTACTCCTGGTTGTCCCAGAAGCGCACGTCCACCACGGCGCTGGCGTGGGCCGGCACTATGTTGGCGCCATTGCCCCCCTCGACGATGCCGATGTTGAGGGTGGTGCCGCTCTCGAAGTTGGTAAGGGCATTGATGGCCAGGATCCAGTGACCCAGCTCGGTGATGGCGCTGCGCCCCTTCTGCGGCTCGTTGCCTGCGTGAGCTGCCTTGCCGGTGAAATCGATGCGATAGCGAGCCATCCCCTTGCGCGCCTTGACCAGGGAGCCGTCGGCACGGGCTGCTTCGGCCACCAGCACTTGACGGGCCTGTTTGGCCACCGAGGCCAGCCAGTCGCTGGAGTGCAGGGAGCCAATCTCTTCATCCGGGTTCATGCAGACGCAGATGCTCAGGCTGTCGCGCACCTCGCGGGGCAGGGCGCGCAGGGCATGGACGATGTTGAGCAGGCCGGATTTCATGTCGGAGACGCCGGGACCGTAGGCCCGCTCGCCATCGACGCTCATCGGGCGGGCGGCGGCGGTGCCGAGGGGGAAGACGGTGTCCATATGGCCAATCAACATCACATCGATCTGCTCGGCATCAGGCTGGTTGCGAATTTCCAGTCCCACCCCGGCTACCCCGCAGTCGACCCGCTTGATGTGCCAGCCACCCATGACCTCGTATTTGGCGGCCATCAGATCAGCCACTGCGGTTATGCCAGGCTGGTGCAATGAGCCGCAATCCAGGTTGATGAGAGGGGCCAATTCGGCCAGGTATTCATCCAGAGAAAAAGTCATCGGTTGCTCCACTTGTGTGGTTGTACGAAAAGGGTCAGAGAAGGATGTTCATCACCAGCATGGCGCCGAAGGCGTTGAGCACTGAGATGGCGACCATGATGGGGATGTAGCGCCCTTCGGTGCCGATGCAGCCGAGGATGCGGCCCATGTATTGCACCTGGGAGCCCATCAGGTAGATGGCGGGGGCCAGAATGGCGATGTGGGTACCGTTGAGGATCCCCTGATCGAACAGGGTGATAACCACGCCGACCGCGCCGCCCATGGACATCCAGGCGCCGATCAGCACGGCAGCTGCCTCACCGGGCAGACCGAACACCGCCATGATGGGGGAGAAGATGGCCCCCATGGCGTCCAGGGCACCGGTGATCTGCAGCGCCTTGATGATGACGAAGGCCATCAGCACGTTGGGCACGGTGGAGGTGGTGGCGATGACCCATCCCTTCTTGGCCCCTTCGACGAAGATATCGGTGACGATGGGTTTCTTGACGTTGGCCTGGCTCATTTGGCTTGCTCCTGGGTGCTGGGGGTCGTGGCGTGCTGGGTGTTGTCGCTGTTTTTGCCTTCGGTCAGGTTGAGGTAGACCCGAAACAGGTTGGCACCGACAAATTTGAAGGCAAACATTACCACCACGGCGAGACCGATGGAGGAGCTGACTGCGGGGCTGCCATCGGCCAGGGTCAGGGTGAACAGCACGGCGCCGGAGGAGAAGAAGTTGACTATGGTGGCACCGGCAGAGAACTGGAACATGGTGAAGACATCGGTCTCGCGCTTGCTGATGAGCCCTTCATCCTTGAGCTGGCGGGTCATGGCGGCGCCGGCATCGGTACTCTGCAGGGAAGCGATCAGCGCCAGACCCGTGTTGCCCGGGATCCCCATCAACGGGCGCAGCAGCGGGGTCAGCAGCTTGCGGGCGGCATCCAGGGCGCCGTAGTGTTCCAGCACATTGATCATGCCGAGGGCGAACATCACGGTGGGGATCAGGGTCAGGGCAAACAGGAAGCCGTCGCGGGCGCCATTGCCCCCCTTGCCGCGCATGTCGGTCATGGCGGTCTTGAGGCCGTCGCCGTTCTCGCTGACGCTCTGTACCATGGTGCCGAACGAACCGTTCAGCGTGGTGAAGTCGAACACTCCGTACCACTGGTTGGACTGCAACAGTCCCGAAAAGAAGACGATGGCGAACGCCAGTGCCAGGTAACTGCCTATCGTTACCGAGCGTGATTTGTCAGTCATGATTTAGCTCCATCTGAATAAATATTTAATCGCTCGCAGTATGAATGATGCAATTATCAGTAAATTGATGGCGGTCAAACTGGCGCACTGTCTTTGGTGTTTGTTGTGGTTTTATGTGATGGTGATCGTTGCTTTGATGGATAAAAATCCGGTTTTTACATGGATTTTTGAATGGCAGTGTTATGCGGGTGGTATGACAGGGGCGCCGGATGGCGGGAAATAAAAAACCGGGCGCGAGGCCCGGTTTGGTCATGCAAGTCGGTGGTGATTACTGGAATACCAGTACCATCAGCAGACCGATGGTGATGGCGGACACCAGGAAGGCGAAGCCATAGAACACATAGTGGTGCAGCTTGGTGGTGTGGATCCCCAGGTCATGCAGACCATGGTAGATACGGTGCATGCCGTGCCAGATGGGCAGGGCTATGATCACCAGCAGGATGCAGGCACCCCACCAGGAGCTGGCGAAGGCGTGCACGCGATCGTAGCTCATGGTCTCCACGTCCATGATGCCCATGGGCACCAGCAGACCGGTAATGAGGACAATGACCGGCAGCAGCATGGCGACGACCATGCCGCCTGCACCAAACAGACCCCAGTAAATTGGTTCGTCAGAACGTCTCATTGTTTTCTCCTCAAGCCACGATGATCAGGACAAGCAGGGATACCACCGCCAGCGCCACATACTGGGCCAGAACGATCGGTTTCTCCGGCACCAGGTCTTCACCCCGGAAGATGCGCATGGCTTTCGGCGCCAGGGCAAACCAGGTCTTGGCATGGAACAGGCAGGCCGCCAGGGCAATCACATGGAACAGGATGGCGATCGGGCTTTGCAGGGATTCCAGCCAGCCGTTGAACGCTTCCTGACCCTGTACCAGACGCATCAGACCCCACATCAGCACGACGGCATAGATGGAGACGAAGATACTGGTACCCTCGCGGATCATGTAACCGGTGTAGAAGGCATTCTTCAGCCACCAGTCTTTCTTCATTTCGCGGACGTAAGGCTTACGTTTGCTTTGGGTGTTGTTCATGGTCTCATTCCTGATCTCAATCTGGCTTGAACATGGCGATCATGTAGTCCTTGGCGCTCTCGACCTTGCCAAGCTGGATGGCAGCGGCCGGATCCACGCCTTTCGGGCACACTTCGGAGCAGTAGCCCACGAAGGTACAACCCCAGACACCTTCGTCCTGGCTCAGGATCTTCATCCGTTCTTTGGACGCGCTGTCGCGGTTGTCGGCGTTGTAGCGATAGGCCAGAGCCAGTGCCGCCGGACCGGTGAACTTCTTGTTGATGCCATATTGCGGGCAGGCTGCGTAGCACAGACCGCAGTTGATGCACATGGAGAACTGGTGATACTTCGCCATGTCAGCCGGAGTCTGGGTGTACTCGCCATCGCACAGGCTGCGCGGCTCGCTCGGGATGATGTAGGGCTTGATGCTCTCCAGCTTCTCGATGAAGTCGGACATGTCGACCACCAGATCGCGCTCGATCGGGAAGTTGTTGAGCGGCTCGATAGTCATCTTGCCCGGCAGGTAGTCGCGCAGGAAGGTCTTGCAACCCAGCTTGGGCACGCCGTTGACCATCATGCCGCAGGAGCCGCAGATCGCCATCCGGCAGGACCAGCGGAAGCTCAGGGTCGAGTCCAGGTGATCCTTGATGTACTGCAGGGCATCCAGCAGGGACATCTCTTTGAGGTAAGGCACCTGGAAGGTCTGCATCCAGGGCTCGTTATCCTGCTCGGGACGGTAGCGCAGGATTTCAATTTCGATCATCTCAGCCATTCTTCTTAGCCTCGTCTTGTTTCTCACCCTCGGAACCGTACACGCGTTTCGCCGGTTGGGATTTAGTGATCTTCACATCGGAGTAATCGATGGTCGGGGCCCCTTCATCGTTGTAGAAGGAGAGAGTGTGCTTGAGGAAGTTCACGTCATCACGCTCCTCATAACCGTCCAGACGCTGGTGGGAACCACGGGACTCTTTACGGTTGATGGCGGAGTGCGCCATGGCTTCGGCCACGTCCAGCATGTAGCCCAGTTCGATGGCGTACAGCAGGTCGGTGTTGAAGACAGAGGACTTGTCGTTGATCTTGATCTTCTTGTAACGGGCTTTCAGCTCGTTGATCTTGTCGATGGTGCCCTGCATCAGCTCTTCGGTACGGTAGATACCGACACCGGCTTCCATGGACATGCCCAGCTCGTTGCGGATATCGGCCGGGTTTTCGGTGCCGTCGATATCGAGCAGGGAGAGGTGCTGCTTGATGAGCACCTCGGCCTTGGCGACCAGTGCCTGGGTGTTGCCGTGCGGCTGGGTAGCGGCAAATTCGGCAGCCTGTTCACCGGCCACTTTACCGAATACCACGATCTCGGACAGGGAGTTGGAACCCAGACGGTTGGCACCGTGCAGACCGACGGAGGCACACTCACCGGCGGCGTAGAGGCCGGCCAGACGGGTGGCGCACTTGCCGTCAGTTTCGATACCACCCATGGTGTAGTGGGCGGTCGGACGTACCGGGATCGGTTCCTTGACCGGATCCACACCCACGTAGGCCTTGGCCAGTTCGCAGATGAAGGGCAGACGCTCTTTCAGGTACTTCTCGCCGAGGTGGCGCAGGTCGAGGTGAACCACGTCGCCCATCGGGCCCTGGATCACGCGGCCTTTTTGCTGCTCTTGCCAGAATGCCTGGGAGAGACGGTCACGGGGACCCAGCTCCATGTGCTTGTTCTTCGGCTGGCCGACCGGAGTTTCCGGGCCCAGGCCGTAGTCTTGCAGGTAGCGGTAGCCATCCTTGTTCAGCAGGATGCCGCCTTCACCACGACAACCTTCGGTCATCAGGATGCCGGTGCCAGGCAGACCGGTCGGGTGATACTGGACGAACTCCATGTCGCGCAGCGGTACGCCGTGACGATAGGCCAGTGCCATGCCGTCACCGGTGACGATGCCGCCGTTGGTGTTGTAGCGGTAAACACGACCGGCACCGCCGGTAGCCAGTACCACGGACTTGGCCTGGATGAAACGGGTGATGCCGTTCTGGATATCGAAGGTCAGCACGCCCTGGACGCGGCCATCTTCCACGATCAGATCAAGGCAAAAATGCTCGTCGAAACGCTTGATGCTCGGGTACTTGATGGAGGTCTGGAACAGGGTGTGCAGAATGTGGAAACCGGATTTGTCAGCGGCAAACCAGGTGCGCGGGATCTTCATCCCGCCGAAACGACGGACGTTGGCCTTGCCATCCGGCTTGCGGCTCCAGGGGCAGCCCCAGTGTTCCAGCTGGATCATTTCGTTGGTGGCGTTTTCGACGAAGTATTCCACCACGTCCTGTTCACACAGCCAGTCACCGCCAGAGACGGTATCGTTGAAATGGTTTTCCAGGGAGTCATCATCACGGACGACGCCGGCGGCACCACCTTCGGCAGCAACGGTATGGCTGCGCATCGGATAAACCTTGGAGATCAGCGCGATCTCCAGTTCCGGGTGGGCTTCAGCAATGGCGATTGCGGCACGCAGGCCACCACCACCGGCACCGATGATGGCAACATCGGTCTTGATAATATCCACATCTGCCTCCTTAGGGATAGATTTGCTGGGCACGATTTTGCTCTATGAAAAAAATTCAAGTTTGATACAAGTCAAACAGCTTGGTTTTATTCCATTTTTACTAGTGATTTTTCTATCAAACACCCTGTTCCCTGGATGAAAATGTTGCAATTATCGCCGGTTTTCAGTGTTACTGAGCAATCGAACACACAGCCGCGAAAACTTTAACTACCGGATTGTACGTAGTTTTCTTTCAACAAAATGAGAATTACCTCTCTTTTTGGGTATCCGCAAAAAAGTTTTTAAGTTTTTTATTAAAAATGTTTATTGAGAATTATTACCAGTCACAGTTTTGGATTAGTAAATCTAATTTATGTTGTGGGTGTGTGGCGAGGTGACCGGGTGTGGTACCGTCCCGGGAATCGGGAAGGGAAGGGGGAGAGGTAAATCTGGCTGGTATTGGATTAATCACTGAAAAATAAGGGCTATTATGAAATGCAAGGGGGCCGGTGTGGCCCCCTTTTTAGCGCATTCAGATGCGGAACATACCCACCTGATTGTTCAGTTCACCCGAAATATTTTTCAGTTGTTCCGAGAGATGACGCGAGCTGTCGGCGTCTACCGCCAGTTCGTCAGAGACATCTTTCACCGCCTGAATGTTGCGACTGACCTCGTCGGTCACGGCCCGCTGCTCTTCGGCAGCGCTGGAGATCTGGGTTGCCATGTCGGAGATCTGGTTGATCGAGAGGGTGATCTGCTCGAGCGCCTGGGTGGCGTTGTTGGCATCATCTACGCTGTTTTGCGCCAGCAGCTGGCCCTCGTGCATGGTGCTGACCGCGCCCTGGGTGTTGCGTTGCAGGGTTTCGATCATGTTGCGGATCTCGACGGTGGAGCTGTGGGTGCGTTGTGACAGCACCCGCACCTCGTCGGCTACCACAGCGAAACCACGACCCTGCTCACCGGCACGGGCAGCCTCGATGGCGGCGTTCAGAGCCAGCAGATTGGTCTGCTCGGCGATGCCCTGAATAGTGGAGAGGATGGTGTTGATCTCCTGGGCGTTCTTCTCCAGTTCCTGAATGATGTTGGAGGCCTGCTCGACCTGGGTTGCCAGATCCGTGATGGAGCGCTGGTTGCGGGCGATGACCTGCTTGCCGTGCTCGCAGCTGCTGGAGGAGGAGCGCGCCGCCTCGGCGGTCTGTTCGGCATTGCTGGCCACTTCCACTGCGGTGGCGGACATTTCGTGCACGGCGGTGGCAATCTGGGAGATCTCGTTCTGCTGGCGCGCCAGCCCCTGACTCGATTTCTCGGCCATGTTGTGGGAGGACTTGGCCTGCTGGTTGAGCTGGGTGGAGGAGTTGGAGATATCCTGCACCATGGTGTGGATCCGATCGATGAAGGTGTTGACGTGTTTGGCTACAGTTCCCACCTCGTCGTCCCGCTCGATCTTGATGCGGCGGGTCAGATCGCCATTGCCACGGGAGAGATCGGCAATGGCCTCACCCAGGGTTTTCAGCGGTGCCAGGGAGCCGTGGATGGCCACGTAGGAGAAGCCGGCCACTATGATGATGGTGATCAAGCCTTGCAACAGGGCCGAGGTGACCATGCGTCTGACTGACTGATAGGCCACCGCATCATCCACCACTATGCCGTAGTACCAGTTGGTGTTGGGGATAAGGTTCAGGTCGAACACGCTCAGCTTGCCGCTGATATCCATCTCGGAGATGGTGCCGTCATTGGCAATCCGGTTGACGCCGGCAGCCGTCAGCTCGGGGGAGAGCTCGGTGGCCGGTTTCAGGGTCAGCGAGGTGTCAGGGTGGGCGATGATGGTGCCATTGCTGTCGATCAGCACGGCGTAGGTGCCCTCGGTGTTGACCGCCAGAATGTCGGAGACCAGACCGCTGATGGAGACGTCACCGGCGATCACCCCCTGGGTGTTGCCGCGCTGGAATGGCTCGGCGATGGTGATGATGAGCTGGCCCGTGGTGATGTCGGCATAGGGAGAGGTGATGGTCATCTTGCCCGCAGTCGTGGCGTCCTGATACCAGGGGCGCTTGCGGGGATCGTAACCGGCTGGCAAGTCGGTCGGTTTGCTCTGGATCATCCGGCCATCTGTGGTGCCCACATAAACCAGATCGAAGCCGCCTGCATTCATGGATTGGGCGAGATGGCTGATGGGCTCGTCTTCCTTGGCAAAGGCTTCTTTGGTGGAGCTGACCATGTTCACCCTGGCGTCGAGCCAGCGGGAGATCCCCTTGACGTTGGCAGCAGAACTTTCGTCGATGAAGTTCCAGATCAGTCGTTGAGTCTCGCTGCGCAGTTGCGAGGTGTTGTACCAGACCTGCAGACCGGTGATCACCAGAATGATGACCCCGATGGCGAGGACGAGTTTGTTTTTGATCGACAAGTTCATAATTACATCCTTGTGAGCGTCAGTCTGAAGTAGGTGTATTGCGTTGTTATTGTTGTGAGCCAACTCTTATCGGCCGAGTTTGAACTTTTTGTATCCCGATCAGCTTTCTAAAGTTAGTGCTGATCGGGCGTCTTAGCCATCTACAGGGTCAGGGTGGCCGGATGGGAGGAAGCGATCCGGACGATTGGTGAAAATACCGTCGACGCCCCACTGCGCCAGCCGCTGCTGATCGGCGATATGATCCACGGTATAGACCAGCACCTTGAGCCCCCGTTGGTGGGCATCCTCAATCAGCATCTCGTCGACAAAATCCACATCGCAGTTGATGGACCATGCCCCCAGACGCTCGGCAAACAGTGCCTGGTTGAGGGGCAGGTTGGCAGTGAGGGCGCCGAGGCGGATCTCGGGCCGCAGGCCGCCAAACCTGGCCAGCTCGGGGTGATGAAAGGAGGAGACAATCCACTGGGCAGTGGTAAAACCAAGCTCGGCCTCTGCCTTTCTGGTCAATGCCGCGACGGGCTTGGCGGTATTGGCCCCCTTGAGCTCGATATGAAGCTCGCAGCGGCCTCTGATCAGGCTCATCACCTGCCACAGGGTCGGGATGGGCTCGCCGTCGCCTGCATCCAGACTCTGCAGATAGGCGCAGGATTGCTCGCTCAGTACTCCCTCGCCATTGGTACAGCGTTCCAGCCGCCGGTCATGGAAGACCCACAATTCGCCGTCAGCGACCTGTACGTCGATTTCGATGGCCTCTGCTCCCTGTGCCAGCGCCAGGGCGATCGCCTTGAGGGTGTTTTCGGGCGCCAGGCCGCTGGCCCCACGATGGGCAATGATCTGCATGCTTGCTCCTCTTGCGTGCCGGGCCGGGTCAGCCCCGGGTCAGGTGAATGTCTATCTGCTGGTGGGGCAGGGTAAGCCCCTGCTGCTGCAGTTTATCCAGCACCAGCGAATGGACCTCGTGGGTGATGGGCATCCGGTGATCCATGTTGTTGACGTAGAGACGGATCTCGTAGATCAGCGCCGAGTCGGTGAACTCGACCAGGAACACCTCCGGGGTCGGGCTCTCCAGCACCAGGGTCGATGCCTGTATCGACTCTTCCAGAATGCGCTGCACCAGCTTGGGATCACGGGTCAGGCCGATGCGGATGCGCAGTTTGACCCGGGTGATGGCATCCGACAGCGACCAGTTGATGAACTGCTCGGTGATGAACGCCTTGTTGGGGACGATGATCTCCTTCCTGTCCCAATCCACTATGGTGGTGGCCCGGGTCTTGATCTTGGTGACGGTACCGGTCAGATCCCGGATGGTGACGGTGTCGCCGAGGCGGATCGGTTTTTCGAACAGTATGATGAGGCCGGAGACGAAGTTGGCGAAGATCTCCTGCAGGCCGAAACCCAGGCCCACCGAGAGGGCCGCCACCAGCCACTGGGTCTTGGACCAGTCGATGCCAAGCATGGAGAAGCCGGTGAGGGCGCCTATCAGGATCACCAGGTACTTGCTGACGGTGGTGAGCGCAAAGCCGGTCCCCGGCGAGAGACTCAGGTGCTGGAGCAGGGTCAGCTCCATCAGGCCGGGCAAGTTGCGGGCCGTCACCACCGTCAGGATGAAGATGAAGGCCGTCATCATCAGATCCTGCAGGGTGATGGCGGAGAGCTGCTCGATGCCGCCTATCTTGTTGCTCACCTGCCACACCTCGATGTTGCTCAGGAAGCTGAAGGCGGAGTTGAGATCCGACCATTGCACCAGCAGCAACATGGTGAAGCCCAGCATCAGCAGGGTGCGCACCAGCCCGAGGGACTGGGCGCTGATGGTGTCGAGATCCAGCTCCGCCTCTTCCACCACATCGGGGATCTCCGAACTGAGATCGCTGTTGGGATCGTCCCGCTGGGCGAGGATCTCGGCCCGTTTGCTCTTGGCCCGTTCGAAGGCGAGGCGGCGGCGCTGGATCAGCATCCAGCGTCTGGCCAGGTAGTAGACGAGCAGGGCGCCGAGCCCCATCAGCAGACTCAGTTCCAGCTGCCTGAGCAGGGTGCGGGAGGTGTAGAAGTAGCCGAACAGGGAGCCGATCACCGCCAGCAGGGGGGCCAGCATCAGGCTGTTCCAGATGAAATGGTGCAGCAGATGGGGCTTGCTCATGTCGCTCTGGCCCCAGGTCAGCGGCAGACGCTCCCGGTTGAGGCGGGCGAAGAACAGCAGCAGCCAGAGGGCACCGATGATGAAGGCCAACCTGCCGAGGGAGTCGTAGAAGGCGTGCTCCTGGTAGCTGTTCGCCATCCCCTGCACGAAGAAGCTCGGGATCAGCACCAGCAGCAGGGTACGAAATTGCCCCCAGACTCGCTGTACCCGCTCTTTGGACCAGCGGAAGTGGTGGATCAGGATCCCTTTCTCCAGAGTGAGGTGGCGCGCCATCATCAGGGCCAGCAGCAGGAACCAGATCTCGCCAAGCCCCCGGCCCACCGCCACCGCGAAGGGATATTGCCAGACCCCCTCGAGCAGGCCGCGCACCATCAACACCATGGCCGGGAACGGCAGCGAGGCGATCAGGGTACGCAGCAGCAGGCGACTGGTGAGGCTGAACTTGTCCTGGGTGACCTTGCCGATGCGCGGCGCCACGTGTTCGCAGAAGCGGACCAGGTGACCGGCCAGCTTGAACCAGCTCCAGGCCAGCACCAGCAGGCCGAGGCCGGCCATCGTGAGGGTCAGGGGATTGTTCTCGGCGATGGCACGGGGCAGTTGCAACCAGTTGTTCGGGTTGAAGGCCAGCGCCAGGGCGGCGGGGATGCCGAGGATGACCTGGGGAGTGAAGGGGCGTACGTCCGGTAGCCAGAACAGGTGGCTGGCGCTGAGCTCGCGGATCTCGTCGATCTTGCTGTTCTGGCGGCTGTAGAGCAGCTTGAGTCGGGTCTGTTCCTGGATCAGGGTATCGGAGGCATCGTTGAGACGGGTCAGCAGCTGGCGACGGGCCTTGAGCAGGTTGTCGAGCACCGCCAGTTGCGAGCGATCCAGAGTCACCTCTTCGCCAGCCAGCAGTTGTTCGCGCAATTGACGAGGATCGGCGAGGTCATCCTGCTCGGTCTCGTACTGGTATTTGGCCCTGCGGGCGTTGACGATGGCCGACTCCAGCTTGTCCAGCGGGAAGTAGGCGGGCAGATCCGCCAGCTTGCTGCGCAGGTTCTCGCCGTAGGCGTTGCTGATCTGCAGCCACTCCAGTTGTTCGCGCACCGAGTTGACCAGCTCGTTGAGGGTAAACAGGTTCTTGTCGATGGTGCGCTGCTCGTCCTGAACCCGCTCTATCTCGTCTTCGAGACCGCTGAGTTGCAGGGAGAGGGCCTGGTTCTGCTTTTGTTGCTCCAGCAGCAGCGGCATGTCGGAGGTGAGCTGTTTGCGCAGCCGCTCGCTCTCCGCCAGCGCCTGTTCCGTTTTCTCACGGCGCAGCTGGTTCTGCTGGTTCAGCAGGCTGGTCTGCCACTCATCCTCGTCGGCGATGGCCAGGTTGAGCTCCTGCAGCTTCAGCTTGCCAAGATCGTTGCGTTGCTGAGCCGAGAGCTGCTCCAGCTCCAGCATCTGGATCCGGTCAGAGAGGCTTTGCTCCTTCATGCGGGTCACCAGCTGCTGGGCCTCCAGCAGCCGATCCGACTCGCTCCCCAGACTCAGGCGATCCAGCTGACTGCGAGTCAGCTGCAGCTGCTTGCGCAGATCGTCCACCCGCAGGTGATACTCCTGGCCCGTGCTCTCAAGCTGGTTGAGGCTGTCCATCACCCCCTGGCGCTCCTTGCGCAGGTTGAGCTGGCGGTTGTTGCTCAGGCCAATGGCCTGGCGCAGGGTCTCCTCCTTGAGGCGGGAGAGGGGAGGCCGGGCGGCGGGTTGATAGTTGTGCAGGCTCTCCTTGAGGCGGCTCGACTCCTGGGGATAGTCGATGAGGAGCTGCTGGTAGGCCTTGCTCTGCTCCCGGTAGCGTTCGGCCTCGCGGGCAAACTGCAGTGCCTGCTGATAGCTCTCGCGCAGCTTCTGGTTTTCGGGGGTATCGCTTTTGGGCACGCTTTGCAGCAGGGCTTCGGCCTGGGTGACGGCGTCCTCGGCCCAGGCGGATGACAAGGGGACAAGACAGAACAAAAAGAGGGTGAGCAGGCGTTGCAACATGAGGCTCGTTTCTGGTCATGAAGGATGGCCCTAGCCTAAAGCAGTGAAGGGCGGTGGGTAAAGGTGGTTACCCTTAATGACTCATCACATAAATAACAGGAACTCATCCGGACGTTCCGCTATGATGCCGCCGCTTTCTCCTCTTTGAGCCGATTATGTCAGCTGTTGATCTGGGCACCGCCCCCCTCTCTCGCCTCTTCTGGCGTTACGTTACCCCGACCGTGGCCACCATGCTGGTCACCGGCATCTATGTCACCATAGATGGCATCTTCGTCGGCCATGTGCTCGGGCAGGATGGCTTGGCCGGTCTGATGCTGGCCTATCCCATCTGCGCCATTCCTTATGCGGTGGGAGCCCTGATCGGCATGGGGGCCTCCTCGCTGGTCTCCTTCCATCTGGGGCGGAGCGACCCGGCCAGAGCGCGCCGTATCGTGGGCAACGCGTTGGTGCTGGTGGTGTTTTTGTCGCTCCTGCTCAGTGTCATAGGGCTGCGCTATGGCGGCCCCATGCTGGCCTGGATGGGGGCCGAGGGGGAGATCTTTACCGCAGGCCTCGTCTATCTGCAGGCTTATGCCTGGCTGGGCGGCTTTGCGGTGCTCTCGATGACGTTCAGCTCGCTGCTGCGAAATGACGGGCGGCCCGGCTTTGTCAGCCTCATCATGGTGCTTGGCGGCCTGATCAATGTGCTGCTCGACTATCTGTTGATGGTGGTGTTTCCGTTTGGCCTGGCCGGGGTTGCCACGGCCACCATGCTGGCCCAGGCGGTCACCGGTCTGTGCTGCCTGTGGCACTTCTTCACCCCCCGCAGCCAGCTGCGCATCGGTCTGGACAGCCTGCGCCCCGACCCGGCACTGATGGCCGACACTCTGAGGCTCGGTGTCTCCAGCTTTCTAATGTACCTCTATCTGTCTGTGGTGTTGGCGCTGCACAACAAGGCGCTGCTCTCGGTCGGCACCTCCCTCCATGTGGCTGCCTACGGGGTGATCAGCTACACCGAGGCCTTTTTCTATCTGGTATTCGAGGGGATAGCCATGGGCATCCAGCCCATCGCCAGCTTCAACGCCGGGGCTGGCCACTGGCAGCGGGTGCTGCGCATACGCAATCTGGCGCTCGGGGTGACCCTGGGCATCGCCCTGTGTGGCATGGTGCCGCTCTACCTGTGGCCGGAGGCGGCTGTCTACCTGTTCGCCGGCGACAACGCGGATCTGCTGCCGGTGGCGAGCCTCGGGATCTGGCTCTACTTTTGGGGCCTGCCGATGGAGGGATTGCTGCTGGTGGGGGCGACCTATTTCCAGGCCATCAACCGGGCCCGTATTGCCTCTCTGCTGACCGGTGGCAAGCTGGTGCTGATCGGTCTCTTCTTGTGGGGATTCTCCTCCTTGTGGGGCGTGCCCGGGGTATGGCTGGCTCTGCCCGGCTGCAGCACCTTGCTGGTGCTGCTGATGTGGCGTGCCATGCGCGGGGAGGCCAGTGCTCACGGGGTGGCGAGCTAGTCGTAGTGATCGGATGGTAGGCAACAAAAAGGCAGCCATTGGCTGCCTTTGTCGTCGTGGGGCTTAAGGTTTGAAAGCCCCGATAAAGATGGCGGGATCGACCCGGGTATCGTTGAGGCTGACGTTCCAGTGCATATGAGGGCCGGTGGCGCGGCCGGTGGCGCCCACCCGGCCGACGATGCCGCCGCGGGGCAGGCTCTGGCCCAGCTTCACGTCGACCCTGGACATATGGCAGAACATGCTGATGAGCCCCTGGCCGTGATCGACGAAGACGGTGTTGCCGTTGAAGAAGTAGTCGCCGATGAGGATCACCTTGCCCGCCGCCGGTGACTTGATGGGGGTGCCGGCACCCACGGCAAAGTCGAGGCCGGAGTGGGGATTGCGCTCCTCGCCGTTGAAGAAGCGGCGCAGGCCGAACGGGCTGGAGAGGGGGCCATTGACCGGTTTGTCGAACAACAGGTTGCTGGGCTGGTTGGGGCTGAAAGTCTGGTAGGCACGGGTCTGCTCCGCCAGCTCGCGGTTGATGCGCACCATGTCCTCGGCCAGCGGATTGACCTGGCGACCGTTCTTGAGCTTGATGTGCTGTTCGCGGTAGTGCTTGGGAATGACGGTGAAGTTGAGTGTTCGACCATCATTTACCTGCAGTTGGTGGGCACCTGTCTTGCTCTTGAGGGAGATGCCGACGATGGCGATCCAGCGCTTGCCCTCTTCACGCACCACCAGCACCGGCTTGCCCTGATAGCGGGCTGTCGGCGCCTGCGCTTCACTGCCCAGCGGCACCACGGCGACACCGCCCGGCACCGGATGATTGAGCAGACGGCTGATAAAGCCTTCGGCCAGTGCCGACTGGCTGGCCAGCAACAACAACAGACAACAAACAACTCTCATGACGATACCACTCGCGATCAAAACAGGGGGGAAACAGAACTGCTGCAAGGGGCTGATTGTGCCTCGTTCCCGCTGGGACGGCCAGCCTGTGAGCCTTCCCGCACCGGATTTGTGGCGCGGCTGCGTCAGGTTTGTGTGATGAGGGCAGGGCGTTGCCATTGAGTCGTATCCGCCCTGCCTCTAGAATCGGCATCCAGTACTGATGCCCACGATACACAGAGGAGACGACATGAACGGATTACCCACTTTGCGCACAAACCCGGCACGCCACCCGATCGGCCGTGGCTGGGTCTGGGTCCGCAGCGGGTTCGATATCTTCAACAAGGGGATGGGCGTCAGCGTGGCCATGGTGCTGGTCTGGTTTTCGGTCGGCATGGTGCTGGATCAGCTGCCGGCGGGCAGCCTCATCTCCCAACTGCTTTATATGGTGTGGGGGGCGGGTTGGGCCGTGGTGGCCGCTCGGGGCTATCGGGGTGAGGCCCTCAACTTTGCCGATCTGTTTGCCGGATTTCGCCACAAGCTGACCCCGTTGATGCTGGGTGGCCTCCTGGTGCTGGGGCTGTTCAGCCTGATCGGACTGGTGTGTCTCGGACTGCTCTCCAGCTGGGGATTGCTTTCCGTGCTGAGCCAGGATCCAGAGACCATGGTGGTATCGCCCGGCCAGCTGCAACAGCTGTTGCTGGTGCTGCTGGTGGGCACGGCGCTGCTCATTCCGGCGCTGATGGCCGTGACCTTTGCCCCGGCCCTCATCTATTTCCACGATGTGGGCATTGTGCAGGCCGTGCGTCTGAGCTTTGCTGGCTGCTGGCGCAATATGTGGCCCTTCTTCTGGTGGGGGGCCCTGTGCGCCATCCTTTTGCTGTTCGGTGCCGCCTTGATGCTGGTCGGTCTGCTGGTGGTGATCCCGGCGCTCAACTACTCCATCTATGTGGCCTATCGGGATATCTTCCTCGATGAGAGCGAAGAGGCGCAGCCGCCCGTCACACCGTTCGGCTTCGAAGCCTGATGCAAGATGAAAAAGGGGCCTCAAGGCCCCTTTTTCATTGTGGTGGTTACTCCTGCCAGAGAGGATCGTCCGCCATGCGCGCCACCAGAAAGTCGAGGAAGCTGCGCAGCAGCGGCGACATCTGCCTGCGGGTGGCATAGACCCCGTAGACGCCGAGCCGCTTGGGCTGCCACTGGGGCAGCAGGGCAATCAACTCGCCCCGTTCCAGATAGGGCTGCGCCGAGTAACGGGGCTGCAGGCTGATCCCGGCGCCTTTCAGGGTCGCTTCCAGCAGCAGGTTGGAGATATTGGCGCTGAGGTTGCCGCTGACCGGCACCGACTCCGGCCCATCCGGCCCGCTGAACTCCCACAGGCTCTTGCCGAAATAGGTGTAGGTCAGGCAGTTGTGCAGCGCCAGATCCTGGGCCTTGTGCGGAGTCGGGTGGCGAGCCAGGTAGTCCGGGCTGGCGCACACCACAGAGTGGCAGGTGCCGAGACGGCGAGCCACCAGATTGGGATCCAGATCGTTGGTGATGCGCACCGCCAGATCGATCCGCTCCTCCACCAGGTTGACGGTTCTGTCGAGCAGCAGAATGTCGACGGCAGTGCCCGGATAGCGGGCCAGGTAGTCGTTGGCTGCCCCTACCAGCAGCGCCTCGGAGAGGGAGTAACTGCTGGTGATCCTCAGCTGTCCCTTGGGGGCGTCATCCCCCCGTATGGCGACCTGCTCCATCTCCTCGCCCAATGCCAGCATGAGGCGGGCGCGGCCCAAGGTCTCTTCCCCCAGGCCGGTCAGGCTCAGACGCCGGGTGGTGCGGTGCAGCAGGCGTGCCCCCATCCAGTGTTCCAGTTCTGCCAGATAGCGGGAGACCATAGCCCGCGACATCTCCAGCTTTTCGCCAGCCCCGCTCAGGCTGCCCTGCTCCACGACGGTGACGAAGACCCGCAATGCGGTCAGTCGATCCATGTACGTCCCTCAATATGCTCGATATACGCAACAGTGATGCGCGTTACATGCTGTATTTGCAACTTAATCGTTCCAATAGACTGTGTCCATCCAATGACCCGAATGATGAATGAGGAAAACATGATGAACAGCACCCTGATCCGCAACCTGACCCTGGCCACCACTCTGTTGAGCGGCGCTGCCCTGGCCGGCCCTTTGAGCGTGACCGTTTACAACCCGGGCGAGCAGGGGATCTTCCCCGTCTCCTCCTCTCTGGTGGCGGGCGACAAGGAGGCGATCCTGATCGATGCCCAGTTTGACGTAGAGAATGGCCAGGCACTGGTGGATCTGATCAAACAGAGCGGCAAGAAGCTGACCACCGTCTACATCAGTGGCGGCGACCCGGATTTCTACTTCGGCCTGGAGCCCATCAAGGCGGCCTTCCCCGACGTCAAGGTGCTCGCCGATCAGCATGTGGTGGATCACATCAACAAGACCAAGGATGACAAGCTGGCCTACTGGGGCCCGATCCTGGGTAAGGGGGCCCCGAAAAGCCTGACGGTGCCCGAGGTGATGACCGCTAACCATCTGACCCTCGAAGGACAGCAGATCGAGGTGCGGGAGATGAATACCCCGAATGCCTACCTGTGGGTGCCCTCCATCAAGACGGCGCTGGGCGGCGTGGCGGTATACGGTGGAGTTCACGTCTGGATGGCGGATAGTCAGACCAAGGCGGCTCGCACCGGCTGGGTCGAGGCCCTGAACGGCTTGCTGACGCTCAAGCCCGAGCGCGTGGTGCCGGGCCACTTCCTGGGCGCCGAGCCCAAGGGTAGCGATGCAGTGACCTTTACCCGCGACTATGTGCAGCGTTTCGAGCAAGAGTTGGCGCAGGTCAAGCACTCAGGCGAGCTGGTCGAGCGTCTGCAGAAAGCCTACCCCGCCCTGCCGGTCGATGACGGCCTGGCCATCGGCGCCAAGGTCAATACCGGCGAGATGAAGTGGTAATACACCGAGCCGTTTCCCTGTGTTTTTTACCGGGCCTTGGGGCCCGGTTTTTTGATCCGGACGATATTCAAGGAAAATTACACCATGAATGCACACACTCTCACTCTGCATTACGTCTATGACCCCCTCTGTGGCTGGTGCTATGGGGCCGCCCCCTTGCTGGCCGCCGCCGCAGGCATCCCGGGGATTGCCATCGAGCTGCATGCCGGCGGCCTCTGGCTGGGGGCCCGTCGCCAGCCGATGGGGATGGCGCTGCGTGACTATGTTCGCCCCCACGATGAGCGGATTGCGGCCTTGACCGGTCAGTCCTTTGGCGAGCGCTACTTCAACGACTTGTTGCTGCGGGAAGGATATATGCTGGACTCCGAGCCTCCCATTCGCGCCATCCTGGCGGTGACAGCTCTGGGGGGAGATGGACTTGCCATGTTGCACCGGCTCCAGCAATCCCACTATCGGGACGGCATCTGGATTGGTGCCCTCGACGCACTGGCCGCCTTGGCGGCGGAGCAGGGCATATCGCAAGAGGCGTTTATCAATGTCTATCAGGAGGCGGATCTGGCCGCTCATCTGGCAGATAGCCAGGGCTGGATGGACCGGCTGGGTGGCCAAGGGTACCCCACTCTCGGAGTGGAGCAGAATGGCCGGATCCTCGGCATTCGAGTCGCCGATTTTTACGGGGATCCGGAGAGTCTGCGCCGCCAGTTGATGGCCCTGATGCGCTGATCCCACAGGCTCGATTCAGAGACGCGGAAGAGAGTTTTTTTCATGTGAAATAACATGATGGCAGAAGCGCTATGAGGGACTTCTGTTTTCTGCATGCGGGCTATGCTCTATATGACCATTTCCGGGAGATATTTCGGGAGTGAAGACTCATATCAAGGAAGCCCTCATATGTTCAAAAACATGTCTATTGGCCAGAAGTTGAGTGCCGGATTCGCCATTCTGGCGTTGCTTGTCCTTGGGTTGGCCTGGTTTTCCAGCAGTCAGCTGGCGCGGCTTTATGATGATACCGAAACCATCACCAGCAACCTGTTGCCATCGACTCGTCTGGCCGCCCAGATGCATGTTTCCATTCTGGATGCCCGTCGCTCTGAGCTGGCCCAGGTGATCGCCAGTCTCAACAAGGATGATGAGGAAGTGAACGAGCGGGCCCGTACCTTTGATCAGGCGAAACAGGAGTTCGAGAAGGCTATTCAGGCATATGGCGCCCTCACGTTCAGTACCAGCGAAGAAAAACAGGTCTATGAGCAGGCGAAGGCGGCCGGAGCCAAGTATTTTGCGGTGCATGACGAGTTAATGAAGGCTTTTGCCGCCGATGATCTGCAGAAGGTCAAGAGTTTGCGTCGTAACGAGACCCGGGTCGCATTGGAGGAAGTCGGAGCCAAGGCATTTCAGTTACGGGAGATCAATACCGAAATAGCCAACAAGATGACCCAGAATGTGGCTGCACTCTACAGCAGTGCCAAGACCATGAGCATCATCGTCAGCCTGGTGACCCTCGGGTTTGTGGTGGCGATAGCCTGGTTGCTGACGGGGCAGGTCCGCAATCCTGTGATGGCGCTGCTTGAGCAAACCCGCAAGGTGTCGGCGGGGGATCTCACCTCGCACCTCGACATGCATAAATTCAACAACGATGAACTGGGTACACTGGCCAAAGGGTTTGGCGAGATGCAGGGCAATTTGCGAACCCTGGTCAGCGAAGTGTCGGGCTCTGTGGTGCAGCTGAGCTCCGCCGCCGAGGAGATAAGTTCGGTAGCCAGCCAGTCCGCCAACAACATGAATGCCCAGCAGCATGAACTGAACCAGCTGGCGACTGCGATGAACGAGATGCAAGCCACGGTACAGGAGGTGTCTCGCAACACCAGCGATGCGGCGAGTGCCGCCACCTCGGCCAGTGAAACGGCCGAGCTTGGCGCTAGGACGGTCAATGATTCCATCCAGCGAATCGAGCGGGTGGCCGGCGCCATCGAAAGCACGGCCGTGGTGATCCGCCAACTGGGGGATGACAGCCGCAATATCGGCATGGTGCTTGAGGTGATCCGCGGCATTGCCGAACAGACCAACCTGCTGGCACTGAACGCCGCCATCGAAGCCGCCCGGGCCGGTGAACAGGGGCGCGGGTTTGCGGTGGTGGCCGATGAAGTACGTACCCTGGCCAAGCGTACCCAGGATTCCACCTCCCAGATCAACACCATCATCGCCGAGCTGCAACAGCGCGCAGAGCAGGCGGGCACGACCATGATGCAGAGCCAGGAGCTGATGAATGCGACGGTCGCGACGGCCCGTGAGGCCGGTGAGTCCATCTCCCAGATCAGTGGCTCGGTCAGCAGCATCTCCCACATGAACATCCAGATCGCCACGGCAACCGAGGAGCAGGGGGCGGTGAGCGAGGAGCTCAATCGCAACGTGGTCAATATCAGTCACGCTTCGGAGGAGGTTGCGGCCGGCGCCACCCAGATGGCGCAGGCGTGCAACGAGCTCAACCATCTGGCCACCCAGTTGCAGGATATGGTTCGCCGCTTCCGTGTTTGAGGACACTTGAAGGCAAGCCCGGTTACCGCAAGGTGGCCGGGATTTTGTTATCTGGAGATCGGGTACTTTCCCTTGATGACCTGGGGGCCATGCTTGTTCCAGAGGCCAATCTTGTGCATGCTGATGGCTCTTTTGCCAGTCAGGACTCTTGTTGTATGAATCTTCGCGATCTCGAATATCTGGTGGCACTGGATGAGGAGAAACACTTTCGCAAGGCGGCGGAGCGCTGCTTTGTCAGCCAGCCGACCCTCAGCGGCCAGCTGCGCAAGCTGGAGGATGAACTGGGGGTGATCCTCATCGAACGCACTTCGCGCAAGGTGCTGTTCACTCCGGCCGGTGATGCCATGGCGCATCAGGCCAGGCGGGTACTCAAGGAGGTGCGTGAACTCAAGAGCATAGGTCAGCACTTCTCCGACCCCATGTCGGGAGAGATCCATATCGGTTTCATCCCCACGGTGGGACCTTATCTGCTCCCTCGCATCATCCAGACCCTGCGTGAAAGCTTTCCCCAGCTCGAGTTTTATCTCTATGAAGAGCAGACCCACGTACTGCTGAAACGGCTGGAAGAGGGGGAGCTGGATTGCGTCATCCTGGCCGAAATGGAGGGGATGGAGGGATTTGGCTCCATCCAGCTCTACCATGAGCCGATGTGGTTGGCCGTCCCAAGCCACCACCCGGAGGCCCAGGCCAGACAGGTACCGCTCGGCAATCTCAAGGGCAAGAAATTGCTGATGCTGGAAGATGGCCACTGCCTGCGGGATCAGGCGATGGGTTTCTGTTTTGCCGGTGGGATTGGCGAGGATCAGCGCTTCAAGGGTACCAGTCTCGAAACCTTGCGCAATATGGTAGCAGCGGGTAGTGGCATGACCCTGATCCCGCAACTGGCGGTACCGCCCAATCATGATGAGGGTGGGGTAAGTTACCGCCCGGTGATAGAGCCTGTGCCCGGGCGAACCATCGCCATGCTCTATCGCCATTACTCGGTACGCCGGCCTTGTTTCAACGAGCTGGCCGCCCGCATCATCAAATTGATGGCTGGGCAGTTGACCAAATAAAAAAAACCGGCAGCCAAGGCTGCCGGCTCTGTTTTTGCTATGCGGGGATCAGAAGATATCGTCGGTCGAGACGGGGCCTTCGCTGTTTGTGTTGTCACCACCATAGACCTGGTTGCCGTCCGAGCTGGGAGAGGCATAACGGGTCGGTTCTGTCCCCTCCTTGAAGTACTCATTCGTACCGCCACCAGCGGCCAGCAGGCCGGTTTCGCTGTCGATCCTGACCGTCATAATCCCCTCTGGCACAGGCATCTTGTGCTCGGGTACTCCCTTGAGGGCGACTTTCATGAAGTCGATCCACATGGGTTGGGCAGTACCGCCCCCGAACTCACCACGGCCAAGGCTGCGCTGATGGTTGTCAAAACCGATCCAGGAGGTGGCCACCAGCTCAGGGGTATAGCCGGAAAACCAGGCATCCCTGGATTCGTTGGTGGTCCCCGTCTTGCCGGAAATATCGTGACGTTTGAGGTCACGGGCAGCACGCCAGCCGGTACCACGCCAGCCATTGCCACCCCAGATGGCGCTCGTCAGGGTGTCGGTGATGAGGAACGCGCTCTCGGCACTGATGGTGTGGGGTGCCAGCATGGGGGCAAGGGGCGCCGGATGAGCGTCAGAGCCGGGCTGTTGTGTTGGCTGCGACTCGGGCAGCAGCGCTGCTTGTTGTTCGCAATCGGCACAGGCAATCACGGGGTTGGCCTGATAGAGGATGTGTTCCTGGCTGTCGGTCACCTTGTCGATAAAGTAGGGGGTGACCAGGAAGCCGCCGTTTGCCAGCACAGAGTAACCGCGCACCACCTCGAGCGGAGTAAATTCGGCAGCACCCAGTGCCAGCGACTCATGCGGGGAGATGAAGTCACGCGGGAAGCCGAATCGGGTCAGCCCGTCGATGTAGGTATCCAGGCCAATGGCACGCATCAGGCGTACTGACATGACGTTCTTGGACTTGGCCAGCCCTATGCGAAGGGGGGTGGGGCCTTCATAGATGGCGGGCGAGTTTTTCGGTTGCCACATGGGGCCCTTGGACGGATCCCACTGGTTGATCGGGGCATCGTTGATCAGGGAGGCCAGGGTATAGCCGTGCTCCAGCGCTGTGGCGTACAGGAACGGCTTGATGTTGGAACCGATCTGGCGGCGTGCCTGATCGACCCGGTTGAACTTGGACAGCTCGAAGCTGAAGCCACCGACCACGGCCTCCAGGGCGCCATTTTTCGGGTTCATGGCGACCAGTGCCCCGTTGACGTCCGGGATCTGCGCCAGCAGCAGCTCTTCGCCCTGCTCGCGCACCCAGATCTGGGC
The DNA here is from genome assembly GCF_041402525.1 of Aeromonas sp. S18(2024). Taxonomy (NCBI): domain Bacteria; kingdom Pseudomonadati; phylum Pseudomonadota; class Gammaproteobacteria; order Aeromonadales; family Aeromonadaceae; genus Aeromonas; species Aeromonas sp. S18(2024). Next base: position 113,384 of record NZ_JBGLQV010000007.1, on the reverse strand, counting down.
ACCCACTTTCAGGACATCACGAGCCGATTTCGGTAGATAGCTCTGGCGATCGTCGGTGATAAAGGAGCGAGCCCACTTGATGCCATTCCAGCCAAGCTCTGCCTCCTTGCCATTTTTCAATACCAGGGTGGCATTGCGATCCCCGAGCTTGGTCACCACAGCGGCCATCAGCGGCTCGTAGGTGGGCTGCTTGGCAAGGTGTGCCACTATCTGCTCATAATCCCAGGCCGGTTCACCCGCTTTCCACAACTGTGCAGCCGGGCCGCGATAGCCGTGGCGCATGTCGTAGTCAAAGACGCCGTCGATCAATGCCTGTTTGGCTGCCCGCTGACGCTCCGCGCTGACCGTGGTGTAGACATGCAGACCCATGGTGTAGGCATCTTCGCCAAACTGTTCCACCATCTTCTGGCGAACCATTTCACCGAGATAGGGAGCGTTCAGGGTCACCTCGGCGCCGTGATAACGAGCCTTGATCGGCATCTGGGATGCTTCATCAAACTGGGCACGAGTGATCTTGCCAGTCTCCAGCATCCGGCCCAGCACCACGTTGCGGCGAGCAAAGGCACGCTCGGGAGAGCGGATGGGGTTCAGCATGGAGGGCGCCTTGGGCAGACCGGCAATGATGGCGATCTCGTCCAGCCCCAGATCCTTGACCTCTTTGCCAAAGTAGACCTGAGCCGCAGCCCCGACCCCGAAGGAGCGGTAACCGAGGGGGATCTTGTTGAGGTAGAGCTCGAGGATCTCGTCCTTGGTGAGGTTCTGCTCGATCCGCCAGGCCAGGAACACTTCCTTGATCTTGCGAACGAGCGTCTTCTCGTTGCTGAGGAAGAAGTTGCGGGCTACCTGCTGGGTAATGGTACTGGCACCTTGGCGAGCCTGGCCCGAAATGGCCCAGACAGAAGCAGCACGGATGATGCCAATCGGGTCAATCCCCGGGTGCTCATAGAAACGGGCATCTTCGGTTGCCAGCACGGCATCGATCATCTGCTGGGGGATTTCGTCAAGGCGCAAGGGAATACGACGAATTTCGCCATATTGGGAGATCAATTCACCATCGCGGCTGTAGACCCGCATCGGGGTCGCCAGCTTGACGTCACGCAGGGCGGTGACATCGGGCAATTGGGGTTTGATATAGAAATAGATGCCGATGAGGCTGGCAACACCCAGCACTGCACCCAGCATCATGACAATAAACAGGCGAACGAGCCATTTCAGCATGGAAGAACTACCAATCGTCTTAAAATTAGCCAACGGGCGCAGAGTATAGCCCTTTTGCCATCTGGAATTCGAGGTTTTCCTGTGGCCAGCGACCCACCTAAGAAGGGAGGCGAGAGGTTAGCATTACGGGGAACAATAACCAAGAATGGGATCCCCTCGGTCAGAAAGCGAGGTGGGTCACTTTTCGGTATAAACTTTATGACATTGATACTTAGAGCATTTAGGATTAATCAACCCGTCCTCTTGTGACGAGTGTCCTACACTCAATTCGGGAACAGAACCCCATAACGCATGGATGTGTATATGTTTGGGCTATTTAGCAAAGGCTCCCTCCTCCCCTTGGTGGGCGTTGATTTTGGCAATCAGACCATCAAGGCCGTCACAATCAGCGGACGTCCCGGCAAACTGCACATAGATGCGGTGGCCGATATCGTTACCCCGAAAGGGACTTTGGTCGATTATCAGCTGCAGGATATCGAGCGGGTCAGCCAATCCCTCAAAAACCTCAAACGCCAGCTCTCGGGCCACAGCGACTATGCCGCCACGGCGGTGACGGGCTCCAACGTCATCACCAAGGTGATCCAGATTGATGCCAGCCTGAGTGATAAAGAGCTGGAAAATCAGGTTCAGCTGGAGGCCGAACAGATCATCCCCTTTCCCCTTGATGAAGTGAGCCTCGATTTCGAGGTGCTGGGCACTACCAGCAACAATGAAGATCGCCAGGATGTGCTGCTCAGTGCAGCCCGCACCGAGAGCGTCAATGGCCGGGTCAGCGCCCTTGCCGAGGCCGGTATTGTCGTCAAGGTCGTCGATGTGGGAGCCCATGCGTTGGGGCGTGCCGTGTTGGCCTGCTTGCCTGAGTTGAAGGAGAGCGATCGGCCGGTCGGGGTGATCGATATCGGTGCCAGCGCCATGACCTTCGCCGCTTTGGTCAAGGGGGAGGTGATCTACTCCCGTCTGCAGAACTTCGGTGGGGATCAATACAGTCAGGCGCTCTCCTCTTTTTATGGGATGGCGCTGGATGAGGCGGAGCAGGCCAAGATCAAGGGAACCCTGCCGGTCGACCACGAACTCGATGTACTGATGCCTCATATCAATGCGCTGCTGCAACAGGTTCGTCGCAATATCCAGCTGTTTTGCAGCTCTTCCGGTTATCGCGAGATTTCGAAGCTGGTGCTGACCGGTGGGGGCAGCCTGCTGCCGGGTCTGTCACTACAGGTGCAGGAAGAGGCCAATTGCGAGGTGTTGCACCCGGATCTGTTTGCCATGTTTGGCAAACCCAAAGGGGAAGCCGAAGCGACCCACGGCGCTAAATATATGACGGCATTCGGGTTGGCTCTGAGGAGTTTCACGCCATGTCAAATATAAACCTGCTGCCATGGCGTGAAGCCAGGGCCCAGCGGCAGAAGAAAGAGTTTGGCGCCCTGCTGGGGGCATTTGTGCTGGTGACGGTGGCATTGGGATTTGGCGCCGACTGGTTGGTCAATCGTCAGGTCAGTGCCCAGCAACAGCGCAATCAGCGACTGGTGCAGGAGATGGCTATCCTGGATGCCCAGTTGGGCGAGATCCGCTTGCTCAAGGAGCGCCGCAAGGAGTTGATCGACCGGATGCAGTTGATCGAACAGCTGCAGATGCGCCGCAACCTGCCCGTCCGCCTTTTTAATCAGTTGCCCTCCCTGGTGCCCAACGGGGTTTACCTCAACACGCTCTCCATGCAGAACAACATCATCGATGTGAATGGCAAGACCGAGGCCTATGGTCGGGTTGCCAGCATGATGCGCCGTATCGATGGCTCGGGTTGGCTGAGCCAGTCGAAGATCAGCACTATTTTTGCGGCGGATGTCGCCCCCGTATCCCTGAGTCAATTCTCCATGATGTTTCTGGTGGCCAAGGCCTCCGCGACTGACGATGCGGCCAAGGAGGGCAAATGAATCTTCAGCAATTGAACGAGCTGGATATCAATGACATCGCCAGCTGGCCGAAATGGGCCAAAGGGATCTTCATCTTTTTTTGCTGTGCGTTGACGGGAGGCGCCCTCTATTACTATGTGATCGCCAATTCGCTGACCCTGCTGACTCAGGAGACCGACAAGGAGACCGAGCTGAAAGCCCAGTTTGAAAGCAAGGCGATGCTGGCGGCAAACCTGGGTGCCTACAAGGAACAAATGGTGACGCTCGAGCAGATGGTCGATACCCAGCTCAAGCAACTGCCCAATACCCATGAAGTGGCGGGCTTGCTGGACGATATCAGCTTTATCGCCACCGACAACGGTTTGAAACTCAACCGGATCAACTGGGAACCCGAGGTCAAGCATGAGTTCTCGACCGAGCTTCCCATGCGTATCGAAGTGGTGGGCAGTTACCACGAGATCGGCAAGTTCACCGCGGACATGGCGGCCTTGCCCCGTATCGTCATTCTCGACTCCTTTACCCTGGGACAAAACAAGGATGCAGGGGATCTGATCTCGATGTCGATGCTGGCCAAGACCTACAAGTACAACGGCAAGACAGGGGAGGCGAAGTAATGAGACGCATCTGCTGGTTGTTGCCTGCCTTGCTGCTGGCTGCCTGTGGTGGCCAGGAGGACATGGATGCTTATGTGGCTCAGACCAAGGCACGCCCTCCCGTCCCTATCGAGCCTCTGCCAGAACTCAAACCCTTTTCTCCCATGGCATACCAGCAGCGTGAGCTGCGCAGCCCCTTCATGGCACCGCAGCCGGAGGCGGCTGGCGGGGGGGACAACAGTGCCAAACTGCAACCGGATTGTGCGCTGGTGGTGAAGGATCGTGAAAAGGAGATGCTGGAAAATTACTCCCTTGCCAGTTTGTCGATGCAGGGTTCTTTGGGCAAAACAGGGCAATTGTGGGCTCTGATCCGTACGCCGGATGGTCAATCGGTACGGGTAGGCCTCAACCAATATATGGGTCTGGATCAGGGGCGCATTATCAAGATCTCCGATACAGCGGTGGATTTGCTGGAAACCATTCCGGATGGGAAGGGGTGCTGGGTAACAAGAGAAACCCAGTTGGCCATGGCCAATATGCAAGAAAAACAATAATCAGGGACGAACAGCAATGAAAACAACAAGAGAGTGTGTAACCAAAGTGGCTCTGCTGTTTTGTGCCAGTGCCTTCTTCGGCCAGGCCTGGGCGGTGGCAACCCTGCAGGAAGTGAAGGTGAATCCCTTGCTTGCAGACCAGTTGCAACTGGAACTCAGTTTTAGCGAGCCTGTCAGCGGCTTTACCGATCGCCTCTCCTACCAACCCAACCAGCTGTTGCTGCATGTGCCCGGTGCGGTGGGTGCATTGAAAGTGAACCCCTTGCCGATCCAGCGCCAGGGGGTTGACAGCATCAAGGTGGAAGGCAAGGGCGCCGGGCTCGACATCAAGATTGCTCTCGATCAGCTGGCGCCCTATCAGGTCAGGCAGCAAGGCAGCAAGTTGCTGGTGTCGCTGGGGGAAGGGGCATCTTCCTCCTCTCTTGGCAGCAATGACAGTGCATTGTTGGCACCCGCAGTCACCGCTTCGACGCCCGCTTCCTCCCCGTCGGCACTCATCAATACCCAGGTGGTCGCCAAGTCGATGCCGGCGACAGCGCCGGTGGCTGCCCCGACAGCCTCCAAACCCGTGCTCAACAGTTATCAGAGCAACGGCGGCGGAGCCTATTTCAACTCGGTGACCGGTGTTGATTTTCGCCGCGGCAAGGATGGCCAGGGTGAGTTTCTGGTGACGCTGGACAACAGCTCGGCGGCCGTGGATGTGAGCAGCCGGGGCCAGACGGTACTGGCCAAATTCCACGGCACCCGGGTGCCGGATGGCTTGCTCAATCTCATCAATGTGCAGGATTTCGCGACGCCGGTCTCCCAGGTGGAGGTATCGCGTCAGGGCAACGATACCCTGTTTGAGCTGTCGGTGAATGGCCAGTTTGACTATCGCTACGATCAGGCTGACAAGCTCTTCATCATCGAGGTGAAAAAGCGCGCAGCTACCGCTGCCAAGCAGTATCAGGGCAAGCCCATCTCCTTGAACTTCCAGGATATCCCCGTTCGTACCGTGTTGCAGTTGATCGCCGATTTCAACAATCTCAACCTGGTAACGACCGATTCGGTCGGGGGCAACATCACCCTGCGGTTGGATGGCGTGCCCTGGGAGCAGGCCCTCGACATCATTCTGAAAGTGCGGGGGCTGGACAAGCGGCTGGATAACAACATCCTGCTGGTGGCTCCTGCCGACGAGATTGCGACCCGGGAGAAACAGCAGCTTGAGAGCCGAAATCAGGTGGCGGATCTTGCCCCGCTCTACACCGAATATCTGCAGATCAACTACGCCAAGGCATCCGAGGTGGCTGCCCTGCTGTCATCCGACAGTACCAAGCTGCTCTCCCCCCGTGGCGCCGTGAGCGTGGATGAGCGCACCAACGTGTTGGTGGTCAAGGATACGGCGGATGTGATCAGCAGCATCAAGCGGATGCTCGACATTCTCGACATTCCGGTCAAGCAGGTGGTGATCGAAGCCCGCATGGTGACCATAGATGATGGCTTTGACGAGGCCCTCGGGGTGCGCTGGGGGGTAACCAAGAACGACGGGCACGGCAACAGCACCTCGGGCAGCATCGAAGGCAATGATAGCTCCGGCAACGATAACGGTGTGTCGGCCATCACCAGACCCGGCGCCGATGACAGGTTGAACGTCAATCTGCCGGTGACCAATGCGGCCGGTACCCTGGCCTTCCAGGTTGCCCGTTTGGCCAATGGTACTCTGCTGGATCTCGAGCTCTCTGCTCTTGAAAAAGAGAGCAAGGCCGAGATCATCGCAAGCCCCCGGGTTACCACGGCCAACCAGAAACCGGCGCTGATCGAGCAGGGTACCGAGATCCCCTATGTGGAATCCTCCTCCAGCGGGGCGACCTCTGTCACCTTCAAGAAGGCGGTGCTGAGTCTGAAAGTGACGCCGCAGATCACCCCTGACAACCGTGTCATTCTCGATCTGACCGTGACCCAGGATACCAAGGGTGAAACCGTGCCGACCGGTACCGGCGATGCCGTCTCCATCAACGCCCAGTCCATCACCACTCAGGTGCTGGTCAACAATGGCGAGACGCTTGTGCTCGGCGGCATCTATCAGCAGACCATCAAGAGCGATGTGACCAAGGTGCCGTTGCTGGGGGATATCCCGGGGTTGGGGGCGCTGTTTCGCAAGACCACCAGCGAAAACAAAAAGCGCGAGCTGCTGATTTTCGTGACGCCCAAGATAGTGACCGACGCTTTCTGAAGGCTTTACATGTGAAGGTAAAACACATATAACCTTACGCCCCAATGAGGCTGGGGCGTAAGGGCTGCGGTTGCCAGTCCTGATTTCTATTGAGATAATCCCCCTCCTGATCCATCGCAAGATAAGGTTCATAGGTACCCCGATCCAGCATTTATCGGGGTCGTACAGTTTGTAATTACTAACGAAAAGACATGGCTGAGAAACGCAATATTTTCCTGATAGGTCCCATGGGTGCGGGCAAGAGCACCATAGGTAGACATCTGGCAGAACAACTGCATATGGAGTTTTTCGACTCAGATCATGAGATTGAGCGCCGCAGTGGTGCTGATATCAGCTGGGTGTTCGATGTTGAAGGCGAAGAGGGTTTCCGTATTCGCGAAGAGAAGGTGATCGGCGAGCTGTCGGAGCAGCAGGGTATCGTGCTGGCGACCGGTGGCGGTGCCATCAAGAGCCGCGAAACCCGCAACAAGTTGTCTGCCCGCGGGATCGTGGTCTATCTCGAAACCACTATCGAAAAGCAGCTGGCGCGCACCCAGCGTGACAAGCGTCGCCCCCTGCTGCAGACCGAAGAGCCGGCACGTGAAGTGCTCGAGCGTCTGGCAAAAGAGCGCAATGCCCTGTATGAAGAGGTGGCCGATTTTGTGGTGCACACCGACGACCAGAGCGCCAAAATCGTTGCCAATCAAATCGTAAAACTGATCGGTATGTAATCTAGAGGACGTCCATGGAACGGTTGAAGGTCGAACTGGGTGAACGCAGCTATCCCATCGAGATAGCCGCAGGCTTGTTGCAGCGCCCCGAGGTGCTGGCATCGGCCATCAAGGGCAAGCGGGTGATGATAGTGACCAATACGGTCGTCGCCCCTCTCTATCTTGAACGGGTCAGCGCCCTGCTGTCGGATTTTCAGGTAGAACACCTGATCCTGCCAGATGGCGAGGCCTACAAGAACCTGGCGACCTTTGAGCAGATCATGTCTGCTCTGCTTGAAACCAACCATGGGCGTGATACTACGCTGATCGCCCTGGGGGGCGGTGTGATAGGGGATGTGGTGGGCTTTGCGGCAGCAAGCTATCAACGTGGCATTCCTTTTATCCAGATCCCGACCACACTTCTCTCCCAGGTTGACTCCTCCGTCGGCGGCAAGACCGCCGTCAATCATCCCCTCGGCAAGAACATGATCGGGGCTTTCTATCAGCCCAGACAGGTCATCATCGACACCGAGTGCCTGAGCACCCTGCCTGCGCGTGAATTTGCCGCCGGAATGGCCGAGGTGATCAAGTACGGCATCATTTGGGATGCCGAGTTCTTCAGCTGGCTGGAGCAGAACATGACCCGTCTGCAACGGCTGGACCCTGCCGCCCTCTCCTATGCCATCAAACGCTGCTGCGAAATCAAGGCCGATGTGGTCGGGCAGGACGAGACCGAGCAGGGGGTACGTGCACTGCTCAATCTGGGTCATACCTTTGGCCATGCCATCGAGGCCGAACAGGGCTATGGCAACTGGCTCCATGGCGAGGCCGTTGCGGCCGGCACCATGCTGGCGGCAGACACTGCGCTGGCCAGGGGGGAGATGACCGAATCACAGGTGGCACGCGTTCGCGCCTTGCTGCTGGCGGCCAATCTGCCCATCAAGGCCCCGGCAGAGATGGATTTTGCCGCCTTCATTCGCCATATGCGCCGCGACAAGAAGGTCCTCGAAGGCAAGCTGCGCCTGGTATTGCCGGTGGGTATCGGCCATGCACAGGTGGTGGCCGATGTCTCTGATGCCGAATTGTTGGCGGTGATCGAGTCTGGACGTGACTAATAATAAGCTGCTTAAGCTTCCTTCCCAGCGGCAGCTGGTTGACCGGCTGCTGCATCTGATTGAATTCAATCACCCTTTCATTTTTCTCTCCGGTAAACCGGGCAGTGGTCGCGGCACTCTGTGCGAGACCCTGATCAGCCAGTTGCCGGAAAAGGTACGTGTCGTCAGCCTGATTGGCACGCCGGCCATGAAGATGGCGGATGTGCGTCAGCTGCTGCTGCCCCAGGTGGTGGCCCGTCCCCTGTTTAATCCTCAGGATGCGCTGGCAGACAGCTTCTTTCGCATGCTGGAGGGGGCCAAGCCGGCGACCCTGCTGCTGATCATCGAACGGGCCGATGAGCTGCCCGCCGACGTGCTGGGCGAGCTGTGGGCCATCAGTCGTCACAACGATACTCTGGCAGCGCCGCACCAGCTGGCCATCCTGGTCTCGGGCAGTGACATCTGGTGTCGTAGTCAGCGGCCACTGCTCAAGGGACGCGCCATGCCGCCCCTCGAGCTGGAGGTCCAGCCTCTGAGTCCGCCGGAGCAACGCATCTTCTTGTACGAGAAGGCCAAGGAGCTCAAGATCCCGACAGCCCTCTTGCCCAAAGTGAAAGTGGAAGAGATCCTGACAACGGCAAGTGGACACCCGTCCACCATCATGCAGTTACTGGAGGATATCATGACCGACAGAAGGCCCAAGAAGCGTCAGGCAGAGCTGCCTGTCAAAAAGGTTGCCCTCTCTATTGCCGCGCTGGCGGCTGGCCTGCTGGCCCTGAGCTATTTGCTGCCGGCCCTGTTTGGTGGTGACACCTCCACCACCCCTCAGGAATCGACTCAAACGACGGCCCTGCCGCCTCCGGTTCCGGGCGATTCTCCCGTCACCACGGGTGGCGCTGATGACGGAGCCGCCAAGGGACAAGATGATGGCGCAGCTACGAATCCCAACTCCGTGGTCAAGGATTGGCAGCCGGAGGCGAAAGTGCTGCCCAAGTCGGTAGAGAGTGATACCGTCACTACCGAGTCCACCAACTATGAAGGGCGCCGGGTGGTGATCTCCGATGAAGTCGTCCAGAAGTTGATGACGGATCCCGGCGTGAGCGGTGCCCTGCCGACCGAGGTGGTCGACGAGCTGACCGGCAAGAGCACAGTAGCCAGCGGCGCCGTTGCCAGCGCGGCAAGCGGCGCACAGCAAAAGCCTGTCAAGGCAGCCGAGCCTTCGGCCACTACGAGCCAACCGGCCGTTCAGCCGGCGGCTGTGCCGGCTCCCAAGGTGGCCCTGACCCCGGTGGCGACCCTGAACAAGAAGGCACGCAACCACTACAGCATCCAGCTGATGGGGGCGAGCAACACCAAGGCGGTGGATCAGTTTGTTGCCGAACATGGTTTGTCCGGCAAGGTCTGGGTTTATCAGACCCAGTTCCGCGGCAGCCCCTGGTTTGTGGTGCTGCAGGGGGACTACGCGACCCTGACCCAGGCCAAGAGCGCGATCCGCAAGCTGTCGCCAGCCCTGCTGAAAGGGCAACCCTGGCCCAAGTCGTTTGCTCAGGTACAAAAAGAGCTGAAGCAATAGCCTTGATACCGGATAAGGGGGTAGAATCATCCCCCTTTTTGGGTCTTGCCTTCTTACACACCGGATTTCCATGAAGAAAACACGCGCTTTTTTAAAATGGGCCGGGGGAAAATACTCCCTGGTTGAAGAGATCGCCGAGCGCTTGCCGGCCGGGCGTGTGTTGCTGGAGCCCTTCGTCGGGGCCGGGTCCGTGTTTCTCAACACCGACTACGACGCCTATGTGCTCAACGACATCAATCCGGATCTGATCAGTCTCTACAATCATCTCAAGCTGACGCCGGATCATTTTATCGACGAGGCGCGCAAGCTCTTTGTAGCTGAACACAACCACAAGGCGGCCTATTACCGGCTGCGCACCCAGTTCAACCACACCGAAGACACCTTCGAGCGGGCGTTGCTGTTCCTGTTCCTCAACCGTCACGGTTTCAATGGCCTGTGTCGCTACAACAAGAAGGGCGGTTTCAACGTGCCTTTCGGTTCCTACAAGAAGCCCTATTTCCCGGAGAAGGAGCTGTGGGCCTTCGCCGAAAAGGCGCAGAAGGCGACCTTCATCTGCGAAAGCTACGCCGATGCCATCAAGCGGGCTGAGGAGGATTGGGTGATCTACTGTGATCCCCCTTATGTCCCTCTCTCCACTACCGCTAGCTTTACCAGTTATGCCGCCTGCGGTTTTACTCTGGACGATCAGGTGGTGCTGTCGCAGTTAGCTCGACAAACTGCTGCTGAGAAAGGGGTTCCCGTACTTATCAGTAATCACGACATGAAGTTGACCAGAGATCTTTATCGTGGTGCTAGGTTCGACGAGATCCTGGTCAAGCGCACCATCAGCCGCAACGGCGGTACCCGCAACAAGGTGGCCGAACTGCTGGCGCTCTATCCGCCCGGCATCGAGCCTGAGCAGGGGTATTACCCAAGCGACAGCGAGCTGCTGCCGCTGAGCTGATAAAACGGCGCCCGAGGGCGCCGTTTTTTGTTGGCGTTTTGTCATCCACCAGGGTGGCATTGGGATCGTGGAGGGGGTGGCGGGAAGGATTGCCCCCTTTCTCGGCCTTTCGAGTCGTTTTCACCGGATATTTACGCTAAAATTGCGCCGTTTTTTCTCCCTGGCTGCCAATGGATGATGCTGATGAAAGACTTTCTGATTGCCCCCTCGATCCTCTCCGCCGATTTCGCCCGTCTGGGTGACGATGTTGCCAAGGTGCTGGCTGCCGGTGCCGACGTGGTTCACTTCGACGTGATGGACAACCACTATGTGCCGAACCTGACTATCGGCCCCATGGTCTGTCAGGCCCTGCGCGACTACGGCATCGAGGCTCCCATCGACGTCCATCTGATGGTCAAGCCGGTGGATCGCATCATTCCCGATTTCGCCAAGGCCGGGGCTTCCCTCATCACCTTCCACCCGGAAGCCTCCGATCACGTTGACCGCTCCCTCGGTCTCATCAAGGAGCAGGGCTGCCAGGCTGGCCTGGTGCTCAACCCGGCCACCTCTCTCTCCTACCTCGAGTATGTGATGGACAAGCTGGACGTGATCCTGCTGATGTCGGTCAACCCGGGCTTCGGTGGCCAGAGCTTCATCCCCGGTACCCTCGACAAGCTGCGCCAGGTGCGCCGCCTGATCGACGAGAGCGGCCGTGACATCCGCCTCGAGATTGACGGCGGGGTGAAGGTCGACAACATCCGCGAGATCGCCGAGGCCGGTGCCGACATGTTCGTGGCCGGTTCCGCCATCTTCGGCAAGCCGGACTACAAGGCCGTTATCGATCAGATGCGTGCGGAGCTTGCTGATGTCCGTCGTTAATCGTGAATTTGATCTGGTGCTGTTCGATCTGGATGGCACCCTCATCGACAGTGCCGCCCAGCTGGCACTGGCGGTCAACCGTACTCTGGCCGACCTGGAGCTGGCCGAGGCCGACGAGGCGCTGGTGCGCACCTGGGTCGGCAACGGTGCCGACAAGCTGATCCAGCGGGCGCTTGCCCATTGCGAAGCCGATCCGACGCTGTTTGCCAAGGCCCGTGCCCTGTTTGACGGTCACTATCAGGCTTGCCTGCTGCAAGGACTGGACATGTATGAGGGGGTGGAGCAGAGCCTGCGCCGCCTGCAGAAACTGGGTTACCGCCAGGCGGTGGTAACCAACAAACCGAGCCAGTTCGTGCAGCCCATTCTCGATGCCCTCGGCATTGCCGATTGCTTCGCTCTCTGGCTTGGCGGCAACTGCGTTCCCCAGAAGAAACCCAATCCGGAGCCCCTGCTGCACGCCTGCCACGAACTGGGGGTGAGCCCGGCTCGCACCCTGATGGTGGGCGACTCCGAAAATGACGTGCTGGCTGCCAAGGCGGCCGGCATGAAGGTAGTGGGGCTCACCTACGGCTACAACTATGGCCGCCCTATCGCCGATTCCCATCCTGACTGGGTATGCGAGCAGTTTGCACAGCTCGATGCACTTTTGGTCTAATAGCGCAGCTGGGCTGGCTGAATAACAAGGATTACTACTCTCATGACTAAACCTATCGTATTGAGCGGCGCACAGCCCTCTGGCCAACTGACTATCGGCAACTACATGGGAGCCCTGCGTCAGTGGGTCAACATGCAGGATGAGTACGATTGCCTCTACTGCATCGTCGACCTGCACGCCATCACTACCCGTCAGGATCCGGTGGCACTGCGCAAGGCCTGTCTCGATGCCGCCGCCCTCTATCTGGCGGTGGGGATCGATCCCAAGAAGAGCACCGTTTTCATCCAGTCCCACGTACCGCAGCACGCCGAGCTGGGCTGGATCCTCAACTGCTACACCCAGATGGGTGAGCTGTCGCGCATGACCCAGTTCAAGGACAAGTCCGCCCGTTTCGAGAACAACGTCAACGTCGGTCTGTTTGGCTATCCGGTGCTGATGGCGGCCGACATCCTGCTCTATCAGGCCAATCAGGTGCCGGTCGGCAATGACCAGAAGCAGCACCTGGAGCTGACCCGCGACATCTGCACCCGTTTCAACAACCTGTACGGCGAGGTGTTCACCATGCCGGAGCCTTTCATTCCGAACGAAGGGGCGCGGGTGATGAGCCTGCAGGATCCGACCAAGAAGATGTCCAAGTCAGACGACAACGAGGCCAACTTCATCGGCTTGCTGGAAGACCCCAAGCAGATCGTCAAGAAGATCAAGCGTGCGGTCACCGACTCCGATGATCCTGCCGTGGTGCGTTTCGATCCGGAGAACAAACCAGGCGTCTCCAACCTGCTGACCCTGATGTCCGGGGTGACCGGCCGCTCCATCCCGGAGCTGGAACAGCACTTCGAAGGCAAGATGTACGGTCACCTCAAGACCGAAACCGCCGAGGCCGTGGTGGCCTTGCTGGAGCCCATCCAGGCCCGTTTCCACGAACTGCGTCAGGATGAGACTCATCTGATTGCTATTTTGGCGGAAGGCGCACAAAAGGCGCGCGAAAGAGCTGAAAAAACCCTGACCAGCGTATATGATGTAGTCGGCTTCGTTCCTCGAGCCTGACATACTGGGAAGGTGTAGTAGAAGAGAGCTGGGTATTTGCCTAGCTTTCTTTATTTTCCCTGCTGTTAATTGTTTAATTATTTCCCTTTTTCAACCCGGGTTATTTCCCCAAGAGCAAGTATGTCCGTTCAATCAAATGTCTCCGTTGAAGAGCTGAGTGACAAGGGTCACTGGCTGCGTAAATTCCGCAAGGCTAAAAACCTCAATACCCTGCAACTGATGGTTTCCAATGCCATCGACAAGCATCACAAAACTCCCGCCATTGCTGCCGCCATCTATCTGGCCGAATGCCAGCGTGAACGGGAAATGGAACAGGGTCGTTTTCTCGACCGTTAATTCTCGGCCACTGGTTATCACATGCTGTTATTGATCGATAACTACGACTCCTTTACCTGGAACCTGGTGCAATATTTTGGCGCCCTGGGACAAGAAGTAGTGGTCAGGCGTAATGATGAGCTGACTCTGACCGACATTACGCAATTATCTCCCCGCTATCTGGTTATTTCTCCCGGCCCCTGCACGCCCAACGAGGCGGGTATTTCCCTCGCCGCTATTACCCATTTTTCCGGCCGATTGCCCATTCTCGGTGTCTGCCTTGGTCACCAGTCCCTGGCACAGGCGTTTGGTGCCCGCGTGGTGCGAGCCCGTCAGGTGATGCATGGCAAGACCTCGCTCATTCGCCATCGGGGCGAGGGGGTCTTCAAGGGGCTCAAGGATCCGCTGCGGGTGACCCGCTATCACTCGCTGGTGGTAGAGCAGGCAACGCTGCCCGATTGCTTCGAGATCACCGCTTGGAGCGATCATGCCGATGGCTCGTTTGACGAGATCATGGGGCTGCGCCACAAGACGCTTGATGTCGAAGGAGTACAGTTCCATCCGGAGAGCATTTTGAGTGAGCAAGGCCATCAGTTACTGGCCAATTTTCTCGCTCGTTCGTAAAAATTCGTGATCGCCCTCTCAGAATCGAGAGAAGGCAAAAAAAATTTCCCTGATAGTTTATTCACTGCCCCTCCTGCCCAAATTATCTCTTGCCAAGCCCCCTTGATACGTTATGCAATGCGGTTGCCTAAAATCTCAAGGCTAATCGAAGATTGTTCCCCATAGTCCGTTTTGTTACAGACTTTTTACTTTATTTCTGTGATAATCCCGTCACGTTTACACGGATTTAACTTTTGAGCGGTGGATTATTCTGCTGCCAGTTCGAAGGAGAGCTATATGTCAGAGTTGTTGGCAGTGACACGTGAAGTGTTTGATGAAGTGATGGTTCCCAACTATGCGCCGGCCAAGATCATCCCGGTGCGTGGTGAGGGGTCGCGTGTCTGGGATCAGGAAGGCCGTGAATATATCGACTTTGCCGGCGGTATCGCGGTCAATGGCCTGGGTCATTGTCATCCCAAGCTGGTCGACGCCCTGAAAACCCAGGGCGAGAAGCTGTGGCATCTCTCCAACGTGATGACCAACGAGCCGGCCCTGCGTCTGGCCAAGAAGCTGGTCGCCGCCACGTTTGCCGACAAGGTCTACTTCTGCAACTCGGGCGCCGAGGCCAACGAGGCGGCCCTCAAGCTGGCCCGTCGTTACGCCATCGAGAAGTTTGGTCCCCACAAGACCCAGATCATCGCCTTCCATCAGGGTTTCCACGGTCGTACCTTCTTTACCGTGAGCGTGGGTGGCCAGGCCGCCTACTCCGACGGTTTCGGTCCCAAGCCTGCCGACATCACCCATGTGACCTACAACAATCTGGAAGAGCTGGCAGCCGTCATCTCCGACAATACCTGCGCCGTGGTTATGGAGCCGCTGCAAGGTGAGGGTGGCATCATTCGTCCCACCGACGAATTTGCCAAAGGGGTGCGCGAGCTGTGCGACAAGCACAATGCACTGCTGGTTTACGATGAGGTGCAGTCCGGTGTCGGTCGTACCGGTGAGCTCTACGCCTATATGGGCCTGGGCGTGACGCCGGACATCCTCACCAGCGCCAAGGCCCTTGGCGGCGGCTTCCCCATCGGCGCCATGCTGACCACTACCGAGATCGCCTCCCACCTGAAAGTGGGTACTCACGGCTCTACCTACGGCGGCAACCCGCTGGCCTGTGCCGTCGCCGAGGCGGTACTCGACGTGGTCAATACCCCGGAAGTGCTGAGCGGTATCAAGCAGCGCGAGCAGCTGTTCCGCGAAGGCCTCGAAGCCATCAATGTCAAGTACCGTTGCTTTAGCGAAGTACGTGGCCAGGGCCTGCTGCTGGGCGCCGTGCTGAACGAAGACTACAAGGGGCGCTCCCGCGATTTCCTGCTGGCCTCCATCGATCAGGGACTGATGGCGCTGGTCGCAGGGACCAACGTGGTGCGTTTCACTCCGTCTCTGGTGATCCCGGAAGCGGACATCAAGGAAGGGTTGGCCCGCTTTGAGAAGGCGGTTGCCCAGGTGGTTAACGCCTGATCCAAATTGAGGTGGGGAGTCCTCCCGGCTGGAGCCGGGGCCCCACCTGTCGTCAATGAAAGGGAGTTGTCATTTATGTTGGTTATCCGTCCCATCGAGCAAAAAGATTTTGCCGGGCTCAAGACCTGCGCCGTCGAGTCCGGCACCGGTATGACCTCGTTGCCCGTCAACGATGAGTTATTGCAGCGCAAGATCGATGCCTCGACCCAGACTTTTTCGGACAAACCGGCGGGCAAGGGGGATTGCCTCTACTTCTTCGTGGCCGAGGATCTGGAGACCGGCGAGATGGTCGGTACCTGTGCCATCGACGCCGCGGTCGGCCTGTCCCAGCCGTTTTACAACTATCACATCGGCAAGGTGGTGCACTCTTCCCCCAAGCTCGGTGTCTACAACGTGGTGGAGACCCTCACCCTCTCCAACGACTACACCGGCAATTCCGAGCTCTGCACCCTGTTTCTGCGTGAATGCGCCCGCGAGGGGCTCAATGGCCGCCTGCTCTCCAAGCACCGTTTCCTGTTCATGGCCGAGCACCCCGAATTGTTTGACGAAACCGTCTTCGCCGAGATGCGCGGCGTTTCGGACAGCGATGGCCACAGCCCCTTCTACGAGTGGCTGCAGACCCACTTCTTCTCGATGGATTTCCCTACCGTCGACTATCTGACCGGTATCGGCAAGAAGCGCTTCATCGCCGAGCTGATGCCCAAGTACCCCATCTACGTCAACTTGCTGAGCAAGGAGGCGCGTGCCGTCATCGGCCAGACTCACGAGAAGACCCGCCCGGCCATCAAGATGCTGCAGGACGAGGGGTTTGTGAACCGTGGCTACGTCGACATCTTCGACGCGGGCCCGGCGGTGGAGTGCGAGCTGAAGAACATCCGCAGTGTGCGCCGCAGCCAGAAGCTGCGCGTGCTGATCGGCGAGCCCATCGGTGGTCACCCTTACCTCCTTTGCAACACCCGCTTCGAGCAATACCGCGCCTGCTACGGCAATATCCGGGTCGATCACGACAAGCAGGAAGCCATCATTCCACCCAAGATGGCGGCGGCCCTCAAGGTGCAGGATGGCGACATGGTGCGAGCAGTCGATCTCGACTGATCCGGCTGGCGGCAATACCGAATATGAAACAGGCAGCCTCGGCTGCCTGCACACCACAGGGAGTGAATGGATGAGTCATTTAGTGCAGTTTATCGATGGCCAGTGGCTGGCCGGTGAAGGCAAGCCGTTCGAATCAAGGGATCCGGCCAAGAATGAAGTGATATGGCAAGGGGAGGCCGCCAGCCCGGCCCAAGTGGATGCCGCCGTCAAGGCCGCCCGCACCGCCTTCTACCATTGGTCTGATCTGAGCCTTGAGGCGCGTCTGGACGTTGTGCGCCGCTATGCCGACCTGCTCGGTGAGCACAAAGAAGCACTGGCGCTGACCATCGCCCGCGAAACCGGCAAGCCGCTGTGGGAGACCCGCACCGAAGTGGCCGCCATGCAGGGCAAGATCGCCATCTCCATCCGCGCCCATGACGAGCGCACCGGCACGGTCGAGAATCCCATGCCGGGTGCCAAGGCCTTCGTGCGCCACAAGCCTCACGGCGTAGTCGCCGTGTTCGGCCCCTACAACTTCCCGGGCCATCTGCCCAACGGTCATATCGTTCCGGCGCTGATCGCCGGCAACACAGTCGTGTTCAAACCCTCCGAGCTGACCCCCATGGTGGCCGAGGCCATGGTCGAGGTGTGGCAGGAGGCGGGGCTGCCCAAGGGCGTGCTCAACCTGGTGCAGGGTGAGGTCGAGACCGGCAAGGCGCTGGCGGGCAACCCCGGCATCGACGGTCTCTTCTTTACCGGTTCTTCCCGCACCGGCCACCTGCTCCATCAACAGTTTGCCGGCCAACCCGGCAAGATCCTGGCCCTCGAGATGGGCGGCAACAACCCGCTGATCGTGAAAGACGTGAGCGACATCGACGGTGCCGTCCATGCCATCGTGCAATCCGCCTTCATCACCTCCGGCCAGCGCTGCACCTGCTCGCGCCGCCTGTTTGTCGAGCGCGGTGAGCGGGGCGATGCCTTGGTCAAGCGGTTGGTGGATGTCGTCGGCCAGATCAGGGTCGGTCACTACGATGATGCGACTCAACCCTTTATGGGCGCCATGATCAGCGAGAAGGCGGCGCTGGGCATGGTGTCGGCACAAGCCAACCTGCAAGCGCTGGGGGGCGAGAGCCTGCTCACCCTCAAGCACCTGGAAGCGGGTACCGGTTTTGTCTCCCCGGGCATCATAGACGTCACCGGCGTCGCCGCACTGCCGGATGAAGAGTACTTCGGCCCGCTGCTGCAGCTCATTCGTTACGACGACTTCGATGCCGCCATCGATCAAGGGAACGCCACCAGTTTCGGCCTCTCGGCCGGCCTGCTTGGCGACAAGGAAGCGGACTGGCAGCACTTCTTCAAGCGCATCCGCGCCGGCATCGTCAACTGGAACAAGCCCATCACAGGCGCCTCCAGTGCCGCCCCGTTCGGCGGGATCGGAGCCTCCGGCAACCACAGGGCAAGCGCCTACTACGCCGCCGACTACTGTGCGTATCCGGTGGCCTCCGTCGAAGACAGCAAGGCGAGCATGCCGGAGCAGCTGTCCCCCGGCCTGACTTTCTGACAATAACGAAAAAGGGGCACCCTTTGGGTGCCCCTGTCTGTACCCGCAATCAAAGGAAAGAGAGATGCAAAAGGATATCGATACCCTGTTCAGTCATCTGTGGGACAACTACATCAAGGTGACGCCAAGCGCCCTCAAGGTGCACGCCCTGCTGGGTGGCGGCGAGCCCATCATCAACGACCACGTGGCGTTTCGCACCTACAACCTGCCCAAGCTGGGGCTGGAGAAGCTGGCGGCCCACTTCCTGGCGCTCGGTTACGAGCAGAAGGGGGAGTATGAGTTCAAGGCCAAGAAGCTCTACGCCAAGCACTTCGAGCATAAGGATCCGGATGCTCCCAAGGTGTTCATCAGCGAGCTGAAGGTGGAGGAGCTCTCCGAAGGCGCTCAGGCCATCATTCACAAGCTGGTGGATCAGGTGCCCGACCATCTGACAGACACCCATGCCTTCCTCTATGCCGGTGCCCCCTGGCAGGTCTCCTGGGCCGACTACCAGACCCTGCTGGCGGAGAGCGAGTACGCCGCCTGGATGGCTGCCTGGGGTTATCGAGCCAACCACTTCACGGTCAATATCAATCAGCTCAAAGAGTTCGACACCATTCAGCAGGTGAATGGGGCGCTGAAAGCAGCCGGTTTCGTGCTGAACAGCGTGGGTGGCGAAGTGAAAGGGGACCCGCAGGTGATGCTGGAGCAATCCTCCACCATGGCGGATAAGGCCGAGGTGGCCTTCAGCGACGGTGTACACACCATCCCGAGCTGCTTCTACGAATTTGCCCTGCGTTACCCGCAGGCCGACGGCACCCTCTACCCGGGTTTCGTCGAGGCGTCGGCCGACAAGATTTTCGAATCCACCAACGCCATGTAACGACGCTCTCGTCGCCCATGCGGCGATAGCCAGAGTGACATAAGCAACGCCTCCTTTCAGGAGGCGTTTTTGTTGCTGGCGATAGAATGGGGACAGTTGTCGAGAATGGGAGAGAGGGAAAGGCTCCTGCAAGTATGTCCATTTTGTTGGCCAAATTGTGAAGGGGATCACCAATTGCGTCCCGGGCAGGGATGGGAAAAGGGGTAGAATGGCGCTTTCTTTTTAGGGGGGTCGTTCGATGCCTTACTATCATTTTTTCAAGCAAGGTCAGGCTCTTACCTATCTCGATGCCAATGCGCCCAGCTATGGTGACGAGCGTGGCCAGCTGATTGAACAGGGTTTTGCCCCCCTCGCGGCCCCTACCTTTGCCGACAGTCCGGCAGCCGCCCTGGCGCAACTGCAAAGTCAGGAGGAGATGGAGAACGCACCCGGGGCACATGACGACTTTTATGTGGCCAACTCGCACCCTGCTACCATAACCGGCGTGTCGGGAGTCTGATCCCGCCTTCCCGGCCAACCGCCGCTCTTTTCCTCGCTTGTGGGGAAAGTTCGCTCAATCTGTACTATCGCGGATCCGGCTCTCCCTCAATCACCAGCATGGTTTCCATCCCTGCCGCCTTGCCGGCTTCGATCCCGATCCGGGTGTCCTCAAAGACCAGGCAGTTGGCCGGATTGACCCCAAGTTGTCTGGCCACCTCCAGGAAGGTGTCCGGATGTGGCTTGTGGTTACTCACATCATCGGCGCTCACCACCACCTGGATATAGGCATCAAGCCCGGTGCTCTTTAAGATCGACTCCGCCTGATTGCGCGGCGACCCTGTGCCAATGCCCATAGGTATCTTGCCGTGGCATTGCCGGACCAGCTCCCACATGGCAGGAAAGACGCTGACCCGGTCGATCTGTTCCAGATAGAGAGCAATCTTGCGCCGGGCGAAGGCCTCGACGTCGACCGTCAGCCCCTGCTGCTCGGCCAGCATGGCGATGATCTTGCGGGTCGGAATGCCACCATACTGGTAGAGCTGAGCGCGCTCGAAGGGGATGCCGAATTCGGCGCAGGTGAGCGCCCAGGCGTCCAGATGCAGGGGCATGGAGTCCACCAGGGTGCCATCCATGTCGAAGATCAGGGCGTCGTAATGAGCAAAGCTGTCGTAGGCATGCATGGTGGTTCCTCGGAGCAAATGGGGCAGACTAGCAGATTGGGTGCGGCATGAGTGGGATCTGCTTCATGGTTGTGCGGGGGAGGGCCATTTTTGTCCTCTTGCTGATTTGTGTGACAATGATCTGCCCGTGATAGGCCGAGTTGGCCAGCCTGAATAGCGAGTCGTTCCATGTCCCCAAAAACCATCTTCTCAAGCGTGGCGCTGGTGATCGCCCTGGGCTCACTGGAAAAGAGCATAGTCACCACGCCGCTGCCCATGATAGGCGCCGAGCTGAACGCCGGTGCCGCTCTCACCTGGGTGGTCACCGCCTACTTGCTGGCTGCCACCGCAGTGCTCCCTCTCTATGGCAAGCTGAGCGATCAGTTCGGCCGGGTGAGAATGCTCAACATCGGTATTGGACTGTTTCTGACAGGTTCCGTCGCCTGTGCACTGGCCCAGGATCTGCCGACCTTGCTGGCTGCGCGAGTGCTGCAGGGGATGGGAGGAGGGGGGCTGATTGCGCTCGCCTTCACCGTCATCGCCGACACCATACCGCCGCGGGAGGTGGGCAAGTATCAGGGTTATATCTCGATGGTCTATGCGATTTCGAGCATCGCCGGGCCCCTGCTCGGCGGCTATTTTACCGAGCAGCTGAGCTGGCGCTGGATCTTCTGGATTAACCTGCCTCTGGGGGTGCTCGCCCTCTGGCTCATCAACCGCAACCTCAAGCAGCTCAATGTGCGTCGCCACAGCCGCTTCGACTGGAAGGGGGCGGGCCTGCTCATCACGGTCACCACCCTGACTCTGTTGCTGCTGTCGCCCGAAACCGCCCTGCCCGCCATCTGGCTGGCCGCCGCCCTGGTGCTCGCCCTGTTGTTGCTGATCCTGATCGAACGCCGTGCCCACGACCCCATACTGCCGGCCCATCTGGCGCGGCTGCCCGGTTATCTGGTGAGCGTGCTGCTGGCGATGCTCTCTCAGCTGCTGATGTTCGCCATGCTGGTCTATCTGCCCCTCCAGATGCAGTGGCAAAAGGGGATGAGTGCCAGCGAGAGCGGGGTGAGCCTGGTGATCTTCATGGTTTGCATCACCGTCGGGGCCTTCGTCGGTGGCAAGCTCATTAGTCACACCGGCCGCTACAAGCGCTTCGTGGTGATCGGGTTTGCCCTGGCGGCGCTGGCTCTGTGGCAAATCCACTTCGACGCCTGGGTCAGGCTGGCCCTCGGCTTTGCGGGTTTGGGATTGGGACTGGTGCTGCCCGCCCTCTCGGTGGTGGTGCAAAATGCCCTGCCACGGGAGGATCGCGGCATCGGCATGTCGTTGTTCAACTTTGGCCGGGAGCTGGGGGGCGCGGTCGGGGTTGCCATCTGCGCCGTGCTGTTCCATTCCGCCCTGCCAACGGGCACCAGCCACAATCTGGCCAGCCTGAGCCCGACCGTGCTGGCCCCGGGTTTCAGCACCACCTATATCGGCATGGCGCTGATCGCCAGCGCCGCACTGCTCATCACGCTACTGGCCCTCAAACGCCACGAGCTGGCCGGCATGCACGCCTGATGGCAAGGCAATAGATAAAAAGGGCTCCCGCGGGAGCCCTCTTGTCATTGTGCCTGTTGTACTCAGCCCGGCAGCCGCACCGGGCGCAGGGCGAGGATGGCCCCGCCAAACAGCAGCAGGGCCAGCAGGGCCATGGCCATGGGGCCGGCGCTGTAGGCAAAGCCGGCGACGGCGGACCAGAGAGCCACCCCGAGGTGCATCAGGGTCATGGCCAGCGACATCAACATGCCGCGCTGGGCCGGGGCGAGCTGGGCGATGTAACCCTGCAGCGCCGGCGAGCCGATGCCGCCGGCCAGCGCCCACAGGCCCAGCGGCAGGGCGAGGCTGGCCAAGCTGCCGGCCGGATAGAGGTAGAAGAAGGCGCTGACCAGGGCGCACACCACCAGGGCGCCGCGCATCAGGGGACGGCCGCTCTCCACATAGCCGGCCAGGCGCGGCATCAGCACGTTGCCGACCACGCTGATAACGCCAAGGGCGCCATAGAGCAGCCCCACCGACCAGACGGGCAGCCCCTGGCTGTCGTGCAGGTGCTGGCCGACCAGGTTGAACAGGCCGATGCCGCCCCCCAGTCCCAATCCCATGGCGAGCAGGGCGCCGAGTGCCCCCGGAATGGCCAGCACCGAGCCTTGCGGCGCGGGTTGCGAGCCGCTCCCATGCACCTGCGGCGTGCGCGCCGTGAGCCAGGCCAAGGCCGCCGCCACGGCCCAGGCGCAGAGGCCGAGCACGATGAAGGGGGTGCGCCAGCTGCTGAGCTGGGCCAGCAGGGCGCCCACCGCCGGGCTCGAGATCATGCCGAGGGTGAGTCCCGACTGCACCCAGGCGATGCGCTTCATGGCGTCGGCCGGTGCCCCGTCTGCCGCCATGGCGAAGGCGATGGGGAGCATGCCGGCGCTGGCCAGCCCGGTGATCACTCGGGTCGCCAGCCCAACCTCGAAGTTCGCCACCAGGCCGGTGGCCACCGAGGCGGCGCCAAACAGCAGGGAGGCCGGCAGCATCACCCGCAGCCGGCCGTGGCGATCCGACAGGCCGCCGAGCAGGGGGGCGATGAGGGCCAGCGCCACGCTGTAGGCGGTGATGAACAGGGTCACCCGCTCCGGGGCGACGCCTAGCTCGGCGCCGATGGGGGCGAGCAGGGGGCCCAGCATCAGCTCATCGGCCCCGACCAGAAATGCAATCAAAAACAGCAGTACTTTCAGTAACATAATTTTTATTCCTTAAGCTTGGGTCGACACGGCGGCGAACTGCTGGATGTCCACCACCCGATCCGGCCAGTCGGCCACAAAGGCCGGCTCGTGGCAGACGGCGAGCACGCTGCCCGGGTAGTCGCACAGTGCCTGGCGCAGGGCGGCCTTGGTGCCGGCATCCAGGTGGGTGGTCGGCTCATCCAATATCAGCAGATGAGTGGGCTGCAGCGCCAGTCGGCACAGCTTGACCCGGGTCTGCTCACCGCCGCTCAGGGCACTGATGGGCTGGATGGCCAGCTTGCCGCCGATGCCAAGGCGCGCCAGCTGCTGACGGGCGCCCTTGTCATCCAGCCCGGGGGCGGCCGCCTTGACCAGAGCCAGCGGGGTGGCCGCGGGATCGGGCCAGTGCAACGCCTGCTCGAAGTAACCCGACTTGAGGCCGGGGGCCAGGGCCAGTTCACCGGCGAGCGGGGCGAGGCGGCCGGTCAGGGTGTTGAGCAGGGTCGACTTGCCGATGCCGTTGAAGCCGGCGATCACCACCTTCTCGCCGCGGCGCAGCTGCAGGCTGAGCGGCACCAGCAGGGGCTGGTGGTAGCCGATCTCCAGCTCGCTCGCGGTCAGCAGCTGCGGGTGGCCCCCCTGGGCGGCGCGAAAGCTGAGGGTGACCGGTTTGGCCTGCTCGGGGGGCGCCAGGCGCTCGATGCGCGCCAGCTGCTTCTTGCGGCCGTTGGCGATGCTGGCGTTGACCCCGGCCCCGTTCTTGGCGATGAACTGCTCGAGCCTGTCGATCTGCCGCTGCTGGGCCTGGTATTGACGGACGTGCAGCGCCTCGGCGGCGCCCTTCTGGGCCAGCGCCTGGTCGAGGTTGCCGCGATAGGTGTGGATCTGCTGGCGGTCGATGTCGGCGATGGCGGTGGCGATGCGATTGACGAAGGCACGGTCGTGGGAGACTACCAGGAAGGCGCCGGGGAAGCGCTCCAGGTAGCCTGCCAGCCAGTCGACGTGGGCTGTGTCCAGATAGTTGGTCGGCTCGTCGAGCAGCAGCACCTCCGGCGCGCGCAGCAGCAGGCCGGCCAGCATCACCTTGTGGCGCTGGCCGCCGCTTACATTGGCGAGCAGGGTCTGCATGCCGAGCTGGGTCAGGCCGAGGCCGGCCGCCACCTCGTCGATACGCGGATCCAGCCGGTAAAAACCCTGGCTCTCCAGGTGCGCCTGCAGATCGGCCGCCCGGGCCAGCTGTCGCGGCCCCAGTTCGGGGTCGGCGTAGAGGGCCAGCATCTCGGCTTCCGCCTCATAGAGATCGGCGAACACCGACTGCAGGTAGCCCCGCAGGGTGAGGTGGCCATCCCGCGCGGCGTGCTGGTCGAGATAGCCCGCCTTGATGCCGGGCTGCCAGAGGATGTCGCCGCCGTCTGGCAGACGTTCCCCCTGGATCAGCTGGAGCAGGGTGCTCTTGCCGGCGCCGTTGTGGCCGGTGAGGCAGACATGCTCGCCGGCGTTGAGACGAAAGCCCGCCTGCTGGTACAGGGTCTTGTCGCCGATGTGATAGGTCAGGTTGTGGATAGTGAGCACACTCATGGTTGTAACATCCATAAAAAACGGGGGGCAGGTACGCGACGTACCGGCCCCCCGTATCAGCAAGGTGAAACGCTGCCAAATGGCAGAGACAAAAAGGCCGGCGATGAAGTATCTCGCCGGCCTGTGTCTCCTGTTTTCATCAGATGCGGGGCGGCCTCCCAAAGAGAGGGCATTCGCGCAGCTGATGAAGATTCAGTCGATGGGCTCCGGGCAACACTTCATCGTGTTAGTGCACGGAGCACAGCCTCCTGACCGAGCATTTGAACAGGATGTACAACATTGAAAAGCGGTCCAACAAAAATTCTGGTCGCAAAATACCCAGCTTGCGCCCGTGCGTCAACCCGTGAGTTTTTTTGCCGCCAGGTTCGGGGTGGCAAGGCTTACCGCCAGCGCCAGGCTTCATCCCGACAACCGACGCGCCGCCATGTCAGGCTTTCTGCTGCTCGCGCTGCTCCTCGAGTTCCTTGCCGAGGAAGTAGTTGAGAAAGGTGCGGATCACCGCGATCACCGCCAGACGGATCAGCTCCTCCTGGCTTGGGGCTATGGTGGTGGCCAGGATGTCGGCGGCGAGCTGGAACTCCAGCGCCAGAATGAGCCAGCTGCCGAAACAGAGGCGAATGCGGGGAAAGCCGGGTTCATGATCCCGCTGGCGCAGGGCCAGCAGCAGGGTCTTGCCAAGGCCGATGACCACGCAGGCCACCGAGATAAGTTCGAGGGAAAACTGAACCAGCTCCACGCCGTGCAGCATGCCCTCCTTCCACTGGGCTAACGCCAACCAGTCTGTCACTTGGCATCCTCCTGATAAAAACGAGTCCCATGTTATTAACATATTGATCCATAAAGGCCAAATGCGTGCGGCTCGGAAATGGACAATGAGGATGAGCAAAAGGGCTCAAAGATAGAGTTCCACTTGACTGCGAACAATATCCATCGCGACAATCCAGATTCTGAAATGGACTCAACATACGTAGAGGTATCGTCATGACAGCGGTTCCGACGCCGGCCATCGGCATCGATCTGGGGACAACCAACAGCGCGATTGCCGTGTGGCGAGATGGCAAGGCTCACCTCATTCCCAATGCCCATGGTGAGGAGCTGACGCCATCGATCGTCTGTATCGGTGAGGACGATACCCTGCTGGTGGGCCAGGCAGCGGCCACCCGCCTGCTGACTCATCCCTCCAATACCGCCTCCCACTTCAAGCGATTTCTCGGCAGCGAGCGGCGCTACCGGTTGGGCAAGGAGCAGTACAATCCGACCGAATTGTGCGCCTTGATACTGGGTAGTCTGAAGGCGGATGCCGAGGCCTGGCTTGGCCACGGGGTACGCGAGGTGGTCATCTCGGTGCCGGCCTATTTTGGCGATCAGCAGCGCAAGCAGGTTCGGCTGGCGGCCGAGCTGGCCGGGCTCGATGCCGTGCGCCTTATCAATGAGCCGACGGCAGCCGCCATGGCTTACAGCCTGCACGAGCAACACAGCCACCGCTTTCTGGTGTTTGACCTGGGGGGCGGCACCTTCGACGTGACCGTGGTGGAGTATCAGGATGGCATCATGGAGGTACGCGCCTCGGCGGGGGACAACCGGCTCGGTGGCGAGGACTTTACCCAGGATCTGGTCGATGCGGTGCTTGGCAGGCTCGACACAGATCGCGGCGAACTGACGCTCTCCCAACTCGGGCAAGTTTATCTGGCCTGCGAGCGGGCCAAACGTCATCGCAGTGGTAGCGGCCTTGAGGTCGAGCTTGGTGCGGAGTGGAACCGGACGTTCGGTTTCTCCGAAAGCGAGCTGGCCGACATCTGGCGCGAGACCCTCAACCGGCTGCGCAAGCCGCTGAGCCAGGCGCTCTCCGATGCGCGCCTGCGGCCCGACGAGGTCGACGAACTGATTTTTGTCGGTGGGGCGAGCCGCCAGAGCGAGGTGCAGCAAACGGCGGTGCGCCTGCTTGGTCGCTTTGGCTGCCACGAACTGGATCCGGATCGGGTGGTCGCCATGGGGGCTGCCATCCAGGCAGCCTGCCGCCTGCGCGACAGCGCGGTGGAAGAGCTCATCATGACCGACGTCTGCCCCTTCACGCTGGGTATCGCAGTCAGCCAGGGTGACCAGCATGGTATCTTCAGTCCCATCCTGGAGCGCAATATAGTGGTGCCGGCCTCACGGGTAGAGCGCTACCGCAGTGGCCACGAACAGCAGAGCTCGGTGTGCATCAGCATCTATCAGGGGGAGCGGTTCTGGGTGCGGGACAACCTGCATGTGGACGATCTCGAGATCCCGCTGCCGACCGGCAAGGGCATTCAGGAAGTGGACGTGCGCTTTAGCTACGACATCAACGGCATGCTGGAGGTGGACGTGACCCTGGTGAGTTCGGGTGAGCAGTTCCAGAAGGTGATAGACCGAAGTCCGGCTGGCGTGACCGAAGAGGGCAAGCGGGAGAGTCGCGAGCGGCTCGCACGCCTCAAGCAGCATCCGCGCGATGCGTTGCCCAATCTGACCCTGAGCGAGCGATTACAGCAACTCTATGAAGAGAGCATCGGTGACGAGCGTCGCCAGGTCGAACAGTGGCTGCTGCAGTTTGAACGGGTCCTGGCCAGCCAGGACCCGCAAGTCATCAACTCGTTCCGCCAGCAGATGAACAAACTGCTCAAGCAGTGGCACTAGTCGAGGATGTCGCTCAGCGACATCCTGCCCTGCTTGTAGAACTCCTTGGGCCAGCCACGGCGCAGTGCGCCCGGTCTTAGCCGGCCGCTCATGACGAGGTGGCCGAGCCACAGGGGGACCGCCAGCCAGGCGCTGTTGATGTAGAACGCGATGGCTAGCCAGATCAGGCTCCAGATCAGATAGTTCCGACTGGTACGCGGACGTGTCTGGGCTCGGCAGATATGCCACATCAGATAGAGATTCATGAACAGCATCGCCGCCATATCCAGACCGAGGGAATAATATTCCACCCAGTAGGGTGAGCCGGAGGCGAGGACTTCGCGCAGGGATGGTTCCAGTGGAAACACGAAGTAGGGCAGGATGGCGGACAGTATGCTGACGAACATCAGCTGTGCACCGCTTTGTAGCCTGAAACGCTTTCTGGCGTGTGCCCTGTCATGTTCAAGCTGGGCGTTGAGCTTGTCCTCCAGATAGCCCTGCACCAGAGAGCGCACCTCCTGCTGGGCTGGCGTTAGGTCGTCCCGTTGCTTGTAAAGCGGGTCGAGCTGACGGGCCTGAAAGCCATTTCTGCCAAAATCATGAGCCAGCATGGCCAGGGCATAACAGACGGGATAGACAAACTTGGCCGCCGCTTCGTTCGGGTGGTGTTTCTCAAGTTCTTCCAGCGTGGTGATATTGTCGGGGTCCTGTTGCAGGTAAGCGTAAATCAGCGACTCTTCGGCGTAGGGGTAGACTTCCAATGCCAACCCCTGTGCCTGGCGCAGTTTTTCGAGCCGTTCGCGCAGTGGTGTCAAAATGTAGCCATAGGCCTCGTTGCTTGCCTTGTGGCTGAGCAGCAGGTTCCACAGCACTATGGTGCAGGCCAGATCCGGTTCGTTATCCAGTCGTCGGTCGATCAGGGCTGCCAGGGCGGGCAGTTCGTTCAAGCGGGCGCGTTCGAGAAGCGCCTCGTCGCCGACATCGGAGCGTTTGAGGAGTTCGGTCTGGTTGCGCAGCTCCAGCGACAACACGTACTGCTTCGGCCAGCGGGCGCAGGCGTCCATGATGGCAGCCTGGTATAGGGTGGGCTGGGCACAGAGACGCAGGAGGGTGGAGAGCGGCGTGTCCTCCTGACTGGCCGGCAGTGAGCCCATCGACTGGCGAATGGCGTCGAGATGCTGTTTCGGCGTCCAGGGCCGGGCATAGTAGAACTGCGCCCAGCGAAAACAGCCGGGCCAGCTCTCGCCCTGCCAGGCATCGCTGAGCACCGTATCGCTGTAGTAGCGTTGATGGGAGAGACGGGCGCCCAGATGCATCCCCTGCATCATCCGCTCATCCCATCCTTCATTGTTGGCGCGCTGGGCGATGGCCTTGAACCAGGCGTCGGGCAGCAGCGGATAGCGGCGCAGGCACTCGAGCCACTGCTCCGGCGTGGCGCAGGCAATCTGCTCGGCACTGGGGGGCGCGATACTCAGCCAGTCATCGCTGCCATAGCGGGCAAGCAGTGTGTCAAGCAGGGGCAGTGCTGGCCGCTCGGCCAGTTTGCGGTGAGCGTGGCGTTGCAGCAGGCGTGCGAGGTACCGCCAGCCGCCCTCGGCCTCGGCCAGCTCGGGCTGTGTCAGTGCCGCTTCCAGTGCCTGCCAGGTGCCGTATTCGCTGTGCCACCAGAGGCGGGCCAGGGCACCACGTGTGCCGGGTAGCGCGTCCAGCGCCAGGGCGGTGAGCGGCATATTGTCAAACCCCAGCATCTGGTCGTGCAGCCACTCTTCCACGGGGTCCGGTTGCTGCCAAGGCAGCATCAGCCACTGGGGCTCCCAATAGGCGCTGCGCGAAGTGGGCCACTTCTGGGCGGTGGCAAATGCCTGCAGCCAGCGGGACAGCGCCTGATCGCTGCCCAGGTGCCACTGGATAAGGTGATTGGCGAGCAGCGCCTCGTGGTCTTTTTCTTCCAGTGCCTCGGCAACCTGCATCACCAGCTGTTCCTTGCCGCAGCGCAGGCTGGCGTCGGAGAGCAGGTGCCAGTCATCTTCGCTGAGGTGATCCTGCTCGAGCAGAGCCAGGGTGAGCGCAAGACGGTGGGTGGCATCACCGTCAGTACCGGCGGCATGGAGCGCGCGCAACTGCAGCCGGAGCAGATCCGGGTGGTCACCGACGATGGGCAGGGCATAGTGATAAATGAGCCCCAGCACGCTGTTGCGATCGCCGGCCTCGAGCGATAGCAGCAGTGGCTGATAGAAGGCCAGCACGGCGCGCTGACGGGCGTGGTCCAGGGTGGCAAGCCACTCCAGAGGGGCTGCCAGCGGCGCCTGACGCCACCAGTCGAGAAATTCCCCCTTCTTTTGCATGTCGCCGGCGAGGCGCAGCAGTGACGCCCAGTCGAGGGCTTGCCAGAGCCGCTCGATCACCGGTGCCGGCAACCATTGCCATTGAAAGATGCGTTGCAGTACCTCGTCCGACAGCTGGCTCTGCTGGACCAGCGAAAGCGATTGCAGCGATGTCTGCCACTTATCCCACTCGGTCATGACAAAGCGCCGGCTGGCATCGCCAAGCAGTTCAAGCAGGGCGGTCAGTTCAGCGGCGTCGGCCGGACGAACCAGCTCGGTCTGTGGCTTCGAGGCGTCACTCATGGCTGGACGCGGCCGGCTGGCCTCTTCATAAGCCTCACGCAGCAGGCGGAAGCCTTCGGGATCGTCTTCCGGGTGGCAGTCACGCAATTTGATATGGTAGGCGCGCTTGATGGCGGCCAGATCGTCGGTCTCTTGAAGCCCGAGTCGTTGCCAGATATCCATGATTTATTCCTGCGGCTCGCTGTTGAAGAGGTCAATGAGGCTTTGGGGCTGCTCTATGTCGGGTAGGGGTACCTCGTACCAGCTCTGCCCGTGGATCGGGTTCTCCTTATCCCTGAGCGCATCGGCCAGCATTGTCCTCATCTCCCTGGCAATCCAGCCGTGCAGCAGAGCCTGGGCGGCTTGCTCCGGCTCCCCCTCTTCATGACTGAATTTCCATAGGCAGCGGCCGGCATACCAGGCCTGGGTGTACTGTTCCCAGGAGCCATAACGCCGGCGGGCCTGATGGGCGAGGTGGTTGTGGATAAAGCCGAACTCTTCCTCGCTTACCCAACCTAATCTAAGTCCTTCCCGAGTCAGATAGGATGCGCGCCCATAGTCCCACGCCTGCACACCATGAGGGCCGATATAGGGGGCGGTACGAGCCACGAAGTCGAGTGAGGCGCGGTGACGCGGCGAGGTTGCGCGCTCTCGCATGGCTTGCCACTGGCTTGGTTGCAGGCAGTGAAAGGCGCCGTACTCCTCGAGCATGAGATGCCCGTGACAGTCGCCAAAGGCCAGCTGACGGACCTGCCGGTGCAAGTCGAGACGATTCTCAATGCCCCAGTCCTCTGCGAGTGTATCGGGCTCTTCGAGCCCCTCTCGCAGGGAGGTGGGCTTGAGGTATTCCCGCCACTCGGTCTGGAAGGCGATCTGCGGTGAGGTCAAAGTCAGCCACCATCTTTCGTGGGGAGCAAGGTTGGCACTATTAAGCATGGTCGGAAGCCAGTCGCGTTTGGAACAAGTTGTAGACTATAAAGTCGGACCAAAATGGATGCAATTGCAGCTGTTTTATAACTCCTTTATCAGTGCCGCGAGCCGGGCGATAAGTTGGCGAGCCGCCGGACTGACTCCTGCCAGCTGGAAGAAACCATGAATCACTCCGAGTTGCCGTTGGCAAGTGGCGCTCACTCCTGCTTGCAGCAGCTTGCGATAGAGGGCCTCTCCTTCGTCCCGCAGGGGATCGTATTCGGCGGTCACTATATGGGTCGGTGGCAGACCTTGAAGGGCAGGGTAGTGGAGCGGACTCGCCTGCGGATCGCTGGCGGGCAGTTTGCCCAGATAGGCCTGAAAACCGCTTAACAGCATGTCGCGGGTGATGAGGTAGTGGTCACCGAATTGGCGATAGCTTTCGCTCTCTCCCAGGGCATCGAGCATCGGATAGATGAGGATCTGGGCGGCCGGCAACGGGGCGCCTCTCTTCTTGAGGCGCAAGGTGGTCACGAGGGCAAGATGGCCGCCTGCACTGTCCCCGGCGAGCACGATGCGGTTCGGGTCTCCCTGCCACTTTGTGATATCCCCCATGATGGCAAGGGTTGCCGCCAAGGCATCATCATGGGCGGCCGGATAGGTATGCTCGGGGGCGAGGCGGGTGTGTATGGCAAACACCAGCGCATTGGCCCGGTTGCACAACATCCGCATCTGGCGGTCGTGGGTTTCGAACTCTCCACTGACAAAGCAGCCGCCATGAAAGTAGATCAGCGCAGGAGAAGGGGAGCGTGAGGGAGCGACGGGCTGATAGAGGCGGATGGCATAATGCTCTGTCTGCCACTCCTCAATGTTGCCTACTTCCTCCCGCTCACCACCCAGTTCGGCAGAGGCGAGGTAGCCTGCCCGCCTCTCTTCCCAGCTCAGATCACTTGCTTTGGGGCAACCCGCTGCAATGAAGTCTGCCACCATGGCCGCAATGGCCGGTTCAAGTTGTTTCTCCATGATGCATAATACCTGTATATAAAAACAGGCATTGTGCGCTTCCTATTCGGGAGCACAAGCGAAGCGGCATGCGGCGGTTCACAAAATCAGGTTTCAACCAGTTTGAATTCAATCACATAGAGTGGCGGCAGCGCGGGATAGATGACGCGGATCACCTCTTTCAGTTCGGCCAGGGTCATGTTCTCCTGGCGGGCGTGTTCCTCGCTCAGGGCGTCGAAGGCCACCGGCGTGACCGACAGTACCTCTATGGTGCCAAACGGCTGGTGCTCCGGGTTGGTGAAAAGAGCGAGGCGCTGGCCCGGTTGCCAGCCCGCTTCGCTCTCGTCGCGGATGGTGATGGTCTTGCGGCCCGCCTGGATATCGGCCACGAAACGGCTGAAGAAGGTGAACTCGGGGTAGCTGGAAACAGACATGGTGACTCCGATGGTGAGTAACAAATAAAGGTCAGAGGTCGAGATAGGCACGCAGCTTGTCGAGATCGGCGATGGCGGGGCCGTCGGGCCCCTCGCTCAGGATCCCCTGCTCGATCAGCTCCTTGAGAGCGCGGCGATAGACCCGCTCCGTGGTGCCGAAACGCGCCGCCTCACGGGCCCGTTTGCGCGACCCCAGCATGGGGGTGCGCTGGCGCTCGCGCCATAGCTCGAAGGCGATGTTGTAGGCGATGGGGTGCAGCAAGCGGCTGGTGGTGATCTCCAGGGTATCCAGGTAGTCACTGGCCAGGGCCGAAGCGAAGAAAAGGGTCAGTGCGGGTTCATCCAGCAGCCGCTGGGCCAGCTTGTGAGCGCAGATCACGCTGGCATCCAGCTCGGTCTCGGCCACCACGCTCCACTGCACCGGGGTGGCGCTGAAGAACTCCATCTCGCCGAAGATCTGGTGATGGCAGGCGATTTCCCCGAGCTGGAAGATGCGCCCCGAGTGCACAGTGCTGTTGAGGGAGACTCGCCCACTCTCCACCAGATAGAGGCATTCGCTCTGCTCCCCCTGGCACATGATGGGTTCCCCCGGCAGATAGCGGCGCAGATGCAGGCTGCACTCGGCCAGCGCCGCGGCAAAGCGGGGTTCGAGGGCCTTGAGTTCGGCGTGAAAGCGCCCGATGGGGTAGGGCTGTCGCTGCATGGCAAACCTGATGAACCGGATGAAGGGGCATGAGGCTAGCAAGAGCGCGGGCCGGATACCAGCCCGCGTCAGGCGGGATGTGCCGCAGTTAACGGTTTGCGGCGTTATTGCACCAGTGCCTCGAGGGCGGCGGTGGCGGCGAGCCGCTCGGCAGCCATCATGGCCTGCTCGGCGCTGGCGTAGTCGCCCACCCCCTGCTGCACATCCTGTTCGAACGGTACCACGTTGCAGAGCACGGCGGCGACCCGCACCTGGCGAAAGCGCCCCACCGTCAGGAGCGATGCGGTCTCCATGTCGGCGCCGAGCACGCCCCGCTGATGCCAGTAGCGGCACACCTCCAGCTCGTCATCCCGGTAGAAGCTGTCGTGGGAGCGCACCAGCCCGTGCCAGTGGGGATGGCCGCTGGTGGCGATATGGTCGAGCAGGGTGGCTTGCAGCCGAATATCAGCGCAGGCGGGGTACTCGGCGGGCAGATAGGCCAGGGAGGCGCCGTCATGACGAATGGCCCCTTCCACCACGATAAGATCCCCCAGCGCTATCTTATGCTGCAGGGCACCGGCGGAGCCGACCCGGACTAGAGTGCGAGCGCCGGATTGCACCAGCTCCTCCAGGGCGATGATGGCAGAAGCCCCGCCGATGCCGGTACTGCAGACGGTAATGGCTTGCCCCCGGTAGTGACCGTTGAGCAGGCGAAATTCCCGATGCTGGCCGAGCGACTCGCACTGCTCTAGCTGGCTGGCGATGCGGTCGACCCGGGCCGGGTCGCCGCACAGCACCACCCGTTCGGCAATCTGATCCGGGCGGCATTGCAGATGGGGTAACAGGGTCATGGCTCAGGCCCCTTGTTGCTGGCGTTTGGCGGCCAACACCCAGAGGCGGGTGCCGTTGGCGGCGATGAACAGCAGGATCAGGTACTCCAGGGACATGGCGTAGACCCCCTGGGCGGCGTAGATGCCGACGCTGATGATGTTGATGACGACCCACAGGATCCAGTTCTCCACGTACTTGCGGGTCATCAGGATCTGGGCGACCACGGAGAGCACCGTCATGGTGGCATCCCAGAACGGGAAGGCGTCGGGCTGTGGCTCTGGCAGCGTCAGACCGGCGCCGAAGGCGTTGAGCAGGGAGACAGAAGTGCGAGCCAAAGTGGCAAAGACAGGGTCGATATAGCGGGTCAGCAGGGCGATGGCCAGCACGCTTACCAGCGCGGTGGCGATGAGCTTGGGTTTGCTGAGCCAGCGGATCTGCAGGTGGTCACCCTGATCGTTGGTCGGGCGGGTCCAGGCGTACCAGCCATAGAGGTTGGCGCAGAAGAAGAACAGCTGCAGCAGCAACAGGCCGTAGAGCTGGATCTGGAAGAAGATGATGGCGAACAGGGTGACGTTGATGAGACCGAACAGGTAGTTGATGGTCTTCTCCTGGCTGGCCAGCCAGATGCAGGCCAGCCCAAACAGGGTGCCGATAGCTTCGATCCATGACATGGCGTAGCCACCGCCCAGGGGGATGGTCACCAGGGTGTGATTGATACTGAACCACTCGAATATGCTCATTTGCTTGTCCTTGGCAGTGTGGAATGACGCGAGGTGGCCATTCTAGGGCCGATGCGGATCGCGGGGCAGGACTTTTGTCCGCCCCCGGCTTGCGTCATATCAAAGAAATCGCCAGTGATGTCCCTATTCAAGCCTTGATGAGTTATGGCTCATCAGGGGCCGGGGTTTATTGATATGTAACAAGACGATAGCGCTCAGGCTGTGGTCTGATAGAGTCCACTCTTCGGGAGGATAAACCGGGCGGTAAAATGGAGGTGTCATTGAATTCCGAGTTGATCTGGGTGCTCTGCCTGCTGGCCGGGGCCATCTATCTCTTCATGACCAACAAGGTGCGCATGGATGTGGTCGCCCTCGGAGTGGTCATCCTGTTCGTGCTGAGCGACACCCTGACCCTGCAGGAGGCGCTGGCGGGCTTCAGCGACCCCAACGTCATCCTGATCGCCGCCCTGTTCGTGGTGGGGGAGGGGCTGGTACGCACCGGCATCGCCTATCAGGTGGGTGACTGGCTGGTGAAGGTGGCGGGAAACAGCGAAACCCGTTTGCTGGTGCTGCTTATGGTGGCGGTGGCGACCCTCGGCGCCGTGATGAGCTCGACCGGTGTGGTGGCCATCTTCATCCCCGTGGTGCTGAGCGTGGCGAACCGGATGGAGATACCGGCGGGCCGGCTGATGATGCCGCTCGGCTTTGCCGGCCTTATCAGCGGCATGATGACGCTGGTGGCGACGCCCCCCAACATGGTGGTCAACAGCGAGATGATGCGCCATGGCATCCACGGTTTCACCTTCTTCAGCTTCACCCCTCTCGGGGCTCTGATCCTGGTGTGCGGTCTGGGTTACATGCTGCTGGTGCGCGGCTCTCTGGTACGGCAGGGGGAGTCCGGCGTCAGCAAGGGGCCGGGGCGGCGCACCCTGCGCGATCTTATCCGCGATTATCGCCTGACCGGTCGGGCTCGCCGGCTGGGGCTGAGACCCGATTCCCCCCTGATTGGTCATACCCTGGACGAGCTGCAGCTGCGCGCCCGCTTTGGCGCCAACGTCATCGGGGTGGAGCGCTGGCGCAAATTCCGCCGGGTGATGGTGCCCGTCTCCGGCATCAGCGAGTTTCAGGCCCGGGACGTGCTGCTGATCGACATGTCCGATCCCGGGGTAGATGTCCGACACTTCTGCAGCGAGGCGCGGCTCGAACCCATGATACTGCGCGGCGAATACTTCTCGGATCAGGCGCGGGAGGTGGGTATGGCGGAGGTCTCCCTCATCCCCGAATCCAATCTGCTGGGCAAGAGCATCCGCGAGGTGGCGTTTCGCTCCACCTATGGCCTGAGTGTGGTGGGGATCCGCCGCGACGGGGAGGCGCTGGCGGGCAAGCTGGTGGACGAGCCGCTGCTGATGGGGGATACCCTGCTGGTGGTGGGCAACTGGAGCCATATCCGGCAGTTGCAGACCCATAGCCGCGATTTTCTGCTGATGGGACTACCGGCCGAGGTGGACGAGATGGCGCCCGCCCGCAGCCAGGCCATTCACGCCCTGATCGCGCTCGGGGTGATGATACTGCTGATGGTGACCGATCCCGTGCCCAACGTGATTGCGGCCCTCATCGCTTGCCTGCTGATGGGCAAGTTCCGCTGCATCGACATGGAGAGCGCCTACAAGTCCATTCACTGGCCAACCCTGATCCTTATCGTCGGCATGCTCCCCTTTGCGCTGGCACTGCAAAAGACTGGCGGGGTGGATCTTATCGTCGATGGTCTGATGGCGCTGGTGGGCAACATGGGGCCCAGGGTGATGCTGGCCAGCCTGTTTGCCCTGTGTGCCGTGATCGGACTCTTTATTTCCAACACGGCGACGGCGGTGCTGATGGCGCCCATTGCGCTGGGGACGGCCCAGCAGATGGGGGTCTCTCCCTATCCGTTTGCCATGACCATCGCCATTGCCGCCTCGGCCGCCTTCATGACGCCGGTCTCGTCACCGGTCAACACCCTGGTGCTGGGGCCAGGCAACTACAGCTTCGCTGACTTCATCCGCATCGGCGTTCCCTTCACCCTGCTGGTGATGGGGGTGAGCGTGGTGGCGATCCCCTGGTTTTTCCCGTTCTGAACTGGAACCTGAACGATGGCGGCCTGCGGGCCGCTTTTTTATGGACAAGCCGGACGATGGGCGTCGTGACAATCGAAAAGGAGAAAAGAGAGAACAGGGGGGAAGAGGCAAATGCCACATACAAAAAAACCAGCCTAGGCTGGTCTGTTTGATGACGCTTTTCAATGGTGCGGAAGGAGAGACTCGAACTCTCACGCCTAGGGCGCCAGAGTAGGATCACAGGCCATGCCATGTCCAATTAAGGGGTTAGGCTACAGCAAGTTTCCTCCGAACTGTACGTGCGACTTTCATCGCATACAGCTCTCCAGTTAACACTTCGACTAGAGCAGTAATTAATAAACAAATTGGTGCGGGAGGTGGGACTCGAACCCACACACCAAAGGTACTGGCACCTAAAGCCAGCGCGTCTACCATTTCACCACTCCCGCTCTCATACCGGATATATATACCGTTGAGGTCGGTAATATCATATCACTGCGGGATTAAAGTGCAAGTCTTTTAATGCCTTGCCATCATATTTCCCGTTATGTATTTGAACGTGGCATTTGCGGCATACAGGAATCTGTTTCCTGTTGATGTCAGCCATAATGCGATTGAAGCCCGATACTACAGTCTTATTTCCTTTCCTAAGGTGTCTGACGTGATGCATGTTTATGTTGTCCGAGGAACCACATACACAACATTTCATCAGCAGCCTAGAACTGGTCTGTTTCGCATATCTTGTAAATAGCGAATCAGGGTCTCTAGGGTTAGTGTTAAAGACACCAACTGTTTTTGCGAATGAGCATTCCCAATAGTCGGTTACTTTTACTCTACCCTTGACTTCCCGAATGACCTTAAGGCTACGTCCCCTCTTCTGAAATTGAGCCTTCATGGAGGTTCTGTATTTGTGCGCCAGAGTCTTGGCTAGGGACATCCTTAACAGATAGTCCACATACGCTAGGAAGCGCAAATTCATCACAGGTCTGTAGTAATTTACCCAACCCCTCTTAATAGCGCTGTATCTCCTCACTATTTCATCAGGGTCGAGATGCACATAGCTTCTCTTAGATTGTGCAAAGGGTTTACCGTCCTTAATGGTGATGAATCTTTCCTCCTTGAGGGATTCCAAGAGTTCATCTCCATCTAGCCAGAGTCTTACATTGGAGTTTCCGACCCTTCTTCTGTGACTAAAGTCAGAGTATTCTGGCTCTATCTTCTGAATTAGGGCTTCCTTGTAATTAGCTACTCCAACAAGGAATCCCAAGAATTTCGCTTTGCCTGTGCTATGCGTAATTTTGGTTTTTTCCATGCTGAGTTCAAGGTTTAATGTTCCCTTAAGGAACTCTCCAGCTTGTTCTCTGACTTTGACGGCTAGTTCTTTACTGCCAGTGATCCCGATTAACCAGTCATCTGCGTATCTTATGTACCTGACCCTGACAAAATCTGGGTCGTATTGGTCATTTGACGGCAGTTGATCTAACCTGGCGCTCAGATCCTTAAATCTCTCCAAGTCTTTTCCTGCGGGTTTGCCTTCGCACTTGTTCAATAGGTAGCTGCGTTTTCTAACCACACTTCTGTACTCTGGATTAGGTTTTCTGCGGAGTCCTTTTGATAGGTCTGCACAGAGTTTTTCCGCCCATGTATCAAATTCGTGTAGATAGATGTTAGCAAGCATTGGGCTGATGATCCCACCTTGCGGTGTACCAAGTCTTGTGGACTTAAACTGCCCTTTTTCTACGTATCCGGCTTTGAGGAATTTCCTGATTAGACTGATGAATCGGTCGTCAGAAATCTTCCGTCTAAGCAATGAGATTAGAATTTCGTGGTCAATATCATCAAAGAAGCTTTTAATGTCTCCTTCGATAAACCATTTTGTTCCGCTCCACTTGCAGACTTCTTCCATTGCCGTGTGGGTGCTTCGACTTTCCCTAAACCCGTGACTGAGGTCACTAAAGATTGGGTTATTAGGAGCATCATAGATACATTCTAGGATCAGGCGAACGCTTTCCTGGACAAGTTTATCTTTGACGGAGGGGATACCGAGTGGGCGTTGTTTCCCATTTTTCTTGGGAATAAATACCCGTAGAGAGGGTGTAGGCTTGTAGCTTTCATCCTTAAGCTCGCTGATGGTCACTTCGATGTTTCTCAGTGACGCACCATCGATGGTTTCACCATCGATTCCCTTGGTCATGTTGCCAGGTGCAGATTTAATCTTCTCATAGGCCAAAATGTGAAGTTCTGGCTTGAGTAGCAGACGATATAGGTCTTTATTAACCCAATCTCTGCGGGCATTCAATTCCCGAAGCTTGTCTAATCTATTATAGGCTGTTGAGTCATCCGACCCACCTACAAATTTGATTTCGACCATTAACCTGCCCCCCTTCCAATAAATCTCCCGACTTTATGTACTATGAGGGCTCCGTAGTCATATCAGTTTCCCGACTTAGACTATCCCGCAGTTACCTGGCAAACGAAGTATTGGGTTAGGTGCTCTGTTCGTTCCTTGAGTCTCTTCATTAGAGCAGCGCATTGGAGGAAGTATCCGTCAACTGAGGTCCTATTAACGAATTCCAATGTAAAGGATTTCAGACTTGATTTCCTTAGGGGCCGCGACTCCCCCGCCTCAGAACTGGAGTTCAGGCAGTATAGCTTTCACCTTACCAATCTTAGCTCGCTACGCCTTTTCGAGGGCAAGTCTCCCTCTCAACATAGCTTTAACGACATGCTGTGTTCCCTTATGAGGTTTCCCTCTCCGGTAAGTCGTTGCTTTATACCCTAACTTCCAGGGCAGGGTAACGTTTTACCCATCGTTTTACCACGCCGCAGCGGCGCACACCTAAATCTGGTGCGTCTACCAATTTCGCCACTTCCGCAAATTGATGGTGGCTATGACGGGATTCGAACCTGTGACCCCCGCATTATGAGTGCGATGCTCTAACCAACTGAGCTACATAGCCGTTTGTTATCAACCACCTGAGTGGAAGAGAACATAAAAATGGCTGGGGTACTAGGATTCGAACCTAGGGATGGCGAGATCAAAACCCGCTGCCTTACCGCTTGGCGATACCCCAACAGCGTTCTTCACAATCCTGAGATTGAAAGGAACATTTTAAAATGGTGGCTATGACGGGATTCGAACCTGTGACCCCCGCATTATGAGTGCGATGCTCTAACCAACTGAGCTACATAGCCGTTTGTTATCAACCACCTAAGTGGAAGAGAACAGAAAAATGGCTGGGGTACTAGGATTCGAACCTAGGGATGGCGAGATCAAAACCCGCTGCCTTACCGCTTGGCGATACCCCAACAGTGATGCCTGACAGAGACTATCAAACATCTTTTAAAAATGGCTGGGGCACTAGGATTCGAACCTAGGTATGGCGAGATCAAAACCCGCTGCCTTACCGCTTGGCGATGCCCCAACAGCGATGCCTGACAGAGACTATCAAACATCTTTAAAAAATGGCTGGGGTACTAGGATTCGAACCTAGGAATGGCGAGATCAAAACCCGCTGCCTTACCGCTTGGCGATACCCCAACTAGAGATGGTGGCTATGACGGGATTCGAACCTGTGACCCCCGCATTATGAGTGCGATGCTCTAACCAACTGAGCTACATAGCCAACCTTGCTTCCGGTGAGTCGTTACCTCGTCACCGTGCGGGCCGAATTATGCGTATCTGGCTCTGGGGCGTCAACCCTTTTTTTGCCAGAAAAACTCAATTTGAGTGCGTTTGACCAGTTATTGGCCTCTGTTGCGCAAAAGCCCAACAATCTGCATTTTTTTAAATCATTCCCACTCTTTCGGCAAGCAGGATACAGTAAAACTCGGGCGTGGAATTGCTGCACTGTCATGAGGTTAGGGTGAAGAGAGCGAGCTTGCAGCCATTTGCCATGGATTCTGTCGTCACAATGATCATTCTCCATGAGTTGCATCGTTTAAAATCAGCCGTTTGGTGCCTCCGGCTGGAAGATAAATGCGCTTTGTATCGGGTTGCTGGAGGCAAATATGCTGTGAGGCCGTTTTTGCCTGCTTCAATCGGGCAGAGGGGGTGGGGATTTTCGCTGCTCCTCTGGGCAAGGTAATAGAGGGCTCAGTGGCAGGGGGGCGGATCCCGTGCTGGCCTGCTGTTGGATGTCGCTCTCATCCGTAGGGCTGTCCTCACAGTAAACGCAGGGTAGCAGGGGTTGCTCAAGGGGCTGGGGGATAGGGAGGATGGAGAAGAAACAGGGGGAATCGCTAAAGAAGAAGCCCATCCGTTGCCGGATGGGCTTCTGGTTGTCTGCCGTATTACCTTGGTCCGGGCCTGTTGACCCGTAGTAAAGGGAAACGCGATTAGACGTTGAACAGGAAGTTCATGATATCGCCATCCTTGACGATGTAGTCTTTCCCTTCGGCGCGCATCTTGCCCGCTTCCTTGGCGCCCTGCTCACCCTTGTAGGTGATGAAGTCTTCAAAGGCGATGGTCTGGGCACGGATAAAGCCCTTCTCGAAGTCGGTGTGGATCTTGCCTGCCGCCTGCGGGGCAGTGGCGCCGACCGGGATGGTCCAGGCGCGAACCTCTTTCACACCGGCGGTGAAGTAGGTCTGCAGGTTCAGCAGCTGGTAGCCGGAGCGGATCACCCGGTTCAGGCCCGGCTCTTCGATACCCAGATCAGCCATGAATTCGGCGCGGTCTTCATCATCCAGCTCGGCGATGTCCGCCTCGATGGCGCAGCAGACCACGACCACTACCGCGTTCTCGGCGGCGGCGATTTCACGCACCTTGTCCAGATAGGGGTTGTTCTCGAAACCATCTTCCGCCACGTTGGCGATGTACATGGTGGGCTTCAAGGTCAGGAAGTTGAGGTGGCTGACGGCGGCCAGCTCTTCCTTGTCCAGCTTCATGCCGCGGATCATCTGGCCGTTTTCCAGGGCCACCTTGATCTTCTCCAG
The DNA here is from genome assembly GCF_041402525.1 of Aeromonas sp. S18(2024). NCBI lineage: Bacteria > Pseudomonadati > Pseudomonadota > Gammaproteobacteria > Aeromonadales > Aeromonadaceae > Aeromonas > Aeromonas sp. S18(2024). Next base: position 71,805 of record NZ_JBGLQV010000007.1, on the reverse strand, counting down.
CACTTCCACTTCCAGCTTGGCATCCTTGTCGCCGCCTTTGGCCCGCTTGGCCTGACGGTGGATGGCGCGCTCGCAGGCATCCAGGTCGGAGAGGGCCAGCTCGGTGTTGATCACCTCGATGTCATCGGCCGGGGAGACCTTGCCGGCAACGTGAATGATGTTTTCGTCGTCGAAGCAGCGCACCACGTGGCCGATCGCTTCGGTTTCACGGATGTTGGCCAGGAACTGGTTGCCCAGACCTTCGCCCTTGGAGGCACCGGCAACCAGACCGGCGATGTCCACGAATTCCATGGTGGTTGGCAGGACACGCTGGGGCTTGACGATCTCGGCCAGGGCATCAAGGCGGGGATCCGGCATCGGCACCACGCCAGTGTTCGGCTCGATGGTGCAGAACGGGAAGTTGGCGGCTTCGATACCGGCCTTGGTCAGCGCGTTGAACAGGGTGGATTTGCCTACATTGGGCAGGCCCACGATACCGCATTTAAAACCCATGGATTGTTACCTTATTGATGGATGCTGTAAGGGACGCCCGCAGGCGGCCCGTGTCATGCTTTATTCGGCCTTGAAGCTGTGCAAGCGGTTCATGGCCTTGGTCATATCTTGTTTGAACAGGATGTCGGTGGCGCGCAGGGATTCATCCAGCGCGGCGTCGATCAGGTTCTGTTCGCTGCTCGGTGCCTTGGTCAGCACGAAACCGGCAACTTGCTCCTTGGCGCCGGGATGACCGATCCCGAGGCGCAGCCGGAAGAAGTTATTGTTGTTGCCCATCTTGGCGATGATGTCCTTGAGGCCGTTGTGGCCGCCGTGGCCACCACCCTGCTTGAACTTGGCGATGCCCGGAGGCAGGTCAAGCTCGTCGTGGGCAACCAGAATGGCTTCCGGTTCAATCTGATAGAAGCGTGCCAGCGCGGCGACCGCCTTGCCCGAGAGGTTCATGTAGGTGTTCGGGATGAGCAGTCGCACATCCTGCCCCTCGACCTGGATACGGGCAGTGTGGCCGAAGAACTTGGGCTCTTCACGCAGGCTGGCATTGTGCCAGCGGGCCAGTTGCTCCACGTACCAGGCACCCGCATTGTGGCGGGTCTTGGCATACTCCGGGCCGGGATTGCCCAGACCCACGATCAGTTTGATTTGGCTTGTCACGCTTGATGTCTTCACTCGCAGCTGTCCTGGGTACACTACCCAGGGCAATAGGACGCAATATTCTAGCCGCCGAGTGGCGATCACTCAACCGATGTGCACGGGGTGCCCATGAAATGGCGGGATCTGCCCGCGATTTGGCGGCCAACGTTCGGCAAACGGGCCTCTTGCAAGAGGCCCGTGCCGGTTCATCTCGTGGCGCCTTTATTTGGCGCGCAGCAGGGTGACCGTCTCCTCGTCCAGGGCGGTCAGGTTGGGGCGCGCCTCGCGCACGTACTGCACGAAGGAGGCGGCGTCAGTGCCGCAATCCACCCCTTTTGCCTTGCAATCGAGCGCCTTGCCGTCGGCATAGATGGCATTGAGCCGCTCGCCGCTTTGCCCCACCTTGAGCACCGGGAAGGCGGCCAGCTTGCCGTTGACGCTGGCGATGTCGACCCGCTCGCTCTGCTGGCGCTGGGCATCGGCCAGGGCCTGCCAGCCATCATTGCCATTGGCGCTGTAGGCATTCATTACCACCCGGTAGCGCTGGTCATCCATCAGATCCTGCCACTGGCCATCGGCCGTCTGGTATTGCAGTTGGGTGAGGGTGCCCGCCTTGCCTGTCTCTGTCTCCTGGAAGGTGTAACGCAGGTGGCCGCCATAGGGGAACTTGCCGGCGTGGGCGCTGGCGGGCAGGGTGGCAGTGATGGTTTCGCTCAAGAGGGCACGCACATCGGCACCGGTCAGGCTCAGCACCGCGAGCTGGTTCTTGAACGGCAGCAGGGTGAGGGCACTGTCCCCTTCGCGCCATTCGCCGGCCGGCAGATCGGCGCGCACGCCACCCACCGCCACCAGGGCGAAATCCACCGGACCACCGGTCAGGGCTTGCACCGCCGGGGTGTTGGCCCAGTAATACTGCCCTTCGGCGACCAGGGGGGCGACATCCGAGCCGTGGCTGTCGCTGCCGTTGTCGCCGGGGCGACGGGCATTTTGCAGCTGGGCGGGGATGGTGCCGATCACCGGGCCATAGGCTTTATCCAGTGCCGGTTTGTAGTGGCTGTCGATGATGCCGCGCAGGCGCGGATCCTCATCTACGGTCACCAGGTTGGGCTGGTTGTCGATGAACTGGCTAGCCTTTTTACTGCCCTGCTTGTCGAGGGGTTGGCTGCGGGCCGGATCGGCGAAGAAGTCGTGGCTGGCCAGCAGGCTGTTGTTGCCCTGGCAATCCTGCACCTGCCCCTGGCTGTCGAAACTTACCTGGGCCAGACCGATGGCCTGGGCGTAGGAGCCCGCCTGCACCACGCAGGTCTTGCCGATGCCGTCCGGATTGGTCACCAGCTTGGCGTACTCGCCGGTTTTGCCCCAGCCGATATTGCGAAAATCGCCGAGCAGGCTGTGGGAGTGGCCGCCGACGATGGCATCAATACCGTTGACCTTGGCCGCCAGCGCCAGATCTCGCTCGTTGCCGATGTGGGTCAGGGCGACGATCTGGTGAATGCCTTTGGCCTGCAGCATGTCGACCGTGGCCTGGGCCGATGCCACTTCCTTGTCAAAGCGCAGTTTCCCCACGTTGGGGGCGATATTGCCCATGTCTTCCAGCACCAGTCCCATCACGGCGACCAGTTGCTTGCCTTGCGGCAGGTTGTCGAGATCGGTGACCGGGCTTTTCTGGTTGCCGTCGAAGGCATAGACGACAAAGGGCTTGAGATTGCTGACCTTGCTCAGGGCCGGATCGTCACGGGTATCCAGGTTGGCAGCCAGCACCGGGAAGTTGACCCCCTCGATGAAGCGGGCCAGCTTCTGGTTGTCGAGATCGAATTCGTGGTTGCCGAGCGCCATGGCATCAAGGCCGAACTGGCTTAGCAACTCGGCGTTGGCCATCCCCTCGTTGAGCTTGAAGTAGCCGCTGCCCTGCCAGGCATCGCCGCCGTGCAGCAGCAGCAGGGGCTGGTTCTTGGCCAGCGCTTCGGCCTGGTAGGCCTTTGCCATGGTGAGCAGGCGCGGATAGCCGCCAAAGCGGGTGTAGAGGGTGTCCGTCTCCTCGTCCTTGTTGAAGATATGTCCCGTCAGCTCGGCGTTGACCGGATCGAACTGGGAGTGGGTGTCGTTCATGTGTGCCAGGGCCAGCACGAAGGGCTGGTTCTCTTTGGCTGGCTGACAGGCGAACAGGGCGGAGGTGAGGGTTGCGAGCAGGAGAGGACGCAAGCAATTCATGGACAAATCCTTAATCCTGCCGGGGGCAGGGTAGTACCAGATATCAGGGTGCTAGAAAGACGAAAACCGCCGGTAGGCGGTTTTCGTTGATACAGCATCCATCAATGCTCGAACATGGCAGAGATGGACTCTTCGTTGCTGATGCGACGAATGGCTTCGGCCAGTACGGTCGAGAGGGTCAGTTGCTTGACCTTGCCAACCGCCTTCATCTCCGGGGTGAGCGGGATGGAGTCGGTGATGATCAGTTCGTCGATCACGGAGTTCTTGATGTTGTCGACGGCGGAGCCGGAGAAGACCGGGTGAGTCGCGTAGGCGAATACGCGCTTGGCACCACGCTCTTTCAGGGCTTCGGCGGCCTTGCACAGGGTACCGCCGGTGTCGATCATGTCATCGACGATGATGCAGTCGCGGCCGGCAACGTCACCGATCAGATGCATGACCTGGGAGACGTTCGGGCGGGGACGGCGCTTGTCGATGATGGCGATGTCGGTGTCATCCAGCAGCTTGGCGATGGCACGGGCACGGACCACGCCGCCGATGTCCGGAGAAACGACAACAGGGGCCTCGAGGTTCTTGGACTTCATGTCTTCCAGCAGCACCGGGCTACCGAACACGTTGTCTACCGGAACGTCGAAGAAGCCCTGGATTTGCTCGGCATGCAGGTCAACGGTCAGCACGCGATCCACACCGACGCTGGAGAGGAAGTCGGCGACAACCTTGGCGGTGATGGGCACACGGGCGGAGCGGACGCGGCGGTCCTGACGGGCATAACCAAAATAGGGGATAACGGCAGTGATACGGCCAGCTGAAGCACGACGCAGTGCATCCACCATGACGATCAATTCCATCAAATTGTCGTTGGTCGGGGCACAGGTGGATTGAATGATGAAGATATCGCCACCACGTACATTCTCGTTGATCTGTACGCTGATCTCGCCGTCGCTAAAGCGACCTACGGCAGCATTGCCGAGTTTGATAAACAGGCGATCTGCGATCTTCTGGGCTAGTTCCGGCGTTGCGTTACCAGCAAACAGCTTCATGTCAGGCACGGTTTGAAACCTCGGGGTTGCATCCAGTATGTGGGGGAGTCTGAAATCAGACCCGGATCGTTTGGGGGCAAACGATTTATCAAGATAACGAGCAAGATGTCTGCCGCAGTGAAACGGAGCACTTCAGGTCGGTGGGCGAGCACGACATCGCCCACGCTTCCTCGCTCAAATTGGCTGGGGTACTAGGATTCGAACCTAGGAATGGCGAGATCAAAACCCGCTGCCTTACCGCTTGGCGATACCCCAATCATTTGAACTGTTGCAAAGTGACAAAGAGTGGTGATATGTTCTCGCCCTTGGCGACAAACCCATCCAGCCCCTTCGGCACTTTGGCCAACACTTCCCGAGCAGTCACTTCGTCTTCAAACTGAGCAAAGACGCAGGCTCCTGTGCCCGTCATTCTTGACGGCGCGTATTCTAGCAACCAGCCGAGCGCATTGGCAACCTCGGGGTGGCGCTTTTTCACCAGTAATTCGCAATCGTTTTTCCACTCCCCTTCCAGCAGATTGTGCAATGCCATCTTCGGGGTATCTCTCGGCAGGTCCGGATCCTGGAACACGGCGGCGGTTGCCACATGGCAATCTGGCTTGAGCACCAGATACCAGGCAGAGGGCACCTCGACCGGTTGCAGCCGCTCGCCCACCCCCTCGGCAAAGGCGGCTCTGCCGCGCACAAACACCGGCACGTCGGCTCCCAGCTGGACGCCGAGATCCGCCAGCTCGTCTTCGTTCAAACCTGCCTGCCAGAGATGGTTGAGGGCCACCAGGGTAGTGGCCGCATCCGATGAGCCGCCGCCGATGCCGCCGCCCATAGGCAAGACTTTTTCCAGCCGGATATGCGCTCCCTGCGGGCTCGGCAGTTTTGCCTGCAGCAGGCGGGCGGCGCGGATGATGAGGTTCTGTTCATCGGGTACGCCGGGAATGGCCGGGCTCAGGGTCAGCAGAGTGGTGCCGGGGAGCGGGTCGAATTCCAGCCAGTCGCCGTGATCGAGGAAGATGAACAGGGTCTGCAGTTCGTGATAGCCGTCCGGACGACGGCCATTTACGTGGAGAAACAGGTTGAGTTTGGCCGGTGCAGGCCAGCGGGTCGGGTTCATCAGCGAGCGAGGGTCCATTGGTTGATCTGAAGCTTGAGGCGGCTGCCCTGGCCGGTCATGGTGAGCTGGTGCGGCAGACGGTAGCCATCCTGATCCCGATAGTCGCCGTAGGTAATCTGCCACAGGCCGTCACGGACGCTGGCCAGGCTGGCGTCGGGATTGAGCTCGAACTCGGCCTGGCCCGGCAACCCCTTGATCCACTCAGGCAATCCGGCGACCGGGATGTGCCAGCCGGTGAGCTGATAGACCAGCGCCTCGGCATCCTGGCTCTGGTGGCGGTTGCCATCGCTGTCGAGCAGGGTGATCTCGCCCTTGTTGCGGGAGAGCTCCAGAATGCTGGTGCCGATCAGGCTGGTGAGGTTGAGGCGATAGTCGTCACCGTCCTGCTGCCAGTTGAGGCGGGCGCTGCCCTTCTGCTGGGGGGTGATGATGGCCATCTTGCCGGAAAGCTGCCAATGGGTCAGCTGCTCGAGCCGGGTACGCTCCTGGTTCCAGTTCACCTGGTCCCGCTGGGGCTGGGTGGTGGCACAGCCGCCGAGGATCAGCAGGCAGGCGAGGGTGAAAATACGTAGCAGCAAGGCAAGGCTCCAGAGAGGGGAATTTGCCACAGTATACGGGGCGGCCGTATTGCTTTTAAAGACTTACCCTTTCTCGTACAATTGGCAGCCTTTGCACCCAGCGTATGAAATGACCGTCGCCCACTCATGAGTTTGCTTGCCCTCGGAATCAACCACAACACCGCCAGTGTCGCCTTGCGAGAAAGGGTCGCCTTTGGCCCGGACTGCATCGATCGCGCCCTGCGTGAGCTGGTGAGCCAACCCGGCGTCAGCGAGGCGGTGATCGTCTCCACCTGCAACCGGACCGAACTTTATTGCAATCTGGACGGGGAGCAGCAGGAGGCGGTATTGCGCTGGTTGCAGCAGTTTCACGGGCTGGATGCGGCCGAACTGGTCAGCGCCATCTATCAACACCATGACGAAGAAGCGGTGCGCCACCTGATGCGGGTGGCCTGCGGTCTCGACTCCCTGGTGCTGGGAGAGCCGCAGATCCTGGGGCAGATCAAGCAATCCTACGCCCATGCCCAGCAGTCTGAAGCGATCAAGGGAGCGCTGGAGCGTCTGTTCCAGAAGTCCTTCTCGGTGGCAAAACGGGTGCGCACCGATACCGAGATCGGGGCCAGCGCCGTGTCGGTGGCCTTCGCTGCCGTCAGCCTGGCGCGGCGGATCTTCTCCGATCTCTCCCAGACCAAGGTGCTGCTGGTCGGCGCCGGCGAGACCATCGAACTGGTGGCCCGTCATCTGCGCGAACAGGACGTCACCCAGATGATGGTGGCGAACCGCACCCTGCAGCGGGCCCAGACCCTGGCAGCCGAGTTCGGTGCCCAGGTTATGACCCTCGAAGAGATCCCGGATTACCTGCACGAGGCGGACATCGTCATCAGCTCGACCGCGAGCCCCTTGCCCATCATCGGCAAGGGCATGGTGGAGCGGGCCCTCAAGGCGCGCCGTTTCAAGCCCATGTTCCTGGTGGATATCGCCGTGCCGCGGGATATCGAGGCCGAGGTGGACGAGCTTTCCGACGCCTATCTTTACACCGTGGACGATTTGCAGGGGATCATCGAGCAGAACCTCGAGACCCGCAAGCGGGCGGCCGCCGAGGCGGAGCTCATCGTGCAGGAAGAGCGCGACGAATTCATGGGCTGGTATCGCGGCCAGAATTCGGTGGATCTCATCCGCGACTATCGCCAGCACTCCCAGCAGGTTGCCGACGAGGAGCTGCAGCGGGCCCTGCAGGCCCTGGCCCAGGGCGAGAGTGCCGAGCAGGCGCTCAAGGCGCTGGCCCATCGCCTCACCAACAAGTTGATCCACGCGCCGACCCAGGCCCTGCGCCAGGCGGCCTCCCAGGGTGACGAGAGCGCCCTGTCCCGGTTGCGTCAGGCGCTGGGGTTGTCACAAGAGTCATAGTGTTCGGGCGGCCAGCCGGTCGTCCTCTCCTCCATTGAGATTGCAAGAGTTATGAATCCGTCACTGATCAGAAAGCTGGAAGGCCTCATCGAGCGCCACGAAGAAGTACAGGCCATGCTCGGCGAGCCGGACGTGGTCTCGGATCAGGAGCGTTATCGCGCCCTGACCCGGGAATATGCCCAGCTGGAGGATATCGTTCACGCCTTCCAGCGTTTCCGTCAGGCCCAGGAGGATCTCGAGACCACCCAGCTGATGCTGGAGGAGGAGGATGCCGACCTGCGCGAGATGGCGCAGGAGGAGCTGCCGGTCGCCAAGGCGGCGCTGGAGGCGCTGGAGCAGGAGCTGCAGGTGATGCTGCTGCCCAAGGATCCCAAGGATGACAACAACTGCTATCTGGAGATCCGCGCCGGTGCCGGTGGTGACGAGGCGGCGATCTTCGCGGGCGACCTGTTTCGCATGTATTCGCGCTTTGCCGAGCGCCAGGGCTGGCGCGTCTCCATCGTCAGCTGCAACGACGGGGAATATGGTGGCTACAAGGAGGTGATCGCCAAGATCGATGGCGAGCACGTCTACGGCCGTCTCAAGTTCGAGTCCGGTGGTCACCGGGTGCAGCGGGTGCCGGAAACCGAATCCCAGGGGCGGGTACACACCTCCGCCTGTACCGTCGCCGTGCTGCCCGAGGTGCCGGAGGCCGAACAGATCGAGATCAACCCGTCCGAGCTGAAGATCGACACCTTCCGCGCCTCCGGTGCCGGTGGTCAGCACGTCAACAAGACCGACTCCGCCATTCGCATTACCCACCTGCCGACCGGCCTGGTGGTGGAGTGCCAGGACGAGCGCTCCCAGCACAAGAACCGCGCCAAGGCGATGTCGGTGCTCTCTGCCCGTCTGCAGGCGGCCGAGGATGAGCGCCACCGTGCCGCCGAGCAGAGTACCCGTCGCAACCTGGTGGGGTCGGGGGATCGCTCCGAGCGCATCCGCACCTACAACTATCCCCAGGGGCGTCTCTCCGAGCACCGCATCAACCTCACCCTCTATCGCCTCTCCGAGATCCTGGAAGGGGATCTGGACTGCGTCATCACCCCGCTGGTGCAGGAGTATCAGGCCGATCAGCTCGCCTCCCTGGCCGAGAGCAATTGATGCAAATGCAGATCCGGCAAGCTCGCATTCAGAGTGGGACGAATAAGGTGGGGGGAAACTGATGCAAATCCAGCAAGCCCGCGCCCACATCATGGCGACCCTGGCGGGGGGGGAATCTCCCCGCGCCGATGCCGATGTGCTGCTCTGCCATCTGCTGAAGTGCCGGCGCAGCTACCTGATGACCTGGCCCGAGCGCGAACTCGATGACGCCCAGCAGGCGACCCTGCAGGGCTGGCTCGCCCGTCGCCTCAATGGCGAGCCCATCGCCCACCTGCTGGGGGAGCGGGAGTTCTGGTCGCTGCCCCTCAAGGTGAGTCCGGCGACCCTGATCCCGCGCCCCGATACCGAGGTGCTGGTCGAACAGGCGCTGGCACGGTTGCCCGCTGGCCCCTGCGCCCTGCTGGATCTGGGCACCGGCACCGGCGCCATCGCATTGGCGCTCAAGTCCGAGCGGCCCGATGCCGATGTATGGGCGGTGGACAGGATGGCGGATGCCGCGGCCCTGGCCCGCGAGAACAGCGCCGCGCTGGATTTGCCCATCCAGGTTCGCGACGGCAGCTGGTTCGCGCCGCTTTGCGATCCGCTCTTGGGTAAGGCCCCCCGTTTCGCGGTGATTGTCTCCAACCCGCCCTACATCGACGGCGCCGATCCTCATCTCGAGCAGGGGGATGTGCGCTTCGAACCCCGTTCGGCCCTGGTGGCCGACGAGGCGGGGCTGGCGGATATTCGCCACATAGTGGCCGAGGCGCCTGCCCATCTGCTGGCGGATGGCTGGTTGCTGCTGGAGCATGGCTGGGAGCAGGGTGCCGCCGTGCGTCAGCTGCTGCTGGCGCGTGGCTATCGCGCCGTGACCACGGTGCGCGATTACGGGGACAACGAGCGGGTCACCCTGGGTCAGTGTCCGGCCTGCTAAATCCTTTTAACCGGTTTGACGAGTCGCTGGGTGATGACCCAGCGGCCAAGGATTGAATATGTATTTTGTGCTCAAGCATCTGCACCTGACCCTGATTGCCGGGGCCGTGCTCTTGTTCATGGTTCGCTTTTACTGGGTTCAGGCCGGCTCTGACCGGGCCTATAGTGTCCCCGTGCTGAAGGTGAGCGGCCTGCTCAATGGCCTGGTAGTTCTCTCGGGCGTGCTGCTGTGCATGGTGCTGGATCTCAACCCCTTCAACAACGGGACTCCCTGGCTCAGCGAAAAGCTGATGGGCATCCTGGTGCTGGTGTTCCTGGCCGCCATGGCGTTGCGGCTGGCCAAAAGCAGCCTGGTGCGCTGGTGCTCCTTTCTCGGGGCACTGGGATGGATCTATTTTATTGCCAAGCTGGCACTGCTCAAACAGGCGAGTTTGTTCGGTTAAGGCATGAAGACGATGTTACGTATAGACGAATGGACCGACTTTGAAGCCCATGACCTCACCGAGCTGGCGCTGGCGGTGAGTCACGAGGTATATGGCTCGGCCGGGCAGGGGCTGCGCGAGCTGGACTTGCTCGAGGAGTGGCTGGATGAACAGATAGCCGAAGGCACCTGTGACGAGGTGCGCCAGCAACTGCTTGAAGGCTTCTACCACCGCCTTGGCTTTTACGGCGACTGGCAGGATTATTTCTCGGCGCAGAACTGCGACATCAACCAGGTGCTGATGCAGCGCAAGGGGATCCCGGTCAGTCTCGGTATCCTCATCATCCAGCTGGGGCGCAAACTCGGGCTGGATGTGGAGGGGATCTGCTTCCCCGGCCACTTCCTGGTGAGCTTTGCCGGTGGTGAGGGGGAGGTCTATGTCGATCCCTTCACCGGTGACGAGCTGACCCTGGCCCGTATCGAACTGCTGCTGCGCGGCGCCCTGGGGGATCTGGCGACCCTGACCCCGGACTATTTGCAGCCCTCCGGTCAGTGGGAGATCATCGAGCGGTTGCTCAACGTCAGCAAGGGAGCCCTGCTGCGGGAAGATCGCATGGCCGAGGCCCTGCGCTGCAGTGAACTGCTGCTGCGGATGAAACCCGGCGATCCCCTGGAGACGCGGGATCGCGGCTTCATCTACGAGCAACTCGACTGCCCCCGCCAGGCGGCGGAAGATTTTGAATATTTCATTGAACAATGCCCGGATGATCCGGTGGCAGATGTGCTGAAGGCGCAGCTGGCCGCGCTGGATCTGACTCCCAAGCCCCTCCATTAAGGAGGCCTGGGAATTGAAACAGAAGAATATCAAGGCCTGTGTGCCCAAGCCTCTTCACTTAAGGATGCCCGAGATGGAACAGAAGAATATCAAGATCAACCAGATCGACGTCGCCAACGACAAGCCGTTCGTGTTGTTTGGTGGCATGAACGTGCTGGAATCCCGCGACATGGCGATGGCGGTGTGCGAGAAGTACGTGGAAGTGACCAGCAAGCTGGGCATTCCATTCGTGTTCAAGGCGAGCTGGGACAAGGCCAACCGCTCCTCCATCCACTCCTACCGCGGTCCGGGTCTGGAAGAGGGGATGAAGATCTTTGAGGAGCTGAAAGCGACCTTCGGCATGCCGGTCATCTCCGATCTGCACGAGCCGTGGCAGGCCAAGCCGGTGGCCGAGGTAGTGGATGTCATCCAGCTGCCCGCCTTCCTGGCGCGCCAGACCGATCTGGTGGAGGCCATGGCCCGCACCGGCAACGTCATCAACATCAAGAAGCCGCAGTTCCTGAGCCCGAGCCAGATGAAGAACATCACCGACAAGTTCGAGGAGTGCGGCAACGATCGCCTGATCCTGTGCGAGCGCGGTGCCAACTTCGGTTACGACAATCTGGTGGTGGACATGCTGGGCTTGGGCGTGATGAAGAAGAGCACCGGCGGCTACCCGGTCATCTTCGACGTGACTCACTCCCTGCAGTGCCGCGATCCCATGGGCGCCGCGTCCGGTGGCCGCCGCGAGCAGGTGACCGAGCTGGCCCGCGCCGGCATGGCGGTAGGTCTGGCGGGTCTGTTCATCGAATCCCACCCGGATCCGAAAGTGGCCCGTTGCGACGGCCCGAGCGCCCTGCCGCTGGAGAAGCTGGAAGGTTTCCTCAAGCAGATGAAGGCTATCGACGATCTGATCAAGGGTTTCGAGCCCCTCGATACCTCTGCCTGATACTGGCAATGGATAGCAAAAGGCCCCGCGATGCGGGGCCTTTTGGTTTGGCGAGTCTGGCTTGTGGCCATGAAAAACGGCCCCCGGGGGCCGTTTTTGAGGGCAGGCTGTGCAGCCCGCCGTCACGACAGAGTGTGGATCACAGGCTCTGGGTGAAGGTACGGGTTACCACGTCACGCTGCTGTTCCGGGGTCAGGGCGTTGAAGCGCACTGCGTAGCCGGACACACGGATGGTCAGCTGCGGGTATTTTTCCGGGTTGGCGATGGCGTCTTCCAGGGTTTCGCGACGCAGCACGTTGACGTTCAGGTGCTGGCCACCTTCAACGGCCGGCTCGGCCTGAACCGGCAGCTCGCGGTATTCGAACTGGCCCAGCTCGGCGATCTGGACTTCCTGATCGGCAGCGAAGGCATCGCCTTTGGCGCAGATGCAGCGAGCCTGTTGCTTCTCTTCGTCCAGCAGCCAGAAAGAGTTCAGCAGAGCGGTGTTGGCGGCCTGGGTGATTTGAATGCCTTTGATCATGGTATGACTCCTCAATGGGAAGCGGATCCGACTGTAAGGAAATTACCCTGATGTAGTTAAGCTACCGCGAATTTCGATGGCTTAAAGGGGCCTTGCCTTACACCTTTACTTTGATGAGGTCATATATACCACGGTGGGATTATTACGAAAATTGATCCAAATCAATAAAATCCAACTTAGCTTGCGCCAGGTAGGATTAAATTATTGAGTTGAATCAAAAATAGGTCATTTTTCTGATTTCGTAAGATATCCAAATCATACATCTTTTGTCTATTTAATCTAGTAATTTAACTACATGTTTTGTCTTGTTTTTAAGATAAAACGGGTAGCTGGCAGATGGCTGATGGAAAGGAAATTGACGGTGAAGGAAACGGCTGCTGCGCGCGACTCCATCTGCAGCAGTTGCCAGGGAGCAAGCCCGATATCTCCTGATCGGATGGGGCCTGTGTGTGGTGATGTCATGTGATCGCAGGCAAATGATGCTGTCCATCATGCCCTGCCACGGTTGCGTCTTGCGGGCTGGCCCCCTATCCTGAGCCCTTCGCCGTATCAAGTGAGGAGTTCGGGGTGCTGACCTGGAGTGATGTGATTGGCTCGGAAAAAGAGCAGGACTATTTCAAGAGTACGCTGGCGACGGTGCGCAGTGAGCGGGAAGCGGGCAAGGTGATCTATCCACCCGCTGCCGATGTCTTCAACGCGTTCAAGCTGACCGAACTGGATCAGGTCAAGGTGGTGATCCTGGGCCAGGATCCGTACCACGGCCCCAACCAGGCCCATGGTCTCTGTTTCTCCGTGCTGCCCGGGGTGCGCACCCCGCCCTCGCTGGTCAACATCTATAAAGAGATGCAGCGGGATCTGCCAGGGTTTGTCACACCGGATCACGGCTTTCTCGAATCCTGGGCCAAACAGGGAGTGCTGCTACTCAATACCGTGCTGACGGTGCAGGCCGGCCAGGCCCACTCCCACGCACATCTGGGCTGGGAAACCTTCACCGACCGGGTGATCGAGCAGATCAATGCCAGCTGTCAGGGCGTGGTCTTCCTGCTCTGGGGCGCCCATGCCCAGAAGAAGGGGCGTTTCATCGACCGGCAGCGCCATCACGTGCTGACCGCCCCCCATCCCAGCCCGCTCTCTGCCCATCGTGGTTTCATCGGTTGTGGCCATTTTTCCGAGACCAACCGGCTGCTGGAACAGCAGGGCAAACAGCCCATCCAATGGAATTCAGTCTGCGGCTGACTTGATTGAGTGCAAAGTTTGGTCGGCAGATGACCGTATACTCAGGGAAGTGACAGTTTATTTCAGCGAAGGAGTGCCTATGTTATCCAGTCTGCACAAGGATCATCTCAACATCGCCCGGCTACTTGGGCTGCTCAAGCACAAGCTGGCAGCCATTCAGGCCGAGCAGCCCATCAGCTACTTTCTGATCCGCGATGTCATCGACTACCTGCGGGAAGTGTCTGACAAGTACCATCACCCCAAGGAAGACATGATCTACGAGTACTACCTCAAATACCGGGTCGTGGAGGGAGAGGTCGCCAATCGTCTGCAGGAGGAGCACGCCAAACTGCTGGAGGCGGGCACTGAACTCAAGGAGATGGTGGAGATGATCCTGATGGATGCGGTGATCCCGCTCGACCAGTTCACCGGCAAGCTGGAACGTTTCGTGGCGCTGCAGGAGGCGCACATGAACTACGAGGAGGGGGTGATCTTCCCCCTGCTGCGGGACACCCTGACCGAAGATGACTGGCGTCATCTGGAGCAAAACTGGCAGAACCGTGCCATCGGTGATCCCCTGTTCGGGGCCGAGGTGAGCCAGAACTTTCAGGCGCTGGCCCAGCGTCTCTCGCTGCCTCCGGTGAGCGTGTAATAAGGCCAGGTTGCACCATCAACAAATAGATAAACGGCAAAAGGCCTCCATCCGGAGGCCTTTTTTCATATCCGTGGCCGACTCAGGCCTGAGGTTTCAGGAAGTTGCGATAGAGCATGTAGAGGTGGGCCGAACTCCAGCTGAAGTTGCTTGCCCCCTGCATGGCTCCGTTGACCGGGTTGTAGTTCTCGCGGATGGGTCCGCTGCCGGCAAGCCCTTCGGCATTGTTGAACAGCTTGTTGACCAGCGCCTCGGCATCCTCGCGATAGCCGTAGTTTTCGAGCCCTTTCACCCCGAAGTAGAACTGATCCAGCCAGACCCGGCCACGCCAGTAGATGTCCGGATCGTAGGCCGGATTGGTCAGCGCCGCGGTACCGAGGGGGACCTTGGTGTTGAACTCCCCCGGGTTGAGCATGATGTCGCGTACCCGCGCCGCTTTCTCCTTGTCCGCAACCTCGGCCCACAGCGGGCTCCACCCTTCCGGACCGCGACCACGGGCGGTCAGCAGTTTGCCGACGCAGCCGTTGCCGTCGGCCACATCGCCCTGGGCGATCTGGCGGTCGTAATAGAAGCCGGAGGCCTCGTCAAACATGCAGCTATTGATGTAGCCGGCGAGTTTGCTCGCCCCCTCGCGGTAGCGGCTTGCCTCCTCCGGTTTGCCCAGCAGCTCGGCCATGTCGGCCAGGATGCGCTTCTCCTTGGCGAGGAAGGCGTTCAGTTCTACCGACTCCTGATCGATGGAGAAACCGATCAGATCGCCGTTGTCCTGATGGTTCTCGAAGAAGAACACATTCCAGTCCTGGCGGGCTTTGGCGAGATCGCCGCCATAGGTGTTATCGGCATAGCGTTGCAGCTGATCCGGATTGATGAAGCCGAAGCGGGCCGCGTTGTCCATGCCGGACTCCCAACCTGCGCCATGCTGGGCACCTATGTCCATGTCGCTGTAGCCGCCAGTGGCCAGCACCAGCTGATAGAGCGGCATGCCGGCGCAGGCGTACCATTTGTCCTGCTCGGGCGTGCAGCTCGACAGATCCAGTCCGAATGGAGTGTCATTGGCGTACTGCACCTTGAAGGTGATATTGCCGAACTCGTCGTTGTGCTCGACATGCTTGGTTGCTCCGTACTCAATGATGCCGTTGCGGTTGTTGTCCCGTGCCCGGTACCACCAGTCGTGATAGGCCTGGATCTTCGGATACATCTCAGCGATGAAGGCCCGGTCTTTGGTCGCGCTGTAGATCTCCCAGATGGCCCAGGCGGAGAGGGGCGGCTTGGTGTCCCGTTCGTTCCAGTTGCCGCCGTCACCACCGCGATCCGCCTGCTTGTTGTAGAAGACCGCATCGATCACCATGCCGGCGTCTTGCGGGCGCACCGGATCATCCGCTTGAACCTGATAGTCATACATGGCGCGCACGTTGTTCTTGGCTACCTCGGGGTTGAAGTGGGCCATGGCATAGGCATGTTTCCAGCTGTCCCAGGCCCAGACTCCGTCGAACCAGCGGGCGGTGTTGGAAGGGGTCACGCCGTCATGAAGGATGGCTCCGGCCGGTGAGCGCCAGTTGCCGTTGAGGGTTTCCATCGCCTTGACCGCGATGCGGCGCTCCGACTCGGCGATCCCCTTGTTGGAGAGTCCGTGCTCGAGGTACCCCTCCCAGCGGCGGATAGAGTCGGCGAAGTAGCTGGCCGGGTTGGCCAACAAGGCCTGACGGCTCTGCTGGTAACGTTTGGCCTCATCAGCTGAGTGCAGATAGCTTTGCAGGGTATAGATGTCCTCGCTTCCTTTGGCTGCCAGGGTCAGGGTGGCATCGCTCTGGTAACCCAATGCCTTGTCATCAAGCGTGGTGCGGGTTGGCAGGGTGCGGTCGATGCGATAGCGGGCGCTGCCGCTTTGCATGATGTTCCAGGTGCTGCGCAGTTTGCCGAACTGGAACTCGACTCCCTTGTCGCTCTCGCTGATGGTGCGGGTCCAGGTTGGGTATTTACTGGCGACCGTATCCTTGGCATCCCACTGGTTGAGCAGTTCGCCCTGCCAGTTGAGGTTGAGGGTGAGCGGGGCATCAGTGTGGTTCTGCAAGCGGGTGCGAATGAGCGCCGTGCGGGAATCGCCGTAGCGCAGCTCCAGCTCCAGGGTGAAGGGCTCGAACTCGAAGCGCTGCACCAGAGCGCCGGGAATGGCGTAGCTCTCCTGCTTGCTGGCGGCCGTCAGCGGGTAGGGGCGGCCGCTTTCATCGCTCAGGGTGAGCTTGTCCAGCTCGCTTGCAAAGAACAGGCTGTACTCCTCCGAGATCACCATGGGGCCGGTAAAGCCACCCCATTCGTTGTCGCTGGCCGGCAGCAGGAAACCATGCCAGGCCCCCAGATCCAGCAACGGGTTGTATTTGAGGTTGGAGTAGCTGTCAAAGTCGCGGAATTGGGTCGGCGTGCCCCGGCGGTCGATCACATCCTTGTACTGGACTGCCTGTTCCGGCTTGGCTACCGGCGCGCTGCCTGAGTCATTGTCATTGCAGGCGGTCAGGCCAAGCAGGGCGGTGCCAAGGGCAATAGAAAGTAAATTTTTACGAAACATTCTTCGCTCCAATTCCATTTTTATCGGTTGAGTAGAGGCTGTCGTTCACTTGTTTTAGTGAAAGCGTTTGCGCAGGCCATTGTATGGCAAGGGAAAGGAGCGGCCACGGGGCAAGATCACACTATTGCCAGCCTGATACGTGAGCAAGATCACCAGGTTACATCAGGTTACACAATATGAATATTTAGTAATCTTTTTACTTGGTGTTAGTGAGCAGACCAGGGGGACAGGTTTGTCGATATTGGTGCGGGGTCAGGCCGAACTCCTGCTTGAAGCGGGCGGCGAAGCGACTGGGGGAGTCGTAGCCGCAGGCGAGGGCAACCTCCAGCGGAGTGAGGGATTGCTGCAGCAAGGTGAGGGCATGACTCATGCGCACCTGGGCCAACAGTTGACGAAAGCTGCGTCCTTCGCTGGCCAGCTTGCGTACCAGAGAGGCGCGGCTCATGGCGAAGTGGGGGGCAACCCCCTCCAAGGTATGGGCGGCGCCGGGCTCCACGCCGAGATAGCGGGCCAGCCGCTCCCCCAGCGTCATGGGGCGGGCCGGATAGAGCAGATCGAGGGCCCGGGCGGCGTGCAGTTCGGCATAAAAGCCCTGTAGCAGCTCGGCCTGGGTTGCCTCGCTCACTCCCCGCTCGGCCATGGTGGTGACCAGCTCGAAGCAAAATGCCAGCCCGGGGGTCACTTTTACCCTGGGTTCTCGCAGCCTCTGTGGAGCCGCGGCGATGGCCGATAGCCAGGCATCGGGCGGCGGCGCCAGCAGAGTCAGGGCATGGGAGCGAAATGTGCCCTGCTCCGGCTGGTTGACGAAGGTGAGCTGGTGGCCCGCCGGGATCAGCAGCCAGCTCCCCCTGTCAAACGTCAGGCGCCGCTCTTTCCACCACAGCTGTTTGTTCCCCTGTTTCACCCAGATGAGGGTTGGGGCATAGATGAGCACCCGGTGCAGGGGCTGCTGGCGGATCCCGAGGTAGTGCTGCTGTTGCAGCAGGGGCGTGCTCATCCGTCGGGCTCCTAGTGGGTGACGAAGGTGGCGGTCAGGGTAGCCTTGCCAAGGGCCATGGCGTTGAGCTGGTAGCCTACCATGGCGGGCGGGGTATCTGCCTTCACCTCCAGATCCTGGGGCAGGGCCCAGGCGGTGAACTGGTAGCGGTGCATGCCGTGGCCTGCGGGCGGGCAGGGGCCGCCGTAGCCCTGGCTGCCGAAGTCGGTTCTCAGCTCCAGCCCCTGCTTGAGCTTGCCGGAGGCGTTGGTCGGCAGCTCGCTCTGGCTGGCCGGCAGATTGACCACCAGCCAGTGCCACCAGCCGCTGCCGGTGGGGGCATCCGGATCATAGGCCGTGATGGCGATACTCTTGGTGCCGGCGGGCAGATCCTGCCAGCTCAGCTGGGGCGAGCGATTCTCGCCGCTGCAACCAAAGCCGTTGAAGCTGAACACCTTGTCCATCGGCTGGCCTTCGCGGATGTCGGTGCTGCTCAGGGTCATGGCGCCGGCAGGCAGGGCGGCCAGACAGAACAGGGGCAGCAAAGCGGAACGCAGGGGTAATCTCATAAAGTGACTCCTCGTGTGGTAACGGGTTCACTTTAGCCAAACAGGGATAAATGAAAGTCACGTAACGGCTCAATGAGGCGCTCTCCAGGCCATTATATGAGTCGATATGTTGTTTGTGAGATTGGTGAGAGGGAAAAGAGAGATAAAAAAAACCGGCATCCAAGATGCCGGTTTTTATGTGCCGAGAGGGCGGGCGACTTAGCGCAGGATCATCTCGTCACGACCCGGGCCGACGGAAACCATCGGAACCGGTACGCCGAGCAGCTCTTCGATGCGCAGCACGTACTGCTGGGCAGCCTTGGGCAGCTCTTCGAAGGTGCGGCAGCCGCTGATGTCTTCGCTCCAGCTCTCCATCTGCTCGTAGACGGGCTTGAGGGCGGCAGTTTGCGGCCAAATCGGGTTTTCGGTGTGGGCACCTTCGTAGGCCACGCAGATCTTCAGATCCGGCAGACCGGTCAGGCAGTCCAGCTTGGTCAGGGCCACTTCGGTGGCGGCCTGCAGCTCGACACCGTTCTTGGTGGCCACGGCGTCGAAGTAGCCGACGTCACGGGGACGGCCGGTGGTCGCGCCGAACTCGTTGGTGATCTTGCGGAACTCGTCCTGGTTCTCCATGGCGGTCAGCAGGGTGCCGGTACCGACGGAGGAGCTGAATGCCTTGGCCACGGCGATGACGCGCTCCGGGCGCAGACCCGGCAGGCCGCCACCGATGCCGGCGTAGGCGCCGGAAACGTGGGAGGAGGTCACCCAGGGATATTCGCCGTAGATGAGGTCACGGCCGGCGCCCAGCTGGGCTTCGAACAGCAGGGTCTTGCCTTCGGCCTGCAGGGCCTTGAGCGGCATGCTGACGTTGCAGACGGCGTCGATCCAGGAGGCGGAGACTTCCAGCAGCCAGTCGGCCATCTCCTGGGCGGTCTGGGCAAATTCGAAGTCCGGATAGAGGGCCTTCATCTGCGGCAGTTTCCAGTCCAGCATGAACTGGATGCGCTCGACCAGCACGTCCGGCTGTTTCAGCCAGCCAACCAGGATCGCTTTCTTCATGACGCGATCGCCGTAGGCGGGGGCAATGCCCTGACGGGTGGAGCCATAGGCACCGTCACCCAGACGCTGCTCTTCCAGGGTATCTTCCAGTGCGTGCAGCGGCAGGCACAGGGTTGCGCGGTCAGAGATGGCCAGCTTGGGAGTGATGCCGGAGGCTTTCACTTCGTCGAGTTCGACGGTGAGCTTCTCGGGGCTGATCACCATGCCTGGGCCGAGCACGACCAGGCAATCCGGGTTGAACACGCCACTCGGGACCTGGTGCAGCTTGAAGGTGCCAAGATCGTTGACCACGGTGTGGCCGGCGTTGTTGCCGCCCTGGAAGCGAATGCTGGCACCGGCTTGGCCCGCCAGATAATCCACGATGCGGCCCTTGCCTTCATCACCCCAGTTGGCACCTACGACTACGATAGACGACATGACTCTTTCTCCTAAGACGTTAGGCATCCATCCTAGGAGTCTGATGTGGATTAGAAAAATTAATTATCTTTATAATTTCGATAATAAAACCATATAATTGTGGCCGTTGTAGCGGCAACCTCTCCCGTTGTTGCCGTGCAAAACCCCGCAAGACGGGAGTGGAGGAGCCACATGCTGGATATTCACTGGCTGCAAACCTTTGTCACCCTGGCCCGGTTGCAGCACTTTGGCCAGACCGCCACCGAGCTGCACATGACCCAGCCCAACGTCAGCCTGCACATCAAGCGGCTGGAGCAGGCGACCCGGGTACGACTCATCGAGCGCAGCCCGTTTCGCCTGACCCAGGCGGGGGAGCGACTGCTGCAAAGCGCCGAGCGTGCCATCGCCGAGTTGCAGCTGTGCCAGTCCGACCTCAATGCGCTCAATCAGTTAAGCCAGGGGACGCTCGCCATCGCCGCCAGCGACATCATCTCCCGTCTGCTGCTGATCCAGCCGTTTCAGCGTTTCAAACGGGAGTTTCCCGGCATCGACCTCACCCTGTTCAACACCACTTCGGATCAGGCGGCGGAGCTGGTCAAGGCGGGCAAAGCGGATCTCGGCTTCGTGATGGCGCAAAAGCGCAGCGAGCCGCTCTTCTATACCGAGCTGCAACAGGTGACCTGGTGCGCCCTGGGTCACGGGCTGGCCCGTTGGCAGGCGCGGGCGCAGGTCGGGGCTGGGGGGGATGAGAGAAAGAGCGATCCCCTCGACGAGCCGACCCTGATCCTGCTGGGGCACGATACCCGCACCCGGGCGCTTATCGACCCCTCCCTGCCGCTGCTGGGGTTGCCCCCCTGCCGCATCATGGAAGTTGGCAGCGTGGATGCCCAGCTGGATTGGGCCGAGGCGGGGTTTGGCGTGGCCATAGTGCCCGACTTCTCGCTGCACCCCAGGCTCAACCTGACCGCTCCCGTCACCAGTCTGACCGATTTTCCCGGTACCAGTCTGGGGTACGTGGTGCGTCAGAATCAGGTGCTGTCGCGGGCCATCAAGCAGTTGCTGGTCTGGGTGGAGGAGGAGATCCAAAAACCCAACCCTTATCTGGCGCGGGAAGCCTCGCAGTGATGCGAACGTCATAAATCAAAGGGGCAGCTGCGGCTGCCCCTTTGATTTTGTTGGGTTTGCCCGTTTCAGGGCTGCGACGGCGTCGTGTCGCCGGCGGCCGCTTCCGGCACAGATTCATCTGCGGGAGTCGTCCCTTGCGCCGCGCTGGTGGTTGCTTGTTCCCTGTTATCCGGCGTGACGGCCTCTGACGGCGTCGCTGCCGACACCGTATCCGGAGCCTCGGTATTCGGTGCTGCCGCGTCCGGGGTCGCCCGGGTTGGTGAGGTGTCGCTGGCGGGTTCGGTGGCAACGGCGGCGCTGGCGACATTGCCTACGTCGGCAGGGGGTTCTGTGGTGGCCGGTTCGGGAGTATCCCTTTTCGGGGCATCCTGCAGCGAATCATCCGGCATCAGCAGTTCAGGGGCCAACGGCAGGGGCTCGGGCGCCTGATCCGACATGCCGGCATGGAGGGGCAGCTCGGTCTGCGCCTGCAGACGCTCCACTGTGATCTTACTGAGGGCCGGGTGCAGCCGGCTGAACTGCTTGACCCGTGCCAGCAGGGTGTCGCGCACGGTGCGCACTATGGGATCCGGCAGGCTGGCCAGCGCCACCAGTTCGGCGCTCATGCCGATGTTGTTGATGGCGGTGATCTGCCCCGGATAGAGGTTGGCAGCGATGCGGCTGCGCTGGTAGTAGGGATGCTCCTTGAGCAGGCGATCGATCTGCTCCCCTTCAATGGGGATGAGGCGCACCTTGCAGCGGCCGGCCAGATCGCCGATCGCCAGGCTGGGGTGCCCGGCGACGATAAAGGCGGCATCCAGACTGCCATCGCACAACCCCTCCAGCGGATCCCGGCCCGGGGTGAGCTGATAGGCGGCAAACTGGCCGGAGTGCCACCCCATGGCGTTCATCAGGGCCTGGCTGGTAGTGGGCTCGCCGGCGCCGGGTTCACCCGGATAGACCCGCTTTCCTTCGATATCCGCCAGGGTGGTGATGCCGCTGGTGGGGCTGGCCAGCAGGGTCAGCGACTCCTGATAGAGGCGAAACAGGCTGCGCAGTTTGTGGTTGGCGCCTTGTCCGCTGAAAGGCCCGGTGCCGTGCAAGGCGTGGTGGAGAATATCGGACTGCACCAGCGCCAGCTGCACATCCCCCTCTTCCAGCGCCTTCAGGTTGGCCAGAGAGCCGTGGGTACTCTGTACCGTGCAGCGATCGCCGCGTAGGGCATGGTCTGCATTGAGCACCCGACAGATGGCGCCTCCGGTGGGGTAGTAGACGCCATTGACCGGCCCTGTACCTATGGTCAGCGCCTGGCTGGTGACAGGCAGCAGGGCGCAGAGGGGGAGCAGAAGGTGACGCAAGATCCGTAAATGCATAGTTGACCGTCAACTGGGGAGTGGGATGAAAGGGATGGGCCATGCCCATCCCGCTTGCTGGGGTATCAGGCTTTGCCGCGACTTAGGATCGCTTTTTCCATTCGGGCCAGCGCCCTGGTCAGGGTGACACGGGTACAGCCGAAGTTGAGACGCACGAACTGGCCGTCGCCAAACTGTGCGCCCGGCGAGAGCCCAACCCCGGCCTGCTCGAAGAAGGCGATGGGATCATCGAGCCCAAGGCCACTGACGTCGAGCCAGGCCAGATAGGTGGCCTGATGGTTCGCCAGGGTGACACCGGGCCAGCGGGCGACGGCCTGTTCGATCAATGCCAGGTTGGCGGCCAGATACTCGATCTGCTCGCTGAGCCACTGCTCCCCCCCCTCGTAGGCGGCCTCGGCTGCCACGAAGCCCAGCAGGTTCACGTCGGCGCTGATGCCGCGCATTGCCTGCTGCAGCTTGAGGCGCAGACGGGCATTGGGCACCACGGCAAACGAACAGCACAGACCCGCGATGTTGAAGGTCTTGCTCGGGGCCATCATCACGGCCGAGCGTTTGGCGGCATCCGGGCTGATGGTGCCGTAGGGGATGTGGCGGGCGTTTTTATCCAGCAGCAGGTCGCAGTGGATCTCATCGGAGCAGATCACCAGATTGTGGCGCGCGGCGATGGCATCAATGGCCAGCAGCTCCTCGCGAGTGAAGACGGAGCCCCCCGGGTTGTGAGGGTTGCACAGCAGTAGCAGATCGGCGGAGGGGGCCTGACGCTCCAGCTCTTCCAGATCCAGTACCCAGCGGCCCGCCTCTTCCACCATGGGCACGGTGAGCAGGGGACGGTCATTGAAACCGGGGGCCTGCAGGAAGGGGTAGTAGACCGGCTTGGGGGTGATGATGCCACGGCCATGCTGGCTCCAGGCCTTGCAGGCGAGGTTCAGTCCCGGCACTACGCCGGGCAGGAACACCAGCCACTCTGGTTGTATGGTCCAGCCGTAGCGGGTTGCCAGACGTTCGATGATGAGTTCGATCAGGCGGGGCGAGGGGCGTGAATAGCCGAAAATGCCGTGGGCGACGCGCCGGGTGAGCGCCTCGATGACGGCGGGAGGGGCGGAAAAATCGGTGTCGGCAACCCACATGGGCAGCACGTCCTGACCCTTGTACTTGTCCCATTTCAGGCTCATGGTGCCACTGCGGTCTATTTCCCGATCAAAATCAAACATGCGAACTCCTTGTGCTGGCCGGATGGGCTTTCACTCTACGGGGTCGCGGCCTTGCTCGCAAGGCACAAGCGGCGGGAGGCAAGCCTTGAGCCGGTTGTTGATAATGGCATAAGATGACTGGCGTTATTTTGAACGGCGATAGTCGTGAATCCCTTCCTTACATTCTCCAGCCAGTGGTAATGCTATGAGCTTGTCGATAGCGGCGGTTAAGCGCCCGGATCCCGTTTCCCTCTCGTTTCTGGCCGTGACCTTCATGACCGGGGTCGCCGTCGCTCTGCAGGTGCCGACCCTGAGCCTGTTTCTGGCCGAAGAGGTGCAGGTGCGCCCGTTTCTGGTGGGGGCGTTCTACACCGTTAATGCGGTGATCGGCATCCTTATCAGCCAGTGGCTCGGCCATCGCTCCGACAACAGGGGGGATCGCAAGCAGCTGATCCTGCGCTGCTGCTTCGCCGGGGTGGCGCTCTCCTTGCTGTTTGCCTGGAACCGCAACTACTGGCTGCTGGTGAGCCTGGGGGTACTGCTCGCCAGTCTGGCCGCCACCGCCAGTCCCCAGTTGTTTGCCCTGGCGCGGGAGTATTCCGACAGCCGCAACAAGCGGGCCGACATGTTCAGCTCGGTGATGCGGGCCCAGTTTTCCCTGGCCTGGGTGATAGGGCCGCCCATCGCCTTTGCCCTGGCCATCGGCTATGGCTTTGAACTGATGTACCTCGCCTCCGCCCTGGCCTATCTGCTCTGTGCCCTGGTGGTGTGGCGATGGCTCCCCTCACTGCCCCTGCCTGCCGCGAGCAGTGACCAGGAGCGGGTGAGAAGCTGGCGGGATCCGGCGGTGCGCGCACTCTTCATCGCCTCCACCCTGATGTGGACCTGCAACAGCATGTACCTCATCAACATGCCGCTCTACATCACCCGGGAGCTGGGGCTGGACGAGAAGCTGGCCGGCATCCTGATGGGCACGGCGGCGGCGCTCGAAATTCCCTTCATGCTGCTGGCGGGTTACTACACGACGCGACTGGGCAAGCGTCCCATGATGCTGCTGGCGGTAATGGCTGGCGTCGCTTTTTACGGCGGACTGGTGACCCTGTCCGGTCAGTACGCCCTGATCGCGCTGCAGCTGTTCAACGCCATCTTCATCGGGATCGTCGCCGGGATCGGGATGTCCTACTTTCAGGATCTGATGCCGGGGCGGGCGGGGGTGGCGACCACCCTGTTTGCCAACAGCATACGGACCGGCTCCATCATGGCGGGGGCCATCGCCGGTACGGTGGCGGAGCTGTGGGGTTTTCACGCCGTCTTCATGGTGGCGCTGGGATTGGCGCTGACGGCGCTCGCCGCCTGCTGGCGGGTACCCGAGGTCTGAGGGTTCAGCCCTCTTGCCGGGCGTCGCTCTGGTATTCACTGCGCAGGCAGCGCAGCAGCAACTCGGTGGCGGGGCCCAGGGAGTCGGGAGAGAGGGTCAACAGATAGGTGTAGAGATGGCGCTCGCCGCCATTTTCCAGATCCAGCTGTACCAGGGATCCTTCGCTTAGTTCGCGTTCCACCAGATGGCGCGGCAGCCAGGCATAGCCCAATCCCTGGTGCAGCATGGCGATCACCTCGTGGTAGTGGGTCGCATTCCAGCCGGTATCGTCTGCATCGTTCCAGTCCACCGAGCGGTGAATGGGCGGATGCAGGCTGATCCGGTTATGACCGGTCAGGGCATCGTTGCCCAGTGGTTGTGGCAGCGTGGCCAGGGGGTGATGGGCGGCGCACAGAGGTAGCAGGCAGATCTCATCGAGCAGCAGACCGGTGCGATCGCCGGGCAGGTGCTCTGAAATCATCAGATCGCCGGGTTGCAACGCATTGAAGTGACAGTGAATACGCTCATGCAGGTTGACGCGGCAGCCGCGGCTGCGGGGGTAGAAGTGGGCCAGTGCCCGGTAGAGCCGCTCCCTTGGCTGCAGCGCCGAGACGTAGAGGTTGATCTGCGGCTCCCACTGGCGCTCCAGGTTATTGGCCAGGTTCTCCAGCTCCTCCACCTGCTGGCTCAGCTGGCGGGCACGCTTGAGGAAGATCTCCCCCGCCGCGGTCAGCACTGCCTTGCGCCCGCGCACCTCCAGCAAGGGCACCCCCAGACTCTGTTGCAGCTTGGCGACTGCATGGTTGAGGGAGGACTGGCTCTTGTTCAGGGCTTCTGCGGCCTGGGCGTAACCACCACAATCGACCACTGCCTGAAAGATCCGCCATTGCTCAAAGGTGCTTTTGGGACGAAACATAGTTCAACCTGGTTGGGATGGAGTTGCCGGGGAAATCACACAGGGGGCCGTGACCCCCTATGGAATTTAACCCCTACAACAAGTATGGCTCCGGATATTGTATTGATTTATTTGGGTTGGGCCACGAAGGTCTGGCCGGTTTGACCACGGCTGTCCGGCCCCATCAGGTAAAGATAGAGCGGCATCAGGTCGGCCGGGGTCTTGAGGGTCTGCGGATCTTCCGCCGGGAAGGCGCTGGCTCGCATCCTGGTGCGGGTGCCGCCCGGGTTGAGGCTGTTGACCCGCACCGTGGTGTTCTCCAGCTCGTCCGCCAGCACTTCCATCATGCCCTCGACGGCAAACTTGGAGATGGCGTAGGTGCCCCAGTAGGCTCGTCCCTTGCGCCCCACGCTGGAGGAGGTGTAGACGATGGAGGCATCGCCGTGCTCCTTGGCGGTCTGGCGAATGAGGGGCAGCAGCGCCTGGGTCAGCAGGAATTCGGATTTGACGTTGACCTGCATCACCTCGTCCCACTCCTTCTCCTGGATGTGTTCGAACGGTGACAGGGTTCCCAGCAGGCCGGCGTTGAACAACACGCCATCGAGGCGACCAAACTGCTGGGCAAAGGTCTCGGCCATGCCGCGATAGTGGGCGGCGGTGGCCCCTTTCAGATCCACCGGAACGATGGCGGGCAGGGGATAACCGGCGGCTTCAATCTGGTCATACACGGCCTCGAGCTTGGCGCTGGTGCGGCCGAGCAGGATCACGGTGGCGCCGTGAGCGGCGTAGGTGAGGGCCGCCTCGCGGCCGATCCCGTCTCCGGCACCGGTGACCAGAATGACCCTGTCCTTGAGCAGATCGCGGGGTGCCTGATAATCGAGCATGACAACTCCTGTTAACAAATTCTGGGCATAAGTGCATGGCAATCGGGGGCAAGTGTACTGATCCGGGCGCCTGTTTGGCCAGTCGATGACAAGAAAAATGTGAAGAAAATAGAGAGGTTGTGTTGGTCAAGTTGGTTTTTTGACGCGCTGGCCCAGAGTTTTTGCGCCGCTCCCGCAAACTCCCTAGAATGTGACAAAACCGATCCCTTCTGGAGTCCATAGTGACATTTTTGACCGAATACGGCCTGTTTCTGGCCAAGACAGTGACCTTCTTGCTGGCCATCGGTGCCATCATCCTGATGATCGTTGCCAGCCGTCAGCCCAAGGCGCGCAAAGGGGAGCTGGAGGTGACCGATCTCTCCGCCGAGCTCGAGCGGGGGCGTTTTCAGCTCAAGAGTGCCCTGGCTGGCAAGGCGGAGCGCAAGTTGCTGGAGAAGCAGCAGAAAGAGGAGCAGAAGCAGCGCGCCAAGGCTGGCGATGAGCGTAGCCGTCTGTTTGTGCTCGATTTCCATGGCAGCATGGATGCCAAGGAGGTCGCCTCCCTGCGTGAAGAGGTGAGCGCCGTGATTGGCGTGGCCCAGCCCGGTGACGAGGTGTTGCTGCGACTCGAATCCGGTGGCGGCGTGGTGCACGGGTATGGCCTTGCGGCCTCCCAGTTGCAGCGTCTGCGCGACAAGGGCATCAAGCTCACCGTGGCCATCGACAAGGTGGCAGCGAGTGGCGGCTACATGATGGCTTGCGTGGCGGATCAGATCCTGGCTGCTCCCTTTGCCATCGTCGGTTCCATCGGGGTGATCGCCCAGATGCCGAACTTCAACAAGCTGCTGAAAAAGCACGATATCGAATTCGAGATGCACACTGCGGGTCAATACAAGCGCACCATCACCATGTTTGGTGAGAATGACGATCTGGGGCGCGAGAAGTTTCGCGAGGAGCTGGCCGCCATCCACGAGCGCTTCAAGGCGTTTGTGGCCGAGCATAGACCCGCGCTCGAGATCGACAAGGTCACCACGGGCGAGCACTGGCTGGCGAGCCAGGCCAAGGGGCTGGGATTGGTGGATTCCCTCTGCACCAGCGATGACTATCTGCTGGCGCAGGCCGGTCACCACAAGGTGGTGGGCATTCGCTATCGCAAGCCCAAGAGCCTGACCCAGAAACTGGGTCAGCAAGGCGCGCAGGCGCTGGAAGCGGGCCTCGGCCGCCTCTGGCAGCAGAGTCCCTGGCGCTAGCTCGGGTGCTTTGCGTGTGCGTCTGAGGGGCGGACACGCGGGCCAACCAGCAGGCCAGTCGGAGAGATCCGGCTGGCCTCTCTTTTTATTGAGGGAAAGCTGGGAATGAAGTTGCCTCCATTGAATCCCCTTGCTACAACTGAACGCTTTCCTCTCTTCATCGTTGCCCCCGTGGGGCAGGGAGCATAGGCCATGCAATGGAGCCCCTTCAGGCAATTTTCCCCTCTGGTCTGGATCGTCATCTTGGGCACCTTCATGGTACGCACCAGCTACTACATGGTGTGGCCGTTTCTCTCCATCCTGTTCTATCGGGACTACGCGCTGTCGGCCACCCTGATAGGTTTGCTGCTGGGGGGCTCGATGGCGCTCTCCACCCTGGTCAGCTTCTACGGTGGCTGGCTCTCTGATCGCTTCGGGCGTCGCAGCATACTGCTGGCGGGTTGTCTGGTAGCGATGAGCTGCTTCGGGTTGCTCGGCTTCTCCCACGCCGTCTTCTGGCTCGGTGTCGGGGTGATGGGCAGTGGTCTGGCATCAGGGCTCATCGATGCCCCCGGCAAGGCGCTGATGGCCGACAGTCTGGCCTCGGCCAAGGCGCGGGAACTGGCGCTGCATCTGCGCTACTTCCTGCTCAACCTGGGGGCGGCACTGGGGCCGCTCCTGGGGGTGACTCTCGGCATCAACGCCCAGCAGGAGACCTTCGTGGTGCTGTCGCTCAGTTATCTGCTGCTGGGGCTGGCCTTTGTCTGGGGCTTTCGTCAGGTGGCCACCACCGGCAAACGTAGCACCGGTGGTCCGGGTCTGCGCGATGCCATCAGGGTCTTGTTGGCGGATCGGGCCTTTTTGCTGCTGGTGATGGCCAACCTCCTGATGGTGCTCGTCTACTCCCAGTTTCACTCGCCACTGGTGCAGTATCTCACCCGTGCCGGCATGCCCGAGGTGGCGGAGCTGGTGGCCCTGCTGGTGACCACCAATGCCTTGACCGTGGTGGTGCTGCAGTTCCCGCTGCTGCGGCTGCTCTCGCGCTGGCCAGTGCGGGTTCGGTTGCATATCGGCATGGCCCTGTTTCTTGCGGCCCAGCTGTTGTTTGCCATGGGGGATCCCCTGGTGCGCAGCCACTGGTTTGCGGCCGTGCTGCTGCTCAGTCTCGGTGAAACCATCCTGTTTCCGCTGCTCAACGTGCTGATCGATCAAATGGCGCCCGGCCACCTCAAGGGCAGCTACTTCGGGGCCAGTGCCCTGGCGGGGTTGGGCGGTGCGGCGGGGGCCTTGCTGGGGGGCTGGATCATCGAGCGGTGGAGCGGGCAATGGCTCTACCTGCTGATGACCCTGCTCTGTGTCGTGACCTTCATGCTCTATGAATGGGGAGCCAGGTTGCAGGGGCGCAGGCCGTCGTCCCCCGTGCTGGAGCAGGGCTAAGAGATCAGTGGGTGTTGCCCGGGGTGACCTCCTTGAGCGCCTTCTTGGCAGCATACATGCGTTCGTCGGCAAGGCGGATGAGGCTCAGGCCATCGTCGTAGCGCTCTGGGCCTGTTTGCACTATGCCGATGCTGAGGGTGATGTCTTCCAACTGTTCCTTGAGAGTCTTGGTGAGCCGTTTGAGGTAGATGTCGCGGGCCTGTGATTCGCTGCAGTTGGGCAGGATCAGGCAGAATTCGTCCCCGCCATAGCGAAAACAGCTGTCTTCGGTACGAGAGACCTTGCGAATGCAGTTGCCCACGACCCGCAGGATCTCGTCCCCCCGCTGGTGCCCCTCCGTGTCATTGATTTGCTTGAAGTTGTCTATGTCGAGATAGGCGATGGCCACGGGCTCGGCCCGGCGCTGGCAGGTGCGCAGGGTCAGTAGCAAACGCTCCTGCAGATGGCGCACATTGAGCAATCCGGTCAAGGCATCGGTGCGATTGAGCTCCTCCAGCTGCTGGGTACGCTCGCGCACCTTCTCCTCCAGCAGTCTGGCGTAGTTGTCCGATTTCTCCTTGGAGGATTCGATCTCCGATACCAGGCTGCGGATATAGGTCTCGAATACCAGGGTGATGTCGAACAGAAACAACTTGTCAAGAGCGGTCAGCATGGCGACGCGATCCGCCTCTTCGCTTATCTGGTCGAAGATGTCTTCAATGAGCAGCGCCTTGAGGGTGTTGATGGCGGCAAGGTAGAGCTTGGGTTCCACCCCGATCCGCTTGTGTACCAGTCCGATCCGCAGCCGGTTGTTGACGTACTCGAGATCGTAGAGGCCGCTGAACAGGTCGAGGATGTAGCGGCGCTGGGCCGTGCGCAGCCGAGTCAGGGTATCGGCGTCGCCGATCAGCAGGGCAATCTCGGTGATGGCGGTCTGTTGCTGGTAGAACTGATCCACCAGGGTATCGATACGGGGTTCTATATTGCCGTGATAGCTGCCGAGCAGGTTGGCATCCCGTTCGGTGAACAGCAACAGCGCTTTGCGATGGGCAATTTCGAATTCGGTGATGCGCATCTGTTCGAGCAGGGTCTGTTCGGTTGGATTCATTGTTGTCCTCTGTCCATGGCGACGCCGTCGTCCGGCGGGTAATGCGGTGCGGATAAAGCTGTGATGGCAACTGATATTGTAGTCAGTTGAATGAGAAGGGGCCTTAATGACCCCCAAACTATGAGGGTCATGGTATGGACTATGAGTCGATAGAGGATAAAAAGTAATTAAAAACAGAGCATTAGAAAGTAAGGACCTTATCAGCGGCGAGCGTCCACTGGGCCAGCATCGGCAGGGTGCCCACCTCGATCCCTTTGATGAGCGGCAGCGCCGTGATGCCGCGCGCATCTGTACAGGTCTTGCACAGCCGTATGGTCACCCCCTGGGCCAGCAGGATCTCCAGCATCTGGCGCAGATTGTACCCCTCGGCCGGGGTCTGACCCGCCAGGGCTGCGCTCACCGCATCCGACATCAGAAACAGTTTCAATGTGGCGCCACCCTGTTCATTCAGGGCGATGGCCAGTCGCAGGGCATTGAACAGGGATTCGCTGCCGTAAGGGGCACCGTTGGCGATCACGACAATATCTTGCTTCATAACAGACTCCAGCTTGCAAAAGCGACATTGTAGAACCAATGGGAGGGGGATGGCGTGACACAGTACAACTTCTGTCGCACCTGTTTCCCGTCGCCTTGACCCTGCGGCAGAACGACGCTTTTATTGGCAGCTCGAAAAGCAAACATAACCGGGTGGATCCTGATGTGGAAGATGATAGGTGCGAGCCTGCTGTTGCTGGCGGGCCAGGCCTATGGCAGCCAGGCTGTCGGCTGCAAGGCTCGTTTGCAGGCGGTTGATGAACAACTGGTTGAGGCCAGGGCCCAAAAAAATGGCGACAGAGTAGCTGGGCTGGAGCGGGCAAAACGCAATATTCAGGCCTACTGTAGCGACAAAGGGCTTTACCGGGAGCAGCAACAACGGGTGGCAAAGATGCAGCAAGAGGTGGATGCGCATCTGAGCGAACTGCAACAGGCGCGTGTTGCCGGCAGACCGGACAGGGTGGCCGACAAGCAGGGCAAGCTCGATGCTTCCCAGCTTCGTCTGCTGGAGGCCGAACGCGAGCTGCTGGCGCTGCAGCAGCTGATTGGAAAGTCCTGAGCAGTAGCCGAAAGACACAATGAACAAGGCCGGGATATCCCCGGCCTTGTTGCATTCTATTGCCTGTGCATCCGCACAAACTTTTCCATCAGCTGATCTTCGGTCTCCACATGAGCGGGGTCCCGGATGATGCGGTCCGTGAACTGCAGACGCCGATGAAGGCGCTACTGCTGGTGCATCCGCACAAACTTCTCCATCAGCTGATCTTCGGTCTCCACATGAGCGGGGTCCCAGATGATGCAGTCCGTGAACTGCAGACGCCGATGAAGGCGCTACTGCCGGTGCATCCGCACAAACTTTTCCATCAACTGATCTTCGGTCTCCACATGGGCGGGATCCCAGATGATGCAGTCGATAGGGCAGACGCTGATGCAGGTCGGCTTCTCGTAGTGGCCGACGCACTCGGTGCAGCGACTGGGGTCAATCTCGTAGATCTCCTCGCCCAGGCTAATGGCCTGGTTCGGACACTCGGGATCGCACATGTCACAGTTGATGCACTTGTCGGTGATGAGCAGGGACATCTCAGGCGGCCGAGTGGGGCTGACGGGTGTCCTCGCGCTCGCCGAGGTTGCGCAGCAGGATGCCGTAGTCAACGTCCACTTCCTTCGGTACCGGCACATAGACCACGTGGCCGTTACCCGGCGCTGTGTCGATGAGCTCGCCCTTGCGGTTCTGCATCTGCTCCAGATTGAAGCTGAGGTTGCCCTGCGGGGTCATCAGTTCCAGGCTGTTGCCCACCAGGAACTTGTTCTTCACCTCGACTTCCACCATGTCGCCGTTGCGACCGGTGATCTCGCCGACGAACTGCTGGGTATCGGAGACCGAGTAGCCGTAGTCGTAGTTCTGGTATTCGCTGTGGTTGTGACGGCGCAGGAAGCCCTCGGTGTAACCGCGGTGGGCCAGATTTTCCAGGGTGCCCATCAGGCTGCGGTCAAACGGCCGGCCGGCAACCGCATCGTCGATCGCCTTGCGATAGACCTGGGCGGTGCGCGCGCAGTAGTAGAAGGACTTGGTACGGCCTTCGATCTTCAGCGAATGGACGCCCATCCTGGTCAGCCGCTCCACGTGCTCGACGGCGCGCAGATCCTTGGAGTTCATGATGTAGGTGCCGTGCTCGTCCTCGAACGCGCTCATGTACTCGCCCGGACGGTTGGACTCTTCCAGCAGCACCAGCGCATCGGTCGGTTTGCCGGCACCCAGGGTCGGGTCCACTTTCTGCACGGCGATGGGCTCCTGGCGGTGGACAATCTGGCCCACCTCGTCCTCCTTGCCCTCATGCACCTTGTACTCCCAGCGGCAGGAGTTGGTGCAGGTGCCCTGGTTGGGGTCGCGCTTGTTGATGTAGCCGGAGAGCAGGCAGCGGCCGGAGTAGGCCATGCACAGCGCCCCATGGACGAACACTTCCAGCTCCATCTCAGGGACCTGCATGCGGATCTCCTCGATCTCGTCTAGCGACAGCTCGCGAGAGAGGATGGCACGGGTCAGGCCCATCTGATGCCAGAACTTCACCGTGGCCCAGTTGACCGCGTTGGCCTGCACCGAGAGGTGAATGGGCATGTCCGGGAAGGCTTCACGCATCATCATGATGAGACCGGGGTCTGACATGATCAGCGCATCCGGGTTCATCTCCACCACGGGGCGCATGTCGCGGATGAAGGTCTTGAGCTTGGAGTTGTGGGGCTGGATGTTGGCCACCACGTAGAACTGCTTGCCGAGGGCATGGGCTTCGTTGATGCCGAGCTGCAGGTTCTCGTGATCGAATTCGTTGTTGCGCACCCGCAGGCTGTAGCGGGGCTGGCCGGCATAGACGGCATCGGCGCCATAGGCATAGGCGTAACGCATGTTCTTGAGGGAACCTGCGGGGGAGAGCAATTCTGGTTTAAACATGTCGGACTCTTATGTCTGATTGCAAATCAGGACGGGGATACCTAATACCCCCTATAAAACAATGACTTATCACTCATTATTTAGAGTGTATAGCCGTGTGTAGTTAGGTTTTCCAAACTATAAATATTTTACCACCAAACCCAACAGTACACAGCTTTGCTGAGTTGATTTCGGTGCAACTGTAATAGCAGAGCGTTGGGTCGCAACACAACATGAGGTGTTTGGTTTACGTGAGTCTCGTTTGGGGGATTGTGGCGATTCACCCAGAAAGTGAGAGAGCCACGGTTGATCAGAGACCTGTTGTATTGAGGCCAATTGGTGATGTGGTGAAGCGCTTTACCCATGATGCAGACTTGAGGGGGATGGTGGTGATCAGATGACTGGGTTTTCAATTAGTTCCATTCAAGCTGCATCGATTTAGGAAACAACACCCTATCCTACTACCCCTACCACGACCACAACGGCGCCGCATTCACAAAATCATCGATGCCACGCGTGATAAAGGGCATGCTCGTCGCTTGATGGCCATCTTGCTGTTACATGAAGGCCGCACGATCACTGATGTTCATCACCTTGCCGGCGAGGCTCGCTCGACCATCGGCCGTTGGCTTCGGTGGTATCGAGATGCAGGTGTGGGTGCGTTAGAAGCCTTACCGGCTGGCCGTGCCCCGGTCTTACCTGTCGCCAAGATTGTCACCTTACTGATGCTGCTCATGCAGTTTTCTCCGCAAGATTTTGGTTATCAGCGCAGCCGCTGGTGTACCGAACTATTGGCTATCAAAATCAATCGGTTAACAGGCCTCAATATGGCCGCCTCCACGCTCCACCGATGGTTACCTCGTATGGACATTGTCTGGCGAAGGGCCGTGCCGACCTTGCGGATAAAAGACCCAACCTAT
Source organism: Aeromonas sp. S18(2024) (assembly GCF_041402525.1). NCBI lineage: Bacteria > Pseudomonadati > Pseudomonadota > Gammaproteobacteria > Aeromonadales > Aeromonadaceae > Aeromonas > Aeromonas sp. S18(2024). Next base: position 37,784 of record NZ_JBGLQV010000007.1, on the reverse strand, counting down.
CAGGAGGAAATGGCGGATATCGACGCTGCGCTGGCCCGCTGTGATGCCGATAATCCGGTGTTTTATGAGGATGAAGTCGATATAGACCTTAATCCCAAATTAGGGGCCGACTGGATGTTCAGAGCGCAGCAAAAGCGGGTTGTCACACCGGGACGGAACGCGAAACATTACCTGGCAGGCGTTCTCCATGCAGGCAACGGAAGAGTGCTTTACGTCAGTGGGATAAAGAAATACTCATCGCTGTTTATCGCCATGCTGGAAAAGCTGCGTCGCCACTACCGACGAGTCAAAACCATCACGCAGATCCTCGATAACGACATCATTCACAAAAGCAAACAGACCGAGCGATGGTTGAAGAAGAATCCCAAGTTCTGCTTGGTGTTCCAGCCAGTTTACAGTCCTTGGGTTAATCACATAGAACGGTTGTGGCACAAGTTAGATGAAACCGTCACGCGCAATCATCAATGCAGAGGAATGGCCAGCCTGCTGGCCCGAGTGAAACACTTCATGGATACCGTGTCTCCTTTCCCGGGGAATGGCTATGGCATAGCGAAGGTGTAGCACTATTGGGACCAGTTATTTAGCCCTCTCTGGCATCGTTGTGTTCGACGAGCATCGAGTGCCGCGTAAAGGGGGTAGCAATAATCGGTCCGTTGAACACGAGGTTATGCATTAAATGACACTATTTTTTGAATTCGATAGTTTATTTTACATGAAAGGTAAAGAGTACATTCTCAAGCCCTATTGCGGGCGTATGGGTGCCCACGTAGCACCATTTTTTGCCCGCCAAAAGGGAGTGGTAAACGCCCGCTACATGGATAAATCATTATTTTGCTGTTGCGCAAGGAGATTCGGTGCATTCGTCGATTTTTTAATCTTTGTGAGGGAACGGTAATCCTGACCCCTGCGATGTACTGGGCAAAAGAGAACACCGACAATGTGTGCTAGCCAGCACCGCCCGATGTACCACTCCTAATATCCGCCGCGGCCACCCTTACTCAATCGACTATGGCGCAAGCTGGGGCGTGTTTATGCAGATGGCGCCTATGACAGCAAAGCCAGCCATCAGCTGATAGTGCTCAAAGAGACGTCCGAGAAATGAGGCGGTGTTGGTGATGCGCAATGAAGGGCTGGCGCATTGGAAGAAGATATCGGGATATCACCGTCGCTCGGTCGCAGAGACGGCAATATATCGATTCAAGCAGTTGATGACGGGCCAAATCAGTCTGCGAACATACAACGGTAAGGCGGGGGCAGTGATGGTGTATGTGAGCGCAGAACAACCCTTAGGCTGCCTGTCAGGAAGCGCTAAGTGTAGCGGTTACTTGGGGCTGGGGAAGCTGCGTTCTTACAACTGACTTGAGGAACAACGCCTTTTCTAGGTATAAAATCAAATTTTTCATTACTTAAAAATTTGATTCAAATTAAAACGTGTCATTTTTTATGACATGAATGATAAATCGCCCACACTTATCAACACCGGTGAGTATCGTCTGTCATAAGAGAACAGTAATATAGGTTTAAATTTAATCATCAAGTATCTAGACGGTTGATTGTAGCCTATTCAAGTTGATAGCAACTATATATAAACGATAATATTGGGATATTTAAGTAAATGAAGAAACTATCAATTATTGCAGTGACAATGCTTGCAACAACCTCTGTTAATGCTGAGATCATCCAGATCCCAACTCAATCTGGTTTCTCTGGTTTTGTCATGGGGGGAGTTGGCACTCTTGAGTACAAATCGAATATGTACAAAGGCCCGAATGACGATAATGATAGTCATTCTGGATTGTTCAACTCACCAGAGAACTACTCTTCTGTGACACCTCTTTTAGGTGCAGATCTTCGTTATACATTTTCAGATACTCGAACTCAGCTGTTCTTCGGTAACCTGATCCAAGATGCTGTGCGTTTTGACTTCACTCAGCAATTAGGTGTACGTCAGCAGATAGGAGATAAAGGGATTGTGGCTCTGGGTTATGTTTTCCCAATGCTCGCAACAAAAACTTGGTCTGATCCATATGTGGCAGGAAGGCGCAATGAGGTAGATATGAAATCTAATGGTGCCCGTTTAGCATGGGACCAGATTTGGGGAACCAATTTTAACACTTCATATACAGTGCGTAAGTTCGATATTTCTGAAGAGCAGAGCGGCAAGAGTGTTTGGTATATCAACAACGCACAACGTGACATGTTAGATCGCAACGGCACCACAAGCGACATCGCCTTGTCCTATGACTGGAGTTTTAGCAAAGGACACGTACTGCGCCCAGAGTTGACATATAGCAAGGGTGACTTTGATGGCAGTGCTATGAGCTATGACAAGACCCAAATTCAGCTCTCCCATGGGTACAATAACAGTCAGTGGTCATTGGTTAGCAATATCTATCTTGGCAAGACAAGTTACGATGAAGCCAACCCTATTTTTGGTAACAAGGCTGATTCAGATGAATTTGGTATCAGCAGCACTTTCTTCTGGCATCACTTATTTAATGTGAAGGGGCTTAATGGATTAGTTAGCGCCTCTTATAGCAAAAGTGACTCTGATATCAACTTCTATGATACCTACGTAAGCAGCATTAATACCGGTTTGGTTTATAATTTCTAATTACAAGAGGTTCTGAAAGGGGCCTCTTCAATCAAGAAAATGTCAGCAGCACCCGCGTAATGGCCATTATCCAACGACACTTGTGCCGCCACGATGCCGGGTCTACCGCCAGATGCAACTTGCGCCAGAATCGCCGTTTCTCGGCGCTGTGCTTTCTGACTTTCCAGTTGCCTTCACCAAACACCTTCAGGCTGATTGAGTCGATAACTAGGTCGGTGATGTGCCCCTTGGAGGGCGGTCGATAGGCAACGTTCATAGTACGGGCGCGCTTGCTGACACTGTGTTCGACGAGCATCGAGTGCCGCGTAAAGGGGGTAGCAATAGTCGGTCCGTTGAGCACGAGGTTATGCATTAAATGACACTATTTTTTGAACTTGATAGTTTATTTTACATGAAAAGTAGAGAGTACATCCTCAAGCCCTATTGGAGGCGTATGGGTGCCCACGTAGCGCCATTTTTTGCCCGCCAAAAGGGAGTGGTAAGCGCCCGCTACATGGATAAATCATTATTTTGCTGTTGCGCAAGGAGGTTCGGTGCCTTCATCGATTTTTTAATCTGTCTGGATTTGAACAAAAACCGGACAAAACGCACATCGACTAGTTGAACATGGCTTAACTGCCTGGTGCACCGCTTGTCCGCCTTGTGCCTGACGTCGTGCCACCCGCGAAACACGTGACTGCGATAACCATGCGTTCGGTGCCATGGCCAATACGGGATATGATGCACAGACCCATGCCATCGTTGCAACGGAGAAGTCGTTGGATAATGGTCATGATGCGGGTGCTGTTGACCTTACTCAATCGACTGCGGCACAAGATCGAGCAGGTTAGTGCCGATGGAGCCTATGACACCAAAGAGTGCCATGCCCTCCAGAAGAAGGAAAGCGCTAGGGCAACGATCCCGCCGCGAAAAAATGCCGCGTTACGGGAGGAAGTGCATTCCCGTAATGAAGCGGTGAAGACACTCAAGGCTGGCAACCTGAATGATTGGAAAGGGTCGTCTGGCTACCCCATTAGCGTTCAGAAGCCGAGACAGCGATGTATCGTTTCAAACAATTCATCAGCTCGAATTTGAGTTTGAGGAATTACAATGCTCAGGTCGGTGAAGCGCTGGCAGATGTGAAGGCGATGAAAAAATAACGGAGTTTGGTATGCCAGTCAGGCAGCAGGTGAACTGAGTAGAATAAGCCGCTTGGGGAAAGACTTCCCCATTTTTATTTAACCAATACGCCAATTTAGCTACAACTCACCAAGCTGAAAATGAAGTAATCAAGACATGTTGTCAAGGTGTTTTATATATATTTTGCAACGTTACTACGGACAGTGTCTTTAGTTTTTAATTATCTTTATGAGGTTGTTATGAAAAGTAAATTTATGCTTCCGCTAGTCGCTGCGTTATCGTTTTGTGTAATGTCTACCTCTGCATTTGCTGGTTCTGTCGATGGAAAAATCACAAAAATTAGAGCTTATGAAGAAGATAGCAAAATTCTGTTTAAGTCTCGCTTCCCAAATGTGAGTTATGGTCTTCGCAAAGGTGATATTCTTAAGGTAATGACTCGCCATGGAAAAACTCGAGCGACTGCTGATTTGGAAAAAAATGGTATTATCGTTAAAGCAGATCGTCGCGTTCGCGTCACTTTAGATCGTGTAGGTGATGGGCTTTATATTCGAGGGAATACTCTGACGATGTTTGTTTCCGAACGTGAGTTGGATAACATTCGTTAAAAGCTTACCTGCGTGCGCACAGGGCCTTAATGAAAATGTCTGCTGACATATATTCCAAGGCCCTGTTCGTATGTATTTTATTTGTGACGTTATCGTTTGAGATGACATAAATTTTGGCGTGTGATTCATAATGAATAATTTGACTGCGCTAAATAACTGTTCCCAATAGTGCTACACCTTCGCTGTGCCATAGCCATTCCCCGGGAAAGGAGACACGGTATCCATGAAGTGTTTCACTCGGGCCAGCAGGCTGGCCATTCCGCTATATTGCTGATTGCGCGTGATGGTTTCATGTAACTTGTGCCACAACTGTTCTATGTGATTGACCCAAGGGCTGTAAACTGGCTGGAATATCAGGCAGAACTTGGGATTCTTATTCAACCATCGCTCGGTTTGTTTGCTTTTGTGAATGATGTCGTTATCGAGGATCAGCGTGATGGTTTTGGCTCGTCGGTAGTGGCGACGCAGCTTTTACAGCATGGCGATAAACAGGGATGAGTTTTTCTTTATCCCACTGACGTAAAGCACTCTTCCGTTGCCTGCATGGAGAACGCCTGCCAGGTAATGTTTCGCGTTCCGTCCCGGTGTGACAACCCGCTTTTGCTGCGCTCTGAACATCCAGTCGGCCCCTAATTTGGGATTGAGGTCTATATCGACTTCATCCTCATAAAACACCGGATTATCGGCATCACAGCGGGCCAGTGCCGCGTCGATATCCACCATTTTCTCCTGATAGGCAGGGTCTTTTATCCGCAAAGTTGGCACGGGCCTACGCTAGGCAATGCCTATACTAAATAACTGATCCTAATAGTGCTACATCTTGCCGGAAGCCTTGTGGCGTAGGGAGTTTGTGCAATCTGACGGCAACGCCTGAGGTGACAAGGCTCAGCGACTATGTGTGCTCCATGTCACCTGTAGAAGCGATATGAGTGCAGTGATCTACTTAGGTAACCATCGACGGAGCATGGAGGCAGCCGCATTGAGCCATGCTAACAGATTGATTTTTGCGAATAATCAGATTTTATAAATTTGTCTGATTCATTTCCGATAAATCTACTATCTAGGACAGCTGAGTTGAGCCAAAATATCTATTTATCGATTGGTGGTTAGAAAGATAAAAAACATTACCGCCAATAAATAATTAATGTTAATTTGGCGTGCTTGTATGAATATAAATCCACATTGTATGTCAAGATGCATATACATCAGTATTTCATCTATAAAGAATTGCTAAGAGGAAGTTAACATGTTCGATGTGCTTTTGGTTGGTATGCCTATCATTTGGGGAAATATGTTGTTACAAACTAACATCAATGTTTGGAGCGTTCGTTACTATCTTCGAAAAAGTCATCAACAGGGTGGACACACAAAAGGGGCATGGCCCCTTTTTGGCGTAATCACTATCTTGATGCTTGGAAGTTTCCTACAGATCGCGCTCTGGGGTACGCTCTTTTTACTGCTGGGAGAGTTTCAATCTATCGAGGTTGCAATTTATCACTCGGGAGTCAACTTCTCGACGCTAGGCTACGGCGATTTGGTTATGAGTGAGAAATGGCGATTGTTAGGTCCTATCGAAGCGATCAATGGGGCACTGATGATCAGCCTCTCTGGTGCAACTATGTTAGCCTTACTGCATCAACAACTAAAGGGTAAATTCGAAGGCTTGTAGTGATGTGATGGACGCCCCCTCCCGGCGCGGTCAGTTTCATACTTAGGCTGACAGCGTTCAACTTGGGGGAGCACCACATGAACACGATCAAAGTAGTTGGAATCGATATTGCTAAGTCTGTTTTTCAGGTGTGTGTATGGATGGCTGATGGTGGTCGCCTCTCTCATCAGTAGGAACGTACATTCGCCACTTTGGCACTCAGATGCCGTTTTGGGGAGGGGCGACCATCCCATTAACGCCATGCAAGCATTGAACAGAAGCCATGTGTTATTTAGCGTAATCACTAATTACTGTAGTGGGCGATTCAATCGGTATGTAGTGCTCACAAGAGACTTTGGGATGCTCATCGAAAATGTTGCGCGTAAAGTGAAATAACTCGATATCATACCCCTCTCTGCGCTTGAGTTTTAGTTGAGGCAGTAAGTGTCTATATATGTCAATGTTATGCGTAGCATAATCACTAAATAGACCATAGAAGGGGCAGCAAAGGTAGCACCCGTTGGGGAGGTAGGTAGTTACGCCCTCTGCTATATCAACGACTTGGCTTGCAGGCATTATATTGCCCACAATACAGTTGACCATGATGACTCCATGTCGGGATTGGAACGTCGATGTATCGCGATCCACTTCAGAGGCTATGGCCAATCCCCCCCTGCTGTCTTGGAACCAAGCTCGCAATCGTTGTAGCTTTATTTGACCTCCAATCGAATTTGAGGCGCTGAACTTCTCTTCATACCGAGAAGTTGTGCCAACCAAGAGTGTATTCTCTAAAGTAGTAATGCTGTAAGCGATTGGCTTTCTATAGTTTACCTGAGGCAGTTGCAGGCTTGGTAAGAGGTGGAGCTGGAGTGAACGGAAGGCGAGAGGGGAACAATTGAGTTTATTTCGAAAGGAGCGGCAAAAGTTATTGTGGTTGCAAAAGTGAAGTTGGCTTGCGATTTCACTGACACTCAGTTTGGTCATGCGCAATAATACACTGGCGATGTACAGTCGCCTGTTTAGAATGTAGGACCCGATTGTTAGACCGTGTATTTGTTGGAAATGCTGTTGTATGTGCCGCTTGCTGTAGCCGATCGCAGCAGCAAGGTCATCAAGACGGGGTTGCCCTGGCAACTCCTTCTCTATCCAGTCTAGTATTTCCTGTTCATAGTCATTGATCGCTAATTTTTTGGTCATATCCGTTCCGGTATATTTCAAGATGGTTGTCGCGTAAACCGGCTTTCTGCTCTTGCTCTTGCTCTGGCCGTTCCGCGGAACCAGCATCACAGCACCGATTGGCTGCCTTTCCCTGTCCACATTGATGGATAGGCAGGAGCAGGCGGCTGATGGTGTTGGGCGCCATTGGTATTCTCACCGAGCAATGCTTCCAGCGCTCTGAGCTTGGTTACTTGACGCTAAAACCACCGAGGTTAACTGGCATTCCCCCTACTTTACTCAGCGATGACACATCGACTTTTACGTCACTCCAATCTTGGTCAACTTCCCCGCTGATACGGACTGTATCGTTGGGGGAGATCTCTTGGCCAACCCATGACTCATCATCAATCTCTACCATTATTTCGCCAGTAGAATCGCGGAACATGAAGCTATCTTCGCCTAAGCGCTTGGCTAATTTCCCCTGCAAGGTGACCCAAGACTCATCTCGCTGAGACTTCACTTGCAGACACATTATGCTCCGGACCATTGTAAGCCGCAAAACTTGGCAAGCTTAAAACAGTTAACATCGTCAACGTAGCTACAGTTATTGCCTTCATGTTACTTTTCCCTAATCAGTTTTTCTGTTTGAATAATTTCATTATTCCCACTCTCGCGTGAAACATTTGTGAAATAGCCGCAGACCGTTGAAAGCGCAGACGCCGGACGCTGGCTTTTTTCAAGGTAGTTGTCGCGTAAACTGGGGCGTTGTTTCCCAAATCCCCCATCAAGCCACAACTGCCCCAGCCCCAAGTGACCGTCACACTCGGGGCTTTCTGACAGGCAGACCAAGGGGGTTCAGTTTGTTGATTGCACCAACATACGCCATCACTTCCCCTACCTGACCGTTGTATGTTCGCAGACTGATTTTGCCCTTCATCAGCTGCTTGAACCGATACATTGCCGTTTCTGCCAGCGAGCGACGGTGATATCCCGACATCTTCTTCCAGTGCGCTAGCCCCTCCTTACGCATCACCAGCACCGCCTCATTTCTCGGATGTCCCTTTTCCCATAACCCCGCTTTCTTGCGAGGCGGGATACAAGCAGTCGCCCCTTTACGCGAGATTAGCTGATGGCTAGCTTTGCTGTCATAGGCACCATCCGCATAAACACGCCCCAGCTTGCGCCGCAGTGGATTGAGCAAGGTCGGCAACACCTGGGCATCTTGGACGTTCTCCAGCGAGACTTCCGCCGCCACGATATCGTGGCTCACCGGGTCTACCGCCAGATGCAACTTGCGCCAGACTCGCCGTTTCTCAGCACCGTGTTTTCTGACCTTCCACTCGCCTTCACCAAATACCTTCAGCCCGGTTGAGCCGATAACCAAGTCGGTAATGCGTCCCTTTGGGGGCTGTCGATAAGCGACCGTCACTGTGCGTGCTCGCTTGCTGACACTGCTGTAATAGGGGGCACAAAGCAGAACGTTCATCAACTCGAACAGGGAGTCGAGTAGTCCTTGGGTGGCCCCCAGTGTGAGGTTGAAAATCCCCTTAAGCATCAGGAAGGTACAGATAGTCTGGTCAGTGTAAAGCTGGCTACGCCCCCGCCTCCCATGATGGTCGTGGTGAAACCAGTTGTTCATGGCCTCGGCATCAACCCAGAAGGTGAGTGAGCCACGGCTAATCAGAGACTTGTTGTATGTAGGCCAGTTGGTGATGTGGTGAAGCGACGTGCCCATGATGCAGACTTGAAGAAGATGGTGGTGATCAGATCCCCAAATCCTCAGTTAGTTCCATTCAAGCTGCATCGATTTGGGAAACAACGCCATGGATCACGATTAAGAGTCCGCAAGGGTATCATTTGATGCATTAATTTGATATCTCCATGGCTTCTAGAGGCTTAAAACTATAAGATAATCAACAGTTAGCATGACCACAGCATAACGTTAAACCAGTCGGTCATGCTTATAGTAGATTGATTTATTTGAATTTATTCGTTTATCTATTGTTTTTTAAGGAATGTATGTCATGTCACAACCCAGTATCAGACCCCAAGACTCCATTGTTGCAGGCTTGATTAATGGTGTAATTAATGGGTTAATTGCATATTGGCAATTTAAAAACTTCGATACAATTCCACTTTCTGTTAACTCAATTTCAAATAATGAAATCTCGGTATGGGGAGAGGCCATATCTCTTACTTTTGGTCTAGGTATTATTTTATCTTTAATTACAGCCAAGTTATTTATTAAGCAGTTGAATAAAACACGTCAAACAGAGCAATTTAACATTAAGTCACGACTTTTTATTAATTTACTACCAGCTGCTATCATACAGTCAGCGATCCTCTTTGGCTGGTTTATCACGCTGGCAGTTATCTGGACAAAGTATATGGGGGAAGTATTCGTATCAAATACTTTAGCTGCGATGTTGGTTGGTGGATTCGCATTTATCATCACCCTATTCATTGAGTATCGCACCAAACAAAACTTGATATTTAAAAAAGTCAGCATCTTTAATTGATTCTATATCGCTAAACACAGGAACATAGAAAATGAGCGACTCTAAAGCGGTAGAACAAGCGCCGTCTATAAAAGACAAGACGGCACAAGCTCGTTCAATTACATATTTTATTTTCTTAGCTGTTTTTCTCCTTTGGGTCTATAGCTTGTGGGCAGATCGGGTCACTCCGATGACCGACCAAGGACGAGTTAATGGGGATGTCATTCGCTTAACTCCACAGGTATCGGGGCCTGTTGAAAAGATATATGTAGCCAATAACGATGTGGTGTCAAAGGGACAAATCTTGGTTACTCTTGAAAAACAACCTTTTGAACTGGAAGTGCAGGCTGCCAATCTGGCTCTACAGCAAGCAGCTCAAACTTATCATGCAGACTCAGCATCCGTTAATGTCGCCAAAGCTAATGAAGAGTCAGCTCGTGCTACTGTGAATAATGCCAAACGCCATGTCGAGCGATATAGAGCTCTGCTGAAAAAAGGTACGATTAGTCAATCAACGATGGATGATAGCCTCGCTGAATTGCAGACTGCCGAAGCCAATTTAGCTCAGACTATCTCTGCGTTGGAAAAGGCTCGTTATGAAATCGGCCCTCGAGGTGAGGAAAATCCAGAGATTCAGGCTGTTTTGAATAAGCGAAAGCAGGCTGCTTTGAATCTTGGGTATACTGAACTAAAAGCACCAGCAAACGGAGTAATAACCAATCTGATGCTAGCAAAAGGTGATTATGCCAGTGCAGGTCAACCATTGCTGACATTTATTAATACAGAACAACTCTGGCTTACTGCTATGGTGAGGGAAAACTCACTTGCACATTTAAATAAAGGCACTTCTGTTAAGATAGTATTGGATGCTTATCCTGGACAGGTTTTTACGGGTCATATTACGTCAATTGGCTTTGGTAGTAGTGGTAATGGTGGATTACAGGTCAATGCAAACACGGGCTTGCTAGACTCTCCGACAGCAAGTGCGAATGCACAGCGTTTCCCTGTGAATATTCAGTTCGATACATTACCTCCAGGAGTTAGTCCCCGTTATGGTGGTCGTGCTGTTATCGCTTTCTACCCAGGGCAGACCTATATTGGTGAGCTGTTATCTGACCTGTGGATATGGTCGTGGAGCTATATAAGTTATGTTTCATAGTCCAGTCAATGCTCTCATTAGAGTCGCCTTATTCCCCGTATTATTGCTGTTTTGGCAATATGTGTTTGGTACTGATTTGCCGTTGCTAGCACCAGCTATGTGTGCGGTATTCTTGACCACTACGCATACGCCACCACCATTGATCATGGTGTTTCTGATGGCTGGGGTTCTATTCGTCACATCTTGGCTGCAAGCGTTGTTGGGTAATTTATTGCTTGATTATCCACATGTATATTACTTGGCACTCTTAGGTGTATTTTGTTGGTGCATGGATAGGACGCGAAAAAATCCACAAGACTTGGTTGCAATCCTACTCATTGTATCCACAGCGATGATTGCTGTATTTATGAAGCAGAAAGAGGTTTCTGTAGACCAGATACCAGGAGCATTGCTTAAAAATATATTTATTGCTGGTTTTACAGCCTATTTGGCTTACTTTATTTTCCCTGGTGGAGTACCGTTAACTGGTACTTCTGCTAACGCAAGTAACAAAAAACGACCACACAAGCCTTGGCATACGTTGTTTAAGGCTTCGCTGGTGCTGGTTACATTATATATTGGCATTGTTCTTAATCTTGCACAGAGTACCATAATAGCAATCGTTGTAGCGCTTATAATTAAAGACCCAAACCCCGAGTTGGGTAATGATTATGGCATCAGACGTCTACTTACAACCTATGCAAGTTTACTTTATGCAGTTCCTACATTGTTAATGTGTGTGTTTCAGGTAAATCTGATATTGCAAATAGGCGTAAGCGTTATCTGCGCTCTATTTATGGGCATCAGTGCTGTTGAAAAGAATGCCAGTTATAACTCAATTCAATTACTATACTCTAGCTATGTGGTCTTAATATTTTATGCAATCACCTCGACCAGCATCAATGCTATTGGTGATGAGTTGGTTCGGTTTTTTTCAGTAATGATGGCAGTGTTTATTGGTGTAATGGCGTTGATTGTTATGCAGCCAAAAAGTGATGCCAATGTTTTGGCTAGAGAGTCAAATACATAAAGCAGATAAGTTTTTTGATATCAGAGAAATTATTATTGTAATAATTTAAGTTTATTTTTTTATAAAGGTTGCATCATAATAATGAAGCAACCTTTATTTTTAAATTAAAATGGAGAAATTAAAGGGGTTAATAGTTGCATCGGTTAATCCGTAATGCGGCAACTGGTCATGGTAAGCTAAAGCGGAAGACTCCTCCTTGTTAGCCCTCTTGACCCGAAGCAACAACTTGAGGGTCTTGTGGCTCTGCGGTGACAATTACTGGTGCAGTACAGATATCAAGATTATCCTTATCTAGAAGGTTATGTATGGGAAGTGCCTGCTGGTAGAAGGAAGTCGGGTGGCGATGTTGTCGGATCAAGCCGCTGGATGGTAAGGTCGGGTATCAGTTGATCTGTTGCTGGTTTGCCGAGGAAAATCGGTTCTGCTTATCGCAGGTGTAAACGCACAACAAGTTCAAAGGGGTTGTGACAGGGCGGGAGAGAGCCATGGCAGCACCAAGCAGATAGACTCGATTCAGCATAGGACAGTGGAAATTCATTTTAAATGACTAATCGCTCAAGGCCTATACAGAAATAACAGATAAACTGCTATTTTAAATAGATATCAAAACCACTTTTTAAAAGACATGGTTATTAAATGTTGAGATTGTGGAAATGGTTTATTCCAGGCATGCTGGCGGTATGTGGCTTAGTTATTGTTATCTATTCTTCATATCAATCACTTATTCGCAGCATGGATATCATTACATTAAAACAAGGGAATGTATTTGATGTTTTTTATCACCGGGCTAATATCCTTGATATTAACAGGATGGTTCGTTACGCTAATGATTATAAACACCAAGAAAACTGTAAGATTAATAGCCACAAAAATCCTGATTTAGGTTATATTTACAGCTACGATCTCAACACAAAAAAACAAGATTATAAAATCAATCTGTCATGTGGCCCGGCCAAGGTTCTTAATGGGTTTAAGTATGTTGTGTCTTACCCTGAAGTAATAAATGCATACGTCATTTTAAATGATTATAAGTTAATCGGTATTGTTGCCGATGGAAATGAAGCAATTTTGCCTAATAAGCTTCGTATGAAATCGCCAGCTCTAATAGGTATGCCATCCTGGCAGAACTATTTCGGGTGTTCAGCGTTTACTAATGATAAGAGTTTATGCAGCGATGCTGATGCTTATATTTCAGATGTTGAAATTGACGATTTTAGTGGGAAAAATATAATAACTATGTATTTTCCTTTCATAAATATTGTAGATGGAAAAATTTTTCGTTATGGATTGTTAGGGTTTGACATAGATATTGATGTGGCATTTAAGGATGTACTTAGACCATTTAACTATGCCAATCCTACGCGCACCAGTATTTCCATGCATTCGCCAGAGCCTTGTGGAACGTATGAGATTTGTGTAAATAAATTAGTTATGCACACTAAATCCAGCACTCCTGTCTATCTAAGCTGGATATATTCTGTTAATGACTTCATATGGTTTGTGTTGACTGGGATTTCTTTTCAAACATATTTATTTCTGCTGTTGTTGCTAACAACAATATGGCGAATAGTTTATCCGAGTATTCAGCGAATTGCCTATGTAGACCGTTTAACCAATCTACCTAAGCGAGATTTTCTTACTAAATCCATACTACACAAATATGACTATTTAATGATATTGGATGTTGACAACTTTAAAGCTGTTAATGACCAGTATGGTCACAATATCGGTGATAAAGTGCTTGCAAGCTTTGCAGCTAATTTAAAGCTTAACACTCGCAAAGTTGACATTGCTATACGCTGGGGAGGAGAAGAATTTATCGTGCTTTATCGAGGGATTACAGATCAAGATATGATGACCTATATTGCTGGTCGATTATTAGAAAAACCATTACATATTGATGAGTTACCTACTCCAATCACTTTTTCTGCTGGGATTGTGCGTATTCGTGACTATATGGATATTCATGAGTTAACCAAGTTAGCTGACGAATTACTTTATTACGTGAAGAAGAATGGCAAAAATAATATTGCTTACTATGATAAAGACGCAATTAATTTAATGAGTTTGGATAAGTAGATTGTATTCATATCATAAGCGTCATGTCTATGGTGCTCTACCTGATATAGGTAAGAAGTTAACGTGTGTCCTCTAATTGTTTAGGTCTAGTTGGCGTTGTTGCCCAAATCAGTCATCAAGTTATGACTTTCCCAGCCCCAAGTGACCGCTACACTCGGGGCTTTCTGACAGCGAGTGACGGTGATACCCCGATATCGTGAGTCGTGGGGTCTACTGCCAGATGCGCCCAGAAGGTGAGAAAGCCACGGTCAATCAGAGACTTGTTGTATTGAGGCCAGTTGTTGATGGGGTGAAACGACGTGCTCATGATGCAGACTTGAAAGTGATGGTGGTGATCAGATCACCGCGCCCTCAGCTAGTTCCATTCAAGCTGCATCGATTTGGGGAACAACGCCCATTAGATCCAGTATGAGATTTTCAGCCTAGATCTCCATCCTCATTACCAGCTCTGCTGGTCTGCTGCATGTGTTATATTCGGCTCAAACATTGAGCCGAATGATGGGCTGGGTCGGCTCATTATTGATGACCCTAGCACGTTGGATGAGGAAATAATGGAACCATTTTGGATTTGGCAACAAGCCGACTGGCCCCATTTTCGTTGGCAGGATAGCGAGATATTGCCCAGATTACGGCATGCTCAACGCAGGCTGGGAATGCTAATAGGTAGTCATTCCAGATTGGGGAACTCCGACCAAACGTTGGATACGTTACTGGCTAACATCATCTCCTCATCCGCTATTGAGGGTGAGCGTCTCAATGCCCAATCCGTGCGTTCCTCCTTGACTAGGCGGTTAGGGGGATCAGAAACTCCGTCCTATCCCGTGTCAGATCGCTCAGAGGGGCTCGCGGCCATGATGTTGGATGCCATCGACAACCATGAACAACAGTTGACGATTGAGAGGCTTTACCAATGGCATCGTTGGCTGTTCCCTGCCAACGAATGGTCGGTGCAGCCAGTGAATGTAGGACAGTTGCGAGGAGATGAGCCGATGCAGGTTGTCTCTGGACGTGTTGATCGCCCCACTGTGCATTTTGAGGCACCGCCCAGAGCAACTCTGGACGATCAACTGGCCGAGTTCATGCTCTGGTTTAACCAGACTCGACATGACCCCACGATGGATCCCCTTCTTCGTGCGGCAATCATCCATTTCTGGTTCGTGACCCTGCATCCCGTTGATGATGGTAATGGGCGGCTCACGCGGGCACTGACCGATCTCGCGCTGTCACAGGCTGACAGCCACAGCATCCGACTGTATGCCATGTCAGTTGCCATTCTAGAGCTGCGGGGTGACTACTATCGAGCGCTTGAGTCAGCGCAGAGGGGCTCGCTAGATATTACTTCCTGGATCTGTTGGTTCCTCGACACACTGGATTACTCCATAGAGCTGGCATTACAGGTTATTGATCGTTCTCTCGCCAAGACATTTTTCTGGTTGTGGCACTGTAATGACGATCTGAGTCCAGAGCAAACCAAAGTGCTGAATCGTTTACTGGATGGCGGCGAACAGGGTTTTGAAAATGGCATCAACGCCAGTCAATATCAAAAAGTCGCCGGAGTCAGCAAGGCGACTGCCACACGCCATCTGGCTGAACTGGTGGAGAGGGGATGCATTGAGAAATTACCTGGTGGCGGACGCAATACACGCTATCAGATCTGCTTACACACCGAGGGAGTTTGAAAAAACATCGCCATGGGGCGTTAATTTTATTTGGTAGATAAAATCTGCGATTAACGTACCAATGATGATCTTTAGTTAAATATTGACACCATGATGAGTTCCGTCAGGCATATGAACAAATAAACTCAACCGGCAGTCATGGCTCTCAACTGATTTTTTGAGCGACAACAAACTATCGAGAACATCGGGATCTATTGCAGAAACATCACCCGTCCCGAGATTTGAAAGCAGTTTGGTCACACTGAGACGTACCAGTTGCTCTTCGGCCAGCGCCTTGGCTCTCTGGACAACCTCGGGTGATTCGGATGAAATCATATCCTCCAATGTCCTCCCCATACGGTGCTCCTACTACAGATAGAATTAAAGGCCCACGCCGAGCAGGCATGGGCTCTGTGCATTAGATCAAGAAGTCATCCAGTGATTTGCCAGCCGCTACAGCTTCTGCGATGGCCTTAGGCATGCGACCTTGGCCAGTCCAGGTCTTCTCCTGACCATCCTCGGTGTAGCGATACTTTGCAGGACGAGGAGCGCGCTTGGCTTTGACTGAACCCTCGGATTTCGCCGGAGCGGCAGTGCCAACCAGCTCACTCGGATCGATGCCTGCGTCTCTCAGCATCTCGGTAAACTCAGCCAGCTTTTGCAGGCGCTCGGCAGATTCGGCTTTGATTTTGTTTTCTTGCTGCTCACGCTCAGCAAAAACCTCATCCAATTTCTCTTTAACTTCGACCAACTGCTCAAATGACAACTCACGCAACGCAGCTCGCAGACTACGAATATTCATCAGTGTTTTCAAAAAATCGTTCATTTTTATCCTCATGTATCACATTTTTATATCAGGAAAATTATCTCTCAATCCCAGCATCAGCTCCACTGTTTTTGGCACCAAGATGATTCGAAAAAGCATCATTTAAAATTCGTGAGCTAAATTGCGTTTGGATCTACTTATTGGCCTAGCTCCAATCTGCTATGAAACTATGTAGCTAAAAATTAAATCCAAGTGGTAGTGAGCGTTGAGACAACCTCACCAGATGAGCCGATGAAGGATCTTGTTCGGCTCACGAAATGAGCCGATTGAAAAATATCATTGGCTCACAGAATGAGTCGATGATAAGAGATTTTTATCTCCACACAAACTAGAGTATGGGAGCATATTACTCATATTATTTCCCTATTAGAATAATCACGCCCAAATGTGTCTGGGTTTGCGGCCTCATAGTCATCGTCACACATATGATCTCCACGATGCATCTCCCTCACTGTTGCGAGTGTACCGAAAAAACACATTTCACAAAGATGCACCTGATAACGCTCACCATCGTGACGGGAACCATAGCCAAAATCCGCCGATAACGAGCCGTATTGGTTGGTTCCAAAATTCGTTTTTGTACTACGACCACAGACATCACAGAGAATGTCAACGACCTGTTCTGTTGGCACAATTTCTTTTACGAGCATGCTAAGCTCCTAATCAGATGAGAATAGGAGTTATCATACGCGGACTGACTATATATGGTGCAACCTGTTTTTGGTTACTTTTTGGTATCCATGCGAATAAGGGTTTTCACCTCAACAACAGTGGCTCCGATAGGAACACATATCGAACTCAATAACTCGCCATTTTCAGTCCTGGTAACCTCGGGATCCCCCTTATACCAACACCATTCTCGGCCAGTTTTTGTGTCGGCTGCCTCTAAGATGCCACAACGATAATCAAAATTGATGGTCACTGAATGTTCTCTCGGCTAGCTTGGTTATAGCATAGTAAATATATGAGAATTCAAGTCTCATAAAGACCCCAGATAGAATTATGCCCAGAGATTCACGAAAAAGTTGGTATTGCCCGAATGGGGCGCTTCAACCTCTGTATCCTGTGCCTCATCCAACAAAGTCCTCAGACCCATCGCCATCGCCACATGGAACAGATAGGATAAGGTAATCTTGTATCGTAGGTTCAGGGGAGATTTCATCATGTCCTATGCGAGTTATCATCCAGGTAAGGCTACGGCCTCTACTAAGACAATATTTGACTCTCTTGGCATACCGAGTGACCCGTTGGGGGCACATCTATGGATCGTGGCTGGCGTAGCTCCTGGCAGCATTCATCGACTGGCTGAATTGATGAGTGCAGACATAGGTTTGATATGCCGCTTAGCAGGCATGAACCGGAGTACTGTTGCTCACAAGCTTAGGATTGGAGCTCTTCTATCAACCGCTCAGGGCGCCAGGGTATACGGCGTTGTGCAGGCCCTCGATGCGGCACTATCCCTCAACAAGAACGATACTGCCAAGGCGTTGTCATGGCTAAACAGACCAGCCTGGAGCCTCGGTGGCGTGGCTCCAGCCACATTGCTGAATACACCGATGGGGGTTCAGGCTGTTGTGAATTTGGTGGGACGGATTCAGCATGGGGTGTGCAACTAAATCGAGGGTTCTGATAGGCGAACCCCCACGGAATGCTTAAAAAAACAATCAACTCCATCATTTTTTGAAATTTATTTCATTTACCCCACTTGAAAAATTCGGAAAACTGTCCATTTACTAATTATGAGAGCTTCAATTAAATTTAAGCAGCTCACCATTATTCCGCTGCTACGCAGCGAAGATAAACCAGTTTTGTACACCCACGGCTATTATTTCATCAATAAACACTCATAATTGAAGGTCATAACAATCTAATAACGAATTCTATCGAAGGAGATACCCTTACAATAACTGGTTAAATTAGTGCCTAAGGCACTGAATAGTAAAACTTCAATTTATTTCTTGCATATATATCAATCATATGGGATTCACGCTACATGGTGTCATGAACAGTAGTTATTGATATGCACTCGTAAATTCGATTCTTACCATCGCGTTTAGCGTTGTAAACCTGAATGTCAGCTGCATTTATAAGCTCTTTTGCACTAATATGTTTTTTACTAACAGCAACCCCACCACTGAGTGTTACTCGAAGAGCATCTTCACGCCAGTCCAGATGCTCAACACCATGCCTTAATGCCTCCAGTAAAGATATCGCTAAGTTCCCTGAGCCCACTTCAAACAATACAGCTAATTCTTCTCCACCATATCGACAGAACCAGCCATGCTCATAAAAAATTGAATTGCCAAGTTTCGCTACTCTTTTTAATACAGAGTCACCAGTTTGGTGTCCGAACGTATCGTTCACTTTTTTAAAGTCATCTAAATCTAACAGCGCTAAATAAAATGGCTCTTGCTTTTTTAACAGCTGAGAAAGCTTTATGTCAAAAAATCTACGGTTGTATAAACCTGTCAGTTGGTCAACATTAGCCTGTAAGCGAGCCTCTGATAATTCATGTGTCGATTTTGCCACTTCCTCATACACATGTGATAACTCAACCATTCTATTTTTGGGTGTTTTCAATGAGCTATTACGACTTGACCTAATAACACCATAAAGCTCATTGAGCATACGTTGAAAATAACGAGACCATGATAGCGCGAGCAATAGATAAAGGATGCAGGTTAGTGCGATGATCCCTTGAACATTAAGTGATACACTTTCAATGACACCTTGTAAGGTAGATTCTGGAACAACACTAACCAAGATCCAGTCTTGACCATCGACTTTATTATATGCCACAAACATCCCAGATTCTTTATCATGGAATACGCCTTTGTCTTTTGTGAACTTCGAAAGCCAAGTCATATCTTTCATGGGCGTAAACATTAGCTCTTTATCTGGATGAACTAACATCTTACCAGCCCCATTCACCAACATCTGATACCCAGCATCTTGCTTATAATTAAGCCACTTTGATATGGGTTGAAGTAATGTATCAATTGAAAAAACACCAACTAACTTCCCTGTCGGATCTTCAATTGTTTTAGCTAATGAGAGGGATAGCGTTCCGTAAATGTAGTCGTAATATGGTTCAGTCCAAACCATCTTGCCTTTATCTTTAACGGCAAGTTGATACCATGGCCTTATGCGTGGGTTAAAATTTGAGTCTGGTTGCCATTCAGGATGAACAAGCAATTGTCGATGCTCTGTGCCAACATAGATGTATTGTAGCCCAGCAGTTTCCTGATAACGCCGCCAGTCCTTTAAGTATTCAGACTGATGTTTGATCTTGTTATCTATAAAGTCTTTATAATCAACATTGCGATAGATAAGCTCAAACTGTGTTGTGAGGGTATCAATATATGGCTTAATCAAAACATTATGAAGTTGATCATTCTTGGATACTAACTGTTGCTGTAAATCACGTTGCAGAGTGACGGTCATATGATAGTAATAAATGGCCCCGAGAATTAATATGGGGACGAAAAGCAGAACTAACCCAAGACTCATGCGGGAAATCAATGACCATGTTTTCCACTGGGTTTTATCACTCATTACACCGACATCCTGTCTGAAAAAATCTGATGGGCTAACCATACCAGAAAGCTTTAAATGAGCCCATCATTGTGATCACCCTCCTCGAACCTGAACGAGCCCCCTCAGGACGACTTGCTCGATAACTACTTACTACCGTTCATACAATCTGAACGTTAAGGTTTGTCTACGATGAAGACGATGGCCTGAGCTTTAAAACCATAAGTGTCTGAATATATTATATTTTCAATGGTATGTGTCACACTGCATCAAATTTATAGTAACAATAGCCAAAGCCCCGAACACATCTACAGAGACACCTTCAGGCACAGTGTTCAGATCTAATCGCCTGGCCTCCCCAAACAACCTAGTGGTGTGCTGTTCGAGAATCTCATCCAGCTCTAAAGATGAGATGGATCTTCTCCAGCGAGGGTGAGCCTTAAAGTCCTCTATAACGCAGTGTTGCAAGCATAAATGTGGGACTTCGACCCACCCGCCTGAGTCAACGGAGGTATGTACCTTGGCTTGAAAAATGACTCTGACCATCGTGAAACATCCAGATGCAAAAACTGGGAGACTTGATGATATGAGGTTAGTTCATTAATGACAAACAAGTTAACTGCGGAATGGCTTTTTGCTAGGATGGTCGAATAAAACTAGGGGGATTCTAGGCGAGCTCTTGTTTGTCGAGCGAGCGACAACCACGCTACCAAGAGTGCAAACACTGCTCCTGTCATCAAAGATGAGATTGCTCGAAATCATAGGTCTACCTACTGTAATATACTGTCAGTACATCAGATCTACAGATGCACAGTATATGTTGGCAGCGTACAGTGCCCACACAACAAGGAGATGTTGATGCAAAGCCCTGTAGTACCGGATAACGAACGGCTTCGCTTAGACGCATTGCGCCGTTTAGCGATACTTGATAGCCCCGCAGAGGAGCGTTTTGACCGGATTACCAGGATGGCTCGCAACATGTTTGATGTGCCCATCGCATTGGTTTCATTGGTGGATGAAAACAGACAGTGGTTCAAGTCATGTTGTGGGTTGCCGGTATTGGAGACACCGCGAGACATTTCTTTTTGTGGTCATGCAATTCTCGGTGAAGAACTGTTTGTAGTTGAAGACGCGGCCCAAGATCCACGATTTTCTGACAACCCCTTAGTCACGGGGGAACCACACATTCGCTTCTATGCAGGCCATCCACTAGAAGTTGGGAACGGTTTGAAGCTGGGTACATTGTGCATCATAGACTCTAAACCCAGGGGTTTTAGCCCACGAGACCAAGCGCTGTTAGCTGATTTGGCATCCATGGTTGAGAGTGAGTTACAAGCCGTTCAGAGAGCAACCATAGATGAATTGACGGGGATAACTAACCGTAGAGGATTCATGCTGCTCGCCGAAAAAAGTTTGAAATATGCATTTCGTGTAAAACACCCAGCGGCCTTACTTTTTTTAGATCTAAATCACTTCAAACTAATTAACGATAAGTTTGGTCATGACATTGGCGATGACGCGTTGCGACATATGGCCGAGTTGTTATGCCGAGTATTCCGCGATGCTGATATATTCGCTCGCCTTGGTGGGGATGAATTCGTTGTCCTTTTACCTGGCACTGGTAGTGAACATTGTCAGAGAATTAAAGAGAGACTGAATTATGCAATAAGTGACTTTAATGATCATAGTGGTAAACCATACCAACTGTCATGCTCCTTAGGAATTGTTATTTACGATGCTAGTATTCCACCTGATTTAGATCAACTACTCCGGCAAGCAGATGAGGAGATGTATGTATGCAAAGGGCAGCGTTCATAATAGGCATCGATTCATTCTATGTCGTTCGGCGTTGTAACTCTAGATACAGGGCGTGCGAGTAATCTTTAAAGTTAAATATGTAAATATTACAAAGCAATCCAGTAGTCATCATATATTTTTCATTTAAAAATGAAGAAAGTTTAATTTTGAGCTATATTGAGCGTATGATATGTCAATGTGAGATCTATATGTTTTCACAAAACATTATAAAAAACATATTTTATATTTTTTTCATTATATTCTCGCTAGGTGTAAGTGCTGTTGAAAACACTATAGTTTTGGTGAGTTCAGATGACACCTTCAAATCAAGGTATGGATGTTGGCTTCATAATATTTACAGCGAGGCATTCTCCAGACTAGGATATAAACTAATTTATCGTGGCGTTCCTGGTGGACGAGCCCCAATTCTGGCTGAGAATGGAAGTGTCGATGGAGAGATACATCGACCATTAGAATATCAGCAACAAACAAAAAATATGATTAGAGTGAACGAGTCACATTTTTATGTGACTATCGAGGCATATGTATATGATAAAAAGTTAGAATTTAATTCTTGGGATGACTTAAACAAAGATGGTTTAAAGATTGAGTTTAGAAGAGGTTCTAAGCGCGCAGGAGAGGTTCTCTCAAAGTTGATTAAACCATCTTTACTTACTGATGTGAATACGACAGAACAGGGATTGAAAAAACTGATAAAAGGGCGTACAGATATATTTATTGAGCAAACCCTTGTATTTGATAAAAACAAAAAAGACCTACTTGAAAGCTCACCAGAGTACGAAAAAATACATTCGGCTGGCGTTGTAGATAAATTAGAAGGCTATGCCTATCTTAATAATAGGCATTTTACGCTAGCACAAAGATTAGCCTCTACGCTAAACATGATGAAAGTGGAAAATAAGATTGAACAGTTGAAAGATAAATATTGCTACCATGATTAACTAGAAATATTTTTTGCCGCGCATTGTAATATCATCCTCCATGGTCTCCCCTTAGCCGCAAGGCTTCCATTGAGGCCGCTCATGATGTGATGCTGGCTTGGTCTCCTGTCGAGTTGAATCCCATGCGAGAAGCTAATGTGTTAACGATCACACTACAACTAAAATCCATCATATGTAATGCTACATTCCATTCTGTTGCATCTCAAAGAATGCCATACTATTTGCGTTTAAAACCGATATGAAAAAAGGAAGCAAGGATGCAACCTCTTCATGAAACCTCAGATCCCGACTTTCTACGCCTAGATGCGTTACGCCGTCTTCAAGCACTTGATTCCCCTACAGAGGAACGTTTCATTCGTATAACAAGGATGGCTCGTAATATTTTTGACGTGCCTATTGCCCTAATATCCTTTGAAGATAATGAGCATGGATGGGCTAAACCTTGTTATGGTCTAAACATGCATGAACCACTTCCGAATATCTCCTTTTGTAAAAAAGGGTTTCTCACAAAGAGCATGCTTGTTATAGAGGATACAACTCAAGATCCCCTATATGCTGAGAATCCGATGGTTATTGGGGAGCCATATATTCGCTTCTATGCTGGACACTCATTAGTCATAACGAATGGACTGCACATTGGTTCCTTGTGCATTATAGATCGGAAGCCAAGGGTTTTTGGTGACAAAGAGAGACTTTTATTTACTGACTTAGCATCTACAGTTGAGAGCGAGTTACGTGCTGTACAAATGGCTACAATAGATGAACTTACAGGGATCACTAATAGACGAGGGTTTATTCTTTTAGCTGAGAAATATTTGCAGCATGCATTTAGAACAAAGAGAAGTCTTTCATTATTGTTTATCGATTTGAATAATTTTAAATCGATAAACGATCGCTTTGGTCATGATGTGGGAGATGATGCATTGTGCCAAGCTGCCAGACTAATAAATATGGTTTTTAGAAACTCTGATATTTGTGCAAGATTAGGTGGTGATGAATATGTAGTTTTAGTTCCTGAGACAAGCAATGAGTATTTACAATATATGCGTAGTAGGATAAATATCTCATTTGATGAATTCAACTTACACAGCGGAAAAGCCTACACCCTATCTTGCTCAGTAGGTATAGTGAGCTATAATCCCACGACTCCACCAGATCTAAACATGTTACTTCGATTAGCAGATGACGAAATGTATCGTTGCAAGCAAGATGGATAAATTAGATGCTAGCCATGGGTAAATTAATTATGTGATCTCAGCAGGAGATTAATGAGTTATAATGATAAGTGCAACATGAACTTTTTTATCTGTGCTCATTCAGATTATTAAATCTACTTAATAGTTCTGTTGTGCGCCCATACAGTGACGGCGACTCTTGATTTTAGATTAAGTTTTCTTAAAATATTTTTTACATGTATTTTTACAGTCCCTGGTGATATGAATAAAAGTTTGGATATAACTTTATTCGAGTGGCCCTCAGCAAGAAGCTTTACTACATCAATTTCCCTATGGCTTAATGATTCGATAATGCCAACATTTATTTCTGATGATAAACTTAACATGGGTTTATTTTTTGGCTGAGGGCTTTCAACTGATGCATCTGCACATATACTCTTAATGCAGCTGATTAAATCAAGCGGTTCAATATCTTTTGAAAGATATCCATTGGCTCCGAACCTAAACGCTTCTACAACATCAATTTCCAAATCTGACTCGGTGAAGATAACAACCTTGCTTTTTATTTTCTTTGCTCTGATTCTTTTCAGCGTTTCTAATCCATTAAGTACTGGCATTTGAAGGTCAAGCAATATTAAATCTGGTTCATATTCTACGGCTAGCTCTAATCCTTCTTTACCATTGCTGGCCTCTGCAATTACATTCATACAGTAATCTGTTGATAGCGCAGATTTGACTCCTGCTCGCAATATAGAGTGATCATCTACCAGCAATACTTTTAATGTTTGTATTTTTTCTATTGAAGCTTTGTTGTCCATAACCACTTCTCAATGTGATTCTAGTTTCACTGTACACCACAAACGCATAAAAAACACTATAAATCAATACCTTAACAAATATGCTGGATGCAACTATATCATGACCCATAGCTATGTATCTTTATCATTTTAATCCCAGTCGTTTGGCTAGACGATGTAAGTTACCACAATCAATATCTAAGGCTCGTGCTGTTGCAGCCCAATTATCATTATGATCTGCTAGTACCTTTGTAATTAACGCAGACTGAAATGCATCAGTGGATGCTCTCAAACCCATTTGGTTAGTAGCGAAGTTATCAATATTTTCGGTAGGACTTATGCCAGATTGAAGCATTGGTGGTATATCTATAGTGAAATGATGGGTTGCAAGCGTCAGAACCGGACTTCGTTGCTCTGCTCTAGCCAATACGGCACCACGATGAATGGCATGCTCCAGTTCGCGCACATTACCAGGCCAGTCATAGCCCTTCAAAAGATGCAGTGCTTGAGGTTGGATCCGCAGTTGCTCTAACCCCATACTCACTCGACAGCACTCGCAAAAGTAACCGGCCAACAAGGAGATATCATCCTCTCTGTCTCTCAAGGCTGGTACATGTATAGGGAAAACACTCAGGCGATGATAGAGGTCTGCTCGAAACTCGCCATCGATGACCGCTTTCTTCAAGTCTCGATTCGTTGCAGCAAGCACACGTACATTGACTTTTAGTGGGGTGTCATCACCAATCCGCTGCAAGTCTCCATATTGAATGACACGTAGCAATTTTGCCTGCAATGATAAGGATAATTCACCAATTTCATCCAGGAACAACGTGCCCTTATCCGCTAGTTCAAATTTACCCGCACGGTTATGAATAGCGCCTGTAAACGCTCCCTTCACATGTCCAAATAGTTCACTCTCTGCTACGGATTCCGGTAGTGCTGCGCAATTGAGATATACCAATTTGCGATCTGCCCGTGGCGAGCCAAGATGTACTGCTTTTGCTATTAACTCCTTACCTACACCCGTTTCGCCCAAAATCAGGACGTTTAAATCAGTGTTAGCAACTATATCTACCTCATGCTTTAGCTGCTGCATCGCCTGAGAATGCCCGATTATCTCGAATCTATCTGCACCTGTTGGTGTTGAAGGTATTAATGGCTCACTGCTCTGGCGAGCTAAACGCTCTAGTAGTAATGAGTTACTTAACGCCGCTGCCGCTAGCGCACCAACTAGACGCAACTCTTCATCGCTAATGTCATCAAACTGAGCAGGATTCATTCCATCTATGGTCAATGCACCAATCAAGACTTGATCGGAGAACAGAGGCAAACCAACACAAGCATGCACCTTAAATTCTGCATGATCAGGGATCAAGCCATCATAGGGGTCTGGCAAGCTACTATCTGCCGGAAAGCGTACTACGTCACCAGCACGGGCAATTGCCTCCATGCGTGGGTGCTCCTTGATGGCGAAACGGCGTCCTAATACGTCCTGCATTAAACCATCGATGGCGAGCGGGATGAACTGGCCTCCTTCGTACCGTAGCAAGGCTGACGCATCTGAGTTCAGTAGGCTGCGAATACTCTGGATAAGGCGGTGGAATCTGTCTTGATGTGAAATCCCCAGCTGTATGTCTATAGCAATACGAGCCAAGCTGTCTGTCGAAATCATCGTTAGTGTCCAAATGACAATAATCTTGTCATTTAAACAATATCAAAACAATGTCATTTTAACAAACGAATAAATTAAATCATCTAAAAACAATATGTTATGAGTTGGCACGTTAGCTGCAATAGTTGATATCAAGAAATACCAACTATTACATACTGAGGAATTGCCAGATGACCATTCACGTCAAAAACAACATTCACTGGGTCGGCCAACGGGATTGGGAAGTTCGAGATTTTCACGGTACTGAGTACAAGACAATCAAGGGGACTAGCTACAACAGCTATCTCATTCGCGAAGGAAAGAACGTACTGATTGATACCGTCGATCATAAGTTCAGCCGAGAGTTCGTTCAAAACCTGGCAGCAGAGATCGACCTTAACCTTATCGATTATGTGGTTATCAACCATGCTGAGGAAGATCACGCAGGGGCACTGACCGAATTGATGGCTCGTATCCCAGGCACTCCGATTTACTGCACTCACAACGCCATCGACTCAATCACGGGACACCATCATCATCCTGAATGGAACTTCCATCCAGTCAAAACAGGCGACAGTCTCGACATCGGTAATGGCAAGCAGCTGGTGTTCATTGAAACACCTATGCTGCACTGGCCCGATAGCATGATGACCTACATGACCGAGGATGCAGTGCTGTTTTCTAACGATGCCTTCGGTCAACACTACTGTGATGAACATTTGTTCAATGACGAAGTAGATCAAACCGAATTGATGGAGCAGTGCCAACGGTACTATGCAAATATCCTCACCCCATTCAGCCCACTTGTGACAGCTAAAATCAAAGAGGTGCTTGGATTCAACCTGCCAGTAAGCATGGTGGCAACCTCCCACGGTATTGTCTGGCGTGAGGTTCCGACCCAAATTATTCTCAAGTATCTGGAGTGGGCTGACCACTACCAAGAAGATCGTATCACCCTGTTCTATGATTCCATGTCAAACAACACCCGTATGATGGCCGATGCCATCGCACAGGGTATTCACGAAGTTGACCCTGGAGTCGCGGTCAAGATCTACAACGTAGCCCGCCACGATAAGAACGAGATCCTGACACAAGTGTTCCGCTCCAAGGGAATACTCGTGGGCTCATCCACAATGAACAACGTCATGATGCCTAAGGTGGCAGGCATGCTGGAGGAGATCACTGGCCTGCGCTTTAGAAACAAGCGCGCTTCTGCATTCGGCAGTTACGGTTGGACAGGTGGTGCAGTAGACCGCATCCAGACCCGACTGATGGATGCAGGCTTTGATATCAGCATTTCTCTGAAAGCCAAATGGCGGCCAGATGGTTCTGCACTGGCAGAATGCCGCGAGCACGGACGCCAGCTCGCACGTCAATGGGCGTTACATCCGATTGAGATGCCTCGCCCAGAAAAAGCAGCCCATCAAGAAACATCAACTGTTGATATCTCCCCTGTAGAGGAGACCACCCAGTCAGTTGTAGCCGGAGTAGACGATGATCAAGCAATGCTATGCACTGTCTGCCAGTGGGTTTATGACCCCGCCTTAGGCGAGCCGGATCAATTGGTTGCGGCTGGCACTCCCTGGAGCCTTGTGCCGGAGAGTTTCCTTTGCCCTGGCTGCGGCATCGGTAAAGAGGTATTCGAACCATGCGCAGTGGAGGCATGTGTATGAGCGCCTTAAATGAGCGTGATGTTGGTTCCTGCCAGGATATAGTCATCATCGGCAGCGGCTTTGCCGCTCAGCAGTTGGTAAAAAGCTTGCGTAAATTAGATGGTGAAAGACCGATCCGTCTTATTACCGCTGACAATGGCAATGAATATAACAAACCAGACTTGAGTCATGTGGTCAGCCGTGGCTACACAGCCAACGCAATGACAAAGTTGACGGGGGCTCAATTCGCTGAACAACAACGTATTATTCTGTCACCAAATACGGTTGTGCATAGCATTAGTCCGACTAAACAAATTATACACACAGATCATGGTGATTTTTCATATGGCCAGCTAGTGCTGGCAACGGGAGCCAGTTCTATACGGCCTTCCATACCAAACTCAGATCAAATGGTTACCCTCAATAGCCAAAATGATTATGCCAATGCCGAACAATTAATTAAGAATGCAAAACGCATTATGGTACTCGGAGCAGGTTTGATCGGCTGTGAGTTGGCTATGGATATGGTGGGTCAAGACCGAATTGTGACGCTTGTAGATCTGGCGGACAGCCCACTAAGTACATTAATGCCAGCCGCATTGAGTCAACCGTTACTGCAAGCCTTACGGGAGCAGGGGGTTGACCTTAAACTTGGTCGAGGTATCAAGTCGATACAAAGAAGAGATGCCAACGAATCCTTTATGATAGAGCTCACTGACAGCAGTTTCAGTGAACAGGATCTTGTCATTTCAGCTATAGGTCTACAACCGAATCTATCCTTAGCGATGAATGCAGGACTGGCTGTTAAACGCGGAATTGTAATAGATGATTACCTGAGAACATCGAGTGAGCACATTTATGCTCTTGGTGATTGCGTTGAGTGGAAAGGTGAATTGCGACCCTTTTTGCAGCCAATTGTTCTCGGTGCCAATGCATTATCTAAAACTCTGATTGGTAAGCCAACACCACTAACGCTTCCTCCAATGCTAGTGAAGGTAAAAACACTTCAATATCCTTTGCAGTTAGCTGGTAGAACCAAAGGTGCAGACCTTTCATGGCAGTTTAAGTGGAATAAAAATGGAATGGTCGCAGAAGCTCGCAGCGAGGATGGTGAAATGTGCGGCTTTGTCGTAGGTGGAGACCAAATGGGCGCTGCATTCCCACTTTTACGCCTTCTTTCTAGATGAATAATTGCTGGCTGAGCATATGCTCAGCCTTACTTAATTTCATAGGTTATTAAGGATAAAACATGTCGCTACTGCATAGTATACCCGCTCATTGGGTTGTTCGCCGTTCAACCCCATTCTTTACAAATGAAAACGTACCACAGGCTCTATTAACCCATCACAATACAGCTGCTGGCGTATTCGGTCAGTTATGTGTAATGGAAGGGACGGTAACATATTACGGTTTTGCTGATGAAACAGCAGAGACACCTGAAATTACGCTTGTAATCCGAGCCGGAGAGTTTGCAACCAGCCCACCTCAGTATTGGCACAGGGTTGAACTGTCTGAAGATGCTAGATTCAATATCCATTTTTGGGCTGAAAACGTAAGCTCAGACACCCCACTCATTAAGACAAGAGAATAAATTACAATCTTGTCATCGCCACAAACCAGGCCAACTGCCCATCCAGATCAAAATGAACAACTGTAATGTTGTTTATGATTGGCTGTTTTTGCGATGGGGGTTGGCTAGATGAGTGGGATTGAAACCATAACCATGCTGAGTGGCTTGGTGTATCTGTTGTTGTTCCAGTGGCATGAGCGTTCAGGCTGGTCTTGGCAGCTGTTCATGATGCTAACCGCTGCTGTATGGTTGACGGTAGCAGCCAAGCCACCACTAAGTAGTTTAATCGTGCTTGCTGTCGCTATTGGCATGCTTTATAGATATAAATTGATATCCGTATTATATGATTCGGGAGATCAACAACTTCGTAGTTTAGTTAGATATTTCTTAGTTATATCGTGGGGATTTGTAACAATACAGTATGGTGTTTATATTTTTCAACTCCACCAGGATGACCTACCTTGGCTGTCTAGACCTGATATTGTAGATGGCTTTCTACCTATAGCGGGCGGTCTTGGCTTGCGGGCGTTGTTGAGTTTGGGCATTACTGATTACCATCACCCAGCTGCAACAATCACAGTCTTGGTTATTTCCTTATCTGGACTCATTTTAGGTCGTGCCTTCTGCTCATGGTTTTGCCCTCTTGGGGTTGTCGGTGAATGGCTGTATCATTTTCGATATTTGATGCTACCTGGTGAGTGGACTCCGCCAAAATGGTTAGACCTACTGCTCAAGTCTCAGAAATTTCTAGTTCTATCATTTCTGATGTTCATAGTTATTCTTGCTGTTCCAAATGTCGCACTGCCAGGGTACTTGATGAGTCAGTATCACCAAGCTGCTGACATGAAAATGGGAGCCTTCTTTTTCAACTTGAACTTCATATCAGGTATTTTTGTTGTCTGGGTATTAAGTGTCACGATGTTTTTCAAGCAAGGTTTCTGTAGATACCTATGCCCTTATGGTGGATGGCTTTCCTTGCTGGGACTTCTGACACCATTACGTATTCGCAGGTCTTCCAGCAGCTGTTTACGAAGCAAGGGATACGATTGTGATAAATGCAGTAGAGCATGTCCATCAAGGATACAGGTTCATGAACTTATATCTGTCAGAAATATTGAGTGTACAAACTGTTTAACTTGTATCTCTGCATGCCCAAAACAAGCTAATGCGATTCATTTTGGTACTGCGAATAAAAAGGTTTCAGCAAAGAAACTGCTTGCAATGTTGTGTGTTTTACTTCTCTTAATGCCATTGCTAGCTCATGTGATTTTCGATTTTTGGACAAGCAAAACACCATTAGAACAACGCCGCTACCTATTGGATATTCTGTCGAGTCTTTCACATTAGAGTTGATGTCTTATCTCACAAAAGCATAAATAATCAACATTGATGAAATAAGGTGTATCCAGGTTAGGTTGCGATAGTTGGTATATGAACTTAGATAGCGTTAGGGTATATGTATTCAATGGATAGAATCACTATATACCTAACGCATATCATGGTTAGGTAAGTTACGCCACATATAGTTCTCGTTAATATATGCTGGATTTGATTTTAGTTTTGATAGTGCTTCATTGATATCAGATATGACTTTATCACCCCACTCGGTTTTCGGTGCGGCAACATAAGTTGATATTTCTTTTGGCTGTCCAGCTATCGGAAGAACTTTGAACTTCCCTAGATAAGCCTTTTTATTTAAATCAGATACTGTTGATGAGCCATACCCAAACTTACTTTCTGTGTAATAGATAATTTCCTCTGGGTATGCAACGGTAAAACCATTTACATCTTTTAATAGCATATCCAGGACATTACCCATCGGAGCATTGAGAGAGTAGTTAACTCTCTTATTTGTTTTATCTTTAATTGCGAGGTCAAATTTACTTCCATATGAACGAGATGCTATGAAATAGCCAAGTTTATCCTTCGATTGAATCAACCGAAACAAATCAACACCGTCTCCATCAATTATATACTGCTTATAAGTGTTAAGCTCACTGGATGGTATGATTACATGTGGTGCAGTTGATAGTGTTTTATGAAAAGTAGAAAATGTTTGATACTTCTCTCTTTCAGGTGTCTTTATCATATTTCCACAAACAACTTTCTGTCCTTGCTCCATCATATGCCGGATCCTGGCGATGTTAGCCCATATGATCACATGGTTATACTGGGGCAATTCAGCTCTGATCATAGCGTCAGTAACATCAACCACACCTCTACCTGAATAGCTACCATCCTTAATATAAAATGGAGGGATATCATATTGAACCCAATGGATTGTCTCTTTTGCAGTTACATCGACAGATATAATAAAAGAGATGAGTATTAGAAGAATCCTTTTCATGGCAATTTCACCTCTCTATTATACTGATATAAACCATAGTGCGGCGATTAGTCAGCAACACTAACATCTCCACAAGAAAATATTGGCATACGTATGCGCTTTCGTAAACCTACTAACGTAGAAATTTCTGGTTTTCTGTATCGTCAAGGATGGTGCTGAACGTTGATACGCCGAACTCTCCCGCTTGTCGCCATACACGGCAGCATGAGGCTTGATTGTTGCTGTCCCATAGAGCCCATAGAGCTTGTACGCTATGTGGCGTGCTCTTGAGATCAAGTGCTGTCAGTCAATGGTTAGATAAAAAATGGTTTTCAGGTGAGAACCACACCTACACAATCAGTATTTGAAAATCATGGAATTTTGATATATGAACTATATTTTCGCCTTAAATCATCAATATCTTTTTTTGCTTTCCTTTCTTTTTCCTCAAGAGCTTTTATCTCATTTGCTTTTTCTTTCAGTAACTGCTCAAACATTACTTTAGCCTGCTCGCTTGATCTAATCTCCACGATGCTTACCAAGTCTTTGGATCTTTCTGTTAGAGCATATTCTCGTTCTTGTAATGAGATGAGGCTATCATTTAGATTTTTTTGTATAAGGTTTAACGAGGCTGACCGCCTGCGTATTTCGACTTCACTAGCTTCAAGCTGAGCCTCTTTGGCTTTAATGGTTCTATTTATATCATCAACCTGTGAATAAAACTCAGCCTTAAGTTCATCTAAATTAAGAAGGTCACGTAGTAAATCTTGCTTTTGATCAACTTCATCTTGTATATGATATAGACGGTCTTTCAATTCCATTTCAAAGCTTCTGTATTGATCTTCCAATAGGATTATTTTTTCCTGTGCCTCTAAAATGGACGACTCTTTTTCTTTTAACACTCTCTCCCATCTTTTTAAAATGGCGTTAGCCTTGCCTTCTGCATGCCGAGACTGTTGAATCACTCTTTGCATATCGCTTAGTTCTGATTCGCGAGTATTTTTTATCGCTTCGAATTCTGCATTAAGTTTTTTAACCTCTGTCTGGTGCTTTGAACTCAAAGATGAATACTGATGCTGTAAAGATAATAATTGTTGTCTATTATGGGAGTAAATCATTTCGGAGAAGTTGCCTACAGGGGCTACAGACACCCATTTTTTGGGGCATTTTTTTAGATAATCTCTTATCTCTTCTTTTGATATTATCTCTCCTTTCACACGAAATCCACTCAGGTCAAGTTCAATGCAGGTTGCATTCACCCTCTTTAATTCTTTAACTTTCCCTCGATCACAAAAATGCGTAACTGCAATTTCGATGAGAACCTTCTCTCCCTCGATGAACCCAATAACATCAGGTATAACTCTGCCTTCATAAACCTCACATACCATCTCATCAAAGGCTATATTTTGATGTATTGGATTTATAGTTCCAATAGGCAGTAACAACTGCCTATCCGTTGCTAAAACCTCTTTAGCTAGGATATGTATTTCCGTTTCCGGCTTCCAGGTACAGGCATTCTGTTCGACTGAATTAGGCTCATGAGAGAAATAATGGGCTTTAACTTGCCCCTTCATTGCCCAGACAGCGCCCTGACAACCTATGCATGTGCAATTGCATCCTTTGCCACTAACAACGTCTTTGACATCAACGATATGGCCGTTGTCATCAAGAGCACGGGTCATCAGGATTCTTGCCATCTCTATCCTACCTACAAATGGATCTATGTATAAAAGCGCATCATTTTATTCAGCCCACGTAGATGCGTACACTACATCAGTTACTACAACATTTTCATGAAAAATCATACACTTCCATTTGATTGTTTTGAACTTAATCAAGATTCAATCGGATTCAGAGATATGATCACTCCCCAGGCGAGCTCATTGGGCTTTAGAGGATGCGTAGGAGCGGACTGACCATCAAGGAAGGATGATACAAGGGAAACCTCACAGTATGTTGAAGACGGCTCTGAAATTGATACCAAAGGAAGGGCGCACGAAAGTAGCGTAAAGAAGACACCGGTTTGAGGCCGGTGTCAGGTAATAACTAGGTTTGTACAGTCAGAGGGGCGCGATCAGTGCCCCTCTGATAAATGAGGGTAGCTAACAATCGCCGTCTGTCAGCTGAATAGTGGGCAAGTTTTGACGCTATGCCCACAGTGTAGAATTTTTTAAATTGCCGTTAGTCAACGGCAGGATGCCAGTATAATAAAATACTTTTATTTTAATATGCCTGCGTACATACAATCCGTTGTTCATCATTTTTTAGTTTTTAGACCGACCTGTGATCAGTATTTACTATCAAAACTTACCGTTAGTTTTATTTTTTAACAATGATATAGTTTTTGCTCTGTAACTAGGAGGTAGTTTTTTTTCTAGGTCGGATTGTTTAAATCCAATAACCTCAGTTATCAGGTAGGTAATGGGTTTCAATCCCTGGAAAATATTCTTAGCCTCCTCTATGTTTAATTTTGTTTTTTTGTGAGATCTGATGATTTCATCACACAACGGACTTAGCATGTCGACCAGTGTCCCATCCTTACGTATAAGTTGGAAATTTAATGAATTATCCTTGTCTGATGTCGAGGGGAGGTGGTTTATTTTTATCGGATCAGCGATAACGCCTATGAACTCACCTATACGTCTATTTTGAATAAACCCAAATTCATCGCGATACTTTTCATCATCGGAAACTGATCTTTTTATAACGGGGTAACCACCCCAAAAACCTCTGGCATGATTCGCGAGATAGGAATTTTTAACGTCAATTTGTTGCTGTTTAGCCCATTCGGTAAATTTTATCACTTCATTCTGTGTTAGACTTGAAATGAGTGAGTAATCAGAATCTATATCAACAGTGCCAAGGTGCTCATGTTTGGATTTATATATTGACCTAATGGTTCCGTCCTTGAGTTCTAAATTTTCTTGAATGCTGATTGTTGTACTGAATGTAATTGTTTTTAAGTTTGAATTCAATCTTGCTATTGCCATATTACTAACCTCATAATTTATTGTTTTAATTATTTTATCTTTAATAACTCAATGCCATTTGGGATGGTTCTTCCAGTCCAATCATCAATCCATTTGTTAACGTTGTGAATTGACGTGACTAACTCCTCCTGATTGGATGATGTAATCACAACGATGTTTGGTGCCTGTGCCTCTGTATCCATAACGTACCCATCGGGTAGGTTTGGTTCCAATCCGTGATTAACTGACTCAAAACCATTCTTGAATATACGTTTTAATGCAGCCGTTATCGCGGCTAAGAACTCCTCAATCACTGAATCGGAAGGTTTTTCTTTCCATTCACATGAGAAATTAAGTTGTAGCAGGTTATGAGCGTTAAATCGTTTATCCCTGTATATGTATGACTTAACCCTACCTATAATTTTCTTATATTGCTTTTGAGTACAGCGAACCAATGCTATGAAATTTTCTATATATGTGTCACATTTAGATGTTAGTGATTTTTGGTTATGTTTTCTTTCATTTAAACTAACCTCTGATGCTATAGGGATGGTTTGTTTTAAATGTAAATTTGGCTCTGGTGAAATTTTGTTGTATTTATGAAGTTCAGTTATTATTTTTTGTTCCTCTAAATTGTGAGTACGTAACTCTAAAATTTTATCATCTCTAGTTGGTGAGTATGTAATACCCTGTTCTAGTAGCCTGCCCCAGGCCGCACGGCGGCGTTTAACATGCGTTCCTGAAATCCATATCAGTCCATCAACACTGTACATAATGCCTGTTGGGACACCATTTTTTCTACGCACGGCAACCATCACATTATAGCCCCGCAACTTTTTTACGAGTCCAGAGATGGTTCTCGGTCTACATTCAAACACTCTATCTAAAACAGATCTTATAAGATTTTTTGGATCTTGCTGGGCTGACAACGTTCCTCTACCAGTGCCGGTTTTCATGTCTGTGATAGAATATTCAATTCCCCAGTTTTCATTAGGATTTTTTTGTTTAACGAGGCCAAGAATTTTTTCTATATCTCGTACCGCCTGTATGCAACGGTCATAATCGTTGTAGGTATTGACTAGAGTGCGATCTAGTTTTACGCGACATGCAACGATATGGATATGTTGGCAATGAGCGTCATTGTGTATTACAGAGGTCCATTTCGTGTCATTTCCATATCCCATCCGATCCATGAAAATTCGAGCTGACACGAACCAGTGATATGGGCTGAGGCTATCACCAGCAGGTAACGAAATTGAATAATGCGCACATTTCATTTCTCCAGAACCCAAATACAAATTCGCCTGCTGCTCTAGTTCTGTGAGCAGCCCACTGACATTATAATTTTTACCGCTTTCAGTGAGCGCCAACTCTGGGTAGCTGAATACATTTCCGCCAAGATAATTTATCTGTGTTGGGGCCTGTTTTTTATGGTCTTTCTTTTTGTTGTTAGGATTTTTGAATGGAGAATTCCTGAATATATAATTTAGTCTCCCAGAAAAACCTGGCGTCAGATCAAAAACCTCACCGATCATGTTTGCCCTCCGCATGTGCTACGCCTGAAATATTTATCAGTAATTTATAGACGGATTGGATTTTCTGGAGGATCAAAACATTTTTGGAGTGATTATTTTTGACCTCATCAGAATGTAAATGGAGTCTACACTCCAAAATGAATTCGTTGATATCTGCCGCCAGCCTATTTAGCTGAGCTAACCAATGGATCAATTCTACATGACGGATAGCTGGTTCCGAGTCTATGTGTTTCTCGTTGAGTGCAATTGCGCGAACGAGTTCGCTAATTTTAGCTACCCCGGATGCATGGCATCGTGCCTGTAATTTCTGATATTCGTCCGCTGTAAACGAAACTCGAACTCGCAGGGTGCGTTTGTCTGAGTCTATTTTTGGGGGTCTACCCCATTTTTGCCTTTTTATCATAAACACCTTCTTATAGTTGTTATTAGTGTTTTTGTGCCTATCTGTGAACAATAAGACCAGATAAGTAGCCACCTAAATATAGCTGGTAAGGAAAATTATCAAGAACATAATAATTTAAGTGTAATCTGTCATAAATATTGATGTTAAGCTACAAGGAAAAGTCTAAATCAATAATCTTGTTTTAATTATTGCAAATTATAAAAATGATATCAACCCTTCCAATGAAATTATTATTGATTTTTGAAAAGTTATTTTTGAGTAAATTTCTAGGTTCGTAATTTTAGTTTTGATGATAGCTATGTCAGTGGCGTGAACACTCATTTTTTGACCGTAATAAATGGTCATTTTTAAATTGATTTTATCGGTAAGGATGGCGAAAACGGTTACAGAGAAATTTTGATCTGATAGCGGGTATTTCTACCACCCTCAGGCATTTTTTCAAGGCAGCCCGGGAATTCAGATAATAAGTGCGACACTCATGGTTAAGCGGTGAGAGGTAGTCAACTGCTGACGGTGGTACGCTTCAGCTCGCCAAAGTAGAAGCAGTATCACCATGAGTTATCAGCAGGTGACTGAAGGGCAACGATACCAGATATCGGCAAAGGATATCCGTTGCCGCCATGGCTCACTCCATTGGTGTTATCGTTCCACTGTCTATCGGGAACTGCGGCGTAACGCCTGCTAAGATAGCTATCAGCCTGGCTGCTGGCCGATCTTCGGCTCGGTGCTTTCTGGCAGATGGATTATCGGTAGCGTGAAATGGAACTCGGCTTGTCCAGCGATGGCGATTGTCAGCTGACAACGGAGTGATCAGTACATCAGTGCCCGCAGTCATCTGCATTATAAGTATCGTGAAATGGAAACCAAGCTGCTGGCTGGCAGCGATTGTCAGCTGACAACGAGGTGATCTGCGCCTCAGTAGCCGCTGCAAACCGCATTATCGGTATCGAGAAATGGAAACCAAGCTGCTGGCTGGCAGCGATTGTCAGCTGACAACGAGGTGATCTGCGCCTCAGTAGCCGCTGGAAACCGCATTATCG
>NZ_JBGLQV010000006.1:0-299927 GCF_041402525.1 Aeromonas sp. S18(2024) | reverse complement strand
GAGTGCCCACACAGATTGCTTGATTCAAATTGTTAAAGAGCGACGCAGCTTTTGGCTGCTGCGGGAGTGGCATTCTACTCAACCGCCTTCTCGAGTCAAGCCTTATTTT
This sequence comes from Aeromonas sp. S18(2024), assembly GCF_041402525.1. NCBI lineage: Bacteria > Pseudomonadati > Pseudomonadota > Gammaproteobacteria > Aeromonadales > Aeromonadaceae > Aeromonas > Aeromonas sp. S18(2024). The sequence continues at coordinate 299,818 of NZ_JBGLQV010000006.1, read as the reverse complement.
CAAAGGCTTTTCGAGATTATCGACTCAGGCTTTGCGTTGCCGCTTGCCGTGTCGATGGAGGCGCATTATAGGGAGATTGATCACATTGGCAAGGGTGTTTTCGAACTAAATTCATTTTTTTGAATTGTTCGCTCACCAATCAACCAAATCGCTCATTAATCCCGCTACAGGCTCGGTATTGACTACGGGATAGCGTTCGAAAAGAGGGTAGATCAAGCTTGTAGCGATTTACGGTGACCTCCTCTATATCCATGGTGATCAGGCTCACGCCTTCGGGTAACATAGCGCCCCTTTGCGATTCACACACTCTTGGGCTTTGGAGAGTTTAATGCCTTTTGCACTTGGCCAGCGTTGGATTAGTGATACAGAGACGGATCTGGGTTTGGGAACTGTCGTTGCTGTTGAAGGACGCATGGTTACCCTGTTGTTTCCGGCTACCGGTGAAAACCGTATGTATGCCAAAGAAGAGGCGCCGGTTACCCGGGTCAGCTTCAATGTGGGCGATCAGATAACCAGTCACGAAGACTGGACCATGACGGTCGAAGAAGTGCAGGAGAAAGACGGCCTGCTTATATATGTAGGTGTTCGCACCGACAATGATGAGCCCGTTGCCCTCAAAGAGGTGTTTCTCAACAACTTTATCAAGTTCAACAAGCCGCAGGACCGTCTGTTCGCCGGGCAGATCGACCGCATGTCCCGCTTTACCCTGCGCTACGAGGCCCTGGTCAATCAGCACAAGCGCCGTCGCAATCCGACCCGCGGTCTGGCCGGTGGCCGGGTCAGCTTGATCCCGCACCAGCTTTATATTGCACACGAAGTGGGGCACCGCTACGCCCCGCGCGTGCTGCTTGCCGACGAAGTGGGCCTCGGCAAGACCATCGAAGCGGGCATGATCATCCATCAGCAACTGCTCTCCGGCCGCGCCCATCGCGTGCTGATTCTGCTGCCCGAAACCCTGCAACACCAGTGGCTGGTCGAAATGCTGCGCCGCTTCAACCTGCACTTCTCCCTGTTTGACGAGGAGCGCTGCATCGAGGCTTTCGCTGATGCGGAGAATCCCTTCGAAACCGAACAGCTGGTGATCTGCAGCCTCGACTTCCTGCGCAAGAAGCGTCGTCGCTTCGAACAGATCCTGGAAGCGGAGTGGGATCTGCTGGTCGTCGATGAGGCGCATCACCTGGAGTGGAGCGAGGAAGCCCCGAGCCGCGCCTACCAGATGGTAGAGGCGCTGGCCGAGCAGGTGCCGGGCGTGCTGCTGCTGACCGCAACCCCGGATCAACTGGGTCACCAAAGCCACTTTGCCCGCCTGCGACTGCTGGATCCCGAGCGCTTCTACGACTACGACGCCTTCCTCGCCGAGGAGCAGGCCTACGGTCAAGTCGCGAGCGCCGCTCAGGAGCTGCTTGATGGCGAGACCCTGAGCGATGAAGCCAAACAGACCCTGGCAGGCCAGCTTGATGGTCTGGATCTCACTGATGCGGCCGCCCGTCAGCAGGCAGTCGCCAAGCTGCTGGATCAGCACGGCACCGGCCGCGTGCTGTTTCGCAACAGTCGCGCCAACATTCAGGGCTTCCCGGAGCGTCATCTCAACGTCTACCCCATGCCGTTGCCGGAGCAGTACAAAACCGCCATCAAGGTGATGGGCATGATGGGTGGCAACGGCGGCGATCTGCAGACCCGCGCCCTGCGCTACCTCTATCCAGAGAAGATTTTCCAGCAGTTCGAGGGCGACAACGCCAGCTGGACCCAGTTTGATCCCCGTGTCGACTGGCTGCTTGAGCTGCTGCTCTCTGCCCGCCAGCAGAAGGTACTGGTGATCTGCTCCGAAGCCGCCACCGCCATCGCTCTGGAAGAGGCGCTGCGTACCCGCGAAGGGATCCGTGGCGCCGTGTTCCACGAGGGGATGTCCATCCTGGAGCGGGACAAAGCCTCGGCCTATTTCGCCCAGGCCGAGGGGGGCGCCCAGGTGCTGCTCTGCTCCGAGATCGGCTCCGAAGGTCGCAACTTCCAGTTTGCCAGCCATCTGGTGCTGTTCGATCTGCCGCTCAATCCGGATCTGCTGGAACAACGGATCGGTCGTCTCGATCGTATCGGCCAGCAGAACACGGTCGAGATCCATGTCCCCTATCTGGAAGGCACCTCCCAGCGCGCCCTGCAACTCTGGTATCACGACGGTCTCGATGCATTCGAGCAAACCTGTCCGACCGCCCGTCCCGTGTTCGAGGCGGTGCGCGATGAGCTGTTCGAGCTGCTAGCCGCCAATACCGGCGATCAGGAAGCACTGGAAGCGCTTCTGACCAAGACTCGCGAACTGCATGAGCCGCTCAAGGCCAGGCTGGAACAGGGCCGCGATCGCCTGCTGGAAATCCACTCCAGCGGTGGCGAAGCCGCCCAGCAGCTGGTCGACAAGTTGGCCGCCGAAGATGACGACACCGGCATGATCTCCTTCGCCCTGAAGATGTTCGACGAGATCGGCGTCAATCAGGACGATCGTGGCGAGAATGCCCTGGTGCTGACTCCGGGGGATCACATGCTGGTCTCCAGCTTCCCGGGGCTACCCCAGGATGGCATGACCATCACCTTCGATCGCACCACTGCCCTGTCGCGGGACGATATGTCGTTCCTCTCCTGGGATCACCCCATGATGCGCGGCGGTATCGACCTGATCCTGGGTTCCGAGATCGGCGCCACCTCGGTTGCCCTGCTCAAGAACAAGGCACTGCCGGTGGGTTCCATCCTGCTGGAGCTGATCTTCGTCGCCGAATCTGCGGCTCATCCCCAGCTCTACCGCTTCATGCCGCCCACCCCAATTCGCCTGCTGATGGACAAGAACGGCAACAATCTGGGCGACAAGGTGGCGTTTGATGCCTTCAACCGCCAGTTGACTCCGGTCAACCGCCATCTTGGCAGCAAGCTGGTGACCGCCTCCCAGCCGGTGATCCATGGCCTCATCGGGCAGGGGCAGGCCATTGCCGAGGAGCTGAAGGCGGAGATCGTCGACAAGGCCCGTGCCCAGATGGCTCAAACCCTGCAACAGGATCTCGATCGTCTGGAGGCGCTCAAGGCGGTCAATCCGAACGTGCGCGACAGCGAACTGGATTATCTGCGCAATCTGCAGGCAGAATTGCACCACCTGATCGACCAGACCCAGCTCAAGCTGGATGCCATCCGCTTTATCGTGGTCACTCATAACTGATGAAGCTGTGAAGGCATCATCTGGTTGATAACGACCAGAGCCAACGCAAGTTGGATGCCATGCTCTTTTTATCCTGGTCACCCATCACTGACAGGGCACATGCCCTGCTTTGATGTGGTTACCCATAACTGATGGGGGCTTGCCCCCGCTTTGACCAAAGATGCGAGACGCTATGTTTGTATACTCACCGCCCCTGGAACCCTGGCTCGATATCCTGTTCAAGGACAAGGACATCATGGTGGTCAACAAGCCCACTGGCCTGCTGAGCGTACCCGGGCGCGGCCCCGAGAATGAAGACAGCGTGCTCCATCGGGTGAAGCAGCAGCACCCCAAGGCGGCGGCGGCCCATCGTCTCGACATGGCGACCACAGGCGTGCTGGTGATCCCCCTCAACCCCAACTCCCACCGGGAGCTAAGCCGGCAATTTCGCGAGCGGGAGACCGAGAAGCACTATCTCGCCTGGGTGTGGGGCGAGCCGGAGCAGGATGCGGGTGAAGTGGATCTGCCGCTCTGCGTCGACTGGCCCAACCGGCCGAAGCAGAAGGTGGATTTCGAGGAGGGACGCCATGCCCTGACCCTTTGGCAGAAGCTGAAGGTGGAAAATGGCAACAGCCTGATCAAGCTGACCCCCATTACCGGTCGCTCCCATCAGCTGCGGGTTCATATGCTGGAGCTGGGGCACCCCATCCTGGGGGATAACCTCTACGCCCATCCGGAGGCGCTGGCGGCGGCACCGCACCTTTATCTGCATGCAGCCAGCCTGACCATCAGCCACCCCCGCAGCGGCGAGCGGATGACCTTCGAGGCACCCGCCCCGTTCGCGGTATAAGGCACAAATAAAAAAAGCCCCCATCAGATGATGGGGGCTTTTTTATCAGTGTCAGACACGAATATCGATTTTGCTTCCCAGTGAAGCGTTGGCCGATGTTGGTGCAGCCTGAGCCGGCTGTACCGCGGTCTGGATCAACTCCAGTGCGGCTTGCCCGTTCTGGGTTTGCTGCTTTTTGGCCAGGCTGGCCGCCAGCAAGGCATAACCTTCAGATGTAGATGCAGAACTAGATATATCCATTGAGTACCTCCTGCCTTCAATAGTATCGGCCAGCCCACCCGAAACATGAGCACTGAATATAAAACAATCTGAAAAGCGCGCGGCATCAATCAGATAGGGTCATCGTCAACGCGTTACCCCATGACAGACCCGGTTTCTCCTGCCAGCTCCTCAGGCGTCATGGGCCGCAGCACCTTGCAGGGGTTGCCGGCCGCCACCACGCCCGCCGGCACATCCCTGGTTACCACGGAGCCGGCGCCGATCACGCTGTTGTCCCCAATGGTCACGCCGGGGCAGATGACGACACTGCCACCGATCCAGACGTTGTGGCCGATCCGCACCGGCTTGCCGAACTCCACCCCCTTGATGCGCGGCGCCACCGCCACCGGGTGAGCGGCCGTGTAGATCTGCACACCGGGCGCCAGCAGCACGTTGTCGCCAATGTGCACCTCGCACACGTCGAGGATGGTGCAGTTAACGTTGGCGTAGAAGTTCTCGCCTACGAAGATGTTGGCGCCATAGTCGCAAAAGAAGGGCGGGTTGATGGCGCACTCCTTGCCGCTGCCGCCCAGCAGTTCATGGAGCAGGGCATCGCGCGCCGGTTTCTCCTGCCAGTGGGTGTTGAAGGTGTGATAGAGCCTGCGGCAGCGCTCGCGCGCCGCTTTGAGCTCGGAGTCGCCCGCATCATAGGGCTCCCCTGCCACCATCTTCTGCCACTCGGGGCCACGCACCGCCACCTTCATCATCACCTCGCTCATCGCCTACTCCACCAGCCAGATCAGGGATTCATAAGGGCGCAGCATACAGGATTGCGGCCGGGCCGGGCTATCCGGGTAGTTGCCAAGCAGCAGGTGCCCCTTGCCGGTGGCCAGCTCCTCCGGCAGTGCGAAGGTGGCCGGCTCGCCGTAGAAGTTGCTCACCACCAGCAGGGTCTGACCGTTGGCGCGGCGGGCATAGGCCCAGATCTGCGGGTGCCCCGCCAGCAGATCCTGATAATCCCCGTGAGTGAAGATGGGGTGCGCCTTGCGCAGCCGGATCAGATCCCGGTAGTGCCAGAACACCGAGTTCTGATCGGCCAGCGCCGCCTCGGCATTGATCGCGGGATAGTTGGCGGCGGGCTTGAGCCAGGGAGTGCCGCTGGTGAAGCCGGCATTGGCCGCCGCGCTCCACTGCATCGGGGTGCGCGAGTTGTCACGGGACTTGGCGCCGAGAATGGCCAGGATCTCGGCCTCACTCATCCCTTCGGCCTGCTTGATAGCGAAGATGTTGCGGCTCTCCACATCCTGATAGTCATCAATGCACTGATAACCGGGGTTGGTCATGCCGATCTCCTCCCCCTGATAGATGTAGGGAGTACCCTGTAGACCGTGCAGGGTGCTGGCCAGCATCTTGGCGGCCACCACCCTGTGCTCGCCCTCGTCACCGAAGCGGGAGACGATGCGCGGCTGATCGTGGTTGCACCAGAACAGGGCTGACCACCCCTTGCCGTGCATGCCGCTCTGCCAGTGGTTGAAGATGCGCTTGAGCTCGAGGAAATCGAACGGTGCCTTGGTCCACTTGTCGCCGCCCGGGTAGTCCACCTTGAGGTGGTGGAAATTGAACACCATGGAGAGTTCCGAGCCATCCAGCGCGCCGTAGCGCTGGCAGTGCTCCAGAGAGGTGGACGACATCTCCCCCACCGTCATGGCGCCGACCGGGGCGAACACGTCGCGGCTCACGTCCTGCAGGAATTCGTGGATGCGCGGCCCGTCGGTGTAGAAGCGGCGGCCATCGCCAATCTCGTCGTTGGGGAAGCGCTGATCCTTGGAGATGAGATTGATGACGTCGAGGCGAAAACCGTCGACCCCCTTCTTCGCCCAGAAATGGATGATCTTTTTCACCTCGGCACGCACCGCCGGGTTCTCCCAGTTCAGATCCGCCTGCTCTCGGGCAAAGAGATGCAGGTAGTACTGGCCGGTAGCCGGGTCCAGCTCCCAGGCGCTGCCGCCAAACTTGGACTGCCAGTTGTTGGGCACGCCGCCGTCCACCGGATCCTTCCAGATGTAGTAGTCGCGGTAGGGGCTGTTTTTGTCCCCCAGCGCCGACTTGAACCAGGCGTGCTCGGTGGAGGTGTGGTTGACGACTATGTCCATCACGATGCGAATGTCGCGCGCGTGGGCGGCGGCCAGCAGCGCCTCGAAGTCGGCCATAGTGCCGTAGGCGGGATCAATATTCAGGTAGTCGGCGATGTCATAGCCGTTGTCCACCTGCGGCGAGACGTAGACGGGGGTCAGCCAGAGGGCATCGACGCCGAGAGTCTTGAGATAGTCGAGGCGGGCCATGACCCCCTTGAGATCGCCAGTGCCGCGTGCGCCACTGTCCTGAAAGCTCTTGGGGTAGATCTGGTAAATCACGGCGCTCTGCCACCAGGGTGTTTGGCTCATGGGTCTTGCTCTTGTCTCGAATGAAAAGGGAGAGGGCGACCCGCGGGTCGCCCTGATGCGTTAGGTCAGGCGCTGGCCAGATCCAGCTTGCCGGCCGCCTGCTGGCGCTTGTAGACCAGCAGGGTCAATACCACAGGCACTATGATGGCCACCAGCATGGCCACGGCGTAGATGGCCCAGTATTGCGGCTGGATGGAGAGGATGCCGGGCAGCCCCCCCACCCCGATGCCGTTGGCCATCACCCCGGCGAAGCCGCAGATAAGGGCCGCGAGGCTCGAGCCCACCATGGCGCACAGCATGGGGAACTTGTACTTGAGGTTGATGCCGTACATGGCCGGCTCGGTCACCCCCAGGTAGGCGGAGATGGCGGCAGGCACCGAGATCTCCCGCTCGTTCTCCTTGCGGCTGATCAGGATGATGCCGACGACCGCAGAGGCTTGTGCGATGTTGGAGAGGGCAATCAGCGGCCAGATCGGGGTGCCACCCATGCTCTGCATCAGCTGCAGATCCACCGCGTTAGTGGTGTGGTGGATGCCGGTAATGACCAGGGGCGCATAGAGGAAGCCAAACAGGGCGGCGCCGATGGGGGCAAACGAGCCGGTCATAGCCGCCTTGGCGGCAAAGCCGACCCCGTCACCAATCCAGCGGCCGAACGGGCCGATGAAGGCGTGGGCCACGATCACCGCCAGCAGCAGGGAGATGAAGGGGACTATGACCAGGTAGAGGTAGGCCGGGATGATCCGCTTGAGATTGGTCTCCACCCAGGCCAGGAAGACACCCGCCAGCAGGGCCGGAATGACCTGGGCCTGATAACCCACCTTCTGGATGACGAAGAGGCCGAAGTCCCACACCTCGGGGGTCTGCTGGCCAATGCCGTAGGCGTTCATCAGCTGGGGCGACACTAGCGTGATACCCAGCACTACCCCCAAAATCTCGGAGCCGCCCATCTTCTTGACCGCCGACCAGCAGACGCCCACCGGCAGGAAGTGGAAGATGGCCTCACCCAGCAGCCAGAGGAAGGCGTGGACCTGGGCCCAGAACTGGCTGATCTCGGTGAGGGTGTGGGTGCCGTCGTCGAACATCTTGATGTCGCCGATAACGTTGCGAAAACCCAGGATCAGACCGCCGGTGATGATGGCCGGCAGCAAGGGCACGAAGATCTCCGCCAGGTGGGAGATGCCGCGCTCGAGCGGGTTCATGTTCTGGCGCGCCGCCTGCTTGGCGGCCTCCTTGCTGCCGCCGCTGACGCCGATCTCTTCGGTCAGCGCCTTGTACCACTGCTCCACCTCGTTGCCGATGACCACCTGGAACTGGCCGCCCTGGGTGAAGCTCCCCTTCACCGCCGGGATGGTCTCGATGGCCTTGCTGTCGGCTTTGGCCGGATCGTTGAGGACGAAGCGCAGCCGGGTCAGGCAGTGGCTGACGGTGGCGATATTCTCCTTGCCGCCGATCTTGTCAATCAGCTGAGCCAGATGTTGTGTGTTGATCTTGGACATGAGCCTTCCCTCTGTGACTCCATTGATAGTGATCTGCCTCGCCCTTCTGAGCCAGTCTGCCGGCTCGAGCGTTATTGGTATCGTTCCCAATCAGCATGACGGCAATTTGGCCAGATCGAAATGGGAACGTTCCCATTCCGTGGTCAACGTCACAAAAAGCGCATTTTTTGTGCAGCGCTAAGTGATGGGGTTCACAGGGTATGACAGGGAGCTATGGTCGCCAGCGGGCAGCACTCCTGCTCGATCTGACCGAGCAACTGACGGGCCGCCTGCTCCCCCGCCCCCTTGTAACCGAGATCCAGGCTGAGGGCGTTGGGGAAGAGAAAGGTAAGCATGGGGTTGTTGCCAAGACCGGTCACCAACACCTCGCTACGTCCTTGTTCTTGCAGGTATTTTGCCGCACCAATGGCGAGGGTATCACTGGCGCAAACCAGCGCCTGGGTGGTGGGAGTCAGCAGCTCAGCCGCCAGCCGGTAGCCGCTTTGCAGGCTGAGATCACCGAGGGCGCTGCGTGCCGCCAGGTCCTGTTCCCGGCAAAAAGCCAGATAGGCGTCGAGCCGGCGCTGACCCGTGGTGAGATCAGAGGCATCCACCCCGAGATAGGCGATATCGCGGATATTGCGCGCCACCAGCTGGCTCAGCATGGTGTGCACCGCTCCCGCATCATCGAAACAGACCGAAGAGAAGCCCGGATGCTCGCGCGCCACCAGCACCAGTTTCTCTTTCAGCGGTGCCATGGCGTCATAATCCAGATCGTTGAAGGCAAAGAGGATGATTCCATCCACCCCGCGTCGCTCCAGCACCGCCAGATGTTCCTGCACCTTGGCCGGGGAGAACTTGCTCTCCATCAGCACGGCGTCATAACCGCGCTGATAGAGAGTCTCCAGCATGCCGCGCACCGCCTGGTTTTCGGAACTTGAATCGAGCCGCGAGACGATGATGCCCACCACCTGCTGGCTCTGGCTGCGCATGGCCCGCGCCGACTTGCTCGGCACAAAGCCATGCTCGGCGATGATCTGCTCCACCCGCTCACGGGTCGCCTGCTTGACCTTGGGATCCTGATTGAGCACCCGGGAAACGGTCGACTTGCCAACACCGGCAAGGCGGGCGATATCGAGGATGGTCAGCTTCTTGTCCATGAGTCAGGCTCGGCAGTGGAAAGTGCCCACATTGTTGTTATTAAGCCCTTTGAATACAAGCCCATGGCGTTAGAATGCCCTTTTGGCCCCGGCGAACGCCGTGCCACCCGCCATTGCACAGGACGCGCATCATGGATCTGTTGGCAAGTCTGCACTTCTCCCTCTCCATTACCGGCCCCATCTGCGTGGTGCTGCTGCTCGGCATCTGGCTCAAGCAGCTGGGCCTGCTGCCCGACAGCTTCGTCGAATCGGCCTCGCGTCTGGTGTTCCAGGTCACCCTGCCGGCGCTCCTGTTTCTCAGCATGGTGCGCACCGACTTTTCGACCATGCCGAGCCCCTGGCTCATCCTCTACGGCCTGCTTGGGACGCTCACCGGTTTCCTGATACTGGAGCTGCTGGCGGCCCGCTTCATTCCCGAGCGGCGCCAACGTGGCGTCTTCGTGCAGGGCAGCTTTCGCGGCAACATGGGGATCATGGGGCTGGCCTATGTGCAGAACGCCTACGGGCCGGAAGGGATCGGCGCCGCCGCCCTGCTGGTGGGGTCGGTCACCGTGCTCTACAACATCCTCGCCGTCGTCACCCTGACCCGCAGTCTGGGAGGCAACAAGGGGGTCAAACCCATCCTCAAGGGGATCGCCAAAAATCCACTCATCATCGCCATCCTGTCAGCACTGCCGTTTGGCCTGCTCGGCATAGAGCTACCCCAGCTGGTCACCACCACCGGTAACTACTTTGCCAACATGACGCTGCCGCTGGCGCTCCTGTGCACCGGCGCCAGCCTCAACCTCAAGGCCCTGCGCGGCGGCGCCATGCTGACCGGCTGGGCTACCGCCAACCGGCTGCTGTGCATTCCCGTGCTGCTGGTCGCGGGGGCCTGGGCGCTTGGCTTCAGCCCGCAGGCACTCGGCATCCTGTTTCTCATCAGCTCCACCCCGACTGCCGCCGCCAGTTATGTGATGACCCGCGCCATGGGGGGCGACAGTTCACTGGCCGCGAACATCATCGCTACCACCACGCTGGGCTCCCTTCTCACCACCAGCCTGGGAGCAGCCCTGATGAACTATCTGGGCTTGATGGGGTAACAACGAAGTGACGGGTGACTTGACCTTGCCGCGAGCGGCAGCTTTAGGCTTGCATTACACCCACGAAGGAGACTCATCATGACTATTGAACTGACAGTGACCGGCATGTCCTGTGGTGGCTGCGCCGCCAGCCTGCAAAAAGCCCTGCTGGCCCAGCCGGCGGTGACCGCCGCTCAGGTGGACTTCGCCAGCAGCAAGGCGATCATCGAGAGCGAATTGAACAAGGCGGAGCTGATCGCCCTGATTGAAGCCAAGGGCTTCTCGGCAAGTTAATTTATCTCCATATAGGTATAAAACAGGTTAAAAATCTGTACTCACCTGTCTTTTGGTGAGTTTTATCACAGACATCGATTATTAAATGGGCAAACTTGCTGCGATTATTCCAACCAGAAGGATTTGCAGCATGACCCTACCGATCCGCAAGACCCTGCTCGCCGCCGTGCTCGGCCTGACCCTCTCCCCCATGGCCATGGCCCTGCCCAATGTGCATATTCTGGCCACCGGTGGCACTATCGCCGGCGCCGGCCAGTCTGCCACCCAGTCCAACTATGAGGCTGGCAAGGTAGCCATCGAAACCCTGATCGCCGCCGTACCCGAAATGAAGAACGTGGCCGACGTGCAGGGGGAGCAGGTAGTCAAGATTGGCTCCCAGGACATGAACGACGAGGTGTGGCTGAAGCTTGCCAAGCGGGTCAACGAGCTGCTGGCCAAGGATGATGTGGATGGCATCGTCATCACCCACGGCACCGACACCATGGAAGAGACCGCCTACTTCCTCAACCTCACCGTCAAGAGCGACAAGCCGGTGGTACTGGTCGGCGCCATGCGCCCCTCCACCGCCATGAGCGCTGACGGCCCGATGAACCTCTACAACGCCGTGGTCACCGCCTCCGATCCCGCCTCCAAAGGCCGTGGCGTCATGGTCGCCATGAACGATACCGTGCTGGATGCCCGCGACGTCACCAAAACCAACACCACTGGCGTGCAGACCTTTGCCGCTCCCAACTTCGGTCCGCTCGGCTACATCCACAACGGCAAGATCGACTATCAGCGCAGCCCGGCTCGCCTGCACACCAGCAAGACCCCGTTCGATGTGAGCAAACTCGACAAGCTGCCCCAGGTCGGTATCGTCTATAGCTATGCCAACGCCACCGAACTGCCGGCCAAGGCCATGGTGGATGCCAAGTTTGATGGCATCGTCAGCGCCGGGGTAGGCAACGGCAACCTCTACCACAGCCTGTTCGACACCCTGGCTCAGGCGAGCAAGGACGGCATTCGCGTGGTGCGCTCCGCCCGCGTGCCGACCGGCGCCACCACCCTGGATGCCGAGATCGACGACGCCAAGTACGGCTTCGTGGCCGCCGGCACCCTGAACCCGCAGAAGGCGCGCATCCTGCTGATGCTCTCCCTGACCCAGAGCAAGGATCCGGCCCAGATCCAGCGCTGGTTCCAGCAGTTCTGATCGAATCAATTCAGGCAATCACAGCAAGGGCGGGATTTCCGCCCTTTTTTGGCTCCCCTCCCCTGACAGGGATCCCTCGCCTGCCCAGAGCCAGGGGCGTGATAAATTAGCGAACCGGATCACCTGCTTTCACAAGCGCATCGCGGCCAAATTCATTACACTGCCAGCGATCTTTTCTACTTAGGAGTGCTGCCGCAGTATGGAAATATTGATCCTGTTGGGATTGATTTTGCTCAATGGCGTCTTCGCCATGTCGGAAATTGCCATCGTGACCGCACGCAAGGCTCGCCTTGCCAAGATGGCCAGTGAAGGAAGTCGCTCCGCCGCCATCGCCCTCAAACTCGCGGAAAACCCGACCCATTTTCTCTCCGCCGTCCAGATCGGCATCACCACTATCGGCCTGCTCAACGGTATCTACGGCGAATCCCTGCTGGCCCAACCTTTCTCCCTCTGGCTGCAGGAATGGGGGCTATCCCCCAAGACCAGCGGTACGATCGCCACCGTCATCGTCGTCGTCACCGTGACCTATCTCTCCATCGTGGTGGGGGAACTGGTGCCCAAGCGCCTCGGCCAGCTCAGCGCAGAACGCCTTGCCTGCCTGGTGGCGCTTCCCATGCACTGGCTCGCCACCCTGACCCGTCCCTTCGTCTGGCTGCTGTCGGCCTCCACCAATGCCACCCTGCGCCTGTTGCGGGCCAAGCAGGATGGCGGCGCCAACGTCACCGAAGAGGAGATCCACGCCATGCTGGTGGAAGGATCCGAAGCCGGGGTGATCGAGGATCATGAGCACACCATGCTGCGCAATGTGTTTCGTCTCGACGAGCGCAGCCTCTCCTCCCTGATGGTGCCGCGCAGCGATATCCGCTATCTGGATCTCTCGCTGCCGCTGGAAACCAACCTGCAGCGCCTGGTGGAGGAGCGTCACAGCTATTTCCCGGTCTGTGACGGCAACCTCTCCGAGCTGGTGGGGATCATCGACGTCAACAAGGTGTTGTATGCCTATATCAAGGGGGAGCCCATTGACCTGGCCGCCCTGACCCAGGAGGGAAGCCTGCTGCCCGAGACCCTCAACGGGGTCGAGCTGCTCAACCACTTCCGCACCCACAGTGAACAGATCGCCCTGGTGGTGGATGAGTATGGCGAGTTGCAGGGGCTGGTCACCCAGCAGGATCTGATGGAGGCGCTGGCGGGGGATTTTCAGCAGGAAGACGGCGACGACAACTGGGCATTCCAGCGCGCCGATGGCAGCTGGCTGCTCGATGGCCTGATCCCTTTGCCAGAATTGAAGGACTGTCTGGAGCTGGTTCGCCTGCCCGAGGAAGAAAAACATCACTATCACACCCTCGGAGGGCTTATCATGCTGCTCCTTGGTCGTGTTCCACAGACCGGCGACCTGGTCACCCTGGAACAGTGGCAACTGGAAATTGTTGACATGGATGGTCTGCGCATCGACAAGGTGCTCGCCATGCCCTTGACCGATCAACCCAGCTAACCTGCGGAGTTTGCAAGAATGGAGCGGTTTTACCAACTGGCCCACGCCTTTATGCATCAGGATCTGGTGACCCTGTCTGATCCCCAAATGGCCTTCATGGTCTGTGCCGTCTTATTGACCTTTCTGGTGCTCGAGAATGGCTTTATCCCCACCGCTTTTCTGCCCGGCGACAGCCTGCTGATCCTGACCGGCGTGCTCATCTATCAGGATGTGCTGTCACTGGCGGTGATCCCGCTGCTGATCATGGCCACCTTCGTCGGCACCTGGCTTGGCTACATGCAGGGGCGCTTTCTCGGCCACACTCAGATGTATCATCGCCTGATGTCTCACGTGGAGGATCGCCACAAGGAGAAGGTCTACTACCTGCTCGACAAGTACGGCATCCTGACCCTGATCACCGCCCGCTACATCGCTTTCGTGCGCACCGCCTATCCCTACATCGTTGGCGCCACCGAGCTGCCGCAGGGACGCTTTCTCGTCGTCAATTTCATCAGCTCCATCATGTGGATCTGCCCGCTGGTGGGATTCGGCTACTACCTGAGTCACACCAAGCTGGCAGCCGAATACCAGTCCCAATTTCTCAGCATCATCCTCTACCTGCCGATCGTGCTGCTGGTCAGCGGCATCATCGCCCTGCTCTGGCGCTGGCTCAGCAAACGCAAGGCTGCAAAATCCCGGGATTGACACCCACCTCAAAAAAGCCCTCGAAAGAGGGCTTTTTTGAGGCTCGCATTTGCGCAAATTGTAGAAATAGTCTGTAGAGCCCCTTGTCAATGCAGGGTAAAAATGCGTGAATCTACCGCCTTTTTTTCCATGTGAACGGAGTCGGTAGTATGCGGTGTCGGGTTCGCGCAGTTGCGCTGGTTTTCGGATTGATAGGGATGCTGGGATTGCCTGCGGTCAGCGCCGCCCCCAACCCCGCCAAATTGGACATTCGTTCGAGCAGTGCCCTGGTCGTTGACGTCAACACGGGCAAGACTCTCTACCAGAAGAATGCCACCAAGGTGCGTCCCATCGCGTCCATCACTAAGCTGATGACGGCGCTGGTGGTACTGGATGCCAGACAGGATCTGGCTCAGACCCTGACCATCGACAAGGAAGATCTGGATCGGGTGAAGCACACACACTCCCGCATTCGCATGGGTACCAAGGTGACCCGTCGTGACGCACTGCACCTGGCCCTGATGTCCTCCGAGAACCGGATGGCCTCGGCCCTGGCCCGTCACTACCCGGGCGGCCGCAGCGCCTTTATCCGGGCCATGAACAACAAAGCCCGACAGCTGGGCATGCGCCAGACCCATTTCTACGACGCCACCGGTCTCTCCACCCGCAACGTCTCCACCGCCCAAGATCTGGGCAAGCTGGTCGCCGCAGCCTATCGCCAGCCGCTGATCCGCCAGTTTACCCAGGATGAGCACAGGGAGATGCGCTTCCAGGCCCCCTCCTACAGCCTGATGTTCAACAACACCAACCCGCTGGTAAAAAATCCGGACTGGGACGTACGTCTCTCCAAGACCGGCTTTACCGACGAGGCTGGCCGCTGCCTGGTGATGCGTGCCAAACCGGACAGTCGGGAGCTCGCCATCGTGTTGCTCAACTCGGTAGGCAAGCTCACCCCGGTCGGCGATGCCAACCGCATTCGCAAATGGTTGAGAAGCTAAAGACGAACGACGTGAAAAAGGATGCTGTGGCATCCTTTTTTATTGCCCGTGATCCCACAGCCCATGACAGGCTTCCAGCACCCGCCAGAGCAAAAAGGAGATAGATGACAGCCAGGAGTCTCGGCTTTGGCGGAGAAATGCGCGTCAGGGTGTTGGCAGCGGCCATGCAGGGGATCTGGCAGAGGCGTCAGCAACGAGCCGGTCAGAGGAAAGAAGAAGCGAATGAAAAGAGGGTGGCAACCAAGTGTGGGGTATTTCCAAGGCCGGATCCAGCCCATAAAAAAACAGCCCCGACCTGAGTCGAGGCTGTCTGTATGGTGCGCCCGAGAGGATTCGAACCTCTGACCACCTGGTTCGTAGCCAGGTACTCTATCCAGCTGAGCTACGGGCGCTCATAAACTTTGTACTGCTTGAAAATGGTGCGCCCGAGAGGATTCGAACCTCTGACCACCTGGTTCGTAGCCAGGTACTCTATCCAGCTGAGCTACGGGCGCTCATAAATTTTTGTACTGCTTGAAAATGGTGCGCCCGAGAGGATTCGAACCTCTGACCACCTGGTTCGTAGCCAGGTACTCTATCCAGCTGAGCTACGGGCGCTCATAAATCTTTGTATTGCTTTAAAATGGTGCGCCCGAGAGGATTCGAACCTCTGACCACCTGGTTCGTAGCCAGGTACTCTATCCAGCTGAGCTACGGGCGCCCTGTTTTAAAACGATAAAAAAAGCTTACTCAACAGTAAGCCTTCTTCTAGTGCCGACTTGCTGATGGTCAACACATGACTCCGAGAGTCTAATATGGTGCGCCCGAGAGGATTCGAACCTCTGACCACCTGGTTCGTAGCCAGGTACTCTATCCAGCTGAGCTACGGGCGCAAATGGCGGAGAAGGGGGGATTCGAACCCCCGATGCGGGTATAAGCCGCATACTCCCTTAGCAGGGGAGCGCCTTCAGCCTCTCGGCCACCTCTCCGTTTGCGGGGCTGATAATACTTCACAGGGATTTTTAGTCAAACACTTTTTTGGAGAAAAAAGAGCGTTCGCTCAGCATTTGGCCAAAGCGTGGAATATTCAAGCAATATCGACACTTATCCCGTTGTTTTACGCCGTACAGCCGATTTCACTGGCCATAAAAAACAAAAGGCGACACATGAGGTGTCGCCTTGTCACTGCCTGGAATCCAGCTTAGAAGTTCGGCTGGCCCGGAACCTTCTCAGCCTGGATACGCTGATAAATCTCTTCGCGGTGCACGGAAACTTCTTTCGGTGCGTTCACGCCGATACGAACCTGGTTGCCTTTAACGCCCAGTACGGTGACAGTCACTTCGTCACCAATCATCAGGGTTTCCCCTACACGACGAGTCAAAATAAGCATTCGCTTGCTCCTGTATCCTGTTTTGTTTTTATATCGATATGCGACATTATCTAACAAAGATACCGATATGGTAAATGGTTGAAACTAAATCAATCAGAGATTGTTAGCCCAGGGGCTGCTCTTGGGGCGCTTGATCCAACCCGAAAGCGGCGTGCAGGGCTCGCACCGCCAGCTCCAGATACTTCTCGTCAATCACCACAGAGATTTTGATTTCAGAGGTGGAAATCAGCTGCATGTTGATCCCCTCCTCGCCCAATACCTTGAACATGGTGCGGGCAACACCGGGGTGGTTCCACATGCCGACACCGACAATGGAAACCTTGGCGATCTCGCCATTTCCCTGCACACAGGAGGCGCCCAGCTCGCTGGCCGTTTCCTCAAGCAGTGCGCGGGCACGGCGGTAATCATCCCGATTCACCGTAAAGGTAAAGTCGGCGGTGCCGTCCCCCAGGGTGTTTTGCACGATCATGTCGACATCAATGTTGGCATCGCTGATCGGATTCAGGATCTGCGCGGCCACGGTCGGTTTGTCAGGCACACCCAGAATGGTCAGGCTGGCCTCGTTGCGGTTAAAAGCGATCCCGGATACCAGGGGAGCTTCCATCCTCTCACCTCCATATGTGATTAAGGTTCCCTCTCCATCGATAAAGCTCGACAGTACCCGCAGCGGGACGCGGTATTTGCCCGCAAACTCCACCGAACGGATCTGCAGCACCTTGGCCCCCAGGCTGGCCATCTCCAGCATCTCCTCGAAGGTGATGGTATCGAGACGACGAGCCTTGGGCTCGATGCGCGGATCCGTGGTGTACACCCCATCAACATCGGTAAAGATCTGGCACTCATCGGCCTCGATGGCCGCCGCCACGGCAACTGCCGTGGTGTCCGAGCCGCCCCGGCCCAGAGTAGTGATGGCGTTGTGCTCATCACGGCCCTGAAAACCGGCGATCACCACTACCTTGCCCGCCGCCAGTTCTGCCTGAACCAGCTCGGTATCGATATGAGTGATGCGCGCCTTGCCATAGGCGGAATCGGTGTGAATGCGTACCTGATCACCGGTCATTGAGACCGCAGGACAACCGCGTTTGTTCAACGCGATCGCCAACAGCGCTATGGTGACCTGCTCACCGGTGGAGACGAGCACGTCCATCTCGCGCCGGTTGGCATCAGGATCCAGCTGCTGGGCCATGCCCAGCAACCGGTTGGTTTCGCCCGACATGGCGGAGACCACCACCACCACATCGTGTCCCTGGGCGCGGGTCTGCTGAACCCGCTCAGCGACCGCCTCGATCCGCTCCAATGTGCCGACCGAGGTGCCGCCGTACTTCTGTACATAGAGTGCCACAGATCACCTCGCCCTATTACAGGCGCTCTTCCAGCCAGGAGTGAACGGATTGCAGCGCTGCCGGTACGGCCTCTGGCTGGGTACCACCCGCCTGAGCCATGTCCGGACGACCACCGCCCTTGCCGCCCACCTGCTGGGCTACCAGATTGACCAGTTCACCGGCCTTGACCTTGCCGGTCAGGTCGTTGGTGACACCGGCGATCAGGTTGACCTTGTCATCGCTGCTGGTTGCCAGCAGTACGACACCGGATTTCATCTGGTTCTTCAGCTCGTCCAGCATGCCGCGCAGGGACTTGGGATCAGCCCCTTCCAGCGCTGCAACCAGCACCTTCTGCCCCTTGATCTCGATGACCTGGCTCAGCAAATCGTTACCGGCCTGGGCAGCCAGCTTGGCCTTGAGCTGCTCCAGCTCGCGCTCCATCATCTTGGCCTTGTCCAGCACCTGACGCACCTTGTCCGCCAGGGAGAACTGGTCACCCTTGATGAGGGCCGCAGTCTCTTCGATCTGCTCACCCAGCTGGTGCATGTAGTCGATGGCGGCCTTGCCGGTCACCGCTTCGATACGACGCACACCGGCGGCGATACCGCTCTCGGCGATGATCTTGAAGAAGCCGATGTCACCGGTACGCTTGGCGTGGGTACCGCCACACAGCTCGGTGGAGTAGTCGCCCATGCGCACCACGCGCACGTCATCTTCGTATTTTTCACCGAACAGCGCCATGGCACCGGCCGCCTTGGCGGCTTCCAGACCCATGACCTGAGTGCTGACTTCATGGTTGGCACGGATCTGGGCGTTGACCAGCTCTTCGATCCGGCGAATGGTCGCCATGGTCAGGCCTTCGAAGTGGGAGAAGTCGAAACGCATGCGCTCGGCGCCCACCAGGGAGCCCTTCTGGGTCACGTGATCACCGAGTGCCTGACGCAGGGCAGCATGCAGCAGGTGAGTCACGGAGTGGTTCAGGGCCACGGCCTGACGACGCTCGCCATCCACCACGGCTTCCACTTCGGCGCCCTTCTCCAGGGTACCCAGCTCCATGTAGCCTTTGTGGATGATGGCCTTACCCGCCTTCATGGTGTCGGTCACGGCGAAGATGCCGTCGTCCACCTTGAGGGTACCGGTGTCGCCGATCTGGCCACCGGACTCGGCGTAGAAGGGGGTCTGCTCCAGCACGATGACGGCTTCGTCACCGGCGATCAGTGCATTCACCTCTTCGGTGCCCTTGTAGATGCCGATCACGCGAGTCTGCTCGCTCAGGGTCTTGTAACCGGTGAACGGAGTCTCGAAGTCGAGCTTGAGCATCTCGTTGTAGTTCACACCGAAGCTGGAGGCCTCTTTGGCACGGGCACGCTGCTTCTCCATCTCGGCGTTGAAGCCTTCCTCGTCGATGCCGATCTCGCGCTCGCGCACCACGTCGGCAGTCAGGTCAGCCGGGAAACCGTAGGTGTCATACAGCTTGAATACCACCTCGCCCGGAATGACCTTGGCATCGCCCAGGTTGGCCAGAGCGTCTTCCAGCAGCAACAGACCGCGGTCCAGGGTGCGGACGAACTGCTCCTCTTCGATGCGCAGCACACGCTCGACCAGCGGCAGCTGGGCGATCAGCTCGGCAGCGACATCCTTCATCTGAGCTGCCAGCTCGGCGGCCAGCTTGTAAAAGAAGACATCGGTGGCGCCCAGCTTGCGACCGTGACGCACGGCGCGGCGGATGATGCGGCGCAGCACGTAGCCGCGACCTTCGTTGGAGGGCATGACGCCATCAGCCACCAGGAAGGCGCAGGAGCGGATGTGGTCCGCGATGACGCGCAGGGACTGGTTGCTCAGATCGGTGGTACCGACAATCTCGGCCGCTTTTTTGATCAGCGCCTGGAAGATGTCGATCTCGTAGTTGGAGTGCACACCCTGCATGATGGCGGAGATTCGCTCCAGACCCATGCCGGTATCCACGGACGGGCGCGGCAGCGGCTCCATGGTGCCGTCAGCCTGACGGTTGAATTGCATGAACACCACGTTCCAGATCTCGATGAAACGGTCGCCATCCTCTTCCGGTGAGCCGGGACGGCCACCCCAGATGTGATCGCCGTGGTCATAGAAGATCTCGGTGCAGGGACCGCACGGACCGGTATCGCCCATGGCCCAGAAGTTGTCGGAAGCGTACGGTGCTCCCTTGTTGTCACCGATGCGCACGATGCGATCGGCCGGCACGCCAACTTCCTTTTCCCAGATGTCGAAAGCTTCATCGTCAGTCGCGTAGACGGTCACCAGCAGGCGCTCTTTCGGCAGTTGTAGCACCTCGGTCAGGAAACCCCAGGCGAACTTGATGGCATCCTGCTTGAAGTAGTCGCCAAAGCTGAAGTTGCCCAGCATCTCGAAGAAGGTGTGGTGACGAGCGGTATAGCCGACGTTTTCCAGATCGTTGTGCTTACCACCGGCACGCACGCAACGCTGGGAGGTGGTTGCGCGGTTGTAGGCACGCTTGTCTGCGCCAAGGAAGACATCCTTGAACTGGTTCATACCCGCGTTGGTAAACAACAGGGTCGGGTCGTTATGCGGTACCAGCGAGCTGGAGGAGACAACCTGGTGCCCCTGGGAACGGAAATACTCGAGAAACGCGGTGCGTATCTCAGACGTGGACATATACATGGAAAATCCTGCTTGATTCGAATACGGACTTTTAACCGCATTAATGTAAGTTTTCTGCGGGGTAAAGTAAAACGTACCGGCCCTTCACGGGCGAAAAAGCACGCATAAACGGGCGGGTGAAGAAAAGGGAGGCAAATGCACGCTTTTCCGGCCACGGATCGAGCCAAAAGCAGCGGAAAATAACCGCAGGATGCGACAAAACCGGACCCGCTTCATCATCCGTAGCCAAGCCACTGAACAGACAGGAAAAAGCTGCTGAGCCGCGCTCAAGGAGCGAGTCCCGGTGAGTCGTCAGACGAAGGGAAGCTGGCGAGAAGGAGCCGGTTAAAGGGAATTGACAGGTTCAGGGGCCACGCGGCCCTATGGTCAGCGCAGGAGACGAACTGGCAGTTATCGTCACCGACATCTTGTTATCTCGCCAGCTTGTGCCGACCCTACTTCTCCCGCTCCTGCAAGGCAGAGAGGGCATAGCGGGCCTGATCCTGGGTAAAACCTCGCCCCAGCAGATACTTGAGCCACTTCATGCGTAGCTTGAAATCGGCCAGATCGGCGACTCTGGCGCGTCGCTCCAGCAGCTCGAAAGCCAGTTCGAACCAGTCCAGTTCGGGTTGCTCGAAGGCGGCGTCGATCTGGCTGTCGTCCAGCCCCTTGCGTCGCAGGTCGAAGCGGATCTTGATGGGCCCGTGTCCCTTGGCAGCACCGGCTCGCACCGCCATGGCGCCATAACGCTCGTCATTGACCCAGTTGTAGCCACGGCAGTAGTCGACGACCGCTTCGATCACCTCCTGGCTGAACCCCTGCTGGCGCAGCCGGTTGGCCAGTTCGGATTCGGCACTCTCGCGGCGGGCGAGACTGCGCATGGCGAAGTTGCGGGCGGCCACCAGCTGCTCTTCGAAGCTGGGCTGTGTGGGTTCGGTAGTGGATTCATCAACCATAAATGACAAGGCCGGGTATCGACCCGGCCTTCCTGTTACTCGTTATTCGAACTCTTGTTCGCTTTCGACGTCGAACTCGTCTTCTTCCGCGGCGACCGCCTTGTCATCGGCAGGAACCACGCCGGAGAGCAGCAGATCGCGCAGCTTGGCCTCCACCTCGGCTGCCATGGCCTTGTTCTCGGCAAACAGCTTCATCACGTTGGCCTTGCCCTGACCGATCTTCTCGCCGTTGTAGCTGTACCAGGCACCGGCCTTGTCGATCAGCTTGTGCTTGACACCCAGATCCACCAGCTCACCCTCTTTGGAGATGCCTGCGCCGTAGAAAATCTGGAATTCGGCCTGCTTGAAGGGCGGGGCCACCTTGTTCTTGACCACCTTGACGCGGGTCTCGTTGCCGACCACTTCGTCCCCTTCCTTGATGGCGCCGGTACGACGAATATCCAGACGCACGGAGGCGTAGAACTTCAGTGCGTTACCACCGGTCGTGGTCTCCGGGCTGCCGAACATGACGCCGATCTTCATCCGGATCTGGTTGATGAAGATGCACAGGCAGTTGGCGTTCTTGATGTTGGCGGTCAGCTTGCGCAGCGCCTGGGACATCAGACGAGCCTGCAGGCCGACGTGGGAGTCACCCATCTCGCCCTCGATTTCCGCTTTCGGAGTCAGAGCGGCTACGGAGTCGACGATGATGACGTCAACGGCGTTGGAGCGCACCAGCATGTCGCAGATCTCGAGCGCCTGTTCGCCGGTATCCGGCTGGGAGATCAACAGGTCATCGACGTTGACGCCCAGTTTGGCGGCATAGATGGGGTCGAGTGCGTGCTCCGCATCGACGAAGGCACAGGTCTTGCCCTTCTTCTGGGCTTCCGCGATCACCTGCAGGGTGAGGGTGGTTTTACCGGAAGATTCCGGGCCGTAGATCTCGACGATACGACCGCACGGCAGACCGCCAATGCCCAGCGCCACGTCCAGGGAGAGAGAACCGGTAGAGATGGCTTCGATGTCCATGGTCTTGCTGTCGCCCAGACGCATGATGGAGCCTTTGCCAAACTGCTTTTCGATCTGACCCAGCGCAGCCGCCAGTGCCTTCTGTTTGTTCTGATCCATGCCAATCTCCGCTGGAAATCGTGAGTAAGAAGTGAAGTTGGGCTAAGTATACTGTCTATTCATACAGTATCAAGCCCAATTTATCTGAGCAGGGCCAACAGACCCGACAAGGCCTGTCTCACCGCCTGTTGACGCACCTGACGACGGTCGCCGTCGAAACGGGCCAGCAAGGAGTGGTGGCGGCCGTTGCAGTCGACCCAGGCAAACCAGACGGTGCCCACCGGTTTGCCCTCGGTGGCGCCACCGGGGCCGGCGATGCCGCTGATGGCCACACTGATGGAGGCAGACGAGTGGGCCAGGGCGCCGCGGGCCATCTCCAGCACCACTGCCTCGCTCACGGCGCCATGCAACACCAGGCTCTCGTCGCTCACCCCCAGCATCTGCTGCTTGGCCTCGTTGGTGTAGGTGACAAAGCCGCGATCAAACCAGCCGGAGCTGCCCGCGATATCGGTGATGGCGCTCGCCACCCCGCCGCCGGTGCAGGACTCGGCGGTCGCCGCCAGCCAGTCGCGCTGGCCAAGGGCCTGTCCCAACTCGATGGCCAGGTGCTCTATCTCTGCATCCAGTGTCATGGCGGATCTCCTGCTCATTGAAGAAGCACATTATGCGATCCCGATCCTGTCGCCCGCAACTGGAGGCAATCCAAGCCGGCCTCCCCCGCCACGCCGCTTATGTGTAGAATGGCGCCATCAAGCTCAAGGCTCATCACCGCAGACACAGGCCCGCAGAGGCCCCTTCTGGAATAGCACATGACCGCACAACACCAAGCCACTGGCGCCGCGCCAGGCGCCAATCTCAGCGCCCACACGCCCATGATGCAAGGGTGTTTACATGTTGATTTTAATGTGCTTTTTTTGAAATTTATCTATCTTTCTACGCTTTAACCTACGCTATGAACACCCTTCATGATTGAGCCTCTTTTACCAATCCTGCACCCACATCCCCAATGAAGGGCATTGTCCAAACATAACAACCAGTATGCTGCTTAACAGCGCACACAAATAAAAACACGACTACATCCTATTCAATGAAATTTCAAACCTATATCACCTACATGAGTTAGCAGGCTGAATGTCTGCATTTCACAATTCCTGGAGGAGATATGGCTCACCTGATCGACACCATGGCCTACACCGGCCAAACCCCTTGGCATGGCCTTGGCAATGTCTTGCCCCCGCAACAATCTCTCGATATCTGGCTGCAGGCAGCCGGGATGGATTGGACCATCGAGCAGAGCGACGTGATGTTTAACGTCGCCTCCGATGCACTGCATATCCGTTCCTGCAG
Organism: Aeromonas sp. S18(2024); assembly: GCF_041402525.1. Lineage (NCBI taxonomy): Bacteria > Pseudomonadati > Pseudomonadota > Gammaproteobacteria > Aeromonadales > Aeromonadaceae > Aeromonas > Aeromonas sp. S18(2024). Next base: position 276,138 of record NZ_JBGLQV010000006.1, on the reverse strand, counting down.
CGATAGCAAGGTGCTGTATCGCTCCGATACCCTCACCCCTCTGTCGGTGGTCTCAAGCCGCTACAACGTGGTGCAGCCTCACGAGGTGCTGCACTTCTATCAAGACCTAGTGGAAGCCGGTGGCTTTGAGCTAGAAACAGCAGGCTCGCTCAAAGGTGGCCGCAAACTGTGGGCACTGGCTAAGACCGGCCAGGATCTAAAACTCAAAGGTAATGACTTGGTAAAATCCTATCTGCTGCTGGCAACCAGCTGCGACGGCACGCTCTGCACCACGGCGCAGTTCACCTCGCTGCGGGTGGTCTGCAATAACACCCTGCAGATGGCACTGCGTGGCGCTACCGGCGCCATCAAGGTACCCCACTCCACTCAGTTCGATGCGGCGACCGTCAAAGAGTCGCTCGGACTGGGGCTCTCCCATTGGGATGAGTTCAAAGTCCAGACTAAGGAATTGGCACAACGGCCCGTCGCCCCCGAAGAGGCGCTGCGCTTTTTCAGCGACCTCTTGGCGCAACCGCTGGATGAGGAGAGCATCATCCTCACCAAGCCGGTGCAACGACTGCATGAGCTCTATCAGGGCGCAGCTATGGGCTCAGAGCTTGCCAGTTCCCGCAATACCGCCTGGGGGCTGGTCAATGCGGTCACCGAATACGTGGATCACCACCGCCGTGCTCGCAGCCAAGATCACCGGCTCGATTCCGCCTGGTTTGGTCAGGGCGCCCAACTCAAATCCCAAGCCTTGAATCAAGCTCTCACCCTACTGCAGTAATTCCGTTTCCCCATTCAAACCGCATAACGACCTCACCCGGATTGGCGCAAGCCAATCCGGGCGTAGGCGTTTATGCCGTTAACAAGGAGTCGTCATGAAAGCAAAAACCAAATACGGCCAAGCCCTGCGGCTGGCCTCCACGACCCAGTTAACCCGCGAGCAGTGGCTCGCTATCCGCAAACTCGGCATTGGCTCCTCCGATGCCGCCGTGGCAGTGGGGCTCTCCCCCTACAAATGCCCGCTCAGCCTGTGGCTGGAGAAAACCGGCCGCAAGGAACCGGAAGATATTTCCCACAAGGACGCGGTGCTGTGGGGCATTGAGCTGGAACCGGTGCTGGCGCAGGTCTACGCCAAACGCACCGGCTATAAGGTGCGCCGGGTCAATGCGGTACTGCAGCACCCCGAGCAACCCTTCATGCTCGCCAACCTCGACCGGGAGGTAATCGGCCATCCCGATGGGCCGGGCATTCTGGAGATCAAGACCGCCAGCTATCACAGCGCCCCACAGTGGGAGGAAGGGGTGCCGGTGGCTTACCAGTGTCAGGTGCTGCATCAACTGGCCGTCACCGGCCATGCCTGGGCTGAGGTGGCAGTGCTCATCGGCGGCCAGGATTTCCGGATTTACCGCATCGAGCGCGATGAAGAGAAGATCCAGGATCTCACCGAGCGGGAAGCACAGTTCTGGCAAATGGTGCAACAAGACCAACAGCCTGAGCCTGATGGATCCAGTGATGCCGCCAATGCCCTGAGCTGGCTGTTTCCGCGTGACGATGGCCAGACGGTGGATCTCTCCGATTCCCCCGAGTTCAACCAGCTGTTTGGCGAGCTATTGAGATTGCGCGAGCAAAAGGAAGCCGTCGAGCTGCAGGAGTCACAACTCAAACAGCGGCTGCAAGCCACTTTGGGTGAAGCGACAGCCGGGCTGTTTGCCGACGGCAAGATCACCTGGAAACGCAGTAAAGACCGGCTGGCGCCGGATCTCGATAAGCTCGGTCAGGATCATCCCGACCTGCTCACTCGTTACGTCAAACCGGTGCCCGGCGTGCGCCGTTTCACCATTCAACCCTTGAGGCAAACACAATGATCAAAGGACTGGCGATAACCCCGCCCGTGATCGGGCGGGTCTGCATCGGCAAGCTGGTGCAAAAACAAGATAAGTGGGTACCGGAGAAGGACGACAGTTTCACCCTCACCACCCAGATACAACAAAAAGGGGGATGGTTGCTCCATCCCCTGCATCAACACTACTCATCGCAAAAAAGTAGCCAAGGGCAGGAGCAGACCAAGATCCGCGCCATTCCGGTACGGGTGCTGTTCAACGATAGCGACTTGAATCTGCGGGCGGAATATAGCGCCTTTGACCGTCAAACCGGCAGGCCGTTGTGTGTCGGGAATGGGGAGGTGGCGAGACGAGTGGGGGCGCAAGGCATGGAGGAAGTCAGCTGCCCTGGACCAGAGCGCTGCGCCTTTGCAGGGCAACAGGGCTGCAAGCTGTACGGTCGACTGAACCTGTTTGTGGAGGGGCAAGGGGATGAGCTGGGTAGCTTTATCTTCCGCACCACCGGCTACAACTCGGTGCGCACTCTGGCGGCTCGACTGAAGTACCTGGAGGCTGTGAGCGGGGGCCATACCCGCTATCTGCCGCTCACTCTACGGCTGCGGGCCAAGAGCACCACCCAGTCCTACCGCACCCCGGTCTACTACGTGGATTTAACCTTGCGGGAGGAAACCAACCTGACCGAGGCAGTCAGGCTCGCACAGGAGGCGGCCCAGCGTGACCAGGAGGCAGGCCTTGCAATCGACCAGATGGAGCAAGCCGCTCGTGAGCTGCTGCGTAACGGCCAGTTTGAGGATATTGATGAAGAGGTACCGATGCTGCTGGAGGAGTTCTATCCCGAAACCAACAGCGACGAGACGGCGAATGGTAACGCTGGTGTGGAGGCGACTACTTCGCATGCCGCACCGCAAAGCCAAGCAACCAGAACGCCGCAGAGGCCGCAACCAAGAAGGAGTCCACTCACCAACAAATTGGGGAAAGGGAACCCATCCCCTCCCCAGTGAATGGCGGGTGATCAGCGGGGACGCGCCAACCGCTCCACCAACCGTTCTACCGTTTCCAGCAACAGGGTTCGGTCAGCATCATCGAGCCGAGCCAGTTGCTGGCTCAGCACAATGCCCTGCTCGGTCGGGCGGTTACTGGTCTCACGCAGAAAGTCGGCTAGCTCACAACCAAACAGTTGAGCGAGCTCCGCCAGCCGCACCACGGTCGGCACCACAATTCCCCGCTCCATTCGAGAGACGGCTTCCATCCCGATATTGAGGTGTTCAGCCACATGCTCTTGCGTGAATCCGGCTTGAGTACGCTTGTGGCTGATCGCCTTGCCAACGCTCTTGGCTAACAGCTCAAGGTTGATATCTGTCATGGGTCCTCCAGTCAACCTCTATGGTTGACCATGGACCCATTGACGATAAGGACTCAAAAGGTAGACTAAAGACTTAATGAGTCCATAAACGGCAATTGGTGCTGATTTGACACAGATGCGAGGCCCTCAACCAATAAACCAGCGTGACCAACTCGCAACAGGTGGGCTCCATAAGACCCTTTTACTAAACGACCAAGGAAACAAAACATGGAAAGACTGACTTATGAAGATCTAGGTACTGACAAGCTGGCCTCACTGATCCGTGCACGAAAATCTTTCGAAGTCGTGGGGCTATCTGGGCGTATGAGCGCCGCTGTGACAAAACTTGAAAACAGCATCGAACCTGCCGGGCTGAAATGCCGGGTGTATACCAAGGGCCGGATCGCCGCAGCAGGGGCCAGCGTCTTTGGCGGTATTACCGGTCTAGCCGGGATCGCATCTGCCGTCACCATCGCGGCACATAATCTCGCCACTTACAATCCAGACTATGAAATCGTTAAGCACTTGGTGGATAACTCACTCAGCGTGCTTTACAAAAAATAACCACGTTAATGGCTCATCTAAATCCTTGAGCCTTTAGGAGTCACAGGGATGAAAAAACTCTTCATTACCTCAACAGTACTGCTGCTGTGCGGCAACGCCATGGCGTATGGCGAGGCCGGACGCTGGAGCAGCGGCTGGGGTCAGGGCACCAGCGAATACACGGCGGTGGTCAACGAGCAAAACAACCTCTATATCGCCTGTAATGACACCCGCAAGGTCAGCATGACGGCCACCGTGCAGGGCAAGGAGTACGGCTCTTATGCTGGGCAGGCTTTCTCCATCGTCGTCGATGGCAGCCAATACGATGCGCCCTATGAGACCGAGTCCCGTGTCGGTGAGAACAATTTCTTCGACATGTGGGGCAAGCTACGCAAGGCCAAGTCGATCAGAATTTTGACGGCTGACGGCAAGCAGCTCGCACTGCCGACCCAAGAGGTGGCATCAGTTCTGCCCGCCACCAATACCCCCGAGTTTGACTGCTTGATGTGGGACCAATAGGTCACACCCATTCCCATCCAAGAGGAGGCATTTGCCTCCTCTTTTTATTTCTGCCATTCACCCACTCTTGAAGGAGACGCACTATGCCCCCCTGCATTCCCCCTGAATGCGAGCCGTTCGATCACCAAGGCTTTTGGCACAAACTCTGGGCCTTTGCCAAACGTGCCGGTCGGCCCTTTATCGAGACCTGCCTGTTGCTCTACTACACCAGCCAAAAGGATGATCTGCCGCTTTGGGCCAAGCTCCTGATTTACAGTGCGCTGGCCTACTTTATATCGCCCATTGATGCGATCCCGGATGTGTTGCCGATGGGACTCACCGATGACATCGCGGTACTGAGTGCAGCTCTCGCCAGCATTGCCGCCTTTATTGATGAACAGATCCGTGCCCGTGTGGCCAAAAAAATGCGCGAGCTGTTCGACCAAGATTAACCCCCACAAGGAGTACACCATGGCCATTCCCTTTTTCCGGGAGGGCTTTGCCCTGCCCGTTGCCCAAGCTTTGCTGGTTCTGCTCAACCAAGAAGTCGCTAAAACCGAGCTCGACATCGAGCGCTTAACCCAACTGACCTTCAACTTTCGTAACCCCGGCTACAGTGCCGCTCAAGGCGGCGTGCACCCAGTCGAGATCCGGCTGATCCGTGGGCTCGATGGCTGGCTGTTCGATTACGTCACCGACTTCAGTTATCAAGGGCTGGGCTCGGATGCCGAGCTCAGCAAGGAGCTCGATTTCAACTTCCTTGATGGGGAACACACCATGCTGGGCTGGGGACCGCTGCGGCTGGCCGAAGCGCGGGAGCTGTTCGATATCTGGCAGAGCAACTTCATTGCCTACTGCCGGTTAGAGTGTTTCAGCGTCACGGTCGCAGGAGATTAGGAGGACACCATGAGCCAAGAATTAGCACTCTCCCACTACTCACGTCAATGGTTGGGACACGTCTCCACCAGTGCCAAGCTAACACCCACCCGCAGTGGTCAACGCTGGTTGCTACATCTGACCCCAAGAAGTCAACAAGCCAGCACCGTCACCTTGCAAGTGCGCTGGTCTGGTGTGCAGTGGCAACTGCTTTCCATCAGCAATGCCGAGGACTGGCACACCATGAGCCAGCCAAGGGATGAAATCTGCATCGACCCCAAGCGACGTTGTTTCTGGCAATGCCAAGCAGGGCCGGTGCCGCTCAGCGAGCAACCCCGCGTGCTGGCCAACTTTCTGGCAGACCTGCAGCGCATCTGCATCCATCGTGGCTATGCCGTGGAGAGTGACCCCATCCCTGACAAGGAGACCGAAGATGATTAACGCCGTGATCGCCATCGAGCTGGAGGCTTACCTTGAGCACAATGGTCAATTTGAAGTGGTGCATGAACAGGGCCAGCCGGTGGACGGTTACGCCCTCTACCTGCGCTATGAAAACGAACAGGGCGATGTACTGGCGCAATGGCTGTGCGATCACCCTGACCACAGCTGGCTAACCCAGCTAGGCGCCCTGCTAGCGACCAGTTACCACATTCCGCTGCACGACTACACCACTCACACACTGGCGGCCTGAACACAGCCAACCAAGCCTGCGGTCACGCCCCATTCAGTAACTCATTAACCAAATAGCTCGCCTACCCTGCCGCATCCAACGCGGTGGGGCGATGGCGTATGGAGCCTAATCATGTTGCATCACAAACTAATCGCCGGGGAGCCCCCCGGAACCTACTGGGTGACTGACCTTGTCACCGACGATGACCTGCTCACCATCGCCCAAGCTATTGCCCGGCAGAAACTGGCCAAGGGGGAAGCTATTACCGATAAACACGTGGCCCATCAAGCCCTGCAAGGGCTGCTGCAAACACGGGATCGCGAAGTTTTTGCGGCACTGTTCCTCGATAACCAACACCGGATACTGGCCTACGAGGAGCTGTTCCTTGGCACCCTGTCCGCTGCGACCGTCTACCCCCGCGATGTCGTCAAGCGAGCACTGCATCACAATGCTGCCGCCCTGATGCTGGTGCATAACCACCCGTCGGGATACCCGGAACCCAGCCGGGCAGATATCGAGATCACCCTGCGCCTACAGAATGCCCTAGCACTGGTGGATATCCGGATTTTGGATCATCTGGTCGTCGGTACTGAGGGTGTGGTGTCGCTGGCAGAACGAGGGAATTTGTAACTACCACGCCGGTCAGGGAGCCCATGGAGGAAGAAGGCATGGTCAGCAGTGAGCTCTACAACGACTTACCATCATTAGGAGTACACAGAAAATGGGAACCATAGGGAGTTGGGGATTACACACCCAAGTTCAACCACGTTTTGGCGCACGTGCAATTGTTGAACGAAGCAGGGTTTCCCTGCTTTGGGATCGCTGCGGCGTCTATGGCGATGCTGACGAGCAATGGCATACCGACATTGATACCGTTATACCGAGTTTTATTGAGCGCCTTAGCAAGCTCTTTCAACAAGGAGAACTACTGAGTGACCAAGATAAATTGGTGACGTTGCAGCAAGGGGAATGGGTATGTCTGGCTAATCCCAAAGCCAGCTACGGATATCTCTATCTGGATGTCTACCGGCAGGAATGCGGTAATGTTCAAGCCACAAAAAGATAAATCTGAGGCAGAGGGTGAGCATGTAGCTCACCCTACCTGAGACTTCTTTTTTTGGCTGACTACTGAACCCCTAATGCCTTGTAGACGGCATCCACCGGATCAGCATAAAAGCTGATTTGAAACTTGGAGAAGATCTCCGCCGGTACGGTTGGAATATCCGAGGCTGACGCCATCGGCAGTAATACTCGTTTTCCGCCACTGTCCATTGCCAGTTGCAGACTGCCAGCCAAATCCTCAACCGGATTGACCACACCGCCTAGCGTCATGTCACCCAGCACCACCATCTGCTCCTGCACCGGCTTGCCCATCAGAATGGAACAAAACGCCACCAGCGCGGCCAGACTGGTTTTGGTGCTGGGGCCGGAGTTATGTAGCTCGACCACATGCAAATGGTACTCATGCTCGGAGAACTTGGCCGTTGCGCTGACCCGATTCAGGTTGCCTTTGAAGTAATCGAAACCGACCCGGATCGCCTCCTTCGCTGGCGTATTGGAACCTAGGCCTGAGGTTTAATGCTTGCCGTTATCTGGCGCCATCCGTGCCCACAAACGATACGCCGTCACTGATATTAACCTTTGGCGTCGATTAGGCAAAGGCTGGAAATCACTGAGCAGTGCACCCAGAACATATTACAACTGTAATGCGTATAGGAATAAGTTTGAGGAGTAGGGAATATACGATATTAGCATGGTGTATCACGATGACTTAGAAGAACGTCATCTGCTATTGCATAATGTGCTGAACTATTTGCTCAAATTTGATGAAATGCTACTGACTGTGATGTATGAGCTCTTCAGAAGCATAGGTAAAATGGAAGTGCCCCGCAGAAGATGGAAAGGTGGTAAACCACGTTTTCTGCAGTGATATCAAGGCGGTAAGATAGCGCATATTTATAACATATGCGTACCCCCTCTTGAAATACAGAACCCGTGATATGGTGCATCACGGGTTCTGAGTAGTTAGAAGTTAGCTAAGAATGTTTAAGTCTAGTATGGGACTAAAAAGACTCGACTCCCGCTCAGAGTATATGCACGGAGGCGGTGTTAGTTGTGCCGCTCGGTACCAGAGCACCGGAGACCATCACAACCACGTCACCTTTCAGACCCATGCCAATTTCCAGCGCGGCTTCTTTACCGATGCGATAGAAATCGTCGGTAGAGGCGATGCTGTCAACCACGTGAGCAACCACACCCTTGGTCAGTACCAGCTGGGCAGCGGTCTTCTTGTTGGTGGTGATGGCCAGGATCCAGGCTTTCGGGAAGTACTTGCGAATGGCCTTGGCAGATTTGCCGCCTTCGGTGGCAACCACGATCAGCGGGGCGTCCAGCTTCTCGGAGGTCTCGACCGCGCCTTTGCAGACCGCTTCGGTGATGCGCAGCTTGTTGCTGTCGTTGACAGCAGACAGGTTGGACGGCATCACGGCATCGGTACGCTCGCAGATGGTGGCCATGATGGTCACGGCTTCCAGCGGGTACTTGCCCTTGGCGGACTCACCGGACAGCATGACTGCGTCGGTACCGTCCAGGATGGCGTTGGCCACGTCGCCAGCTTCGGCGCGGGTCGGACGCGGGTTCTTGATCATGGAGTCCAGCATCTGGGTGGCGGTGATGACCACTTTGCGGGCTTTGTTGCACTTCTCGATGATCATCTTCTGGGCGAAGATAACCTCTTCAACCGGGATCTCGACACCCATGTCGCCACGGGCAACCATGATGCCGTCGGAGACAGCCAGGATCTCGTCGAAGTTGTCCAGGCCTTCCTGGTTTTCGATCTTGGAGATGATCTGGATGTTCTCGCCGCCGTGGGCTTTCAGGTGCTCACGGATTTCCAGCACGTCTTCTTTCTTGCGAATGAAGGAGGCGGCAACGAAATCAACGCCTTGCTCGCAACCGAAGATGAGGTCGCGCTTGTCTTTCTCGGCCAGGGCCGGCAGCTTGATGGAGACGCCCGGCAGGTTGATGCCCTTGTTCTCGCCCAGGTCACCGTTGTTGAGCACTTTACAGATCACTTCGCGCTCGGTGATTTCGATGACGTCCAGGCCGATCAGGCCGTCGTCAACCAGGATGCGGTTGCCGACGCGCAGGTCGCTGGCAAAGCCGGCATAGGTGACGGCGACTTTGTCTTTGTTGCCCACCACGGTCTGGTCGGTGGTGAAGGTGAAGGTCTGGCCGGCGACCAGGGAGACGTCGTTGCCGCCTTCGAGCTTGATGGTGCGGATTTCCGGACCCTTGGTGTCCAGCAGGATGGCTGCGTGCTTGCCGGTTTCGGCCATGACAGCGCGCAGGTTGCTGATGCGACCACCGTGTTCGGCGTAGTCGCCGTGGGAGAAGTTCAGGCGCATGACGTTCATGCCGGCATCCAGCATCTTACCCAGCATTTCTTTGGATTCGGTCTTGGGACCGATGGTGCAGACGATTTTGGTCTTTTTCATGTCAGTCTTCATGGTGCTGTTGTCATCTCTTCAATGTGAAATAGTCAGCGGGTCGGGGCAAAGGCGGCCAACGCCGGCAGTCCTCTGCCCTCCCGATCAAACAGGGCCTGGTTCTCCCAACCATTACCGAGGGGTTCGTCTATCCCGAGGAACGCCATGCCAGCCTGACTGGCCCAGCTGTCACCGGTGACCCGGATCCAGCCCGGCTCCCAGTAGACAAACCCGAGCCCGAGCCGATCCGGCACTGCGGCAATAGCGGCACGCAAGGCATCGAGAAACGCCAGTTGCCCCTCGGGCGTCGCAGCAAACCCGCCGCGCACGGCCTCCTGCTCACCGAAGGCATTGCGAACCGCGTCCTGGTTGACGGTATCGTGCCCATAGGCGGTCTCAACCACCAGCAGCGGGAGTCTGATTTGGGTGGCAAGGCTGTTCATGGTGCGCGAGAGGTCACCCAAGGATCCGTGCCAATAGGGGTAGAAGGAGAGACCCACCAGATCGAACGGCACATCGCGCGCCTGCATCGCCTTGAACCAGCGCAGGCACTGAGCCTCATCCCCTCCTTCAGCAAGATGCAGCATCAGTCGTGGGGTGATCCCCCCCTCGCTGCCAGCGCGGATCCCGGCGATGGCCGCCTTGAGCAGCTGGGCCAGTCGATCGAACCCCTCCTCTTCTTCCTGCCGGTGTAGTTGCCCCAGCGGCCACAGCATGCCGTTATTGAGTTCGTTGCCGACCTGTACCATTTGCGGCGGCACCCCAGCCTCGCGCAGGCGCTGCATCACGGCGGCGCTGTAATCGTGCAACATCGCCGCCAGTTCTGCTTCCGACTTGCCTCGCCAGGTCCGTGGCGTGTACTGCTTGCCCGGATCGGCCCAGAAGTCGCTGTAATGAAGATCGAGCAACCAGGGCAAGTTGAGAGCCCGGCTTCGCTGCGCCAGTGCAATCACCTTTTCCAGATCATTGTTGCCACCACCAAAGGGTTCCCCCTTGGCCGAGCGGGGATCGACCCACAGCCTCAGGCGCACCAGGTTGAGGCCACGCTCGCGCATCAGGGTTAGCAAATCCCCCTGTCGCGTTTCGTCCTGATAGTGAACGCCCAAGTGCTCGAGTTCGGCCAGGGTGGAGACATCCGCCCCTCGGATGGCCAGGTTGTGAGGAGCGGCTCCAGCCCCTGCACTGATCGCTCCCAGCATGACCAACAGTGGCCAGCTCAGCGGGAGGTACATGCTAGTGTTGCTCCGGCTCGTGCAGCTCGAACCACTGACCGAGCTCGCGGCGCAGGTTGTCCGAGCGCTTGCCGAAGATGGCCTGCACCTCGTCACCGATGATGATGACGCCGATGGCACCGAGACCTTGCAGCGCCTCGCTGTCGACCTGCTGCAAGGCATTGACCTTGACCCGCAGCCGGGTCAGGCAGGCGTCAAAGCTCACTATGTTGTCGTGCCCACCAAAGGCAGCGATGAGCGCGGTGATGGCCGCCTCGTCCAGCCCGGAGAGCGGCGCCTCGGTCGATTTTTCCTCCTTGTGGCCGAGGGCGGCGGCGAACAGCCGCTTGAAGTCCTGCATCTTGACCATTTGAATCTCCTAAACATAAAAAAAGAGGGCGAAGCCACTGGCTCCGCCCCGCAATCAACGGGCGCGACGCAGCACTCGGCAGCCGAATGGAGGCAGCACCAGCGAATCGCTCAGCGCCTCACCGCTCACCATGTCACTGTGACCACCCGGCAGAGTGACCAGGCGCTCGGCGTTGGCGAAGTTTTGCACGAACACGAACTCCTGCTCACCATCGCTGCGACACTGAGCTGTGACCCCCTCCGGCAAGGCTGGCAAAGCACGCGGCAGGGCCAGGGTCTCGATGAGATGGCCAAAGAAGTCGCGTTGGAACGCCAGATCATTTCGCGAGGCGACATAATAGGCGCGACCTGTCCCGTGCTCGTTGACCGTCACCGCCGGACGTCCGGCATAAAAGTCACCGTCATAGCTGGCCAGGGCCCTCGCGCCTTCCAGGTGGATGAGATCGCAAAGGTGAGTGACTTCGTAAGGGCCGCAGAGTCCGGCTTCGTTGCCAGCAAGACCCGAGACGGCGTTACGTTCCTCGTCATAGAGACCGTCTATCTCCTCTGCCCAGATCCCAAGGACCGGGCGCAGCGGCCCTGGGAATCCCCCCAGGTGACAGAGATCGGTCTCGTTGACGATGCCGCTCCAGTAAGTGGTAACAAACTGCCCACCTCGTTTGACAAAGGCGTCAACCCGTTCGGCAAAGCCATCGCGCACCATGTAGAGCATCGGGGCGATAACCAGGTCATAACCATCCAGCGCGCAGTCGGCATTGATGACATCCACCGCAACTCCTGCCTCCCAGAATGGGCGGTAGTGCTCGGCTACCGTCTTCTCGTAGAAGAGGCCGGCATTGCGCGGCCCCTGGGCATTGTCCATGGCCCAACGGCTCTCCCAGTCGAAAATGATGGCCACTTTGGCCTCGACGCGACTGCCAGCGACCTCTTGCAACTTGGCCAGGATCTCGCCTAGCGCCTGCACCTCGCGGCCCACCCGGGTATCGATGTGACCAACGTGATCGACCACGGCGCCGTGGAACTTCTCGACCGAACCACGGCTCTTGCGCCACTGGAAGTACTGCACCGAGTCGGAGCCGTGGGCTACCGCCTGCAAGGAGGAGAGGATATGCATTCCCGGCTTCTTGAGCTTGCTGATGGGCTGCCAGTTGGTCAGGCTCGGGGTCGACTCCATCAGGAAGAAAGGTTTGCCTCCCTTGAGAGTGCGCATCAGGTCGTGATACATGGCGGTGTACGCCGCCAGGGTCGAGTCATCGCCACTGTTGTGCCAGAGGGGGTAGCTGTCCCAGGAGATGAAATCGATCTCCTTGGCCAACTGCCAGTAGTCATAGTCGTAGAAGTACTCCATGAAGTTGGTGGTGGCCGGCAGGCTCGGGTTGGCCGCCTTCAAGGGCTTGATCTCCTCGGCACAGAAATCGCTCACCTGGGCGGTATTGAAACGCTTCCAGTCGAGGTTTAGGCCGTGGATCGAGCTCTCGCCGATGGGAGACGGGGATTCGATCTGTGACCAGTCGGTGTAGGTATGGCTCCAGAAGCTGCTCCACCAGGCGTGATTGAGCGCTTCTATGCTGCCATAACGAGCCTTGAGCCAGTCACGAAAGCGCTCCTGACAAAGCTCGCAGTGGCACTCGCCGCCGTACTCGTTGGAGATGTGCCAGGCGATGACACCTGGATGATGGCCGTAGCGTTCGGCCAGGGCACCGTTGATAGCGCGCACCTTGTCACGATAGACAGGCGAACTCATACAGTGATTGTGACGGCCACCGTGCAGTGCCTTCACACGTTCCTTGCTGACCCGCAGCACCTCGGGATAACGCTGGGAAAGCCAAGCCGGGCGAGCACCACTTGGTGTGGCGAGGAAAACTGACACACCGTTTTCGTGCAAGCGATCGAGCACCGTATCGAGCCAGCCGAATTCATAGCGCCCCTCTTGTGGCTCCAGGGAAGACCAACTGAAGATGCCGACCGACATCACGTTGCAGCGGGTCTGCTTCATCATCTCGAGATCGCGCTCGAACACCTGGGGATCATCCAGCCACTGATCCGGGTTGTAATCAGCACCATGCAGCAGAGCGGGCACCCGTTCACTGAGCGGGGGAAACTTGAACATCACACATCTCCTAAAACGAGGGGGCGCCGGCCATGGCCGGTCGCCCTATCGGTTGAAACCGGGTCAGTTGAATACCTTGATCGAGGGGAGCACATGGCCGGAGCAGTCAAACAGCGCCTGGTTCTCCCGGGCATTGCCCTCTTTCCAGTCGTCGTTGTTGTACTTCATCCCAGCCTTGGTGGCCCAAGTGGCACCATGGGTTGGCAGCCACGCAGGCTCCCAGTAGAAGACTCCCTTGCCACGCCCGTCCGGTACCGCCACCACGCTCTTGATCAGATCGCGCAGGAAGTCGGCCTGCCCCTGTACGCTGGCCGGGTAACCACCGTCGCTCGCCTCCTTGGCAGTGAAGTTGTTCTCGGCGTTGTCGCAGTTCTCCGTGGTGTAGCCGTAGGCGGCCTCGACCACGATCACATCCTTGCCATAGCGCTTGCTGATGTCATCCATGTTGGCCTTGAGGGCACTGATGGGGCCATTCCAGTAGGTGTAGAAGGAGAGTCCGATGATATCGAAGGGCACCTCGCGCTTGGCGACTTCATCAAACCACCAGACGAAGGTGTCGTTTTTGGTGCCCTCAGCCAGATGCAGCATCACCTTGATATCTTTGCCGTGCTCTTTCACAGCACGTACACCAGCCTTGAGCAGTGTGGCCAGGCGATCAAACTCCCCACCGTTTTGCCCCCAGCTCTTGCCCTCTGGCCATAACATGCCACCGTTGATCTCGTTGCCGACCTGCACCATGTCAGGCATCACACCGGCTTTTGCCAGGGCATCCATGCTTTCCTTGGTATGGGCGTAAACGGCATCCGCCAACTGCTCGACTGACATCGTACGCCACGCCTTGGGCTTGTTCTGGCGGCCCGGATCCGTCCAGAAATCACTGTAGTGGAAATCGAGCAGGAACTTCATACCAAGGGCCTTGGCACGCTTGGCAAGCGCTATCGTTGCAGCCAGATCGTTGTTACCACCGCCGTAAGGCTTGCCGTCCGCATCCTTGGGGTCTACCCACAGGCGCAGGCGAATGTAGTTAAAGCCGTTCTCCTTGAGGATTGCCATGGCGTCCTGTTGCTTGCCACTGGCATCAAAGAACTTGCCACCAAATTTCTCTACTTCGGCCAACATGGAGACATCAGCCCCCTTGATGAACTCCTGCGGTACAACAACTGGTTGCACCACCACATTTTCGGCAGCCACGGCGGGGGCATGCATACCCAACATGCCGGTGGCGAGCAGCGCCGCCATCACCAGCGTCTTCTTGATTTTCATGTCGAACGTCCTGTTTAACGGATTAACCTTTGGTCCCACCTGCGGTAAGACCGGAAACGAAGTACTTCTGCAAGGAGAGGTACAAGATGGCCACCGGCACCGCGATGAGCACAGCTCCCGCCGCATAGGTGGTGTAGCTGGCCCCCATCTTCTGGGCGACCAGGTTGTAGAGACCAATGGGCAGGGTGAACTGATCCGGGGTGCGCAATATGGTGCTGGCCAGGATGAAGTCGCCAAGCGGGCCGGTGAAGGAGAACAGTGCAACCACCGCAATGATGGGCTTGGAGAGCGGCATGATGATCTCGATAAAGATGCGGAAGTTGCCCGCCCCGTCCATGCGCGCCGACTCGTCGAGATCCTTGGGGATGGCATCGAGGTAACCCTTCATCAGATAGGTGTTCATCGGGATCATGCCGCCCACATAGACCAGCACCAGCGCCAGATGGCTGTTGACCAGACCCAGCATCTGGGCCAGCACGAAGATGGCGATGAGGGCCGAGAACTGGGGCACCATCTGCAACAACAGGAACAACATCAGGCCATTTTGCCGCCCACGGAAACGAAAGCGCGAGAAGGCATAGGCAGTGAAGCTGACGCTGATGAGGGTCAACACCATGGTCAGGAAACTGATCTTCATCGAGTTCCAGTACCAGGCGGCATAATCGATGCGACCGTCAAACAGCTCCTGATAATGAATAAAGGAGAAGTTTTCCGGGATGATCGAGGTGTTGAGCAGGCTGCTGCCCGGATTGAGAGAGGCTCCAACCGTCCAGATCAGGGGATAGATGATGATCACCGCAACCATAGCCAGCAGCAAATAGCTTAGGGTCAGACGGATGGCATTACTCTTTTTCAGACTGTGTTTGGCACTCATGGCTGGATCTCCTTACACCATGTCGTCTTGCTTGAACGAATTGGTCGCACGGAACTGCCACAGGGCAATGCCGACCACGAAGATGGAGAGCAGAATGGTGATGCTCGCTGCAATCGCATACTGGGATGACGACATGGTCAGCTTGTAGATCCAGGAGACCAGGATGTCGGTGCCGCCGGCATTGGAACCAGCCACCGCAGGTCCACCGTTGTTGAACAGGTAAATAATATTGAAGTTGTTGAAGTTGAAGGTGTACTGGGTGATGAGGATCGGAGCGATCGAATACAGCACCAGGGGCAGCGTAATGGTGGTCAGCTTGTGCCATGTACTGGCACCGTCGATGGTGGCCGCCTCGTAGAGATCATCCGGGATAGCCTGCAACACCCCAGTGGTCATGGCGAAGACGAACGGGAAGCCAAGCCAGGTCTGCATCAGGATGAGGGCCGTCTTGGTCCAGAAGGGATCTGTCATCCATGCCTTGGGGTCGATACCCAGAGAAGCCAGAATACCGTTGTTGATGACGCCAAAGGTCTCGTTGAACATGCCGGCGAACACCAGAATGGTGACAAAACCGGGCACTGCCCACGGCAGGATCAGGATGGTGCGGATGAGCGGCTTGAAGCGCAGATCCTTCTGATTGACCAGGATCGCCAGCAGCACCCCGACCGAGCATTGCAACGTGGTGGCGATCAGCGTCCAGATCACGGTCCACTGCAGCACGTCGAGCAAGGTCGAACGCCACAGATCGAGCTTGAAGATGTTGATGAAGTTCTTCATCCCCACCCAGTCCACCAGCTTGGCCGGCGGCGTGTGGTAGAGATCGTAGTTGGTGAAGGCGATGGAGAAACCAAAGATGATGGGGAACACCACCACGAACACCAGCAGGATGAAGCCCGGGGTGATCATCAGATACGGGAACCCTTCGCTCAGCAGCAACTGGTATTGCTTGCGCACACTGGTCAGCGCTACGCCACGATCCCGGCGATCGCCGTTAACATAGGCGTCGCGGACGCTCCAGTAGTAGATGGCGCAACCAAAGATGGCCACCAGTACGCTGATAACCCCCTTGGCCAGGAGGAAGACGGAGTTGTCCCGGGGCAACTCGGTGCCGAGGGTAAACAGCCCCCAGAACCCTTGAGATAGAAAATCATGGAATACGCCGAAGAAGCAGGCCATGACGGTGAAAAACAGGGTGCCCTTGACCCATTGCCGGTTATACCACTGACCGAGTCCCGGGATCAGCGAGAGCAGGGCGGCCACCTTGGCATGATGGGTTCTTGTACCGATCTGGGTAAGCGATCCGGAATCGACAACCACAATGTACCTCCTTTCCATTAAGAGCCCGGGCGGCCACGAATGCCGCCCGGCCCGAATTGGGCCTGCGCCCAACTTGTGTTATTGCTGCGCGTGGTTGACTTCGATCTGCATGTTGATGTTCTTGACTGCACCTTCCAGTGCCGCCTTCACATCCTGCTTGCCAGTCACGCCAAGCTGCAGTGCACTGTTGGCAGGGGTCCACACCTCTTGCATCTCGGGCACGCTCGGCATCGGAGTGGCGAAACCGGCCTGAATGGCCACGGCACGGGATTTCTCGTCATCTTTGATGAGCGGATCGTCAATCAGCGCCTTGAGCGGCGGGATCTCGCCGGTCTTCTCGAAGCGGACTTTGGCGTACTCAGGCTGGTTGATGAACTCGATGAACTGCTGCGCCAACTCTTTCTGCTTGGAATAGGTAGAGATGCTGTACCCTTTCACGCCGAGGAAGGAGCGCATATGCTCGCCATTGGGCAATGTCGGCAGCGGTGCGACACCGTAGTTCACCCCCGCATCCTTGTAGGGCTGGAACGACCAGGGTCCAGTAATGACGGCAGCAGCCTTCTTCTCGGTGAACAGGGAATCGATGGCGTTGGCACCGGTCTCACCCACGATACCGGCCGGGAAAAGTCCTTCACTGTAGAAACGCTTGAGGAAACTCACTGCATCGACCGAGCCCTGGTTGGCCAGGCCCACGTCCTTGACGTTGAGCGAACCGTTGGGGTTCTGGCCGAAGATATAACCCCCCATGGCTGCGACTACACCGTAGGAGTAATAAATCTCGTCAAACTTGGCGAGCAGGCCGTATTTGTTCTCCCCGCGCAGGGTCTGTGAAGCCTTGATCAGCTCGTCAAAGCTCTCGGGAGCCTTGGGTAACAGGTCCTTGTTGTAAACCATGACGATGGTCTCCACCGCCTTGGGCAGGCCATAGAGCTTGCCTTCATAAGTCTGGGCATCCACCGCAGGTTTGGTGAAACCAGCCAGATAGTCGGCCCCCGGCTTGATCTCGCTGATCAGCCCCTGTACCACGGCAGTACCAACCTGATCATGCGGCAGTACCAGCACATCCGGACCGATACCGGCCGGGCCATCCAGGCGCAGCTTCTCGATCTGCTGGGCATAGGGAGTTTCGAGGATCTTCACCTTGACGTTGTGCTTGGCTTCGAACGCTTTGACAGCCTCCTCAATGCCGTTTGATTTCTTGATGTCTTCCCACACCAGAAGTTCACCGTCAGCGGCACGGGCTACCTGGCCCAACCCCATAACGCCCAAAGACAACAACATTGCAGCAGTCAATTTGTTGATTTTCATATGATTTCCGTGTCCCTAACTCAGGTAAAAGCAGGTCTTCTCAGACCACGTAGGCAAAGTGAGTGTTACGATTCCATCCAGTCGGTGTAACTTCTGAAGCTTGTTACCAATTCGGGTGTAAAACAAAGCACAACCACATTACACGCCGGACTGGTCTGGCCTCTATGACACAACCTCACTACCACCTAATGCAATGAAAAATAAATGGTTTAATCCCATACATCAGATCCGGAGCAATACGCTCTATCACTTGATTTTTGCTTTACACAGCTCTTCGAGTGCACTGGAACAGCAAAAAAGGTAACGATTACACCGAATGGCTCTACGGTAAGCGGTGCTTGCCCAGCCTGCCAGTAGCACGTACCAAGGCTGTGATCTCATGCACAAAAGAAACAGCATTTTGTGCAACCGCTTACACCTGACTGATATAGTCCTCCCAAAGCCACAGAGTGAAACGGTGTGAAACGCCTTCTCCCTCCCAGGGCAAAGAAGCCGCAGCAGGGGCATGACTGCCCCCAGCATTTGCAGCTAAGGCATTTATTATCAAGGAGTTAAAGCTCATGGCGAGTATCAGGCTGAACAATGTGATCAAGCGTTTTGGCAGCAATGTGACCCTACATAATGTGAATCTGGATGTAGAAGATGGTGAGTTCACCGTCTTTGTCGGTCCTTCCGGTTGTGGTAAATCCACTCTGCTGCGCATGATCGCCGGTCTGGAAGAGATTTCGGACGGCCACATTGCGATTGATGAGCAGGTGGTCAACGATGTAGCCCCGGCTCATCGCGGGGTGGCCATGGTGTTCCAGTCCTATGCCCTCTATCCCCACATGACGGTGGCCGAGAACATGGGCTATGGCCTGCGGGTCAATGGCGTGCCGAAAGAGGAGATAACCCACCAGGTCAGCATGGTGGCCAAGACGCTGCAGCTCTCCCACCTGCTCGATCGCAAGCCCAAGCAGCTCTCCGGCGGCCAGCGCCAGCGGGTAGCCATCGGCCGTGCCATCGTGCGCAACCCCAAGGTGTTCCTGTTTGACGAGCCGCTCTCCAACCTCGATGCCGAGCTGCGTGTCGAGATGCGCCTGCACATCGCCAAGCTGCATCAGGAACTCAAGACCACCATGATCTACGTGACCCACGATCAGGTGGAGGCCATGACCCTGGCCGACAAGATAGTGGTGATGAACTATGGCAAGGTGGAACAGGTCGGCTCGCCGATGGAGCTCTACTACAAACCCTGCAACCGCTTCGTGGCCGGTTTTATCGGCTCACCCAAGATGAACTTCCTGCCGGCCCGCGTACTGGCCTGGAGCCCGGAGCAGATCCGGGTCAAGGTAGCCGGCCAGCAGGAGCTCACCCTGCCCATCCTCACCGAGCGACTCGAGCCGGGCAGCGAGATCTCCCTTGGCCTGCGTCCCGAGCATGTGGTGCCGGGCGCAGAGGGGATCCACCTCGCCTTTACCTGCGAGGTGGTGGAACGTCTTGGCAACAGCACCTACCTGTTCGGTCAGTGCTGCGGCACCGACGGCTTCAAGCTGCTGCTGGCAGGGGATGGGGAGTTTCATCCGTACCAGAAGATGGATGTCTTCTTTGCCCCGCAAAATTGCCTTGTGTTCAATGCCGAAGGGCTCAGGATCAGCCGCTGAACGCGGCTACTGCATGCCCCGATCCATTTTGCCCCCGCCAGTCGGGGGCTTTTTTTATCCCCGGGCGCGGGACACAAAATGAGAGCGGGCTCGCAACCCTGGACAAATCCCGTACAAGGGTGCCGAGAAAGAGTGTAAAAGATTCACAAAACAATGAAAACGTTACACTAAAAATCAGAATCAGGTGCCCTCCCTTATCGCCGCCTTATCTTTTAACGAGGTAAGACACTGATAAAACATGACTTATCACTTGTGTCATCAGGCTGGGTTGACTCAACACCATATGTAATCGATACCATGAACTTGCGCACTCGTCACCTTTCCATCATCCAGCGCCTGGCGCTGGGCTTTGCCGTCATCCTGTTGCTGCTGCTGCTCTCGGTGGCCCTCTCTCTCTACGCCGGCCAACGGCTGGCCGACCAGGTGGGGCTGCTCGCCAGCCATACCGCGCCGACCCTGGTGCAGAGCCGCGCCGTGACCCGCGATCTCTTCACCCTCGACCGACATCTGGGCAACGCATTGTTGCAGACCGGAGAGGAGGAGCTGGGCGCCGCCCGCGAGCAGATGCAGCAATGGCAGGCCCGTTTCGACCAGGATCTGGCCACCTTGGCTCGACAGATAGCGGGGGAGCCGCAACAGAGTGCGCGCGTCGAGAGCCTGCGCGAGCAACAGGCCGCCTACTGGCAACTGGCCCAGCAGTTGGTCGATGACTATGCCCACAACCGCCTCGAACAGAGCAAGCTGGCGGCCGACACCCGCCTTGGCGAAACGGCGCGCCAGCTTGCCAGCGCCCTCGATGTGCTGCTCGCCCCTCTGGGCAGCCACCCCGCCGTGCTGCTCAAGAGCCGCCTGCTGGCAAACCTGGAACAGCAGGTCAGCGCCACACAGGAGATCCTCAAGCAGCAGGATCCGGCCCCCGTTGCCGCACGTCTGGCTGCCAATGCACGCGCCAGCGAACAGGCGGCGGCACTGCGCCAGGAGCTGGCACGCCAGCTCGCCGGCCAGGAGGATGCCTTCGGCGTGCCCCTGAGCCTGGAACGCGGCACGGGTGCCAGGTTCGATACCCTCGCCACCCTGCTGGCCGGCCCCGAGAGCCTGCCGGCACGCCACCTGGCGCTGGTCGAACAGAGCATCATGTTGCGCAACCAGAGTGTGCAGGCCAGCCGCCTTATCGACAGCCTGCTAGGCGATCTGAGCGAGCTTGACGCCGCGATCGACGCTCAGCTTCGCCACAGCACCGCCGGCAGCGGCGCCATCCTGCTCTGGCTGCGCCTCGGGCTGTGCGCCGGCCTGTTGCTCTCCCTCGGTCTCGGCGCCCTGGTGCTGTGGCACCTGGTGCGCGCCATCCGCCAGCCACTGCACCACATCCTCACCACCCTCAAGGCCCTGAGTCAGGGAGACATGCGCCAACGCGTGCCGCTACTGCGCAACGACGAGTTCGGCCAGCTTGCGACCGGCATCAACGCCCTGGCCGACGAGATGAGCGGCATGCTCGGTCAGATAGTTCAGGCCGCCGATGCCCTCGGCCGCATGGCCGGCCAGAACCAGCACGCCCAGCATCACGCCCAACTTGCCATCGGCGAGCAGCGCAACGAAACCACAGGGGTCTGCAGCGCCATGGAAGAGATGGACTACTCGGTGCGCGAGGTCGCCGGCAGCATAGGCCAGACCGAGCAGACCCTCGGCAACATAGCCGCGGCGGCCCACGCCGCCAGCCTGCGTGGGGCGGCGACCGGTCAACGGCTGCAGCAACTGGCTGACGAGTTGGCGGAGTCGCGCCGCAGCGTGGAACAGGTGCAGACATTGAGCGTCAGCATCGGTGACATCCTCGCCCTGATCGAGCGCATCACGGAGCAGACCAATCTGCTGGCCCTCAACGCCGCCATCGAGGCGGCCCGCGCCGGCGAACAGGGGCGTGGCTTTGCCGTGGTGGCCGACGAGGTGCGTCAGTTGGCGCACCACACAGCAGACTCCACCACCCGCATCCAGGGGATCATCGACGATCTGCAGCAAAGCACCCGCGGTGCGGTCGCCACCATGCTGCGCTGCCACGACGCCATGGCCCAGAGTCGCACCGACAGCGACGCGGGTTGCGCCACCCTAGCCGAGCTATCCCAGGCGCTGCAGCAGGTGGCCGAGCAGAGCAGCCGTATCGCCAGCGCGACCCTGCAGCAACAGCAGACCAGCGCCGAGATCGCCCGCAACATTACCAACATCGCCCGGATTGCCGACGACAACCAGGGCGCCCTGGCCAAGGTGGCACAGACCAGCGACCAGTTGCAGCAGCTATCGCAGCAGCAACTGTCGCTGACCCGCCGCTTCACCCTGCAGAGCGCCTGATCACACACCACAGAGAGGACCATCCATGTTCAAGAAGACACTGTTGCTGACTACCCTGATCGCCTGCCTCCAGCCCGCGCTGGCCAACGAGGAGGATCCCCTGGCCCGCCCGCTGTTCCTGCGCGGCGAGATGAACAACTGGGAGGCCCCGGCAGACCAGCAACTGGTTACCCAGCAAGGGGACTTGCTGTCGGTCCAGGTGGCCTTGCAGGCCAGTCACGGCGCCTACAAGTTCAAGATTGCCGACGAGAAGTGGAAGGCCGACACCACCTATGGCCAGTTCGACCCCGCCGCCAAGGTCGAGTCGGACAAGCCGGTGGTAGTCAAGGCCGGCTGGCAGTGGAGCGACATGAAGTTCACCCCGCCCAGCGACGGCAAGTATCGCATCACCCTGGATCGCCGCGATCCCCAACACATCCAGGTCACCGTCTCCCCCGCCGGGTGATCCTAGGGCCGCCGCAAGGCGGCCCCAGCCTCCGCCGGGATGGCGCCGCACGGCGACGCCATCCCGGCGCGGGACTGCCTCCTTGTCGCCACCCTACACACATCCAGACAGGAGATAACAACAATGAAGAGACATCTGCTTACCACCCTGCTGCTTGGCGGCGCCCTGCTGTTTCATGGCCAGGGAGAGGCCATGGTCAAGGGAGCTGACGTCAGCTGGCTGACCCAGATGGAGAAAGCCGGGTACAAGTTCTATAACGACGCCGGCCAGCAGCAGGATCTGTTCAAGACCCTGAAAGAGCACGGTATGAACACCATCCGGCTCAGGGTATGGGTCAATCCTGCCGATGGCTGGAACAACATCAGCGACGTCATCGCCAAGGCCAAGCGGGCCAAGGCGGCCGGTTTCGATCTGCTGATTGACTTCCACTACAGCGACAGCTGGGCCGATCCGGGCAAGCAGACCAAGCCGGCGGCCTGGCAGAGCTACACCTTCGAGCAGTTGATGTCGAACGTCTGGTGGCACACCTATAACGCCCTGGTGGCCCTGAAAAATGCCGGCATTACCCCCAAGTGGGTGCAGGTGGGCAACGAGACCAACAATGGCATGCTGTGGGAAGAGGGGCGAGCCTCGGTCAACATGAAGAACTTTGCCTGGCTCATCAACAGCGGCTATGACGCGGTCAAGGCGGTCAACAGCGGCACCAAGGTGATCGTCCATCTGGCCAACTGCGAGAACAACAGCCTCTATCGCTGGATGTTTGACGGGCTGAAGAGCAACGGGGCCAAGTGGGATGTGATAGGCGCCTCCCTCTACCCGACCCAGAGCGGCAACGGTGACTGGTTCACCCTAGACAATCTCTGCTACGACAACCTCTCCGACATGGTGACCCGCTATGGCAAGGAGGTGATGATCGTCGAGGTGGGCATGCCGTGGGATGACCCGAAAAACAGTTACGACACCATTGCCGACCTGCTCAACAAGATGACGTGGATCCCTGACGGCAAGGGACTCGGCGTGCTCTACTGGGAACCACAGAGCTACAAGAACTGGCAGGGCTACAGCCTGGGTCTGATGGACAACAGCGGCAAACCCACCTATGCGCTGGATGCCTTCCTGTTGCAATAAAGATGTAACGTTACACAGAGGCGCGGTGAGTCGTGCGCCTCTTCCATCTGCCGCCTGGACATGACTTAGCCCGTCTCTTCGCCCTTTCTCGCCATCGCTTATCATCCCGCCTCCACCACTCCGCGCCCTCCGGCACCATCACCAAAACATGGCCACCCTCTCCCCGAGGCAGACTCGCGGACGACACCTTCGTCGCCGGGATTCGCAACGATGGAGCCCCGATGACGACGTCAGCACGACAAGGCGCGCGTTCAATGCAAAATAAAAAAGGGAGCCCAAGCGGGCTCCCTGCGGGGTGACGAGTCGGGATTTACCACCAGGCTTCAGCCTGCACGCCGAAGTTCCAAGTATTATCATCCTCACCGCCGTTGAAGGATTTGCCTTCGCCATCTTTCAGATAGCTGGCAAAAACCCGGATCTCCGGGCGGGCAAACATGCTGGAACCAGCTGACCAAGCTTGAGCCAAGGTATATTTTTGACCACTCGATTTTTCTTCAGAGCCGCTTGTCCAGGTCTTGGTGCTCTCATAAGTACCGGCTTCAACCAGCGTCTTCATGATGTCAGTCCACGCATAACCGCCTCGCGCGACAGCGCTGAACAGTTCGGTGTTGTCATGCCATGCTTCAAGTTTCTCACCCTTACCGTAAGTGAATACATGGTTCACACTGAATTTCTCTCCCATGGGAATGTCACCAGTCAGAATCACACGGTATCCCTTGGCATCATCGGTCAGATGCCAAACATCATACCAACCGCCCCCTTGGGAGATCATGTTCTGGGCCAGCCCTTTATCAGCATATTGCAGCACCAACTTCTCGTAGATGCGGCTATCGGCAAAGTATTGACTCATTTCTGCGGTCAACATGACACCATTTTTGGGATCATAGAGATTACCAGCTTTCTCCTGCTCATCGGTCGGATTGGGCATGGCATAGCTGACACCCGCTTCAGTCCAAGCCCCTTCCCAAGGAGCCCAGCCGGCATAGCGCAGGTCCAGGAAGTTAACGTTGAGGTCATTGTTGACAATCGAGTTATCGATATCGTTACCATCAGACCGGATCCACGCCAGTGAGAAGGCGCCTGGACCTGCCTTGAGGTTCTCAATACCGGCACCGGCTCCCGAGATATTCCAGTATTTGGTATCGATGATGTGAAGGTCGTGACGCTGATAGAAGCGCTTGCCAGCCCACACCACAGCATCGGGCGCAGCGGAAATCAGCCCCTTGGCCTTAACATTGAATTGGCGCAGGGCAAATGTTGCATCGTCCTTGCACTCCTTTTGATCGAAGTTACACACAGTGGTGGTACTTTCATAGTCATTGGAGCCATCGCTCTGCATGCTGAACATGCTGTCTACATAGAAAGTCTTGCCATCCTTGTTGTAAACCTCCTGACCAATACCAATTTCGGTATAGGTATCACTTTCGTTACCCAAACGACCGACAAAGTTCTGTCGACCGGTTTGCATATCACCGTCTTGGGATACACCTACGCCAGAGCGGAAATAGCCTGTAAAATCAACAGCATTAGCATTCAATGCAGTCATTGACAGAGCGAGGGCAACGGATGTCGTCAGTAGTTTCACTTTCATAGTTATTCCTTTAATCCACTGTTGCATTGTTATCTTGATGAACCGCTTACCAACCCATAGGGAAAGCGCTTTCACTGTCCGATGGAGATTATAGGAATAACTGTGCCATCATTGACATGACAAAACTCACAAAACTGTAATTATTACATAAATACTGCTATAAAAACACTTGATAAAGCCACAGGGAAAACTCAAGCGATTGAAATTAAAGGGGTATTTGATAAAAAATCATGTGTTATCGATTACACTCGTAATGATAATATCTACACCTGAGAACCATGACTCGACCAGACTCATCGCAGCAGACATGACCTCCTCGTGCAGGGCATAGGAAGGCACCGTGAGACCTTCCCGACCCCACAGGAGTGAGCGACAAAAGAGAGAGGAAGAAGATGAGGCACTAAAAAGG
Source organism: Aeromonas sp. S18(2024) (assembly GCF_041402525.1). Classification (NCBI taxonomy): domain Bacteria; kingdom Pseudomonadati; phylum Pseudomonadota; class Gammaproteobacteria; order Aeromonadales; family Aeromonadaceae; genus Aeromonas; species Aeromonas sp. S18(2024). Next base: position 250,887 of record NZ_JBGLQV010000006.1, on the reverse strand, counting down.
CAAGGCCCCTGACGGGTAACCTTGCCTGATGGCCGATGAATTCAGGTTGCCAAATCGTCGATCAATCGATACTGCGGACTGAATGACGGCGTACCAGAGTCGGGCTGAACATATGTGTCGTCTGGGGCAAGGGCCCACCTTTTGCCAGAGCAATGGCCAGCTCGGCGGCATGGGTCGCCATGGCGATGATGGGATAACGCACCGTAGTCAGACGAGGGCGCAAGTAGCGGGATATCAGTACATCATCAAACCCCACCAGAGATAGCTCCTGGGGAACCTCGATCCCGTTGTCGCTAAGCACGGACAAAGCTCCTGCCGCCATCGAATCGTTATAACAGACGACCGCCGTCATCTGTTGCCCCCGGCTCAACAACTCAGTCATCGCGGCTTCACCTCCCAGCTCATCCGGACTGCCACGGGAGATCAGGCGCTCATCGACCGGGATATTGTGCTCTTGCAGCGCATCCAGATACCCCTGCATGCGATCCTGAGAGTCAGAGATCAGATGATTTGAACACAGAAACCCTATCTTCTTGTGCCCTTCCTGGATCAGGTGACGAGTTGCAAGCCAGGAACCATAGCGATCGTCCAGCGCCACACAACGGGACTCGAACCCTGGAACGATACGGTTGATTAGCACCATGCCGGGAACATAGCTCATCATCTGGATCAGCTCTTCATCTGGCAGCATTTTGGCATGAACCACCAAGCCAGAGCAGCGATGCCCTATCAACTGCTCTATTACGTGCTTCTCTTTGGCTGCGTCGTGGTAGCCATTTCCGATGAGCAGAAAATTCCCCGTAGCCTGCGCCACCTGCTCAACTGCTTTAACCATGGTGCCAAAGAAGGGGTCAGACACATCGGCAACAATCAACCCCAGCGTTTCGTTGTTCTGATGGGCCAAGGCTCTCGCATTCGCGTTGGGGTGGTAGTTGAGTTCATGCATCGCCTTGAAGACGGCATCGCGTGACGCCTGACTTGCCTTTGGCGAATTATTGATGACACGTGAGACTGTGGCGACGGATACGCCTGACAGGAGTGCTACATCTTTGATGGTTGCCATGAATTAGCTTTTCCGGTGAACGGTATAAATAAAAACCAGTGCTTTATAGGGTCAAGATACTACCGACATTTCCAATACCTGACACGGCTTTCATGTCAAAAGCGGGAGCATTCTATCAATACGAGCGTCTCGCTGTGTAATCCATTTACATACACCCTTATCCATTCTCATGCTCATCGCGGTGAAAAATGTGACAAAAATCACATCAAATGGAGATGCATCTTCCAGGACCTTGTTCACAAGCGCAGAATAAGGGAAAGCGATTACACCAAATAAAACCCAATGAGAACGAGCGCCAAGGAGCGATTCATGTTGAAGATACTCGTGACAGGTGGAACTGGTTACATAGGTAGTCATACCTGCTTGCAGCTTATCGCTGCCGGGATGACCCCCATCTTGTTGGACAATCTGGTTAACAGCAAAGAGAGCGTCCTCGAACGTATCCACAGCCTCAGCGGACTGCGCCCCCAGCACTATCACGGTGATGTGCGGGATGCCGACCTGCTGGATCGTGTGTTTGCAGACCAGCAGATAGATGCCGTGATCCATTTCGCAGGCCTCAAGGCCGTAGGGGAATCGGTACAAAAGCCTCTCGAGTACTATGACAACAATGTCAGCGGCACCCTGGTGTTGCTGCAGGCAATGCGACGCGCCGGGGTCAAGACCCTGCTGTTCAGCTCATCTGCCACCGTCTATGGCGAGCCGGAGATCATGCCCATCACCGAGGAGTCGCCCACCTTTCACGCCACCAACCCTTATGGTCAAAGCAAGCTGATGGTGGAGCGCCTCATCAAGGACTTTGCACACTCAGCCCCCGACTGGTCATTGACCCTGTTGCGCTATTTCAATCCGGTGGGCGCCCATCCCAGCGGCCTGATGGGCGAGGATCCCCAGGGCATTCCCAATAACCTGATGCCCTATATTGCCCAGGTGGCAGTGGGCCGCCGTGCCAAACTCGCCATCTTTGGTGATGACTACCCGACACCAGATGGTACCGGTGTGCGGGATTACATTCATGTCATGGATCTAGCCGATGGCCACGTCGCAGCCTTGAAACATGCGCTTGGGCAAGCTGGCGTCCATGTGTACAACCTGGGCACTGGGCATGGCTACAGTGTCCTGGACATTCATGCCGCCTTCTCCAAGGCCTGTGGCCGCGAACTGCCTTATGAGATCGTGCCGCGCCGCGCTGGGGACATAGCACAGTGTTGGGCAGATCCAACACGAGCCTATAACGAGCTGGGGTGGAAGGCTTATCGCACGCTTGATGAGATGACGGCTGATACCTGGCGCTGGCAATCCCAAAATCCAAACGGTTACCCCCTTCCATGAATATACAGAACGAGACAGACCTTACTATGCAATTCGAACCGACCGACCACCCTCACCGTCGTTACAACCCATTGATCCAACAGTGGGTTCTCGTTTCTCCCCACAGGGCGAAACGCCCTTGGCAGGGCCAGCAGGATGAACCCGATCGTACCCAGCGCTCCCCTCACGATCCGGATTGTTTCCTCTGCGCCGGCAATACTCGCGTCACTGGTGACAAAAATCCGGATTATCCGTCGACCTTCGTTTTTACCAACGACTTTGCGGCACTGATGGTTGATACACCTATGGCCCCAACCAGCGAGGACCCCCTCTTCCAGCTAGAGAGTGCACGCGGCACCAGCAGGGTAATCTGCTTCTCACCGGATCACAGCAAGACCTTGCCCGAGTTGTCTATCCCCTCCCTCACTGCCGTGGTCAACACCTGGTGTGAACAAACTGCAGAGCTGGGGCGCGAATACCGCTGGATCCAAGTATTCGAAAACAAGGGCACCATGATGGGGTGCTCCAATCCCCATCCCCATGGGCAGATATGGGCCAACGACTTCTTGCCCAACGAAGCCGCGCGGGAAGATGTCGCCCAACGGGAGTATTTTGCCAAACATGGTCGAGCCATGTTGCTCGATTATGCGGAACGCGAGCAGGCTGACGGCAGCCGCACCGTAGTGGAAACGGAACACTGGCTGGCAGTAGTGCCTTATTGGGCTGCCTGGCCCTTCGAAACCCTGTTGCTTCCCAAGTTTGCGGTAACACGTCTACCGACACTGACACCGCAACAGCGTGCAGACCTCGCACTGGCGCTCAAAAAACTAACCAGCCGCTATGACAACCTGTTTCAGTGCTCCTTCCCCTATTCGATGGGATGGCATGGTGCGCCATTCAATGGCGAAGAGAATGATCACTGGCAGTTGCATGCCCACTTCTACCCGCCCCTGCTGCGCTCTGCGAGCGTACGCAAGTTTATGGTGGGCTATGAAATGCTGGCAGAAACACAACGTGACCTGACGGCAGAACAGGCGGCCGAACGCCTGCGTTCCGTCAGCGATATCCATTTTCGTGAACAGGTTTGAGGTTGAGATATGAGTATTGAATCGCCACACAGCGTGACTGAACATACCTTTTACACTCAGTATGGTTATCGCCCGACCCTCGCCATTCAGGCACCTGGGCGTGTTAACCTCATTGGGGAACACACGGACTATAACGATGGCTTCGTGCTACCCTGCGCCATCGATTATCAGACCGTGATCAGTGCTGCCCCCCGCCAAGATAGTCTGATCAGGGTTATCGCTGCCGACTATCACAACCAACTGGATGAATTTGACTTACGCCACCCCATAGAGGCGCGCCCGGAATACCTGTGGGCCAACTATGTGCGAGGCGTCGTCAAATATTTGCTATTGCGAGGCTGTCAACTGACAGGGGCAGACCTGGTAATCAGTGGCAATGTACCTCAGGGAGCAGGCCTGAGCTCTTCCGCCTCTCTGGAAGTGGCAGTAGGACAGATCTTCAAAGAGATGAATCACCTCGACATCAGCCAAGCAGATATCGCCCTGAATGGACAACTGGCGGAAAACAGGTTCGTCGGTTGCAACTGCGGCATCATGGATCAGTTCATCTCGGCTCTGGGTCAGCAAGATCATGCTCTGCTGATCGATTGCCGCAGTCTGGATACCTGTCCTGTGAGCATGCCAGCCGACATTGATGTGGTCATTATCAACTCGAACGTACGTCGGGGCCTGGTGGATAGCGAATACAATACCCGCAGGGCACAGTGTGAAGAGGCCGCACGGCATTTTGGGGTCAAGGCACTGCGCGATCTGACGATGACCCAGTTCACCGAGCGAGCCAACGAACTGGATCCTGTCGTCGCGAGCCGTGCACGCCACGTCATCTCCGAGAATGAACGAACGCTGGCAGCAGCCGATGCGCTTGCGAATGAAGACATGGTCATGATGGCCGAATTAATGGCGCGGTCCCATGCCTCGATGCGTGATGATTTTGCCATCACAGTGCCTGCTATCGACGCCTTGGTCGACATGATCAAAGAGATCATCGGCAGTCGTGGTGGTGTGAGGATGACTGGTGGCGGGTTTGGTGGCTGTGTGGTTGCATTGGTTCCACAGTCACTGACAGCAGCAGTGTGCGAACAGGTTAATATTCGTTATCCCCAAGTGAGCGGTCTGGCCCCGAGCATCTATATCTGTAAGCCCTCCGCCGGAGCCGGCCCACTCTGATATGTTCGCTGACACCTCAATATTGTAGTGGTCACGTATTTCCAGACTGGTCATGGTATAGCCGCCCTGCTAGACGGTGAACGCTCGACTTAGTTGAGTTAAACAACGCTCTCTGTGAGCAGCTGTGGTTAACATGTAGATAATACAATTGAACCAAACTTCAGACATGTGTTATCGCAATGAGCCTAACTCAGGGACTGCTTCGGCAGTCCCCTTTTCCTTTGCTGTAAATGTTCGTTGCATTCAACAATCCTCCGCAACTGCATGTTTTCACATGGTCGTGACACACCCGATTGAATCCCACCCTCCTTTGAGATGTTGCGCTCTCCTCGGTTAATTGACGCAGATCGGTTTTCAAGCAGTGTATCTCGGCTTGCAAGGCAGACTCTTCGTGTTGCTGCTCTGCAGGCTTGCCGTACGGCTTGAGCTAGGCATACAGAATGTGGCTGGATACCCCAAGGGCTCGTGCAACGTCAGCCACAGGCATCTCACGCTCAGTAACTTGTTTAACAGCTTCGATTTTGAAAGTTTCTGGATAACGCTGACGGACCATGGCACCTCCAATGCTGGCCTCATTTTAAGGCAGTTAGGTCTCTAGGGAACTAGGGGCAATTCACACCGACCAAACCCCTTTATATGGCAGCGGATGAGCCTCGTTCTCAGCCAGCCAAGTCAATAGCTGTCCCATCAGACGAGGGACCTGGTTCGCAGGGGGAGCCATATGCACTAACTGCTCGCCTCGATAAATACCTACGCCAGTGACCCGCATCATCACAGAGTCCACGCATCAGTAGTCCGTGAGCACCAAGTAAATCTTCCGCTGAAGCTGGATCCCTATTAGGCATTGCCTCATAGGCCGCAAACGCATTACGGACCTCTTGGATTTCCCGTGGAAGCCCAAGTACCGTCTTCCCCTCAGTCACTGCCGTCACCTGCTCAACACTCAGAGTATTGTGCTCAGTAGCTAGCGAAGCTTGGATGGTGCGGATCCGGTTCTCTCGACGCAACATAAGAACCTGAGAGCTCTGAGCAAACCGCTACAGCCGCAGCAACTCAGCGATATCCGCCACTCGACTCAACATGGCATGGGTCATGGGTGAAGGAAGGGGAATAGGCTGCCATGGGTTACTCCAACTGATGCGATAACAAATGAGGGATTAGCTTAACAGATCCGAGAGTAGAAACTCCCGAATTGAATTTGAATGTCCAAGCATCCCCACTAGGGCCAGTGAATTAAGAGTGAACATTACCTTATCCGTTCACTATGCCCGAAATTACGCTCACCTCGTACTTTCGAACGCAATTTAAATAAATACCCGATCCTCACCAAGAAGTTATAAAAATTCTCATTCTGCAGATCTGCATCTCTGCGATCAAATCGATACTCTGCGTCAGGAGGGAAATGCACCAAAGACGCATAATCAGGGTATGCAAGCCTCAATGCTCTGCACCAAGCTTTACGAATACGCGTAGCCATGTTATCCGCATCAAAATTAGCGTAGCCACCAAGATAACCGTAATCATCTCGGTTAAATAGTAGCACCACGTGATAATGAGGGTACTGGCTTGTTACTTGCTCCTTTACCCAGATATAACCCAAGAAGAATCGTTTACCAGTCTTACCCTTACGGTGACGTAACGCATGTATCTGGCTTTTTAGTGAAGCAATAAATCGCGTAATAACCTTTTCCTCTTCTACCTCCGGTGGAAAGCTTGTCGGCATGTCCGGATCATCCATAACTGGTATATGAGGGAAACGCATATCAACGCGTACAGCAAACACTCTCGGATGTTTATTCAAAAAGCTGGCGATCACCTCCACGGATGTTTTTAACTGCTCAAAGGATATTTCACCATACTTGGCCTCAGCCACAACTCGCAAATTGTCTAGCTCGTTGCCTATTAAACAATACCCGCCATTTGATTTCATATACGGCCCTATGATTTACATGGAATACCCATGCCAGTTGGTTAGATGCTCAGGTAACAGCACTCATCGTCATTAATGAGGGCCGCTGCGTAAAACTTTACGGTCAACTGATACCCTGCTCTCTTATCAAACCAGTAGGTTGATATACCAACCTGCGTTTAGCACTCTGTGCTTTGCATATGCTGCGCTATGCCGATGTATACGGCTAATGGCTTGTATCTGACGTACAAGCCCGATGTGTATCTGATTGGTATACACTTCGTGTGTATATCACATATGCTCGTTGGTATACCCTGTGATACACTTTGGTGGTGTATCACTCTCATCTTCGATATATCTCCTACACCCTCTACCTTGGTATACACCTTGGTGTATATATTACTATTACCGAACTTAGCGACCTCCTAAATCACCGGGGTACACGTGATTATTTTAAATAAACCTCCACTAATACTGGTTGTTAAGGCAAGAAAGTTACTCTGAAGTTAGATTCAACGTACAAGCAACTATTCCATGCCATGAAATTAACCAGCAAAAAGTTGTCGACCAACAGTTACCGCCCCTAAACAGATAAAATGAAACCACCAAGCTAAAAAGGCTCCCCAAAGGGGAGCCAAGTAAATTGTTAGTTGTTAGCCTTCTCGCTCCATTATCAATTTGCGAATCCAGTCCTCTATTTCTGATTTTTCCCATGCCACCGTCTTGGGCGATGTTTTGAGTTGTGAAGGGAACTTTCCAGCCTTGATTAGCCGGTAGATTGTAGGGCGAGACAGCTTAGTCATTGCTATTAATTCATTTATTTTAATGAGACCCATCTTACACTCCTTAGATTTTTTCATACCTAAGGTTCGTTGCGTTCATTTTTACATAGCCCAGACGCCATCATCACACTCGGATCTATTACCCCACTATTTATACTCACTGATCCACAGCCAATACCAAATCATCAACAACTCACCGATGCTACTATAGGTATTCACATACCAGCTCTCTGTAAAACCAGTGATGAGAAACCTCACACCAACCACGAGACACAACGCAATCGCCCATAAAAGCTAATAAAAATCAATGAAAAGCCATGGATTCCAGGGTTTTTAGCTCACATAAAAACACTATAAACAGACTACAAAAATTCAATAAAAACCCTAAAAAAACACTTGACCGACACTAGGAAAACCCTAGTATAAAACTTAAATAACTTTTAAATGGAATTAGTTCATATGACGCCAGCCAATTATGAATTACCAAAAACAAGTGATTCAAAATACCCGTGGAAGGATAAATTCAATAGACTTAAAGCTACAGAGGAAATGATAAGATTTGCAGGATATATTCTGCATCAACTACAAGTTGATACCATCAATATTGATTCCGACTCAATTTTATTAACTTTTAATGACTATTTAAAAACCAATCCCGATTATGTTGTCGCAAACTATATTCGAAAAATAGATAACTCCATACAGCTAGAGAATATCGATACCATCGCAGAATTTCTATTCAAACAGTTTAGTAGAAACTGTCTAGAAATAGAACACTTTTGCTGGATACAGGAAGCGAACCAAAGAGTGTGTAATTTTGCATTTGCCATAACTAATAATTGGGGTTATTTTTTTGACAAAGATAGTGACCTTTACAAGAAGCCTATCCAAAACTTTAGTCAGCCAGGGCCAAATTATTTTAGAAACAATTCATTTGAAGACGCAATATCATTCAGCCACATGCGTTTTACCAATACGCCCCCCAGAGCCAAAACTCCTCGTCAAAAAAAAGAAAGGATAATAGAGTATTTTGATCACTTAGATGATGAAATAGCTATAAAGGCCAAGCACCTTCAGCTTATTGAATTGTTTTGGAATAAAATAGTTAAAAGCCAAAAACCTAAAAGCTGGTCAAACTTTGAAAAATTAAAAAATGAAGATTTGTTATGGATAAAAAACCAGATAGATCAAGATGAGCTTTTTTTAAAAATAATTGACGGTAATAGTAACAAAGATGTTTTCGAGACCATTAAAACCTACTTTGACTTACTATTCGTATTTAAAGAAAGTGACTGCATAGTCAAAGTTGATAGAATCAAAAAATCCCTAACCCAAAAAAATTACAGAAAAAGCAACCCAGACAGCAAGCAATATAATTTCATCATGAGTGTAGACATTGAAGGTAAATTAAAAGAAATTACAAAGTCGAAGGGACTAAAAAGAAATGAAGTCATAGAAAAACTAATCAACGATGCGTACTGCAACATCAATCCTGATGGGTAGTTTCATCAATATTTAAGCTAGCTATAAAAATCACATGTTACATGGGGGCACTTACGCCCCCACAAATAAATATATTTGACCGATGAGAATTTTCTATATCGCAATTAACCTTTCTAAATGATCCGCCCACTTTTGCAACCACTCTTTGCACTCATCATTGTATCTGTGTAGGTTGTATGTTCCTTCTATGCCTTTCGGGGCATGACCTAGTATTGCCTCTGCAATATCACTGGGGCATTTCAGCTTTGCAAGCCCCGTTCTAACGGTACGCCTAAGGTCATGTGGTGTCCAAGAAGGTATATCAATCATTACATTGTCTTTGCGCAGTCGCCATGCTGTTTCAGTTAACAATTTTTGAGGTATCGGTTTTTTAGTCAAAATAGATGGGAATAAACAATCACCTGTGATTAATTTCAGTGAATGAAGAAATTCGATAGCTTGTCTTGGCAACTGAACATATCGCTCGGTATCAGTTTTTGTTTCTTTTAAATGGAATGTACCATTACTTAGATCAATATCTCGCCAATAAGCACCACATATTTCTCCGGTACGGCATCCTGTCCATAGCGTCATTCTGAGCACGTTTTTCTGTGGAATAGTAAAACCAGAACTTGGTAACCAGAGAAGAAATTTTTTTAGCTCTTCATCACTAAGAATTCGAGTTCCTTTTTGACATGTTAAACGCACTTTCGCTAATTTTAATCTTTTCTTTGCGTTTGTAACTGGGTTTACAAAGTGCTCATCCAGTTTACCCGTTCCAATTGCATAATCGAAAGCAGCTGATAGCTCACGCAGAACACTACCAGCTTGAACATTCGCTCCCCGCGCAACAATCTCCATGATCAAAGCCACGATATCGTTAGCTAGCACCTCCGTGGCTAAACTCTCTCCGAATACACGCACAGGATCGTTATAGAGAGTCCTTCGTGTTTCTGCTTGCCCTTTGGGTTTACGGGCTCCAGGTAAAATTCCTCCTTCCTTGGCGTGCCGATCTTCGATGTGCTCAGTAAGGTAAAGCTCGATCATGTCAGTGATGGTAAACGGTGCAACGACTTCAGGTTCCTGCTCGAGCTTGACTTTAACTGCGCTCAGCTCTGTAGCCGGACAGACACCTTGATGCCTCATGAGCTTCAATTCCTTGAACTTGGTCCTTGCCTCCTCCAATGACATGGCAGGAAAGACACCTAAGGTGACTTGCTTTTGTTTACGCGGATTCAAAGGGTCATTGTAGCGGTAGTAAAAGCTTTTCTTTCCCGTTTTCCCGCACGCTACTCGCAATCCTCGGTAATCACCGATGTCGACTTTATCTTTGTCTCCTGGCTTCATCGACTCAATTGCCTTGTAAGAAAGCGGTTTGCTATTCTGGGGCGCAGCCATCACTTACATCCTTTCATATCGTTTTTTATGAGAGAAAAGCGTAGGTTTTCATTCTAATCACGTTCATCATCACACAAACCTACGCTTTAGCCTACGCTTTGAAGCAAGATTCAGTGAGCTTAGGTGAGACAAACTGAACCATGCTGAGCTTTAACAAAGAATAAAGACAGTTTAAGAACAGTAACTTAACGACGAGCAGACATTGATAACAATAGAAAATCTACAGCAACACACACCTATGATGCAGCAGTATCTGACCCTTAAGGCCGAGAACCCGGAGATCCTGCTGTTCTACCGGATGGGCGACTTCTACGAACTGTTCTACGACGATGCCCGCAAGGCCTCCCAACTGCTCGACATCTCCCTGACCAAGCGTGGTCAGTCGGCGGGCAGTCCCATCCCCATGGCGGGCGTGCCTTATCACGCCATCGAGGGGTATCTGGCCAAGCTGGTGCAGCTCGGCGAATCCGCTGCCATCTGCGAGCAGGTGGGGGATCCCGCCACCAGCAAGGGGCCGGTGGAGCGCAAGGTCATTCGCATCATCACCCCGGGCACCGTCTCCGACGAGGCGCTGCTCAGCGAGCGGCAGGACAACCTGATCGCCGCCGTCTATCACGATGGTCGCCGCTTCGGCTATGGCACCATGGACATAGGCTCGGGCCGTTTCTTCATCAACCAGTTCGAGAAGGAAGAGACCCTGCTGGCCGAGCTGCAGCGCACCAATCCGGCCGAGCTGCTCTACCCCGAATCGTTCGAATTCCTGCACCACGTCGAGGGTCGCCGTGGCCTGCGCCGCCGCCCGGAGTGGGAATTCGAGCTCGGCACCGCCCGCAAGCTGTTGTGCCAGCAGTTCGGTACCCAGGATCTGGTAGGCTTTGGGGTCGAGCAGAGCGAGACCGCCCTGTGCGCCGCCGGCTGCCTGATGCAGTACGTGAAAGACACCCAGCGCACTGCCCTGCCCCATATCCGCAACGTGCGCCTCGAGCAGCCCGATCACGCCGTCATCATGGATGCCGCCACCCGCCGCAATCTGGAGCTGACCCAGAATCTGGCCGGCGGCCACGACAACACCCTCTCCGCCGTGCTGGACTGCACCGCTACCCCCATGGGCAGCCGGCTGCTCAAACGCTGGATCCACCAGCCGATCCGCGACCGGGTGATCCTGAAAGGTCGCCAGAGCACCATCAAGGAGCTTATCGAGCAGAACCTTTATGACGAGCTGGGCGGTTTGCTGCGCCAGGTCGGCGACGTGGAACGGGTGCTGGCGCGCCTGGCCCTGCGCTCTGCCCGCCCGCGCGACCTCACCCGTTTGCGCCAGGCCTTCGCCCAGCTGCCGGAACTGCAGCGCTTGCTTGCGGGCAGCGAGCACGAGGCGGTGCAGCAGCTGCGCGAGCGGGCCAGCACCTTCCCCGAGCTGTTCGACCTGCTGGAACGCGCCGTGATGGAGGTGCCACCCGTACTCATTCGCGATGGCGGCGTCATCCGCGAAGGGTTCAACACCGAGCTGGACGAGCTGCGGGATCTCGCCAACGGCGCTACCGCCAGCCTGGCCCGCATCGAGGAGCGCGAACGGCTGCTGACCGGCATCAACACCCTAAAGGTGGGTTACAACAAGGTGCACGGCTTCTATATCGAGGTGAGCCGTGCCAACAGCCACCTGGTGCCGGCTCACTACATCCGCCGCCAGACGCTGAAAAACAACGAACGCTACATCATCGACGAGCTGAAGAAGTACGAGGACAAGGTGCTCACCGCCCAGGCCCAGGCGCTGGCGCTGGAAAAACGCCTCTACGAGGAGCTGCTCGATGATCTGCTGCCGCACCTGGGCGAGCTGCAGGAATCGGCCGCCGCCCTGGCTGAGCTGGACGTGCTGGCCAACCTGGCGGAGCGGGCCGAGACCCTCGACTACCGTTGCCCGACCCTCATCGACGAGGATCAGATCCTGATCGAGGCGGGCCGCCACCCCGTGGTGGAGCAGGTGATGACAGACCCCTTTATCGCCAACCCGATCCGGCTCGAGCGGGAACGGCGGATGCTGATCATCACAGGCCCCAACATGGGGGGTAAGTCCACCTATATGCGCCAGACCGCGCTGATCGTGCTGCTGGCCCATATCGGCGCCTTCGTGCCTGCCGACAGCGCCCGCATCGGCCCCATCGACCGTATCTTCACCCGCATCGGGGCATCCGATGACCTGGCATCGGGCCGATCCACCTTTATGGTGGAGATGACCGAGACCGCCAACATCCTCAACAACGCCACTGCCCGCAGCCTGGTGTTGATGGACGAGATCGGCCGCGGCACCAGCACCTATGACGGCCTGTCGCTGGCGTGGGCCTGTGCCGAGCAGTTGGCAAGCAAGATCGGCGCCTACACCCTGTTCGCCACCCACTACTTCGAGCTGACCCGTTTGCCGGAGCTGATGGAAGGGCTTGCCAACGTTCATCTCGATGCGGTGGAGCACGGCGACACCATCGCCTTTATGCACGCGGTGCAGGAGGGGGCGGCCAGTCGCTCCTACGGCCTGCAAGTGGCGGCATTGGCGGGAGTGCCCAAATCGGTGATCCAGCAGGCCCGTCACAAGCTGCACGAGCTGGAGAGCGCCACCCCGGTGGCCGCCGGCGAAGTGCGCCTGGCCCCGGTCGCCCTGCCGCCCCAGAGCCATCCGGTGGTGGAGGAGCTGGAAGCGGTGCGCCCGGACGAGCTCACCCCGCGCCAGGCGCTGGATCTGCTCTATCGCCTCAAGCAGATGCTGTAACCGACAACGAATGCAAACAGGGGAACCGCGAGGTTCCCCTTTTTCATGGCTGGCGGCCAACCCCTGTCAGGGCAAGCCGGGACCGAACTGCCCTTTGAACGGATCGTAGTAGTAGGCGCGATAGTCGAAATCCATCTCCTTGAGCAAGGTATTGGACAGTTCGAGGTGCAGCCTTCCATCCAGCTTCGCCTGGTCGAGGGAAGGTTTGAAGTGATGCAGCCAGAGCCGCTGCAACGAGCCATCCTGCCAGGCCAGCCGGATCCCCTCCGAGATGCGCTGGATCGCCGCCTGATTGGCCTTGTTGGTGTAAAAGAGATGGAGAAAGGGATAGTGCAGCACCAGGCGTCGATCTACGGTGAGCCCCGGCAGATCCCTGTGTTGTGTCTGTTCGATGAACACCTCATTCACCCCGCGGCAAAACAGATCGACCCGACCGCGGGCGACCAGCCGGAACAGCCGCTCATAGCTGTCGACCTCCTGCACCCGCAAGCCGGCATTGCGCAGAATGGCCACATCCTGCCAACCACGCCCCTGGCCGTGCACAAACTGCCGCAACTGGGCCAGGGTACTCACGTTCGCCACCGCCTGTGCCTGCTGCGGGCTGACAAAACAGATGCGGTAACCGAGCAGACCCAGCTCCACCGGGAATCGCACATAATCGAGGGAGTCACTGATCGCCGCCGGTTGCGGGGTATCGGAGGCGAACAGGTTGGGATAGAGGTTGGCTTTCATAGCTTGGCGCATCCGCACCCGGTTCATCGGTGGTGCCAGCCGCAGCTCGTAATCACCGTGGCTATCGCGGGTCTTCTCCAGCGCCAGTTGCAGCAGGTCGTGAGTATAGAGAGCCCGCATATCCCGTTCACTCTCCGGGCTGATATGGGTAAAGACATCGCCAGCCCGGGTTGGGCTGGCGAAAAACAGGCTGCAGAAGAGCAGACAACAGAGAGCAAGGCGATGGTTGGTCATATGGCTCGTCCCGGGCGCACTGCTTTGAGTGTAGCGCCGAGTACTGCCCGAGGAGGCACGCCTCTCCTTACCAGAAGATCTTGCCCAGCAGGGGCGCCAGCAGCACGGTGACCATGCCAGCGATCATCATCACCATGCTGGAGACCACCCCTTCCTCATTGCCCATCTGGTAAGCCCTGGCGGTGCCGGCACCATGGGCCGAGGCACCAAACCCGGCCCCCTTGCCGAGCCGGCTGCGAATGGCCAGCACGGTGAGCACGCTCTCGCCGACCGCCATGCCGATCACCCCGGTCAGCACCACGAACAGGGCGGTGAGATCGCTCTCGCCACCGATGGCGCGGGTCGCCTCCACCGCAAACGGAGTGGTGATGGAGCGCATCGCCAAGCTGCGCTGCAACATGTCAGAGAGATCCAGCCAGCGGGCCAGCAAGACGGTGCTGCCCACCGCCATGATGACGGAGGCCACCACCCCCACCGAAAGAGAGAGCCAGTGCCGACGAATGAGCCGGCGATTCTCGTAGACGGGCACCGCAAAGGCCACGGTCGCCGGCCCCAGCAACCAGAGCAGCCAGTGGGATTCGGCCATGTAGTCCCGGTAGGGAATGTGGAACAGCAAGACCACCGCCACCAGCAGGGTGGGCGCCAGCAGCAGGGGCATCAGGGGCAGGATGCGCTTTTTGCCATAGAGCCACTTGCTGGCGTAGTAGAAGATCAGGGTCAGGGCGAAACAGACGAAGCCGAGCAGGGTATCAGACATGGCGACGACTCCGGCGGGCCAGTTTCAGCTCGAGGCGATAGACCCGGTCCACCACCAGGGCCGTGGTGCCAAGCACCAGCGTGGTGCTGACCAGCAGCACCACCATGATGCGCCACCCCTCCTGCAGCAACAGCTCCTGATAGTTGACCACCGCCACCACGGCGGGCACGAAGAACAGCAGCATCTCCGCCAACAGCCAGCGGGCACCGGCCTCAAACCACTGTGCCTTGACCACCCCGAGCAGGATGCAGGCCAGCAGCAACAGCATACCGGTAAGGTTGGCGGGGAGCGGAATGTGCAGGGTGCGCACGGCAGTATCGGCCAGCAGCCAGACAAGGGCCAGCAGGGCGATTTGGAAGGGAGTCTGGAACCAGCGAATGCAGAGGGCTTTCATTATCGTCGTCTTTCTGTGAACTGGGTCACAGTATAAAGAGACGGTAAACCTGCAAAAAATGAATTTAAATTATCAAAATCATGCCAAATTGGCATGTTAGGATAACCCGGTCAGACACACGCCAACCAGAGGGAAATCCATGGATATCCGGGCCCTGCGCTACTTCGTCGAACTGGTGCGGGAGCAGAGTTTCACCCGCGCCTCGGAAAAGCTGTTCGTCACCCAGCCCACCATCAGCAAGATGATCCGCAACATGGAGGAGGAGCTGGGCCAGCCCCTGCTCAACCGGGAGGGGCGCCGCTTCACCCTGACCGACAGCGGCCGGGTGCTGTTCAACCGCGCCCAGACCATACTCGCCGAGATGCAGCAGCTGGAAGACGAGCTGGCCGACCTGCAGAGCCTGAAGTACGGCCGCCTCACCCTTGGCATTCCCCCCATGGTGGGCCATGTCTATGCGGATCTGATCCGCGCCTATCGGACCCGTTATCCCGGCGTGGAGCTGAGCCTGGTGGAGTATGGTGGACGCCGCATCGAACAGGCGGTGCTGGAGGGAGAGCTGGATCTGGCCATCACCATGCTGCCGACCAGGGAGGAAGCTGCCCTCAGTACCCTGGATCTGGACTGCTACCCGATCCGGGTGGTGTTGCCGAATCTGCCCCGCTGGCACGGCGACGCTCCGCTTCGACTCGATGCCCTGCAAGATGAGCCCTTTCTGCTCTACACCCGGGCCTTCACCCTGAGCGAGCGGCTGGAGCAGGCCTGCCAGCTGGCCGGCTTCGAGCCCCAGGTAGCGGCCCGCAGCAGCCAGTGGGACTTTCTCATCGCCATGGTGCGCAGCGGCATGGGGGTGGCCTTCCTGCCCGAGCCAGTCTGCCGCAGGCTGACCCCGGACGGGCTGGTGCTGCGCCCGCTGGCGCCAGAGCTGAGCTGGCGGCTCGGGGTGATCTGGCCGAAGGAGCGTTACCTCTCCCGCACTGCAGAGGCCTGGCTGGCGCTCTGCCGTGAGCGCCATCAGCCTCACTGATCGCCGAAACGATCCGTCATCGGGTTGTAGAAGTAGGGGCGGTAATCGAAGCCGATCCCCTTGAGGAAGGGATTATCCAGCCGGATCAGGTGGCGCTGCGGCAGCTTGGCAAAGTCGATGGCCGGGCCGAAGCTGCCGCGCCACAGCGCCTGCAGCGAACCATCCTGCCAGGCCAGTTGCAGCCCCAGCTCGACCCGCTTGATGGCCTCACCGTTTTTCCCGTTGGTATAAAAGACCCGTGGCAGTGGGTAGTAAAGCAACAGGCTGTCATCGACGGTGAGATCGGTCACCCCCTGATGGGTCAGCAACTCGTTGCGAAGCTCGCTCACCCCGCGGCAAAACAGATCGAAACGACCGCGGGACACCATCTTGAACAGCTTCTCGTAACCATCCACCTCCAGCACCTGCAGGCCCGAGCGGCGCAGGATCTCGATATCCAGCCACCCCTTGCCCTGACCGAAAGTAAATGGCTGCAGCGCCTTGAGGCTGGTCACCCGGGTGACGGCCGCCTGTTGCTGCGGGCTGACGAAGCAGATCCGGTAGCTGACGATGCCGAGGTGAATGGGGAAACGGACATAGGCCAATCCCTCTCCCTCGCGAGCGCTGCTGTAGCTATCCATCACCATCAGGTTGGGCAGCAGATTGAGATCCATGCTCAGACGTGCTCGCGCCTTGGTCATGGTGGGCGCAGGAACCAGTTCGTAGTCGCCGAAGGTGTCGCGAGTCTTGTCGAGGGCGAGGCGCAGCAGCTCCCTGTCATAGGTGGTGTGGGGGTCCTGCTCGCTCTCCGGGCCTATATAGGTGAAAAGGGTGGCAGCCTGTGCCATCACCGGCAACAAGCAGAGCAGGGAGGCAAACATCAAACGCGGCAACACCATAAACTGGACCTTGGCAAGAGAGACACCCACAAGTGTAGCCACTGGTGTCCCTCTATCGCCGCCCTGCCCTACTCGCCATGGCAACCCGGGCCTCTATTGGCCTGAGCACACGGCAGACCGCCACCCGGTCCGGGTGAGAAGCGTCGCTTACTGCTCTTCCCCGATGGGAGCGGCAATCCACTTCATCAGGGTCAGCATGTCCTGGGGTGCCACGCCGACCGAAAGGCCACGCTTGCCGCCGCTCACCAGAATCTCGTCAAACTGCATGGCCGACTCGTCGAGCACGGTAGGCAGCAGCTTCTTCTGGGCCAGCGGGCTGATGCCACCCACCTTGTAGCCGGTCAGCTTCTCCGCCTCCGCCGGCTTCATCATCTCCACCTTCTTGAGGCCGGTGGCCTTGGCCAGCTGTTTCAGGCTGCACATGCCGGACGAGGGGACGATGGCCACCACCGCCTGCTTGTCGTGGTGGGCGATCAGGGTCTTGAACACCTGGGCCTCCGGCAGGCCGAGCTGGGTCGCGGCATGCTTGCCGAAATCGTCGTGGGCTTCGCACTCGTAAGGGTAGAGCTTGTGGGGGATCTTGAGCTTCTTCAAGAGGTTGATGGCAGGAGTCATGATAAATGCCTTGAGTCAAAACAAGACCAGAGAGTCTGCGCCTGCATGGCAGGGGATGCAAGCCGGGGCAGGCTGCCACACAATTTGTGTCCCCCGGGTGCGGGCCGGCGAATGCGGTCAGTTTTGACTCAAAATCCCGCTTTTGCCATCGCGTCGCGCCTGGGGTAGTTTTTCCCTCCCCAAGAAAACTGCCGGAGGAGTGAATGGCGAGAAGAATCATGGTGCTGAGACACGGCGAGACCCTGTTCAATGCACAGCAGAAGCTGCAAGGGCATTGCAACTCGGCATTGACCGGGCGCGGTGAAGCGCAGGCCAGAGGCGTCGGACAACGCCTGGCACAGCATCTGGCTGGCCGCCCCTACCGGGTCTATGCCAGCGATCTGGGGCGGGCCATGCAGACCGCCGCCATCGTCTGCGGCGAGCTGGACTATCCGGCCGACCAGATAGTGCCTGAGCCCAGGGTGCGGGAGTTCTCTCTCGGGGAGTGGGAGCAGCGCACCATCCCTGACTTGCTGGCCGCCCAGCCCGATCTGCTTGAGCGCCGTGACTGGTACTTGCAGGCCCCCGGCTGCGAGCCGTGTGACGGAGTGCGGGCCCGCCTGGCCGACTGGCTGGCCGGCTTGCCAGAGGATGAGGACGTGGTGGTAGTGAGCCACGGCCTGACCGGCGTAGTGCTGCGCGGCATGCTGCTCGGGCTCGATGAGGAGGCCACCTGGCAGCAGGATCTGCCACAGGATGCCTTCTTCATCATCGAAGCGGGAAGCATGACCCGGGTTGACTGCACGCCCGTGCTTGAGCCTGCGTAACAGGCTGACTTTATCAGCATCTGAACATGGAAAAGGGCGCCTTGTCGGCGCCCTTTGGCATTATGCAAACCGGCTGAACGCGGCTCGCGTCGCCAGCGTCATCAACCGGTGTTGCGCATCCCTGCGGCGATACCGGCGATGGTGACCATCAGCGCCTTGTCCAGCTCGGGGTGCAGGGTCTCCGGGTGGTTGCGGGAGCGGTTGAGCAGCTCGGCCTGCAGCACGTTGAGCGGGTCGGTATAGGGGTTGCGCAGCTTGATGGACTCCTTGATCCAGGGCTGATCCTCCAGCAGGTCCCCGCGCGGGCTCAGTTTCAGCACAACTTCGATGGATTCGGCGAGCTCCTGACGCAGCTGCTGGCCGAGGCCCCACAGCTCTTTGGGCACCAGACGGGTGTCATAATACTCGGCGAGCCAGGCGTCCGCCTTGAGGAACACCATCTCCAGCATCTCGAGACGGGTGCGGAAGAAGGGCCACTGGGCGCTCATCTCTGCCAGCACCTCGAGCTTGCCGCCATCGATGGCCTGTTGCAGCCCCTTGTGGGCACCGAGCCAGGCCGGCAGCATCAGGCGGTTCTGGGTCCAGGCGAAGATCCACGGAATGGCGCGCAGACTCTCGACGCCGCCGTTGGGCTTGCGCTTGGCCGGACGGGAACCGAGCGGCAGCTTGCCGAGCTCCATCTCCGGAGTAGCGGCACGGAAGTAGGGCACGAAGTCCGCATGACCGCGCACGATACTGCGGTAGTGTTCGCAGGAGTCGGCGGCCAGCTGCTCCATCACCTCGCGCCAGCACTCCTTGGGCTTGGGCGGCGGCAGCAGGTTCCCCTCCAGCACAGCGCTGGTGTAGAGCTCCAGGCTCTTGATGGCCACCTTGGGCAGGCCGAACTTGAAGCGGATCATCTCCCCCTGCTCTGTGGTTCGCAGTCCCCCGCGCAGGGATCCCGGCGGCTGGGAGAGAATGGCCTGGTGAGCCGGCGCGCCACCACGGCCGACGGTACCGCCGCGGCCATGGAACAGGGTGAGGCGAATGTTGTTGGCCTCGGCCAGCCCCACCAGAGACTCCATGGCGGCGTACTGGGCCCAGCCCGCGGCCATCATCCCCGCATCCTTGGCAGAGTCGGAGTAGCCGATCATCACGTACTGGCGACCCTGGATATAGCCGCGATACCAGTCCACCGACAGCAGGCGCGCCA
Source organism: Aeromonas sp. S18(2024) (assembly GCF_041402525.1). Classification (NCBI taxonomy): domain Bacteria; kingdom Pseudomonadati; phylum Pseudomonadota; class Gammaproteobacteria; order Aeromonadales; family Aeromonadaceae; genus Aeromonas; species Aeromonas sp. S18(2024). Next base: position 231,297 of record NZ_JBGLQV010000006.1, on the reverse strand, counting down.
TCACGGCGGTGCCCGCCATCAGGTCATCCTGGGTCTCGAACAACGGGGCGACCGGCATGCGGAACTTGCAGCCAGCCTCTTTGAGCAGCAGTTGCACCGACAGCACATCGGACGGCGCACCGGCCATGGAGATGATGTAGATGCCGAACGCATCCGGGTCGTGGCCGGCGATCACCTGGCAGGTATCCAGAGTCTCGCGGGTCTCGGCACTCGGCTCCCAATCGTGGGGGATGAGCGGGCGGCGGGAGTTGAGCTCGCTCAGCAGGAAGGCCTGCTTGTCATCCTCGCTCCACTCGGCGTAGTCACCCATGCCCAGATAGCGGGTCAGTTCGGAGAAGACCTGGCCGTGGCGCTCGCCATCCTGACGGATGTCCAGCTTGACCAGATGGATGCCGAAGCAGGCGACCTTGCGCAGCACATCCAGCAGCATGCCGTCGGCGATGTTGCCCATGCCGCAGGCGTGCAGGGAGTGGTAGCAGAGCTCCAGCGGCTCGCGCAACTGAGCGGTAGTCTTGATGAGGTCGCGGCTCTCGCTCACCTGACCCTGCACCTTGGCGGTCAGGTGTTCCTTGGTTTCGCGCAGCGCCTCGCGCAGCTCGCGCACCAGGGCGCGGTAGGGCTCGGGATGATCCCCTACCCGCTCGCGCACGGCCTCGGTGCAGTCGGACATGGAAAGCTCGGAGGTGAGCTCCTTGATGTCCTTGTAGAACAGGCTTACCGCCATCCAGCGGCCCAGCTCCAGCACTTCGGCGGTCACCTTGGCGGTGACGAAGGGGTTGCCGTCGCGGTCACCGCCCATCCAGGAGGTGAACTTGACCGGCGCGGCATCCAGCGGCAGCCGCACACCCAGGTGATGTTGCAGCCGCTCGTCCAGATTGCGCATGAATTCGGGAATGGCCGGCCACAGGCTGTTTTCCACCACGGCAAAGCCCCACTTGGCTTCGTCCACCGGGGTCGGGCGCTGCTCGCGGATCTCGTTGGTGTGCCAGGCCTGATTGATCAGCTGTTCGATGCGATTGAGGATTTTGTCCCGCTCGCGGGGCAGCAGGTCGGAGAGCTCCAGCGCCTCCAGGCAGTCGTTAAGCTGCACATGCTTGTGGATCAGGGTGCGGCGGGTCACCTCGGTGGGGTGCGCAGTCAACACCAGATCGATATCCAGCTCGCGCACCGCCTGGATGATGGCCTCCTGCGACAGGTTGGAGGCTTTCAGCTTGTCGAACATCAACTCCAGCGGATCCGGGGTGCAGGTCTGCTCTTCGCAGCGACGGGAGATGGTGTGGAACTGTTCTGCCACGTTGGCCAGATTGAGGAACTGGCTGAAGGCGCGGGCCACCGGCAGCAGCTCGTCGTCGGAGAGGGTGCGCAGGGTATCGAGCAGACGTTCCCGATCGGCCTCATTGCCCTTGCGGGAGGACTTGGCCAGCTGGCGAATGGTTTCGATCTTGTCGAGGAAGGCCTGACCCTGATGATCCTTGATGGACTTGCCCAGCAGTTGACCCAGCATGCCTACGTTGGCGCGTAGTGCGGCGTACTTTTCGTTCATTCCACATCCTTATCTTGTTGGTGCCTGACACCCGTCCCGGGGTGCATGACAGCCTCACTTATTGTTGTGCGATTACAACATATGCTCCGTCATCTTAGGGTGACAATCTACCCAGATTGTCTGCGCAAGGTCAAATAACAGGCCGATTCAGAAGATGTATTTCCATCACCTCTCCAGGCGCGGCTTGTTATGTAACTTACTTACAAATGTTCTGCTCTTTGCGCCGTGCCCGTCACAGGCAAAAACGGCGGATCAGGTGCTGCAGCACCGCCGTGGTCGGCTTGACGAAGGAGAGGTCCAGATACTCGTCCGGCTGGTGCGCCTGGGCGATGTGGCCCGGACCCAGCACTATTGTCTGGCATCCCAACTGCTGGATAAAGGGGGCCTCGGTGCAGTAGTTCACGGATTCGGCGACCCGGCCGCTCGCCTTCTCGGCTTCGCGCACCAGCTCCGAGTCATCTGCGCAAGCATAGGCGGGGATGGGCTCGTGCAGGTGCTGCAGGTGCAGGCAGCCCGGCTGGTGGATCTCGATGGGGGAGAGCGCTTCTTTCAGCATCCCCATCAGCTCATCCGGCCCTACCTGCGGGGTGGGTCGCATGTCGATATGCAGCTCGCAGCAGCCGCAGATACGGTTCGGGCTGTCGCCCCCCTGGATGTAGCCGAGATTCAGGGTCGGCTGGGGCACCGCAAAGCGATGGTCGGCGTATTTCTCTTTCAGGCTGTGTTGCAGCTTGAGCACCTGGCCCATGGCCTGATGCATGATCTCCAGCGCATTGACGCCATTGGCGGGATCCGAGCTGTGGCCGCTCCTGCCTGTGATGCGGATCGCCTCCGACATATGCCCCTTGTGAGCCACCACAGGCACCAGCCCGGTGGGCTCACCGATCACCGCGTAGTCCGGCTTGAGCTCGGCCGCCGCCGCGATGGCGCGCGCGCCCGCCATGGTGGTCTCCTCATCGGCAGTCGCCAGAATGCGCAGTGGCTTGTCGAGAGTCTTGAGGTCTATCTCTTTCAGCGCTTCCACGATAAAGGCAAAGAAGCCCTTCATATCGATGGTACCAAGGCCATAGAGGCGGTTGCCCTCTTCAGTCACCTTGAAGGGATCCTTGCGCCAGCCTCCCTCATCGAATGGCACAGTGTCCGTGTGGCCCGCCAGCAGCAGCCCTCCTTCCCCCTGACCATAAGTCGCCACCAGGTTGAACTTGCCCGGCAGCTCAGGCAGGGCGGTGACCTCGCAGCGAAAGCCGAGCTGGGTGAACCAGTCCGCCAGCAGCCGGATCACCGCCTCGTTGCTCTGATCCCACTTGGGATCCGTGCTGCTGATGGAGGGAATCGCAATAATGTTCTTGTAGAGAGAAAAAAAATCCAGATTGGCCACCCGCTCCTCCTTGCGTCCCCGAAACGTTTCTGTTAGAAAATACAAATGCAATGTGAATGCATGAATATGCTGCAAGTTTAACAGGATACGCAGCCCACCGACAAAGGCTACTAGTTGTAAGGGAAAGTTAATGTTCTGTCACCTGATCTATAACCGACGACACAACCCCGCCTGAATTGCCCCTCCGCACCAGTTGCACCAAAGGGGCGATTGACCACCCCTTGCCTCGCAGCACCACGCTGTGAAATTCGAACTCTGACTTGGAATACTCAACAATGCTTAACACCGTTATCGTCGGTGCCAGTGGCTACGCGGGAGCCGAACTGGCCGCACTGGTCCAGAACCATCCACAACTCAAGCTGTTCGGGCTCTATGTCTCGGCCGGTAGCCAGGACGCCCACAAGCGTTTCTCCTCTCTGCATCCCCAGTGGGTCGGCAAGCTGGATCAGCCGCTGCTGCCGCTGGACGAGGATGGCATGACCCGGATCCTGACCCAGGCTGACCTGGTGCTGCTGGCCACCGCCCATGAGGTGAGCGCAGAGCTGGCGCCCAGGTTCCTGGCCAAGGGGCTGCCGGTGTTCGATCTCTCCGGCGCCTTCCGGGTCAAGGATCAGGATTTCTACGCCTCCTTCTACGGCTTCACCCACGACAGCCAGCAGTGGCTGGATCAGGCCGCCTACGGTCTGGCGGAGTGGAATGCACAGGCCATCCAGGCCGCCCAGCTTGTCGCCGTACCCGGCTGCTATCCGACCGCGTCCCTGTGCGCCCTCAAGCCGCTGCAGCAGGCCGGCCTCATCGCCAAGGGGTGGCAGCCCATCATCAATGCGGTCTCCGGGGTCTCCGGGGCCGGTCGCAAGGCGGCCATCAACACCAGCTTCTGCGAGGTGAGCCTCAATCCCTACGGCACCTTCAATCACAGGCACCAGCCGGAGATCAGCCACCACCTCGGCAAGGAGGTGCTGTTCCAGCCCCACCTTGGCAACTATGTGCGCGGCATCCTGGCCACCATCTATGTGCAGCTGGCGGACGGCGTGACGCCGGCCCAGGTGGATCAGGCCTACCTCAAAGCCTACGAAGGCAAGCCGCTGGTGCGCCTCACCGGCCAGATGCCCTCCATCCGCGGGGTGGCGGGTACCCCTTACTGCGACATCGCCTGGCAACAACAGGGCAACATGCTGGTGGTGGTCTCTGCCATCGACAACCTGCTCAAGGGTGCCGCCTCCCAGGCGATGCAGTGCATAAATATCAAATTCGGTTTCGACGCAGGCCAGGGCCTGATTTAAAGACTCAAGGAAGGATCGCAACGATGGACAAACAGACTCTGGTCATCAAGCTGGGCGGCGCCCTGATCGAGAACGACGAGGCGCTGACCGCCCTGTTCGCCACCCTCAAGACATTTCTGGACGAGCAGCACAGACCCCTGGTGCTGGTGCACGGCGGCGGCTGCCTGGTGGACGACCTGCTCAAGGGGCTGGGGCTCACCTCCAGCAAGAAGAACGGCCTGCGGGTGACCCCGTTCGATCAGATCCCCTTTATCGCCGGCGCGCTGGCGGGCACCGCCAACAAGATGATGATGGCCAAGGCCATCGCCACCGGCATCCCGGCGGTGGGGCTCTGCCTCGCCGATGGTGGTCTGTGCCAGGTGACCCAACTCGATCCGGATCTCGGCGCGGTTGGTGACTGCCAGCCGGGCAACCCGGCGCTGGTGGCCGGCATCCTGGGCCAGGGCTTCCTGCCGGTGGTGAGCTCCATCGGCATCACCGCCGATGGCCAGCTGATGAACGTCAACGCGGATCAGGCGGCCACCGCCATTGCCGAGGCCCTCGGCGCCGATCTGGTGATGCTCTCCGACGTGAGCGGCATCCTGGATGGCAAGGGCAAGCTGGTGCCCCAGCTGAACAAGGCCACCGCCCTCGATCTGATGGAGAAGGGCGTCATCGCCGACGGCATGGCGGTCAAGGTGAAGGCGGCCCTGCACGCCGCCGAGACCCTGGGCAAGCCGGTCTGTGTTGCCAGCTGGCGCTACCCGGATCAGCTGCTCAAGCTGCTGGCGGGCGGTGCGGTCGGCACCCAGGTTGCGATTTGAGATCAATGAAAAAGGACACTGCCATGAAACATCTTCTGAAAGACAGCGACCTGAACAAATCGCAAATCGAAGCGCTGATCGCGCTGGGCAAATCGGTCAAGGCCGATCCGAAAAAGTACGGCCAGGCACTGGCGGGCAAGAGCGTGGTCACCCTGTTCGAGAAGCCCTCCCTGCGCACCCGGGTCACCTTCGACATCGGCATCGCCAAGCTGGGCGGCCACAGCGTCTATTTGGACCAGCAGAACGGTGCGCTCGGCAAGCGCGAGTCGGTGAAGGATTTTGCCGCCAACCTGTCGCGTTGGTGTGACGCCATAGTCGCCCGGGTGTTCGATCACCAGACCCTGATCGAGCTGGCCGAACACGGCAGCGTGCCCGTGGTAAACAGCCTGTGCAACCTCTACCACCCCTGCCAGGGGCTGGCGGACTTCATGACCATCGCCGAGCACTACGACGATCTGTCCAAGGTGAAGCTGGCGTATCTCGGCGATGGCAACAACGTCAGCCACTCCCTGCTGCTGCTGGGGGCGACGCTCGGCACCGACGTCACCCTGATCTGCCCCAAAGGCCACGGCCCGGATACCCAGATCTTCCTGCAGGCCCAGGCACTGGCGGCCCAGTCAGGCGCGACCATCCACATCAGCGATGACGTGGCGGATATCGAAGGGTTCGACGTGGCCTACACCGATACCTGGGTGTCGATGGGCGACAGCACCCCGATGGAGCAGGTCACCGACCTCTTCATGCCCTACCAGATCAACCAGGCCCTGCTCGATCGCACCGGCATCCAGCACGTGCTGCACTGCCAGCCGGCGCACCGGGAGCTGGAGATCACCTCGCAAGTCATGGATGGCCCGGCCTCCCTCATCATGGATGAGGCGGAAAACCGGATGCATATCCAGAACGCCGTGCTGCTGACCCTGCTGGGCGGCCAGGCGTGCGGCAAATAACGGTCCTCAACCCGAATCACAACCCTTTATCGAATCATCACGGAGAGAAGTAAAATGAGTGGAATCAACAAGATAGTACTGGCTTACTCGGGCGGACTGGATACCTCGGCCATCATTCCCTGGCTCAAGGAGCATTATGACGCCGAGATCATCGCCTTCGTCGCCGACGTGGGTCAGGAGCGCGACGATCTGGAAGGGATCGAGCAGAAGGCCATCGCCTCCGGCGCCACCAAGTGCATCATCAAGGATCTGCGCGAAGAGTTCGTCAAAGAGTACGTCTACCCGACCCTGAAGACCGGCGCCGTCTACGAGGGCACCTACCTGCTGGGCACCTCCATGGCCCGTCCGGTGATCGCCAAGGCCATGGTCGAGGCCGCGCTGGCCGAGGGTGCCGACGCCATCTCCCACGGTTGCACCGGCAAGGGTAACGACCAGGTCCGTTTCGAAGGCGCAGTCGCCGCCCTGGCGCCCCAGCTGAAAGTGATCGCCCCCTGGCGTCTGTGGGACATGCGCTCCCGGGAAGATCTGCTGGCCTATCTGGAAGCCCGTCAGATCCCCTGCAAGGCGACCCTGAAGAAGATCTACAGCCGTGACGCCAACGCCTGGCACATCTCCACCGAGGGTGGCGAGCTGGAGAGCACCTGGAACGAGCCGTCCGAAGCCGTGTGGCAGTGGACCGTCTCTGCCGAGCAGGCCCCGGATCAGCCGGAATACGTCAAGCTGACCGTCGCCAAGGGCGAAGTGGTGGCCGTTGATGACCAGCCGCTCAGCCCGCACCAGATCCTGATGACCCTGAACGAGCGTGCCGGCAAGCACGGTGTGGGCCGCATCGACATCACCGAGAACCGGATGGTGGGCATGAAGTCCCGTGGCTGCTACGAGACCCCGGGTGGTACCGTCATGGTCGCCGCGCTGCGCGCCGTGGAAGAGCTGGTGCTGGACAGACCGACCCGCGCCTGGCGGGAAAAACTCGGTGCCGAGTTCTCCCACCTGGTCTATGACGGTCGCTGGTTCACCCCCCTGTGCAAGGCGATCCTCGCCTCCGCCAACGCCATCGCCGAGGATCTCGACGGGGAAGTGGTACTGAAGATGTACAAGGGCCAGGTCACCGCGACCCAGAAGAAGTCGCCCAACAGCCTCTACTCCGAAGACTTCGCCACCTTCGGCGCCGACGAGGTGTACGACCAGAGCCATGCCGACGGCTTTATCCGTCTCTACACCCTGGCCAGCCGGATCCGCGCCATGAAGGAGCAGCATCTGGCCATCGGTGGCGACCACACCCACGGTTGATCACCCGGTGTGACCCGCTGATACCGGTGAGGGGGCATGGCCCCCTCACCCATAAGTGGCGGGATGTGACCAACGCGGCAGCGCCCTGGCCGCGTCTGTGAGATAACGGGGCGGTTTGAATATGATGCTGAAGTATTTATCTCCCTTCTCCCCTTGCGGGAGAAGGGTCGGGGATGAGGGGGAATTGCCCTCACCCCAGCCCTCTCCCGGGGGAGAGGGAACGGGTTCGCAGTCACTTGATATGACGTGGCCAAAGGCTACCGCATCGATCTCGACCGCACAGTCATACGGACAAACATAAGGCACGATTTCAAGCTCGGGGGCCAGGCGCCGCCGACAACGCATTCAAGGAGAGCAGTATGGCACTTTGGGGTGGACGCTTCAGTCAGGGAGCCGATAGCCGGTTCAAGCAGTTCAACGATTCGCTGCGGTTCGATTACCGTCTGGCGGAGCAGGATATCCAGGGCTCCATGGCCTGGGCCCGCGCCCTGGTAAAAGTGGGCGTGTTGACCGAGGGCGAGCAGGCGCAGCTGCAACAGGCGATGGAAGTGCTACTCGCCTCGGTGCAGCAGGATCCCCAACAGATCCTGAGCTCGGATGCCGAAGACATCCACTCCTGGGTCGAGGGCAAGCTCATCACCGCGGTCGGCGATCTCGGCAAGAAGCTGCACACCGGCCGCTCGCGCAACGATCAGGTCGCCACCGACCTCAAACTCTGGTGCAAGGCGCAGGGTGAGCTGCTGGCCGCCTCCATCACCGCCCTGCAACAGGGGCTGGTAGCCTCCGCCCGGGCCAATCAGGCCGCCGTGCTGCCCGGTTACACCCATTTGCAGCGCGCCCAGCCGGTCACCTACGCCCACTGGGCGCTGGCCTATGTGGAGATGCTGGAGCGGGACCACTCCCGCCTGCAGGATGCCCTCAAGCGCCTCGACACCAGCCCGCTCGGCTGCGGCGCCCTGGCGGGCACCGCCTATGCCATCGACCGCGAGGCGCTGGCGCTGGACATGGGCTTTGCCGGCGCCACCCGCAACAGCCTGGATTCTGTGTCGGATCGGGATCACGTGGTGGAACTGATGCACGTGGCGTCCCTCTCCATGACCCACCTGTCGCGCTTTGCCGAAGATCTGATCTTCTACAACACAGGCGAGGCGGGCTTTGTCGAGCTCTCCGATGCGGTCACCTCCGGCTCGTCGCTGATGCCACAGAAGAAGAACCCGGATGCGCTGGAGCTGATCCGTGGTAAGACCGGCCGGGTCGTCGGCGCCCAGCTGGGCATGCTGATGAGCCTCAAGGCGCTGCCGCTGGCCTACAACAAGGACATGCAGGAAGACAAGGAGGGGCTGTTCGATGCACTCGATACCTGGCACGACTGCCTCGACATGGCGGCCCTGGTACTGATCGACCTGAAAGTGAATGGCGAGCGCACCATGACGGCAGCCCAGGGCGGCTACGCCAACGCCACCGAGCTCGCGGACTACCTGGTGGCCAAGGGGATCCCGTTTCGCGAGGCGCACCATATCGTCGGTGAAACCGTGGTCTACGCCATCAGCGTGCACAAGCCGCTGGAAGAGCTCTCCATCGGTGAGTTCCAGCGCTTCAGCCCGGTGATCGACTTCGACGTCTATCCCAATCTGGAGCTGGAAGCGACCCTGGCCAAGCGGGTTGCCAAGGGCGGTGTCGCCCGCGAGCAGATCGAATCGGCCCTTACCGCCGCCGAAGCCTGGCTGGCCAAACGCGCCTAAGCGCACAGGAACATCAAGAGAGGGCGTCAGCCCTCTTTTTTATGTCGGCTTATCAGCCTGTTTCGCTTGCCCCGAGGGCGCAAAGCGGGCATACCTCCCTGACCAGGCTGAATGGATCTCAGCGCCAACCAGAAGGAACCTGCATGTATCTGCCACCCCATTTCTCGGCCACCGACCCCAAGGCCTTGCATCAATTGATCCTGGCCCATCCGCTGGGCGCCCTGATCACCCATGGCGAACAGGGGCTCGATGCCAACCACCTGCCCTTCGAATTTGACGGTGAAGAGGGGGAGCACGGCGTCCTGCGCGCCCATGTGGCCCGCAACAACCCGCTCTGGCAGGAGGTCAAGGATGGCGGCGAGGTGCTGGTGATCTTCAAGGCCGCCGACGGCTATATCTCCCCCAACTGGTATCCGGGCAAGCAGGCGCACCATAAACAGGTGCCGACCTGGAACTACAGCGTGGTGCATGCCCACGGCCGCATCCGGGTGCGCGACGATGCCCGTTTCGTACGCCGTCTGCTGGCAAACCTGACCCGCCGCCACGAGGCCGGGGAGCCAGCGCCATGGAAGATGGCGGATGCCCCGCGAGACTATCTCGAGGCCATGGTGCAAGCCGTGGTCGGCATCGAGATCGAGATAGTGCGGCTGGTCGGCAAGTTCAAGCTGAGCCAGAACAAGGATGAGGGAGATCGCCTGGGTGCAGTCGAAGCCCTCCAGGTAAAGGGACTGACTGAGCTGGCCGGCGACATGGCAAGCCCGCCATCGCCTCTCGCATAACCCTTTGAGCAAAAACCAAAACGGCAACCATCAGGTTGCCGTTTTGTTTTATTTATCTAGGCTCACGCGCTGGCATTGAGCAGCCTGCCGACCCCCTCCCCCTTACCGTTGGGCAGGGTCTGTTTAAAGGCGGCAAGCAGCTGATCGAGGTTGAGGCTGTTTGCACCCAGGGAGCCCTTGAGGGTGTCGAGTTCGCTCTGCAGCGCATCGAGGCGGGTGCCCTGGGTGCCATTGGCGAGCTGGCTGCGGGCTGCGTCGATGGCATCCGGCAGGGACTGGCCACCGAACTCCTGCCCCAGGCTCTGCACCAGATCGCTCATAAAGTGGTTGATGGCGGGACGGTGTTGCTCGCTGTCGGCATCCTTGATGCCGAGCCGCTGGAACAGGCTCTGGACCGTGGGGGCCAGGCGCTCCGGCTGTGCGGCCTGCGGCGCCGCTTGCGTCTTGCCACTGCCGCTCAGCAACTGACTGCCGAGCTTGAGGGCAATTGAGGCGATGGGAAGCAGGGTACTGATCATCATGATATCTCTCCGCGGCGATGGCCCTGGGTGGTGTTGCCAAGAGAAGTGCATAAGCGGGGCCAACATGGCGAAAAAAACGCCGACCATGGCTAACGCCTTGAGCCGCCATCTGATTTACCGAGCCGCATCGACTCTTGAAGTGGGAAGCCCCCCCTCCCCGCAAGCCACCGGCGGCCAGAGGCTGCCGCCTGCGCGCCAAGCGGCAAGTGACTGCGGCAAGGCCGTTTGCCCCCTGCTCTCTGGCTCCTTGCGGCCATAAGAGGCAGCAGGCAGCCCCCTTTTATCGGCGCATTTATTAGGGAATCTTATTGGCATTAAGATGATGTCGATTTTCTTATCATCCCGCTTCCCGCAAGATGGCTCGCAGATCGGGTCCGCCCATCTTGGTATCTTGTGTCCCTTGTTCTCGGTGGCCCTGCCTCTCTTAATTCAAACACCTGTCCCGGAGTCCTTATGTCGTTGATAACACCCCTGATTGCCCCCGAAGTCACTCCCATCGCTCCCGGATTCAGAGCCCTCAGCATCACTGTGCAGGCGGCGGCCATCAGCGATCCCGACGTGGGCGCTCGTGCGCTGGACAGCGCCTTTGCCGCCATGGCGCGGGGGGATGCCCCATGGGCCGAGGCGCACCTTAGCGCCTGGGCGGACGTGTTCAGAAAATTTGGTGCCAAGCCGCAGCGCACCCCCTGCTCCGCCGAGGCGCTGAGGAAGCGGGTGGCCCGCGATGGCAGCCTGCCGAGCATCGACCCCATCGTCGATCTCTACAATGCCATCAGCATCGAGTACGCCATCCCGGTCGGCGGGGAGAACCTGGTCGCCTATCAGGGCATCCCCCGTCTGGTGGTGGCCGATGGCAGCGAGCTGTTCGACACCGTCAAGGGGGGTGAAACCGCCCACGAATCTCCCGAGCCGGGCGAGGTGGTCTGGCGGGATGACAAGGGCGTCACCTGCCGGCGCTGGAACTGGCGGCAGGGGGTGCGCACCCGCCTCAGCGTGGAGTCCAGCAAGATGTGGTTCATTCTGGAGAGCCTGCCCGAAATGCCGCTGGAAGCCCTCCATGAGGCCGGAGAGAAGCTGGTGGCCGGCATTCGCCAGATGATGCCGGGAGCCCTGATCGAACAGGTCCTGATTGGCGAGCAGGGCTGAGCCCCTTTCCCCCCTGATGACACAGGCAGGGGCTGAAATGCAAAGAGGCTCAGAAGAGCCTCTTTTTTTATGCCTTGCCCACTTAGCCGAGCAGCAGATAGAGCTGGTGCGCCGCCACCCCGGCGCACAGGCCGCCGACGGTGTGGGCCACGATGGCGCGAGAGGTGAGATGACGATAGCCGAGGGCATCCAGCATGGCAGTGTGGGTGCTCAAAAAGCCGCTCCAGCACATCCCCATGGCGGTGAACACGGCCACCTCGTTGCCGGTGATCCACCCCTTGGCGATAAAGGGGGGCACCAGCGACATGGCCGCGCCGACCGCGCCGAGGGAGGTGGCCGGGAAGGCGACCAGCTCCGGCTGCTGGAAGCCGAACAGCAGGTCAAACAGCCAGCCCGCCTTGGCCGCCAGCACAGGCAGCAGCGCCACCCCCTGGAAAGCCTCGCCGGTATAACCCTGCTCCCCCGGGCCGAAGGTCAGCAGCATCACGAAGGTGCTGATGATCAGCACCCCGGGGATCACCGCCATCCCGAGTTCGACGCCGGATTTGCCGCCATCGAGCAGGGAGTTGAGCACCCGCAGCCAGCCAGGCGCCGCCTCTTTGCGAAGGCCCGGCTTGGGACCATGGGTTCCCTCCAGACTCTCGGGCAGCACCTCGCCGACCAGCGGGCGGATCATCCGCTGCATCAGTCGGGTGGATACCACAGAACCCACCAGGGCCCCGAGCAGGCCGATCAGCGCCGCTGTGGCGGTGGATTCGCCGCCCGGCAGTTGCAGGGTGGCCATAAAGGTCACCACGATCAGCCCCATGCCGAAGGCGGTGCCGAAGTTGGTCAGCGATACCAGCTGCCAGGGGGTGAAGCCCTTGCGAAATCGGCTATCCCTGGCGAGGCTGATCACCGCCGGGTTGTCGGAGAAGAAAGTCATCAGGGCCGCCAGGGCGGTGCGACCCGGCAGGCGAAACACCGGCTTCATCAGGGGCGCCAGCAGCACCTCCAGCAGGCGGATCACCCCGAACTCGCTCAACAGCTGGCTCAGGGCACCGGAGAGCACTGTGATCCCCATGATAAAGAGCACGGTATTGAGCAGCAGCTGGTGCGCCGTGTTGAACAGGGTGTTCACCATGGCGGAAAGGCCCATCTCGCTACCCAGATAGCCAAACAGTCCCCCCAGGATCAGCAGAACCAGCACGGGTTCCAGCCAGCCACGAAGGGCGGCCAGCCGCCCCTTGGATTCGATAACTACATGATTTTCCATATCTATCCTGCGTTGTGTCTGTGCGTGTGTTGTTATGATGGCGTCAGGGCCCACGCCAAATGACAAGCCCCCGTCTTGCGACAAGGGCTCGCTGAACTGGCTCCTCCCGCCGGCCTTGCGCCTGCGGCCTATGCGCGGCCACCGTCACAGCCGACGGCGCGACTGGCTCGGCACAACCGGCTGAGCCGGGGAGGATAAATACGTTGGGGAATGGGTAAGCCAGAACGGCCAGCCCGCCATCGCACCGGACGGCGCTCAATCCCCGGCCGGCCAGCATTGAGGGGCGGGAGTATAACAACTGGGGTCAGTCAGTAAAAGAATCGGCGGCTGTGGGGGTATACACCTGCGTTGTAGTGTCATTAAGAACCATCCGTCACCATGACCTGTGCTTCATCATGGGATTACAAAGAACATCAAGTGATACAGTGAAGAGATGATCAATCCCAATAAACCAATCCAATGAATACTTTTTCCCTTGTTAAAGGGAGACACTGCGTCACCAAATAATATGAGTCCATATGACAAGAGAGGCAGATATTGGCTCAATCGCCCTAAATAGATAGAGCCGCCATCAATATCTGAAGGGAAAATATAATAGAGAACAAGATACAGAAGCATCAATGATGTTCCTGATACAAACCTCCGCTCATCAAACCTCCCCAAACCGGAGAAGAGGTAGATACCGGCGATAAGCACAGCCGCAAATAACATCATGATAAATATCTACCTCCGATTTGACCATCACATGGATAAATGATATCCATCTGGCTTCATTTATGTCCAATGTCGACAGGAGAGTATCATGGGCATAGCCACTTGTCCGATCAAAGAACTGACACTAAGTTCTCGTTCAATCGATGCGCTGGAGCAGATCGATCAACTGGTGGATAGCGCCAATCAACTGGCCTTCGCTGTTTCAGCAACACCGCTATATACAATTTTCAGCGATCCAAGAAGCGCCAAAGATGTGGTCTACAACATCAATGATTACGACTGGGAGTTATATGGCCAAGCGATGGAGGGGATCCCCAATATCCTGCGCCACAAGTTGAATCAAGTCGTTGAGCCCATGGCGTGGTCTTCAACGGGTAAAGAATCTCAATTTTGGAAATGTGTCCATGCCTCATACAACAAGTAAATTTGCCCTCCTGCTGCTCTTTGTCTGCCAAAGCAGCATGGCCTTGTCACTGCACGATCTGGATCCGGCGTTTGAACGCTGTGAGGTGATCAAGTCACAACACCGCTCCACACTACCCGAAAAAGGCGATCCATTCTGGTCATTGAAGAGAGAACAACAGGCCACCGTGCTTATTTATCTGCATGAAAAGAGCATGGAGCGCTGCACCGCAGCAGAGGTCGATGCGCTGGCACTCAAGGCATTTCATCAAGCAGTAGAGGGAGACCGCACCTTTCTCGACACCTTGATCAAGGCGAGAGCCACCACCCTAACGACAGCCCAGCAAAACCAGTTGCAGCAAATCGGCCAGGCAGAACTGGACAGGCTGGCAGGCATGAAGGAATTTGCTCAGCCATTCTCGTTAAGCGATTACCTCAAGCTACTTGGCAGCCCCGCGCCATGACAAGAGAAGTGGCACCGTAGCTCACTATGCCCGCATGGGTTATAAGACGCGGATCATCTCTAGCATGGACATCGGTAACGGCATCGCACGGCAAGCGGTCGCTCTGCTGCGTGACTTTGGTTTTCAACAGTTGGGTCTATTTCGGCTGGAGATCGTGATGGGAGTCGGTAACACCACCAGCGAAGCCGTTGCCATCGCTGCCGGGGCTACCTTTGAGTGTCGAGCGAGAAACCGCATATTCCTTCATGAACAGCCCCTTGATGCATATATCTATTCGCTTGTTTCCACAGATGAAACATGATGGCATCACTCGCCATCGAATAACGTTCTGCAATAGGGCATCTACCATCTTGCTGGATGGAGATTAATTCGCCCCACCTTGTCTTTTAGTGTGATACAAATAACATAATCACCAATATGCCGTTGATTTATAGTTTTTTTGGGATAGTTTTTTAATGGAAGGGGCGAGAGTTTAACTTTCTGCCGTTAATCTGCGGTGGTCATTTACATGTTTCTTTTTCCCGGTTGCACTCGTCACGGTTGCCACCGGCACATGGTAAAAGAGAAAGCATATTCGCCCCTTCTTCACCATTCTGGACTTTCCTATGACACAGCCAAATGCGACCTTTCTTTCACCCAGTGCAGTGAAACAACATCTTAAACCGGTCAAACCAACTTGCATTACGTGTTGTCATTCTACTGATGCCCTAGCCTTATTCTTGGGATTCCAGAATTATAATGAACTCCAAGAGTTAATTTATCCATCAGTAAATAATCTATATAGACCTTTTTATATAGATAAGAAAAATGGAGATAAAAGGCTGATTTCAGCGCCCAACAAAAAGTTAAAGTCAATTCAGAGAGCAATATCTCAATCCCTCAACAATGTTTACTCCCCTAGAAAATCAGCGCATGGATTCATTCAAGGAAAAAGCATATTAACAAATGCATCCATGCATGTTGGTAAAAAATTCGTTTTAAATATTGATCTGCTTGGGTTCTTTGACTCTTTGCATTTTGGTCGAGTGCGAAATTTATTTCAATCTTATCCATTAAATCTTGCACCACCTGTTGCAACAGTTTTAGCCCATATATGTTGCTTGAACGGAAAATTACCTCAGGGTGCTCCAACATCCCCTATAATTTCCAACATGATTGCATATAAGCTTGATAAAGATCTTCATCAGCTAGCTGCAAATAATCGCTCTACATATACAAGATATGTTGATGATATTACTTTTTCATTCACCCAGTCTAGACGCAGGCTTCCCAGAGATATCGCTACTGTATTAAAAGAGAATAACTTAAAGCTAGGTGAAAAACTTATCTCTATCATTGAAAAGAATGGATTTAAAATTAACAATGAAAAGTCCAGATGTTTCTCACAAAACTTCAGACAAGTTGTAACTGGTTTAGTTGTCAATGAAAGAGTCAATGTTTCGAGAGCCTTTATTCGCCAAACAAGGTCTATGATATACGCTTGGAAGAAATTTGGACTTGTTAATGCCGCATTAGAATATCTATCAAAATATCACGACAAATCTATTTTAGAAAAACATCAGATATTTATAAAAAATAATGAAGATCAGGGTTTTTTCTTTAGTGAAATTGTTTTCGGTAGGATTAATTTCATTGGCATGGTTCGAGGTAAAAGTGATCGCCTCTTTAGAGAAATCCTTTACTCATACACTGAGTGCATAGGAAAACCAAATAAATCGCTAATTAACACACCATTGGATAAAATTGGCGAGTCTATTTTCATCATTGAAAATGCGTTAGATGATTCTCAGGGAACTGGATTTCTACTTGATGGGATTGGATTAGTAACCAATCAGCATGTTGTTGATGGCATTGACAAAGATAACAGCGTGTTGCTTGAGATTTATCGTCATTTTGAGCAAGACAAAAAGCGTAAATCAAACTTTGATAAATCATGTCGTGCAAAAGATTTAGCCATTCTAAAACCAACAACAGATTTCAACGGAATAAAAAGACTTAAAGTTGGAGATGACTCAATTTTAAAAATAGGTTCAAAAGTAACTGTTATGGGTTTCCCTCAATATTCACCAGGAGAGACACCATATATTAATAGTGGAAAAATAGTACAATCCAAAATTTTGTTTGGAAACAATGTATGGCTACTTGACATTCCTGTAATTCATGGAAACAGCGGAGGCCCGGTACTAAATGAAAAGCTTGAAGTCATCGGTATTGCCTCTATAGGCTCTGCTAAACATGATCACTCGACAAAACTGCATGGTTTCATACCAATTTCAACGCTAATTAATTACGTAAATGAATAGATTCGTAGGATGCAGTGAACGAGGTGAATTGCACCTCTATATTCAAAAAAACGGTTTAATGCGATCTGATTATTGCACCCTACGATTCCCCTGAGGTAATGGCGGGCACGGTTTTGGTTCCCCCTCCAATCCGCCGAGGGGAAGGGGTAAGGTCAGGAGCGCCATCAGGGATGATGGCGAAGACGCAGCCGGCACAGGGATGTGCCGTCTGCGGCGGTCCGTCCGACCTTGCTCCTGACCCGAGGGAAACCGCGTAGCGGTCGGATTGGCGGGGGAAAAGACCTTTGGTGACTTTGGGTCTTTCCAAAGTCACTCGCCCCGGCCCGAAGGGCGGGCGAAACCCCGTCGAGGCCAGCGGCCTCGCGTCCTGCACGGCAAGGCCGTGCCATTCCCCCATCACACGGAGCGGACGATTACGCCTACCGGCTAATCGACCCTACGATTGCACGGCGCAGCCGTGCCTGCTTGCCACAGGCACGGAGTCTGGCTGGACGCCCGGATGCCACCGGCAAAGGGGGGCGTGACCGCCCCTATCGGCCCAAGAAGGGTTCCCAGTCCTTGAACACCGGCTGCAACCCGGCCTGGCGCACGGCGGCGGCCACCTCACCCACTGGCCTGTCGTCGTGGATGGCGAACTGCTCCAGCTCCTCCTCACCGCCGTCCGCATAGCCCCCCGGCTGGGTGCGCGACTCAGCCGACATCTGGGTGATGCCGAGGCGCACGGCGCCGTTGCGAAACGCCGGCGACTCCCGGGTCGAGAGGGACAAGTCCAGGGTCGGCGAGAAGAGGCGCCAGGCGCAGATTAGCTGGGCCAGCTGGCGATCCGACATGATGACGGAAGGCTCCAGTCCACCGGTGCAGGGGCGCAGGCGTGGGAAGGAGAGCGAGTAGCGGCTCTGCCAGTGGTGGCGCTCAAGCCAGGCGAGGTGCTCGGCGACGAAGTAGCTGTCGGCACGCCAGTCTGAGGAGAGACCGATCAGCGCCCCCAGCCCTATCTTGTCGATGCCGGCACGGCCAAGCCGATCCGGCGTGGCGAGACGCCATGCGATGTCCCGCTTGTTGCCGCGCAGGTGGTGGCGGGCATAGGTGGGGGCGTGGTAGGTCTCCTGATAGACCATGACGGAGTCGAGGCCGAGAGTCTTGAGCTCGGCGTATTCGTCTTGCGAGAGGGGCTGCACCTCCATCGCTACCGTGCTGAAGTGACGGCGGATGATGGGCATCACCTCGCGAAAATAGCCGAGCCCCACCTTGGTCTCGTGCTCGCCGGTCACCAGCAGCACGCTGTCAAAGCCGCGCGCCTTGATGGCCAGACACTCGCGCTCAATCTCCTCGCTATTCAAGGTCTTGCGCTTGAGGCGATTGCTCATGGAGAAGCCGCAGTAGGTGCAATCGTTGGCGCACAGGTTCGACAGATAGAGCGGCACATAGAAGCCGATGGTGTTGCCAAAGCGCTGGCGGGTCAGCCGCTCGGCCTCGGCCGCCATCCGGGGCAGGTAGGCCTCGGCAGCCGGGGAGAGCAGCGCCATAAAGTCATCCAGGCTGCGGCGCGAACTGGCAAGCGCCCGCTCCACGTCCGCGGCGGTCTTGGCGCGCACCTGCATCCCCACATCGTCCCACTCCAGCGCCTGCCATCTATCGAGAAAACTCACGCCCTCGATGGGGTCGAAGTGCACGCTCATAGGGCCCCCAGAAAATCGGTGAGCGGGCTGGAGGCTTGCGCCTGCAGGGCGCGGGCGCCGAGACCGGCTTCATAGGCGCTACGGCCTGCCTCACAGGCCAGCGCGAAGGCGCGGCCCATGGCGACCGGGTCGCCGCTCACCGCGATGGCGGTGTTGACCAGCACGGCATCGGCGCCGAGCTCAAAGGCGGCGGCCGCGTGGCTAGGCGCACCGATCCCTGCATCCACCACCACGGGCACATTGGCCTGCTCGACGATGATGGAGAGAAACTCCCGGGTCACCAGCCCCTGATTGGAACCGATAGGGGCGCCGAGCGGCATCACGGCGGCGCAGCCCACCTCTTCCAGCCGTTTGCACAGCACGGGGTCGGCACCGCAGTAGGGCAGCACCACAAAACCCTCTTTCACCAGCTGCTCGGCGGCTTTCAGCGTCTCGATGGGATCGGGCAGCAGATAGCGCGGGTCGGGGTGGATCTCGAGCTTCAGCCAGTTCGTCCCCAGCGCCTCGCGGGCCAGGTGGGCGGCAAACACCGCCTCGGCGGCGGTCTTGGCGCCGGAGGTGTTGGGCAACAGCTTGACCCCGAGTTCCAGCAAGGGGCTCAGGATATCGTCGTGAGCCTTGCCCGGTTCGAGCCGCTTGATGGCCATGGTGACGAGCTGGGAGCCACTTGCCTCGATAGCGGCGGCCATCAGATCCGGGCGGGCAAACTTGCCGGTGCCGGTAAAGAGGCGCGAGGAGAAGGTGTGATCGGCAATCTTGAGCATGTCAGCCTCCCGCAATGGCGGTGAAGAGGTGGAGTTCGTCCCCGTCATTGAGACGGGTCTCGGCCCAGCGGCCACGTGGCAGCACGGCGCCGTTAAGGGCCACCGCCACCCCCTGGGGATGGACGTCCTGGGCGGCCAGCAGGTCGGCCACGCTCTGCCCTGCCGCCAGCGGCTGGGCTTTATCGTTGAGTCGAATAGTCAAGGTCATGGGGTGATTTCCTTGTGCGGCCCGCAAACCGGACAGTCGGGGTCGGGAGCCAGAGTGAGGGTCTGCCACTGATGGGTCAAAGCATCGAAACGGCGCAATGTGCTGGCGACCGGGCTTGGCATCCCGAGCAGCAGTTTCAGCGCCTCCAGCGCCTGCAAAGAGCCCATCACCCCGACCAGCGGGCCGGTGACACCGCTGGTCTCGCAGCTCTGGCTCACCTTGGTATCCTGCGGATAGAGGCAGGCGTAGCAGGCGTGATCGCTGTTTACTCGTGCCATAAGCTGTCCCTGCCAGCCCACCGCGGCGGCGGAGATCCAGGGTTTGCCCTGAGCCACACAGGCGGCGTTGATGGCCTGGCGGGTGGCCAGGTTGTCGCAGCAGTCGACAACCAGATCCACCTCTTCCACAAAACCGGGCAGGCTGGCGGCATCGAGCCGCTGGTTGATGGCGATCAGTTCCACCAGCGGGTTGTGGGCGGCCAAACGCTCGCGGGCCAGCTCCGCCTTGGAGTGGTTGACCGCCTCGGAGTCGAACAGGATCTGGCGCGGCAAATTGCTGGAATCCACCGTATCGCCATCGGCCAGCCACAAGGTGCCGACCCCGGCCCCGGCCAGATAGAGGGCGAGCGGCGAGCCGAGCCCGCCCAGGCCCACGATCAGCACGGACTTATCTTTGAGCCGCGCCTGACCCGCCTCCCCCACTTCCGCCAGCATCAGCTGTCGGCCGTATCTGAGATACTCTTTGTCACTAAGAGATGCGGCATCAGAGCGCATGTTCCACCTCCCGCATCACACAGGCCGAACGTGGCTCGTCCCCCGCCCCCACGGCGGCGAGCAGCCGCTCGGTCGCCCCCTGCCAGTCGTCGCTGGCGGTGATGGCCGAGACCAGGGCGATGCTCCCAACCCCGCTTGCCTTGACCGCCGCCACCCGCTCCTCGCTGATGCCGCCGATGGCGACCGTCGGCCAATCCGTCATCAGGGCGCGGTAGTGATGCAGCCGCTCCAGCCCCTGGGGGCGCGAAGGCATGGCCTTGGTGTTGGTCGGGAAGATATGGCCGAGCGCGATATAGGAGGGCGCGAGCTCGCGGGCGCGCATCAGCTCGAAGTAGCCGTGGGTGGAGATGCCAAGGCGCAGCCCGGCCGCCTGAATGGCGGCGAGATCGGCGGTCTCCATATCCTCCTGCCCCAGGTGCACGCCCCAGGCGCCCGCCTCGATGGCCTGCTGCCAGTAGTCGTTGATAAAGAGCCGCGCCCCATGGCGGCGACCAAGCGCTACCGCATCGCGAATGGCCGGCGCCACCTGGGCGGCGGGCAGGTCCTTGATGCGCAGCTGGATGGTCTTGACCCCGGCCCCCAGCAGGCGCTTGAGCCACTTGACCGAATCCACCACCGGATAGAGGCCGAGATAGTGTTCGGTCGCGGCGAAGGGGCCCTGCGGCAAGCGGGCGCTGCTCGTCTCATACAGGCCGAAGCGGCGATCAAGGGTTGAGCCCGCCAATACGGCACGGGGGAAGTGGGCAAGATCGGCTGGCCAGCCCAGATGGGCGATGGGGCCGGGGCCTGCCCCCACTCCCTGCGCCGCCGCCAAGCCCTGTTGCAGGTAGGCGCGCGCCAGGGTGATGGCGTCTTCCACCGGGTAGTCCTGTGCCACCACAGCGGCGATGGCGCTGGCGTAGCTGCAGCCGGTGCCGTGGCCATGGCGGGTATCGAGGCGCGGCGCGGCAAGCCAGAATTCGCGGGTCTCGTCCTGGTAGTAGTCGAGGCAGAGATCCCCGCCCCACGCAAGGTGGCCCCCCTTCACCAGCACGGCGCGGGCGCCGAGTTCGCGCAGCCGCCGTGCGGCGAGGCGCACCAGCTCGGGGCTGGTGGCGGGCAGGCCGGTCAGGGCTTCCAGCTCGGGACCATTGGGGGTGATGAGCGACAGACGTGGCAGCAGGTGCTCGCGCACCGCCGCCAGCATGCCGGGCTCGGCCATGGGGGTGCCGGTGCTGGCAATGGCCACCGGGTCGTAGACCACAAAGGGGGCCGGGTTGGCCGCCAGCCGGCGGGCCAGCACCTCCACGTGCAGCCGGGTCGGCAGCAGGCCGACCTTGATAGCGGCGGGTGGCAGATCCAGCCCCAGGGCGTCGATCTGGGCGGTGAAGGTCTGCATCAACACGGGGTCGACCATCTTCACCGCCACCGAGTTCTGGGCCGTGATGGCGGAGATGACGGAGCAGCCGTGCACGCCGAGATCGTGCAGGGTGTGCAAGTCGGCCTGAATGCCGGCGCCGCCGCCGGAGTCTGATCCCGCGATGGTCCAGACCACGGGACGGGCCTGCATCACGGCGGGCAGGTCGGCGGGGCTGACAGCCCCGCGCTCCCTGTTCACGCCTCCTCCCCTGCGGCCTGCTTCAGGGTCGCCGCCTGGTGGTAGATCTCGCCGCCGGTCTCCTTGAAGGTCTCGGCCATCCGCGCCATGCCGCTCTCCACCTCGGCGACGACCCGCTCCTGCTGACCGTCCATGCCGACCAGCTTTATCTCTACGGCTTCCAGCTTGGCGGCGTAGTCGCGCACGTCCTGGGTGATCTTCATGGAGCAGAACTTGGGGCCACACATGGAGCAGAAGTGCGCCACCTTGCCGGACTCCTGGGGCAGGGTCTCGTCGTGGTAGGCGCGGGCGGTGTCGGGATCCAGCGCCAGGTTGAACTGATCCTCCCAGCGGAACTCGAAGCGCGCCTTGGACATGGCGTTGTCGCGGATCTGAGCGCCCGGGTGGCCCTTGGCAAGGTCAGCGGCGTGGGCGGCGATCTTGTAGGTGATGAGCCCCTGCTTCACGTCCTCCTTGTTCGGCAGGCCCAGGTGCTCCTTGGGGGTCACGTAGCAGAGCATGGCGCAGCCGTACCAGCCGATGAGCGCGGCGCCGATGCCGGAGGTGAAGTGATCGTAACCCGGCGCGATGTCGGTGGTGAGCGGGCCCAGGGTGTAGAACGGCGCCTCGTGGCAGTGCTCCAGCTGCTCGGTCATGTTGCGCTCGATCATGTGCATGGGCACGTGGCCGGGGCCCTCGATCATCACCTGCACGTCGTATTCCCAGGCAATCTTGGTGAGCTCGCCCAGGGTGCGCAGTTCGGCGAACTGGGCCTCGTCGTTGGCGTCGTAGACAGAGCCCGGGCGCAGGCCGTCACCCAGCGACAGACTGACGTCGTAGGCGGCGCAGATCTCGCAGATCTCGCGGAAGTGTTCGTAGAGGAAGTTCTCTTTGTGGTGGGACAGGCACCACTTGGCCATGATGCTGCCACCGCGGGAGACGATGCCGGTGAGGCGCTTGGCGGTCATGGGCACGAAGCGCAGCAGCACGCCTGCGTGGATGGTGAAGTAATCCACACCCTGCTCGGCCTGTTCGAGCAGGGTGTCACGGAACAGCTCCCAGGTGAGATCCTCGGCGATGCCGCCCGTCTTCTCCAGCGCCTGGTAGATGGGCACTGTCCCGATGGGCACCGGACTGTTGCGCAGGATCCACTCGCGGGTCTCGTGGATGTAGCGGCCGGTGGAGAGATCCATCACTGTGTCGGCGCCCCAGCGGGTGGACCACACCAGCTTCTCCACTTCCTCTTCGATGCTGGAAGTGACCGCCGAGTTGCCGATGTTGGCGTTGATCTTCACCAGGAAGTTGCGGCCGATGATCATGGGCTCGGCTTCCGGGTGGTTGATGTTGCAGGGGATGATGGCGCGGCCGGCAGCCACTTCATCGCGCACGAACTCGGGGGTGATGTTTTCGGGCAACCTAGCGCCAAAGCCCTGGCCCGGATGCTGGGTGCGCAAGAGCTCGGAGCGCACCCGCTCGCGGCCCATGTTCTCGCGCAGGGCGATAAATTCCATCTCGGGGGTGACGATGCCGGCGCGGGCGTAGTGCAGCTGGGTCACCCGGCGACCCGGCTTGGCGCGGCGGGCGCTCGGCAAGTGCTCGAAGCGCAGGTGATCCAGCCCCTCGTCGGCCAGGCGCTCCTGGGTGAAGACGGAACTCAGGCCCTCCAGCGCCTCGGTGTCAGCGCGCTCCAGCACCCAGTTTTCACGCAGGCGCGGCAGGCCGCGGCGCACGTCGATGGGGGCAGCCTCTTCCCCATAGAGGCCCGAGGTGTCGTAAACCGGTACCGGCTCGTTTGGTTCGAACTGGGGATCCTCCTTGGTGCCGCCGACGAAGGTGTCGGCCAGCTGGATCTCCCGCAGGGGCACCCGGATGTCGGGGCGGGAACCTTCAATAAAGATGCGGCGGGAGTTGGGGTGGGCCATCCCCTTGAGGTTGTCGATAAAGGTCTGGGCGCTGGAGCGCTGCTCGCGGCGGCTGGATTTGGTGGTATCAGAAACATTGGTAGACATAGCAAAACTCACATTAACTGGTTGAAGTTATGGGTGTTTGCTTGTCTGGAGTTCGAGGAGAAGATGAACTTGCGGCGGGGTGTGCTGGGGGGAGTGAGTCGGGCATGGATCTTCCCAGCTCTGCCGTCCCGTGTTTCCCTTGCTCTGGAAACCCGGCGCTCTATGGACAACCGGACGGGACAACCTCCCCCTGTGCGCCTGCACCCGCCAAAGGCGGTCTGCCTCTGGCTGGCGGGAAGATGCTCCTTCCCCGGCGCGGTAACCCGCAAGTTACCCTTGTTTCCCTTCGCAGGTCTTAACCTGATCAGGTTCCACGGATCCCGAATTAACGGTCTCAGCTTAGCGTCGTTCGACGGTCAGCACTCCGACAAGATGGCGCCAGTATAAGTGGGGTTTTGCAAAGTACAACCCATTAACACGCCCGACCAGTGCAAAAGAAAGACCGGGCACTGGGCCCGGTCTGATCGTTACGTTGCGTGTGCTTGTTTAATTGCGAGCAGGGGTCACCGAGAGCGTGACATTCTCGAAGCCCAGCTCGGCAAGCTCCTGGGCATCCAGCGGGATGTCCAGCTTGAGCCCGGTATTGGCACCGTCCACGCTGCGGGTACGGCGTACCTTGCTGTCGCTGCCAAGCGGCACCGGGGTGCCGATCTCGATATTGCCGGCGAACTGGCTCTCGGCACGGAAGTCACCCGTGATACTGGCGCGAACCGGGCGCAGTACTCTGGCCAGGCTGTCCTGCATGGTGGCAAGGCCGTTCTGCTGGATGGCCCAGTTCCAGTCCCACCACTTCATCTCGCCAGGGAGGTAGCGCTTGTCCCACTGGTAACGGATGCTGCTCGCCTTGTCCTTGAACGGACCGATGGCGAAGGTGTGACTCAGGGTCGGACGATCCTCGGGATGGGTATGCCAGGCATTGCCACCCCAGCGCAGAAAGCCGTTGAAGGTCAGGTCATAGCTCATATCCGCTTTGAACTCATAGGGATAGGAGATGTTCGCCTTGTAGAGCTCGATCTTCACCGGTACCCGGGAGCGGGCGGGCACGACCGGACGTACCGACTGGGACAGCGCTGTGGTGACGGCCCCTCCGTTCTGGGAGGCCCAGGACTGGTTCGCGGCAATCTCGATGGAGACCTCGGTTTCCCCCACCAGCGGCCACTTGAACTTGTTCTTGGTCGAGACCTTCTCGCTCAGGCCATAGGTGTTGGTCTTGGACCAGTTACTCATGGTGGTGTAGTTCAGGGTCACGTCGTAACCGGACTGGGGCGTGTCGCTGATGTTGGTCGCCCAACCCACCACTGTGTGGACCAGGGTACGCTCTGACTGGGTCACGTCACCGTGGCTGAAGCTGCCCGGATCCAGGGTATAGGCGAAGTTGCTGACCCGGATGCTGCTCTTCTCGTTGCAGCGATAGCCGTCGCATTTCCCGCCGTCGTTGCCACGCAGCACCCAGTCGTCCCCCTCCTGGATCACATCCATGTCATCCCCGACAAACTGGCTGTGATCGCCGCCGACCCAGGCATAGCCCAGATAGTGGGCCAGATAACTCACCGGCTTGATGAAATTGGCGCTGTCGTGAACCATACGCCATTGCACATCCACCGCATCGCCGTCAGGAATATTGAAGGCGGGCAATACAGGTATTTCTGCCGTGGCGGGACGAGTGGGATAACACCAGGTTGTCGATGCTTTACCCGGTTTTATTTCACCGTTATAACCTGGCCCAAGAATAACCCAGTTATTGGCCAACCCACTGATTTGCCACTGCCCCATCATGGCCACAATATTATTCCGGACACTCTGTGCTTCTTCCCGGTTAATTGGACGATAATCAGTACCGCAGACATTTTCCCCAAGAGAGAACAGCCGCAGCTGGTCAGGATAGATGGGCTCTGCAGCATTGGTCTGGGCGGCCAGCGTGGCGGAAATGATTAATGACAAGCCTGTTATTTTGAGTGCTTTCATAGCAACCCCTTATTTTTGGAGAACGACACGAATGAGAGGGTTATTTTTATTAACAAGCAGCACGCCAGACCACCATATCAGCCGAGGTTATTTAGGCTCAAGCAGGAATATTTAATTTCATGATCTCAATATGACGAAAACGTTTGAATTAGAGCTGTCACTTTAATGACTAAATACTTATAAGCGATCCTCTTTAAATGAAATAAAATCTAACAATTTTATATATTCTTAAATATCCTGACTTATTGGATAAGACAGAGAATAGATATTTCCCGGTTTTATTCCGTGATTTCATCTTCCGGATTGACGACCAGGATCTCCTGTAATCGCCCCGCCTCATCCCGGGTCAGCACCAGCTCGCGTCCGGGTTGCAGGTCACCGGGCCCCCCGTTGAGCCAGCGGGTATGATGATCAAACGCCACCGCCCCCAGCCCCGCCATCGAGAGCGTCCCGGCGCCTTGTGCGATCAGGGGTGCCTGCGCCCGCCGCCAGCCATCCGACGGCCGTGCCTGGGGGGCAAGACCAATTTGCTCGGCCACGCCATCACGGCTCCAGATGGCCAGACGCATACCGGGCCTCAAATCAGATAACTGCCGAATGCCCTCCAGCCGGGCGCTGCCCAGTTCGAGTTCGGCTCCCTGAAACTGCAGGCGCAGGCCGTCGTTGTGTTCCAGTTCCACCAGCCAGAGTTCGCGCTCGGCAGCCTGGATACAAAAGGGCAGAGAGAGGAGAAGAAGGATGGCGGGTTTCATGTGGCGGCCCATGGTCAAGTGCAGGAGGAGCCTTAACTATGGGCCGGGATGGAGAGATTTTCCGCTGGCGTGTCAGTCGTCCTGGCGGCAGCGGCTCAGGCGCATGCCGTCGAATTTGCACTCCAGCTCGAGCCAGCGCCCTTCGAACGGAGCCAGGCTGTTGTCCGAGGTGGTATAACCCCAGATCCGCCCCCGCTCGACCGGCCCTTCCAGCTCCATCTCGTCCGCTTCGTCGATAGCTTCCACTTCCCGCACGTAGCGCACGCCGTCCAGCACCACCCCTTCCAGATCGACCCAGGTGCCGCCCAGATCGTCTTCGTTGAGCCAATCCTTGAAGCGGGTCTGATCGTCGATCACAAACGGCAGACCATTGACCATCAGCTGCCCCAGCTGCCAGGTGGTGCGGCCGGTCAGCTTGAATTCGGCGGCATGTGCCATGCCAAATGGCAGCATGAGCAACAACAGCAGGGCACAGATAGGTTTCTTCATCGGGGATCCTCGGGGTTACACTGGCACACAGGATGCCGTATCCGGTGTGAAAAGACCGTGAAAAGGTCGCTGACCAGGAGAGCAAAGCATGAAGATTTTGGTTGTGGAAGACAATCCTCAGGTAGCGGAAACCATCATGGATTATCTGGAGCTGGCAGGCCACCGGCTGGATTGCGCCTATCACGGCCAGGCCGCCCTGCAGTTGCTGGCGGAGCAACGCTTCGACGTCATCATCATGGATGTCATGATGCCGCGCCTGGACGGCCTGAGCGCGGTGGCCCGCCTGCGCGAGCAGGGCATTGCCACCCCGGTGCTGTTTCTCACCGCCCGCGACAGCCTGGAGGACAAGCTGGCCGGCTTCAAGGCGGGGGGCGATGACTATCTGGTCAAGCCGTTCGCCATGGAGGAGCTGGAGGTGCGCCTGCAGGCCCTCAGCCTGCGGGGACCACGCGGAGACGTGGGTGCCATCAGCGTGGGTGAGCTGACCGTCGATGCCGCCAGCGGCCGCGCCACCCGGGCCGGGGTCGAACTCAAGCTGGGCAAGATCCCGTTTCGGATCCTCACCCTGCTGGCTCGCCGCGCCCCCGCCATCGTCAGCCGCCAGGAGGTGCTGGATACCGTCTGGGGGGATGAGGAGCCGGACTCCGACGCCCTGCGCAGCCACATCTATGCCCTGCGCAACGCCCTCGACAAGCCCTTTCCCACCCCCATGCTGGAGACCCTGCACGGCCAGGGCTACCGGCTGGTGACCCCATGAGCCTGCCGAGCCTGCGCCGTCGCCTGGTGGTGGCCCTTGGCGGCGCCGGCCTGGTGCTGCTGATGCTGATCTCCGGCCTGATGCTGGTGGCCGAGGACAAGATGGAGGAGCTGAGCCTGCGCCATTGGCTGGAGGCTGAGGTAACCCGCTACGGCGATGACTGGCTGCGCCTCGGCATGGCGGCGCCGGCGCCGAGCCCGCGCCAGTTCTCCAGCTACTGGACCGAGGCCGGACGCCTGCCGGTCTGGCTCAGGCCCTACCAAACCCCCGGCTTTTTCGAGCATCAGCTGGGCGAGGAGGACAAGCACTTTCTGGTGGCGCGCCACCCCTCTGGCAAGGGGCTGCTCTATCTGGTGTTCAACGACGACGCCGACGACTATCTGGATCCTTACGAAGACAAACTGCATCTCGCCACCCGGCTGATCGGGCTGGCGCTTCTGCTCGCCTTCATCGGGTTTGGCATCTGGCTGGTGCGCCACATTACTGGACCGTTGCAGCGGTTGCAGCAGCGGGTTGCCCACCTCACCCCGGATCAGGCGGACTTCGTGCCCGATGCACCCTGGCAGGAGCTGCGGGACATAGAACAGGCCCTGCTGACCGGCAAGCAGGAGGTCAGCGCCGTGTTTGCCCGCGAGCAGGAGTTCAGCCGCTTCGCCAGCCACGAGCTACGCACCCCCAACATGGTGATCCAGGGTTCCGCCGCCCTGCTCGGCAAGGTGACCGCTCTGCCAGCCCCGGCGGCCCGCGCCACCGTCCGCATTCGTGCCGCCGCCGACGAGATGGCCCTGCTCACCGAAACCTTCCTGCTGCTGGGGCGCAAAGAAGAGGTGGAGCGGCCGCCACAGCAGGTGGCACCGCTGATCCGCCGGGAGCTGGCCCGCCTTGCCCCCTTGCTGCAGCGGGAGTCCCTCGATATCCGGCTTGAACTGGACGAGGCAAGCGAAGTAAACGCTCCCCTCTCCCTGCTCGCCATTGCACTGGGTAACCTCTTGAAAAACGCCCTCAGCTACGCCGAAGGCCATATCGAGATCGAGCTGAGCGGGCAGGTGCTCACCATCAGCAATCCGACAGCAGCGGCGCCGGATCAGATCCTCGGCTACGGCTGCGGCCTCACCATCATCCAGCGCATCTGCGAGAAGCTGGGCTGGCAAATAGAGACCCGGCTGGCAGAGGGTATCTTCAGCGCCCGGCTGGCGATGAGCCCATGAAACAAGAAGGCGCCCGAGGGCGCCTTCTCTTTATGCTGCTTGATGCAGCTTGTCACTCACAGCCCCTTACTCGGCAGGCTTGTGCTTGCGGCTGCCCTTGAGCTCGAGAAACTCGATGATCTTGCCCGCCACGTCCTTGCCGGAGGCGGCTTCCACCCCTTGCAGACCGGGGGAGGAGTTCACCTCCAGCACCAGCGGCCCGCGGGCAGAGCGCAGTATGTCTACGCCAGCCACATCCAGCCCCATGATCTTGGCGGCCTGCACCGCGGTGGCTCGTTCCTCCGGGGTGATCTTGATCGCCTCTGCGGTGCCGCCCCGGTGCAGGTTGGAGCGAAACTCCCCCGGCTGGGCCTGACGGCGCATGGCCGCCACCACCTTGCCATTGACCACCAGGCAGCGGATGTCGGCGCCGTTGGCCTCGCGGATATACTCCTGCACCAGTATGTTGTTGTTGGTCTGGATGAAGGCCTCGATCACGCTCTCGGCGGCCTTCTGGGTCTCGCACAGCACCACGCCGATCCCCTGGGTGCCCTCCAGCAGCTTCACCACCAGGGGGGCGCCGCCCACCATGGTGATGAGGTCGGGCACGTCATGGGTGCTGTGGGCATAGCCGGTCACTGGCAGGCCGACCCCGTGGCGAGACAACAGTTGCATGGCCCGCAGCTTGTCGCGGGAGCGGCTGATGGCCACCGAACTGTTGAGGGCCAGGGTGTTCATCATCTCGAACTGGCGCAGCACGGCGGTGCCATAGGCGGTGATGCTGGCCCCGATCCGCGGGATCACGGCGTCATAACTCTCCAGCTCCCCCCCCTCGTAGTGAATGGAGGGGTTGTGGGAGGCGATGTTCATGTAACAGCGCAGGGTGTCGAGCACCTCGACCTGGTGACCACGGGCCTGTGCCACCTCGACCAGACGGCGGGTGGAGTAGTTTTTCGGCTCACGGGATAAAATGGCGATCTTCATGACAATTCCGCTAGAAGGCAGTGCCTGGGCAGGATGGGGCGGGAGAGTATAAGGTGCCACAGCGCCAAGACAACGCCAATTGTTTCTCCTGACAACAAGACAAACCGCACACAGAGCTCACCGCTCAGCTCCTCACCGCGACCATGGAAAACGGCGGCCCCGGGCTGGCTGGTCCACCAGCCCGAGCATACCGCCGTTTTTTCCTGACGATCAGCCGGATTTCATCCGGCCTTTCACTCTTAGCCGATATTGGGGGCCAGCCAGCGCTGGGCCTCCTCCAGTGTCATCCCCTTGCGCACGGCGTAGTCCTCCACCTGATCGGGCTGGATCTGGGCCACCGCGAAGTATTTGCTGTCGGGGTGGGAGAAGTACCAGCCCGACACCGCCGCCCCCGGCCACATGGCGTAGGACTCGGTGAGCTGCATGCCGATGGCCTGCTCCACGTCCAGCAGCTCCCAGATGCTCCCCTTCTCGGTGTGCTCCGGGCAGGCCGGGTAGCCGGGCGCCGGGCGGATGCCACGGTAGTTCTCGCGAATGAGCTCCTCGTTGGAGAGCGCCTCGTCCGGGGCATAGCCCCAGTGCTGCTTTCGCACCTGCTCGTGCAGGTACTCGGCGAACGCCTCTGCCAGACGGTCGCACACCGCCTGAATAAGGATGGCGTTGTAGTCGTCGTGCTCGGCCTTGTAGGCTTTGGCGATGGCCTCTTCACCGATGCCGCCGGTCACCGCGAAGGCGCCGATCCAGTCGGGCTTGCCGCTCTCTTTCGGCGCCACATAGTCCGCCAGACAGTAGTTGGGGAAACCCTGCTTCTCGCTCTGCTGGCGCAGGTGGTGCAGCACTTTTCTGACCTGGGTACGCGACTCGTCGGTGTAGACCTCGATGCTGTCCCCCACGGCGTTGGCCGGGAACAGGCCTATGATGCCAGCGCAGCGCACGCTCTGATCTTTCTCCAACTGATCCAGCATGGCGTTGGCGTCGGCAAAGAGGCGCGTCGCCTCCTCCCCCACTACCTCATCTTCCAGGATGCGGGGGAACTTGCCCGCCAGCTCCCAGCTCAGGAAAAACGGCGTCCAGTCGATGTAGGGGCGCAGCACGGAGATGGGCACGTTCTCGAACTTCTGCACGCCGGGCTCCCGGGGCGCCGGCGGTTGATAGCCCACCCAGTCCAGCTGATGGCGGTTGGCGCGGGCCTCCGCCAGCGTGATGGGGCGCGAGCGCGGCTGCTTGCGGGCGTGCTGCTCGCGGGCAATCTCGTACTCCTTGTCGATGCGGGCGACGAAGGCTGGTTTGAGCTCCGGGCTCAGCAGGCTCTGGGCCACCCCGACCGCGCGGGAGGCGTTGGAGACATAGACCACGGGCTCTGAGTAGTTCTGCTCTATCTTCACCGCGGTGTGGGCCTTGGAGGTGGTGGCACCGCCGATGAGCAGCGGCAGCTTGAAGCCCTGGCGCTCCATCTCCTTCGCCACGTGCACCATCTCGTCGAGAGATGGGGTGATGAGGCCCGACAGGCCGATGATGTCGGCATTCACCTCCCGCGCCGTCTTGAGGATGGTCTCGCAAGGCACCATGACCCCGAGGTCAACTATCTCGAAGTTGTTGCACTGCAGCACCACGCCGACGATGTTCTTGCCGATGTCGTGCACGTCGCCCTTGACGGTGGCCAGCACGATTTTGCCGTTGCTGGATCCGCCCGATTTTTCCGCCTCGATATAGGGCTGCAGGTAGGCCACCGCCCGCTTCATCACCCGGGCCGACTTCACCACCTGGGGCAGGAACATCTTGCCGGCGCCGAACAGATCGCCCACCACGTTCATGCCGTCCATCAGCGGCCCCTCGATGACGTGCAGCGGCCGCTCGGCCTGGGCGCGCGCCTCTTCGGTGTCCTCCTCGATAAAGTCGGTGATGCCCTTGACCAAGGCGTGTTCCAGCCGCTTGCCCACCGGCCAGCTGCGCCACTCCTGCTCCCGCGGATCCTCGGTCTGGGCGCCGGCACCGCGGTACTTCTCGGCGATGGCCAGCAGCTCTTCGGTGGCGTTGTCATTGAGGTTGAGCACCACCGCCTCGACCTTCTCTTTGAGCTCGGCCGGGATGTCTTCATAGATGGCGAGCTGGCCGGCGTTGACGATCCCCATGTCCATGCCGTTCCTGATGGCGTGGTAGAGGAAGACGGCGTGGATGGCCTCGCGCACCGGCTCGTTGCCCCTAAACGAGAAGGAGACGTTGGAGACGCCGCCGGAGATCATGGCGTGAGGCAGGTTCTCCTTGATGTCCTTCACCGCGTCGATGAAGTCCACCGCGTAGTTGTTGTGCTCGTCGATGCCGGTCGCCACCGCGAAGATGTTGGGGTCGAAGATGATGTCTTCCGGCGGGAAGCCCACCTGATCCACCAGGATGCGGTAGGCGCGCTGGCAGATCTCGAACTTGCGGGCGCGGGTATCGGCCTGGCCCACCTCGTCGAACGCCATCACGATGACGGCGGCGCCGTAGCGGCGCAGCAGTTTCGCCTGCTCGATGAACTTGTCCACCCCCTCCTTCATGGAGATGGAGTTGACCACCGGCT
The DNA here is from genome assembly GCF_041402525.1 of Aeromonas sp. S18(2024). Classification (NCBI taxonomy): domain Bacteria; kingdom Pseudomonadati; phylum Pseudomonadota; class Gammaproteobacteria; order Aeromonadales; family Aeromonadaceae; genus Aeromonas; species Aeromonas sp. S18(2024). Next base: position 199,024 of record NZ_JBGLQV010000006.1, on the reverse strand, counting down.
TGCCCTGCACGCACTTGAGGCCGGCTTCCAGCACCTCCCACTTGGAGGAGTCGATCATCACGGGCACCCGGGCGATGTCCGGTTCACCGGCGATCAGGTTCAAGAAGCGCACCATGGCCGCCTCGGCGTCCAGCATCCCCTCGTCCATGTTGATGTCGATGATCTGGGCGCCGTTCTCCACCTGCTGCTTGGCGACGTCCAGGGCCTCGTCGTAGAGCCCCTCTTTTATCAAGCGCTTGAACTTGGCCGAGCCGGTGACGTTGGTGCGCTCACCCACGTTCACGAACATGGATTCGGGGGTGATGATGAGGGGCTCGAGGCCCGACAACCGGCAGGCCACCGGCAGATCCGGCAGGACCCGCGGCTTGATGCCCGCCACGGCGTCGCTCATGGCACGGATATGGGCCGGAGTAGTGCCGCAGCAGCCGCCCACCAGGTTGAGAAAGCCGCTCGACGCCCACTCGCGGATATGGCCCGCCATCTCGGCGGCGTCGAGGTCGTACTCACCGAAGGCGTTCGGCAGACCGGCGTTGGGGTGGGCGCTCACGAAGGTTTCGCTGATGCGGGAGAGCTCCTCCACGTACTGGCGCAGCTCGTCCGGGCCCAGCGCACAGTTGAGACCGAAGGAGACAGGTTTGACGTGACGCAGCGAGTGGTAGAAGGCTTCGGTAGTCTGGCCGGAGAGGGTGCGGCCGGAGGCGTCCGTGATGGTGCCGGAGATCATCACCGGCAGGCTGTAGCCCAGCTCCTCGAACACCAAGTCCACCGCGAAGGCGGCCGCCTTGGCGTTGAGGGTATCGAAGATGGTCTCGATGAGGATGATGTCGGCGCCGCCCTCAATGAGGGCGTGGGTCGATTCGGTATAGGCGGCCACCAGCTGGTCATAGGTGACATTGCGCTTGCCGGGGTCGTTCACGTCCGGCGAAATGGAGGCGGTGCGGTTGGTGGGGCCCAGGACGCCTGCCACGAAGCGCGGCTTGTGGGGCTCTTTGGTGGTCCACTCGTCGGCTACGGCGCGGGCCAGCCGGGCCGCCTCCCGGTTGATCTCGGCCGAGAGATCCTCCATCTCGTAGTCGGCCATGGCGATACGGGTGGCGTTGAAGGTATTGGTTTCGAGGATATCGGCCCCGGCGGCGCAATACTGGTCGTGGATCTCGCGGATCACGGCGGGACGGGTCAGCACCAGCAGGTCGTTGTTGCCCTTGATGTCGGTGTGCCAGTCAGCAAAGCGCTCGCCTCTATAGTCTGCCTCGCCGAGCTTGTACCCCTGGATCATGGTGCCCATGGCCCCGTCGATGATCAGGATCCGCTCCTTGAGGCAGGTTTCCAGTTTCTTTGTTATGTCCGACTTCTGGTTCGGATCCCTACTTTGCCCACTCTTCGCCACGGCGCTTTCCTCTTACATCCATGCAACTGCGTAAGCAGCATCCTAACAGTAAACCTGGAAAATGGAAATCTAGCCGTCTATCAGTCCAAAATGGCCTTCATATACTCACTTGTGGGTAATGAGTAACATATGACCCGGGAGTACCCTATGGGCGTCCCGACAGGGATACGTGCTTGCTGTTTACAAACGAGAAAAAATAACTATGAGCGTCTACTACACACTCTGCTTCCTGGCAGCGTTGGCGATATTTATCGCCTTTGCCAACCAGTATGTCGTGAAGATCCAGACCACCATCGCCATCACCGCCGGCTCCATGCTGATCTCCGCGCTGATGGTGCTGTTCGGTAAACTGGGTTGGTTCAACCTGGAACCCCTTGCCGTCGAGACCATGAAGAGCATCGACTTCCAGAATTTCCTGCTCAAGGGGATCCTGGGCTTCCTGCTGTTCGCTGGAGGCCTTGGCATCAACCTCAAGGCGCTGCGCAGCCAGAAGTGGGAGATCACCATTCTGGCCATAGTCGCGACCCTGCTCTCCACCTTCCTCATCGGCTATGGCTTCTGGTTTATCGCCAAGCTGCTGGGCTGGGATGTGCCACTGGTCTACTGCATGCTGTTCGGGGCCCTGATCTCCCCCACCGACCCGATCGCCGTGCTGGCCATCGTCAAGAAGATGAAGGCGCCGCCCCAGATCTCCATCCAGATCGAGGGGGAGTCCCTGTTCAATGACGGTGTGGGCCTCGTCATCTTCGCCACCGTGTTTGCCGTGGCATTTGGCGGCGTCGAGCCCACCTTCGGCAGCGTGGCCGGTCTGTTCCTGCACGAAGCCCTAGGTGGCATCCTGTTCGGTGCCGTGTTGGGGGTCATCGCCCACGTGATGATCAGCGCCACCGATGACGGCTCTCTGGAGCTGCTGCTGACCCTCTGCATCCCGACCGCCGGCTTCGCCTTTGCCAACATGATCGGCGTCTCCGGCGCTCTGGCCATGGTGGTCACCGGCATCATGATCGGCAACTGGACCCGCCACTCCGGCTTCTCCGAGCAGAGCCGCCATCACCTGGATCACTTCTGGGAGTTGATGGACCAGTTCCTCAACGCCCTGCTGTTCCTGCTGATCGGTCTGGCGCTGGTGCTGCTGGATCTCGCCTGGCGTGACTGGATCCTGCTGGTCATCGCGGTGCCGCTCTGCCTGGCTGCCCGCTTCATCAGCGTCTCCCTGCCCTATGTGGCCTTCCGCCGTTTCCGTACTTATAACACCTTCTCGGTGCGGATCCTCACCTGGGGCGGCCTGCGTGGCGGTCTGGCCATGGCGATGGCCCTGGCACTGCCGTCCGGCGTCATGATGCTCCCGGAGCACGGCGTCGACCTGCGCCAGGTCATCCTGGTGATGACCTACTCGGTGGTGATGTTCTCCATCGTGGTACAGGGCATGACTATCACCCCGATGATCACCGCTGCCAAGCGGGCAAGCGGCGACTACTGATTGCCGCCTGCCACCGGGTTTTGCGACCCACTGGCACGCTGATAAAAAAAATCCGGCCTCTCTACGGGGCCGGATTTTTATTTGCGCGCGGATTGCCGATGCCCTCAACAAGCGACGGCGGGTACCGACCGGGGATCGGCAGTGTTCTGGTTCAGCTCCGCCCTGAACTGCCCAAGGGGGATCGGCCGGCCAAACAGGTAGCCCTGCTGATAGGTCACCCCTTTGGTCTTGAGATATTGCGCCTGCGCCGGATGTTCTACCCCCTCGGCCACCAGGGAGAGACCGAGGCGGGAACCCAGGTCGATCACGTTGTCGACAATGTGCTCGGAGAGGGACTCGGTCCCGATCCGGCTGATAAAGGACTTGTCGATCTTGAGGTAGTCCACCTGGAACTGCTGCAGATAACGCAGGCTGGAGTGGCCGGTACCGAAGTCATCGATGGCCAGCCTGACCCCCAGCTCGTTGAGCTGTCTGAACAGTGACAGGGTCTGGGGATCGGCCACCAGCAGCTCCCGCTCGGTCAGCTCCAGCACCAGCACCACCTGGCCCGGCGCGAAATGAGCGAGGAAGCGGCGACACTCGGCGAGCAACCCGGCCTCGCGGCAATGGGCCGCACTGATGTTGAAGCTGATGTGAAATCCATGGGGCACCTGCTGGCGCTCCATGCCCAGCTCCCGGGCCACCTCTTCCATGATCAGGGTCGTCATCGGCACTATGAGGCCACTAGCCTCCGCCTGGGGGATGAAGAGATCGGGGCGGATCAGCCCGGCCGTCGGATGTTGCCAGCGCATCAGTACCTCGGCCCCCATCACCCGCTCGCCATCCGACGCCACCAGGGGTTGCAGGTAGGGCACGAACTCCTTGTTGCGCAGGGCGCGTTCCAGCTCGCTGACGGGTGAGCGGGGCCGTCCCAGCAACCACCAGATCAGCAGGGCAAAAGTCAGGGAGATGCCCGCCAGCAGCAGGGCCCCCCAGCGCTTCTCCTGCCACAGGGAGAGCCAGAGCGATGAGATTTCATGTCCCGCATAGATGGAGAGCGGATAGCGGGCGGAAGAGGTCTCGTGACTGGCCAAGGTGGGCAGGGCTACCTCCTTGTCGCTCAGCACGCCCTCGTCATCCAGCCACTGGCTCCCCACGTGAAGGAGCAACTTGCAGGGGCGACCACTGATCACCAGCATGAAGCGCAGGTAGTCGCCATCTATGGTGCTGACCGCCGCCCCCTGCTCCTTGTTGTCCCGCAGGATCAGCAAGGGGTGATCGGCACGCACCTGGCTACCCGACACCAGGCGCAGGCGCCCGTCGATGTAATTTTCCTGCCGATCGGGCCAGCGGATGGGACCAAACAGGGAGTTGCAGTAGGCCTCCTCCTCCCCCGCCAGATTGACGGTGCGCACGAAGGGCACCAGCGCTACCTGTTGGCGCAGGGCAAACAGGGCCCGTTCGCACGACTTGCCGAGGAAGGGCAGGATCGCCTGATTGGCCTCTTCCGCATGGGACAACATGGTTTCCATCAGGGAGACCGCCTGTTTAGCGGACTCCTCGGACTGGCGTTCCAGGGTCTGTATATGGCTGTTGTACAACATCCAGAGACCCAAGGAGAAAGGCAGTCCGAACAGCAGCAGGGTACAACCAAGGCGTAGCCAGGGACGGGAGAAATCCAGGTTGGGCAACGTCATCGACATAAGGGCACCATACAGCGAACATGGCGACCCAACATAACAGGCGATGCTGAACTCAGGCCTAGCGCGAACAAAGTTTGACCAGAATGGAGCCGAAACAGCCAGCCCACTCTCCGCTTGCCAGAGCCCTTTAACTGGCGTTCACGCTGCGCTTTTCCCGTGCAGGAACAGGCGAGCTGGCGGGGATATCCCCTGACTGCAGCTCTTCGCAAAATTGCGGCAACGGCATGGGGTGGGAGTAGAGGAATCCCTGCAGAAACTGGACCCCCTTGCTCCTGAGATAGGCGGCCTGCTGCTCTGTCTCGACCCCTTCCGCCACCAGGGCGAGACCAAGACGGCTCGCCAGATCGATCACGTTGTCGACTATGTGCTGGGAGAGGGATTCTGTGCCTATCCTGCGGATAAATGACTGATCTATCTTGAGATAATCCACATGAAACTGCTGCAGGTAACGCAGGCTGGAGTGGCCTGTGCCAAAATCGTCGATCGCCAGCCTGACCCCCATCTGATCCAGCTGCTGGAACAGGGAGAGCGTCTGGTTATCCGCCACCAGCAGCTCCCGCTCGGTCAGCTCCAGCACCATCACCACCTTGCCGGGGGCAAAGTGATCGAGAAAAGTACGGCATTCGCTGAGCAGGGAAAAATCGTGGCAGTGGGCCGCACTGATGTTGAAACTGATATGAAAACCATCCGGCAGCTGCGTCTGTATCCGCCCCAACTGGTTCGCCACGCTTCTCATCATCTGGCTGGTCATGGGCACGATAAGGCCGGATTCCTCCGCCTGGGGAATGAAGAGATCGGGCCTGATCACTCCCTCGGTGGCATGATGCCAGCGCATCAGCACCTCCCCTCCCATCATGCTGCCGTCGTCACTGGCCACCTGCAGTTGCAGATAGGGGACGAATTCCCTGGCACGCAGGGCCCGTTTCAGCTCGTCATTGGGGGAACCCGGGCGGCCCAGCACCCACCACACCAGCCAGGCAAGCAACAAGGCGCTGGCAGCCAGTGACAACAACGCCAGCTGACGCGCCTCCCAGAGTGACTGCCAGTAGTGGGGAATGCTGTAGCCTGCGTAGATGGCAAAGGGGTAGCGGTCGGAGGAGAGCCTGAGGCTGGTACTGCGCTCCAGCCTGGGGGCATGGTCCAGATAGCGGCCAGACTCGTCGATGCTGGCCGAGCCCACCTGCAGAAACAGGACGTCGGGCTTGTCTCCAAGGGAGAGCATGAAACTGAGCAATGAGCTGTCGACGGCGCTGAGAGCGGCATCCCTGCCCTGTTCGGTGCGCACCACCAGCAGGGGGTGGTTCTGCCTTACCTTGTTGCCGCGCATCAGCAGCAACTTGCGATCGAGATAACGGGAGCCATCATCGACTTCGCTGACAGCCCCGAACAACGAGGTACAGCTGATCACTCCATCATTGACCAGGTTGACCGAGCGCAGGAAGGGCTCCACAGCTACTTTCTTGCGCAAGATCAGCAAATTACGTTCACAGGGGGCCGCTACAAACGGCAGCACTTCCCGGTTGACCTGTTCCGCACGATCCAGCACCTCTTCCATCAAGGTAATGGCCTTGTGTGCCGAAGCTCTGGAATCGGCTTTAAGATCATACAGATAGTTGCTGTGAACGATCCAGCCACCAACCAGCAGAGGGAGGGAGAATGCCAGCAGAGTACTGCCGATGCGCAATCTGGTACGGGAAAGATCCAACCGGAAAAGAAACATAAAAAACCACGCCACAAGCTGTCAGGCCTGCCCAGGCAGACGCTGCACTAGACCAAGAGTCGGGTTACACAGGTAACGATGACTCATCGCTACCGCTCATAACCGAATAACATAACGCAAAGCGTTTATAAAACGAACCGATGAAACTGTGACCAGATCACACTTGTACCAGCCGCTCCCGCAGCAAGAGGCCCCCATAGAAACGAATAATGCCGCGTCGAGACGCGGCATTATGATTTATTTCCGATACGGACTCCGGTGAAGAGCGGTTATACCGCCTGCTGCAGGATCACCGCATCGGCCTTCTTGGTGTAGGAGGCGATCTCGTTGAAGTTCAGGTAGCGATAGGTGTCGGCCGCGGTAGCGTCCAGCGCCTTGGCATACTGCAGGTACTCTTCCACGGTCGGGATCTTGCCGAGGATGGCGGCAACCGCAGCCAGTTCGGCAGAAGCCAGATAGACGTTGGCCCCCTTGCCCAGACGGTTCGGGAAGTTGCGGGTGGAGGTGGAGACCACGGAGGCCCCTTCCGCTACCCGCGCCTGGTTGCCCATGCAGAGGGAACAGCCGGGTATTTCGATGCGGGCACCGACCCGGCCGAAGATGCCGTAGTAGCCCTCTTCGGTCAGCTGATCCTTGTCCATCTTGGTGGGGGGCGCTATCCACATGCGGGTCGGCAGCTCGCCCTGGTACTTCTCGAGCAGTTTGCCGGCGGCGCGGAAGTGGCCGATGTTGGTCATGCAGGAGCCGATGAACACCTCGTCGATCTGGTCGCCGGCCACGCTGCTCAGCAGGCGGGCGTCGTCCGGATCGTTCGGCGCACACAGGATGGGCTCCTTGATGGTGGCCAGATCGATCTCGATGATTTCGGCGTACTCGGCGTCCTTGTCCGCTTCCATCAGGGTCGGGTTGGCCAGCCACTCTTCCATCCCCTTGATACGGCGGGTAATGGTGCGTACATCGCCGTAGCCTTCGGAGAGCATCCACTTGAGCATCACGATGTTGGACTTCAGATACTCGATGATCGGCTCTTTATCCAGCTTGATGGTGCAACCGGCGGCAGAGCGCTCGGCGCTGGCGTCCGCCAGCTCGAACGCCTGCTCCACCTTCAGGGTCGGCAGACCTTCGATCTCGAGGATACGGCCGGAGAAGATGTTCTTCTTGCCCGCTTTCTCGACGGTCAGCAGCCCCTTCTGGATGGCGGCGTAGGGGATGGCATGGACCAGGTCACGCAAGGTGATGCCCGGCTGCAGCTCGCCCTTGAAGCGCACCAGCACGGATTCCGGCATGTCCAGCGGCATCACACCGGTGGCGGCGGCGAAGGCCACCAGACCGGAGCCCGCCGGGAAGGAGATCCCGATGGGGAAACGGGTGTGGGAGTCACCACCGGTACCTACGGTATCCGGCAGCAGCATACGGTTCAGCCAGGAGTGGATGACGCCGTCACCCGGACGCAGAGAGACACCGCCGCGGTTCATGATGAAGTCCGGCAGGGTGTGGTGGGTCTGCACGTCGATGGGCTTGGGATAAGCAGCGGTGTGGCAGAAGGACTGCATGGTCAGGTCGGCGGAGAAGCCGAGGCAGGCCAGATCTTTGAGCTCGTCGCGGGTCATCGGGCCCGTGGTGTCCTGGGAGCCGACGGTAGTCATCTTGGGTTCGCAGTAGGTACCCGGACGAATGCCCTGCACGCCGCACGCCTTGCCCACCATCTTCTGGGCCAAGGTGAAGCCCTTGCCGGTGTCGGCGACAGGTTGCGGACGACGGAACACGGTGGAGAACGGCAGACCCAGCGCTTCGCGGGCCTTGTCGGTCAGGCCGCGACCGATGATGAGCGGAATTCGGCCACCGGCGCGCACTTCGTCGATCAGCACGTCGGTTTTCAGTTCAAACTGGGCCAGCACTTCTTCGGTGCCGTGCTTGCAGATCTTGCCCTGGTACGGGTAGATGTCGATGACATCGCCCATCGCAAGCGCAGAGACGTCTACCTCGATGGGCAGGGCGCCGGCATCTTCCATGGTGTTGAAGAAGATCGGGGCAATCTTGCCGCCAAGGCAAACACCACCGGCACGCTTGTTCGGCACGAACGGGATATCGTCGCCCATGAACCAGAGCACAGAGTTGGTGGCGGATTTGCGGGAAGAGCCGGTACCGACCACGTCACCCACATAGGCGAGCGGGAAACCTTTCTCTTTCAGCGCATCGATGGTCTTGACGGGGCCGACCACGCCATCCTTGTCCGGGGTAATGCCGGGACGGGCGTTTTTCAGCATGGCCAGGGCATGCAACGGAATGTCCGGGCGGGACCAGGCGTCCGGCGCCGGCGACAGGTCGTCGGTGTTGGTCTCGCCGGTCACCTTGAAGACGGTGACGGTGATCTTGCCGGCCAGCTCGGGACGGGAGAGGAACCACTCGGCATCGGCCCAGGATTGCATCACCTGCTTGGCGTGGGCGTTGCCCGCCTTGGCCTTCTCTTCCACGTCGTGGAAGGAGTCGAACATCAGCAGAGTGTGGGAGAGGCCCTTGGCAGCAAGAGGGGCCAGCGTTGCGTCATCCAGCAGGTCGATCAGCGGCTGAATGTTGTAACCCCCCTGCATGGTACCGAGCAGCTCGACGGCTTGCGCGGCAGTCAGGATGGGGGAATGGGCCTCGCCCTTGGCGACGGCGGTGAGGAAACCGGCCTTCACGTAAGCCGCTTCATCAACGCCAGGGGGAATTCGGGAGGACAACAGCTCTTTCAGAAAGTCTTCTTCGCCGGCGGGCGGATTCTTGAGCAACTCGACCAGGGCGGCGACTTGCTCAGCATCCAGAGGTTTGGCAACTATGCCCTCGGCGGCACGTTCTGCGACGTGTTTACGGTAAGTTTCAAGCACGACTAATTCCTCTTTGGTCTTTTTTTGGGGTTCGCCCACGCTCGCGGCGATCGTCCTTGCGGGACACCCTGTAGGGTGCTCCCCACTATATAAGTTTTAACGACTAATTAAAATCCAAACGCTGTTTACTTATTCACCGCAAACTCATAACCAATTAATCGCTATCTATTTTTTTGGAAATTTAAAAATCAGCCATAACCAGACTTAACAAATCAGCATCATTTTCGCATTATTCGAACGTACTGCCCAATTGCAGATAGAAGACATCATTGCCCCCCTCCGCCATGCCATAGCCGAGGAAGACGGGGCCGAGGAAGCTCTCCACCCCCACATAGACGGAACCCGCGGTGAAGGAGCTCCCCATGCCGATGTCCTTGCCCTTGTTCCAGACCCCACCCTGCTCCAGGGAGCCCCCCAGGTAGAGCGGCATTCTGAATGCGCCGAAGTCGTTGTCGGCCACCCGATAGATGTAGCGCAGCCCGCCAAACAGGCTGTAGCGGCCGCTCAGCTGGTAACGCTGGAAGCCGGAGAGGCGAAACAGGCCACCCAGATCCTGGATGTGCAGGGGGACCGCCTCCTCGCTGCCGGAGCCCCCCCCTTCCAGTATCAGGTTGAGGCTGTGGCGATCCCAGGACCAGGGTTTGATCATGGAAAGGTGGTAGTTCCACCCCTCGCTGCGATCATTCAGATCCTCCGGCCCCTCGAAGTTGACGTGAGAGTGGCCCAGCTTGATGTCCCATTTGACCCCTTCATAGGGGAAATAGAGGCTGTCGAGGTTATCGTGCTCGAAACGCACATAAGGGCCCCAAGCCGTCGCATCCACGCTGTAATTCCTGAAGTTTTGCAGATCCACCTTGCCGGTCTGTCCCTCCAGGCCCATGGAGAGGCGGCTCCAGGGTTGGCGATTCCAGCCGATGGCCAGATCCGCGCTGAAGAAGGAGTAGTCGGTATCGAGGTAGTTCAGGTCGATCTCGTCCGGCACCGGATTGAACAGGCGGCGGTCGGTCTGGTCATAGGCCAGGCTGGCCTCGCCATAGAAGGTCTGGGAGGGCTCCAGCGGCGTATAGAAATCGGTCTTGATGTGCTTGGCCGTGCCCAGCGACGCCTCGGTCAGCCACTCGGCCCCCCAGTCGTTGACGTTGGTCAGGGTGTAGGACATGCCCACGTTGTAGTTGGAGGTGTTTTCGAAGTCATCGGTGAAGCCGAACTGGAAGTTAAGGTAACCCGGGCCCCAGTTCTTCTCGCTGGCATCCACCACCAGCACGTTCTCCCCGTCCCGCTCCTCCACCTCGTAGGTGATGCGATCGAACGACTCCAGGGCATAGAGGCGGCGGATCCCCGCTTCCAGGCTCTCGTTGGTCTGGATCTTGTCGGGCCGTACCTTCAGCATGGCGCGTACCGTCTCGTCGGAGAGTCGCGACTTGTTGAGGATCTCCACCTTGTCGATAAAGTAGGCGGGCTGGCCGCTGCGCTCAGCGCGCCGGCTCAGCTTGAGATTGCGGTAGTCGTTGTACTCGGCCTTGCTCAGGGAGAGGCGTTCAAGCTGCGCCGACGCCTTGCCGGCCGTCACCTCCCCTATCTTGATCCCCTCCGGCATGCGGCTGAAATCGGCGATCCCCATGTCGCCGAACTCGGGCACGAGCAGTATGTCGTCGGGCCCCAACAGCGCCTTCTGCTTCTCCGTGCCCACCTGGGTCATGTAGGTGGTGAGCTGATCGATCATGGCAAGCCCTGACTTGAGGGATTCCTTGGTGCGCAGCTTGGCGCCGATATCCACCGCGATCACCACGTCGGCCCCCATCGCCTTGGCCACATCCACCGGCATGTTGTTGACGCTTCCCCCGTCCGCCAGGATATGCCCCTCCCACTCCACCGGCTTGAGCGCGCCGGGAATAGACATGGAGGCCTGCATCGCCTTGGCAAGGCTGCCATGATCCAGCACGAAGGGCGTCACCGTCTCCATATCGGTCGCCATGGCGCGATAAGGGATGGGCAGATCGTCGAAGCTCTTCTGCACCGGCAGGTTGGAGGTGGCGTGGCGCAGCAGGCTGGCCATGGACTGCCCCTGGAAGAAACCGTCCGGCAGCTGGGTGGTATCGCCGTTAACCCCGATATCGGTGCGCAGCTGGTACTGCTCGCTCTGTTGCTTCTTGCGCAGGGAGAGCTCGTTGCGGCCGACCTTGTCCTGATAGCCTTTGTTCCAGTCGATGGCGAGGGTGGTGCGCTCCACCTCCTCGGCGCTGAGCCCCATGGCGTACATCCCCGCCACATAGGAGCCCATGCTGGTACCCACTATGATGTCGACCGGGATCCGCTTCTCCTCCAGCACCTTGAGGATGCCGATATGGGCCGAGCCCTTGGCCCCGCCCCCACTCAGTACCAGAGCGACCTTGGGGCGACTCCCTTCGCTTGCATGCACCAGCAGGGGGCAGAGAGCCAGGAGTAGCAGAAACAGACGGGTCCATCCCGCACGACAGCAGCGCATCATATTTTCCATATCATTCAGGGGGGATTACTCACCAGGATTGGCCCCTACTATAAGGGCCGCTCCGATGATCGCAAACAGCATCCGTGCGCCAAACGCTCGCCGGGTCGCATCATGGGCGCCATACGGGATTCGCCTCCTGTGAGCGCAAACGTAATCTGTGAATAAAGACGGCCCGTGGCTCAAGGGCATGGCCCCCAGGCCGCTAATATCAGCTCATCCCGTGTTCCTCCACCCGAGTCACTCCTATGCTTGCAAGCCTGACACTCAAACAGAAAATCCTGGCCACCATCACTCTGGCCGTCGTGCTCTCCTGCCTGCTGGTGGGCTACTTCAGCCAGCGTTCGGCCCAGCAGCTGATCGAGAAGCGGATGTTCGAGCAGGAGCTACCCAACCTGACCCAGCGGATCAGCAAGGAGATCGAACAGGATCTCAAGGGGATCGCCCAGGCGGCACGGCAGCTGGCCACCGATCGCTTCATCCTCGACTGGGTGGACAGGGGGATGCCCAAGGAGCAGGAACCCATCCTGATCAACCAGCTCAAGGACGTGGCCAGCCAGTATGGTCTGGTGACCGCCTCCTTCGCCGATCGCCAGAGCGCGGCCTACTACAACCAGGACGGCTTCCTGCGCAACCTGACACCGACCCAGGATGCCTGGTTCTACGACTACACCAAGAGCCAGAAGGAGATGACTCTCAGCATCTTTCGCGAAAGCAACGGCGAGATGAAGCTGTTCGTCAATTTCCAGCAACTCGATGGCCGCGGCCTGGCCGGATTTGCCAAATCCCTCGATGCCATGGTCGCCATGGTCTCCAGCTTCCGGCTTGAGCAAAGCGGCATCGTCTTCATGGTCGATGGCAGCGGCAAGGTGAAGCTACACCCCAACGCCAGTCATATCGATCGCGATACCCTGGGCGCGCTGGTCAGCGGTGACAGTGCCAGCCTGCTCGCCAAGCGTCCCTTCGCCGTCATCAACGCCGAGGTGGACGGCCAACCCATGGTGCTGGCCAGCAGCTATATCCCCATGCTGGACTGGTATCTGGTCACCCAGGTGCCCCAGGCCGAGATCTATGCCGGGCTGGCCCAGACCCGCAACGAGATCCTGATGATCTCTCTTGTCATCGCGCTGGCCATGGGCGCCATGGGCATGCTGCTGGCGGGCTCGGTGAGCCGCCCGCTCAACGACCTGGCCGGGTTGTTCAAGGAGCTTGGCAGCGGCGATGGCGATCTGACCCGCCGCCTCAAGGTGGAAGGGCGTGACGAGCTGGCCCAGGTGGCCAGCGGTTTCAACAACTTCGTGGCCAAGATCCACGCCTCCATCGAGCAGGTGGCCGACAACTCCCGCCAACTGGCCGCGACCGCCAACGAGGTGGCCGACAAGGCGCAACTGACCCAGCACAACTGCACCGCCCAGCGCGACCGCACCGTGCAGGTGGCCACCGCCATCCACGAGATGGGGGCAACGGTGAGCGAGATCGCCGGCAATGCGTCGCTGGCGGCAGACGTGGCGAAACAGGCCAACGATCAGGCGGATGCGGGGGCCCAGGTAGTCGCCCAGGCCCGCCACGGCATCGTCGATCTCTCCGGCGAGATCGAGCAGGTGGCTGGCGTCATTGAATCCCTGGCCAGCCAGACCGACTCCATCGGCAGCATCCTCGACACCATCCGCAGCATCTCGGAGCAGACCAACCTGCTGGCCCTCAACGCTGCCATCGAGGCGGCCCGGGCCGGGGAGCAGGGCCGCGGCTTCGCCGTGGTAGCCGACGAGGTGCGCAACCTCGCCAGCCGCTCCGCCGCCTCCACCGCGGAGATCCAGGAGATGATCAACCGGCTGCAGGAGCAGAGTGCCCGTGCGGTCAGCGCCATGGCCCGGGGCCGCAACCAGAGTCTGGAAGTGGTGAACCAGGCAGATGAGGCCAACGGAGCGCTCGGCCAGATCACCGCCCACATCACCCAGATCAGCGATATGAACATCCAGGTGGCCACCGCCACCGAGGAACAGTCCAGCGTGGTGGGCGAGATCAACCGCAACGTGGAGGACATCAACCAGCTCACCATGGAGACCGCCGACATTGCCCACCAGCTGACCGAATCGAGTCGCAGCCTGCAGCAGCTCTCCGGCCAGCTCGATAAACTGGTCGGCAGCTTCCGCCTCTGATGAGCATTGTGGGATTATTCGGGGGCGCCCTGGCGCCCTTTTTCATGGTCGCGCCATACCATGACGCAGCCCCCTCGCCCTCTCTGCTCCAAAGGCAGGAAATGCCTCATACTCAGGGAAAAACAGGAGGCAGTATGAGCAAGCTGGTTGTCGTGATGTTGCTGGGGGGACTGCTCAGTGCCTGCAGCAGTGGACCGGTACGGGTACACAGTGCCGATGTGAGCGTCGATGACGCCCGCATCCGCATCAGTGATGGCAGCAGGGACGGCTACGGCACCTTCTGCCCACCGGGCCAGGCGAAGAAGGGACGCTGCTAAAGGCAGTGACTCTCGACCAGGCCGCATGAGCTGCAACGGGAAGTGCAGTAATAGGCATCAATAAAAAGTACAGCAACAAAAAAAGCCGCTCGATTGAGCGGCTTTCTTGTGCAACCAATTGAAGAAAATTACTTTTTCTTCTTGGCCTTGGCGTTCGGCAGGTCAGTGATGGAGCCTTCGAACACTTCGGCAGCCAGACCCACGGACTCGTGCAGAGTCGGGTGAGCGTGGATGGTCAGGGCGATATCTTCGGCGTCGGCACCCATTTCGATGGCCAGACCGATTTCACCCAGCAGTTCACCACCGTTGGTACCCACGATGGCACCACCGATGACGCGGCCGCTCTCCTTGTCGAAGATCAGCTTGGTCATGCCGTCGGAGCAATCGGAGGCGATGGCGCGACCGGAAGCTGCCCACGGGAAGGTGGCGACTTCGAAGTTCAGACCCTGTTGCTTGGCTTCCTTCTCGGTCAGACCAACCCAGGCCATCTCCGGCTCGGTGTAGGCGATGGACGGGATCACTTTCGGGTCGAAGTAGTGCTTCTTGCCAGCGATGACTTCAGCAGCAACGTGACCTTCGTGAACACCCTTGTGGGCCAGCATGGGCTGACCGACGATGTCACCGATGGCGTGGATGTGGGCCACGTTGGTACGCAGCTGCTTGTCCACCTCGATGAAACCGCGCTCGTTGACGGCAACGCCCGCCTTCTCGGCGTCCAGCATCTTGCCGTTCGGCACGCGGCCTACGGCAACCAGCACGTTGTCGTAACGAACCGGCTCGGCCGGGGCGTGTTTGCCTTCGTAGGAGACGTACAGGCCGTCTTCACGGGCTTCAACTGCGGTGACCTTGGTCTCCAGCATGATGTTGAATTTCTTGGCCACACGCTTGGTGTAGATCTTGACGATGTCTTTGTCGGCAGCCGGTACCAGCTGGTCGGCAAATTCCACCACGTCGATCTCGGAGCCCAGGGAGGAGTACACGGTACCCATCTCCAGACCGATGATGCCGCCACCGATAACCAGCAGTTTGCCGGGAACGGTTTTCAGCTCCAGCGCGTCGGTAGAGTCCCATACGCGGGGATCGTCATGGGGGATGAACGGCAGTTTCACCGGGCGGGAACCGGCCGCGATGATGGCGTTGTCGAAGGTGATGGTGGTCTTGCCATCAGCGCCTTCCACTTCCAGAGTGTTCGGGCCGGTGAACTTGCCGAAACCGTTCACAACCTGAACCTTACGCATCTTGGCCATACCGGCCAGACCGCCGGTCAGCTGGGTAATGACCTTCTCTTTCCACAGACGCACTTTATCGATATCGGTCTGCGGGGCACCGAAGACGATGCCGTGCTCGGCCAGCGCCTTGGCTTCTTCAATGACTTTGGCGACGTGCAGCAGGGCCTTGGAGGGAATGCAACCCACGTTCAGGCAGACGCCACCCAGGGTGGAGTAACGCTCGACGATAATGGTATCCAGGCCCAGATCGGCGGCGCGGAAAGCAGCGGAATAACCGGCAGGGCCAGCACCCAGTACTACGACCTGGGTTTTGATTTCTTTACTCATCATGACCTCTTTGTCGTTCTTATATCCCCGGACAGCGCAGTCTTAAACCAGGCAAGGCGGCTGCAGCCGTGAAAAAAACGGGGCAAGTTTACAATCCTGTTAACGAAATGAGAAGTAAAAAGGGCAGGCTCTGGGCCCGCCCTCTCACTTACAGGACCAGTCGACGAATGTCGGACAGTACGCCATTCATTGTGGTGATGAAGCGAGCTCCATCGGCACCATCGATAACGCGGTGGTCGTAGCTCAGAGCCAGCGGCAGCATCAGGCGCGGCACGAACTCCTTGCCGTTCCACTTCGGCTTCATCTCGGACTTGGAGACGCCCAGGATGGCCACTTCCGGCGCATTGACGATCGGGGTAAAGCTGGTACCACCGATGCCACCCAGGCTGGAGATGGTGAAGCAGCCGCCCTGCATGTCGGACGCGGTCAGCTTGCCAGCACGAGCCTTCTTGGAGATCTCGGCCAGATCGCGGGACAGCTCGATGATGCCCTTCTTGTTGACGTCGCGCACGACCGGCACAACCAGACCGTTGGGGGTATCCACCGCCACACCGATGTGGATGTACTTCTTCATGATCAGCTTGCTGCCATCTTCGGACAGGGAGCTGCAGAAGCGCGGATGGGCTTCCAGGGCCTTGGCGGCGGCTTTCAGGATGAACACCAGCGGAGTGATCTTCACGTCCAGCTTCTGCTTCTCGGCCAGCACGTTCTGTTCTTTGCGGAACGCTTCCAGCTCGGTGGTATCGGCTTCGTCGAACTGGGTGACATGAGGGATCATGGCCCAGTTGCGGTGCAGATTCGGACCAGAGATCTTCTGGATGCGGGTCAGTTCGACCTCTTCCACGTCACCGAACTTGCTGAAATCGACCTTCGGCCACGGCAGTACGCTCATGCCGTTGCCAGAGCCTTGACCTGCAGCCGGAACGGACTCGGCGCGCTTGACCGCATCCTTCACGTAGGCCTGTACGTCTTCTTTGACGATGCGACCCTTGCGACCGGAGGCTTTCACCTTGGCCAGGTTGACGCCGAACTCGCGAGCCAGACGGCGCACCGCCGGAGAGGCGTGGACGTAGGCATCGTTGGCGACGAAGTCGGAGGCGGCAGCAGCCTGGGCGACCGGCGCAGGGGCAGCAACCGGAGCCGGAGCCGGGGCTGCGGCAGGGGCCGGAGCAGCCACGGCAGCCGGCGCGGCGCCAGCCACTTCGAACACCATGATGAGCGATCCGGTGGAGACCTTGTCACCCGCCTTCACCTTGATTTCCTTGACCACACCGGCGAACGGAGCCGGGACTTCCATGGAGGCCTTGTCACCTTCCACGGCGATCAGGGACTGGTCGGCTTCAACCTTGTCACCCACGGCCACCATGATCTCGGTGACTTCCACTTCGTCACCACCGATATCCGGTACATTGACCTCTTTGGCAGCGGCGGCAACCGGGGCAGCAGCCACGGGAGCGGCAGCCTGGGCCGGTGCAGCAGCAACGGCAGGAGCGGCACCAGCCACTTCAAAGACCATCACCAGGGAGCCGGTGGAAACCTTGGCGCCGGCGGCAACCTTGATCTCGACCACGCGGCCGGCGAACGGTGCCGGCACTTCCATGGAGGCTTTGTCACCTTCCACGGCGATGATGGACTGGTCGGCCTCGACCACGTCGCCCACGGCAACCATGATCTCGGTGACTTCGACTTCGTCACCACCGATGTCCGGTACGTGAACGTCCTGACGGGCGGCAGCAGCAGGAGCGGCGGCAGGGGCAGCTGCAACCGGTGCAGCCACTTCTGCAGGTGCGGCGGCAGCGCCTTCTGCTTCGAAGATCATGATCTGGGAACCGGTGGCAACCTTGTCGCCCACCTTGATCAGGATCTCTTTAACGATGCCGGCGGCCGGCGCCGGGACTTCCATGGAGGCCTTGTCGCCTTCTACCGCGATGATGGACTGGTCGAGCTCGACCTTGTCACCCACGGCTACCATGATCTCGGTAACTTCAACCTCATCGGCGCCGATATCCGGCACCATAATCTGTTTGGACATTGTGCTTTATCCTCTTGCGTACATCCGCGTTGCTGGCTGACAGCCTCACGCGCATCTCGCGTTAACCTTTGCAAGACCGTGCCGGGCAGCTTGTCCCGGCACGGCACTTGATCCTCTTACGCGTACAGCGGGTTGACCTTATCGGCGTCGATGCCGTACTTGGTGATGGCCTCGGCCACAACCTGCTTGTCGATCTCGCCGCGCTGGGCCAGCTCGGTCAGGGCAGCAACCACCACGTAGAACTCGTTCACTTCGAAGTGACGACGCAAGTTGGCACGGCTGTCGGAACGGCCGTAACCGTCGGTACCCAGCACGCGGTAGTTCTCGGTCGGAACGAAGGCACGGACCTGATCGGCGAAGGACTTCATGTAGTCGGTCGCGGCGATAGTGGCCTCGGTGCCCAGCACCTGAGCGATGTAGGGCACGCGGGCTTCGCTGGTCGGGTGCAGCATGTTCCAGCGGTCCGCGTCCTGACCGTCACGAGCCAGCTCGTTGAAGGAAGTCACGCTGAACACGTCGGAGCCGACACCGTATTCGGTGGCCAGGATCTGGGCGGCCTTGCGCACGTGACCCAGGATGGAGCCACAGCCCAGCAGCTGAACCTTGGCCTTGTCGCCGGCCACGGATTCCAGCTTGTAGATACCCTTGCGGATGCCTTCCTCGGCGCCTTCCGGCATGGCCGGCATGGCATAATTTTCATTGAGAGTGGTGATGTAGTAGAACACGTTCTCCGGGTTCTCGCCGTACATGCGGCGCAGGCCGTCCTGTACGATCACCGCCACTTCGTAGGCGTAGGACGGGTCGTAGGAGACGCAGTTCGGGATGGTGTTGGCCAGGATGTGGCTGTGACCATCTTCGTGCTGCAAGCCCTCTCCGTTGAGCGTGGTACGACCGGAGGTCGCACCCAGCAGGAAGCCACGGGCTTGCTGGTCACCGGCTGCCCACGCCATGTCGCCGATCCGCTGGAAGCCGAACATGGAGTAGTAGATGTAGAACGGGATCATCGGGCAGTCGTTGGTGCTGTAAGAGGTCGCAGCAGCCAGCCAGGAGGACATGGCGCCCAGCTCGTTGATACCGTCTTGCAGAACCTGACCCTGCTTGTCTTCCTTGTAGTAGGAGACGATGTCACGGTCTTGCGGGGTGTACTGCTGACCGTGCGGGCTGTAGATACCGATCTGGCGGAACAGGCCTTCCATACCGAAGGTACGGGCTTCGTCAGCCAGGATCGGTACGATACGCTTGCCGATGGACTTGTCTTTCAGCATCACGTTCAGGGAACGCACGAACGCCATGGTGGTGGAGATTTCGCGCGCCTGCTCGCCCAGCAACGGGCCGAAAGCATCCAGTGCCGGGATTTCCAGCTTGGTGGTGCTCTCGCGCAGACGGGTCGGTACATAGCCCTTCAGTGCGGCACGACGGGCGTGCAGGTACTTGTGCTCTTCGGTACCTTCTTCGATCTTCAGGTAAGGCAGATCGGCCAGCTGCTCGTCGGATACCGGCAGGCTGAAGCGGTCACGCAGGTGACGCACGGAGTCCAGCTCCATCTTCTTGACCTGGTGAGCGATGTTCTTGCCTTCGGCCGCTTCGCCCATGCCATAGCCCTTGATGGTCTTGGCCAGGATAACGGTCGGCTTACCCTTGGTTGCTGCGGCTTTGGAGAAAGCAGCAAACAGTTTGCGAGGATCGTGACCACCGCGGTTCAGGGCGAAGATCTCCTCGTCGGTCATGTCTTTGACCAGCGCGGCAGTTTCCGGATAACGGTTGAAGAAGTGCTCGCGAACATAGGCGCCGTCGCGGGACTTCATGGTCTGGTAGTCACCGTCCACGGTCTCGTTCATCAGCTGGATCAGCTTGCCGGAGGTATCCTTGCGCAGCAGCTCATCCCACTTGCGGCCCCAGATCACCTTGGTGACATCCCAGCCGGCGCCGGCGAACAGGCCTTCCAGCTCGTTGATGACCTTGCCGTTGCCGACAACCGGGCCATCCAGACGCTGCAGGTTGCAGTTGACCACGAACACCAGGTTGTCGAGCTTTTCACGCACGGCAACGGTCAGGGCGCCCTTGGCTTCCGGCTCGTCCATCTCGCCGTCACCCAGGAAAGCGTAAACGGTCTGCTCGGAGCAATCCTTGATGCCACGGTCGGTCAGGTACTTCAGGAAACGCGCCTGATAGATGGCAGCGATGGGGCCCAGACCCATGGAGACGGTCGGGAACTGCCAGAAGTCCGGCATCAGTTTCGGGTGCGGGTAGGAGGGGATACCCTTGCCATCCACTTCCTGACGGAAGTTATCCAGCTGCTCTTCGGTCAGACGACCTTCAGCGAACGCACGGGCGTAGATGCCCGGGGAGATGTGACCCTGGAAGTAAACCAGGTCGCCACCATCCTTCTCGTTGCGGGCACGGAAGAAGTGGTTGAAGCAGACTTCGTAGATGGTCGCAGAGGAAGCGAAGGAAGACATGTGACCACCCAGGTCCAGGTCTTTCTTGGAGGCGCGCAGCACGATCATCATGGCGTTCCAGCGGATGATGGCGCGAATACGGCGCTCCATCTCCAGGTCGCCCGGGTAGTCAGGCTCTTCGCTGGACGGAATGGTGTTGATGTAATCGCGGTTTGCCTTGGCAGCCACGTCCACACCGCTTGCGCGGGCTTTCTCGGCCAACTGTTCAAGGATGAACTGAGCGCGTTGGGGACCCTCTTCACGCAGCAGGGATTCCAGAGAGGCAAGCCACTCCAGCGTTTCTATCGGGTCCACATCGTTCTTCAGGATATCAGACATGGCTGGTTCCTATTTTGTTGTGATTGCACGGCATTGCACGGCGAAGGGCGCAAGCATTCGACAATAAAAGAAAGCCTTGTGGGATTAGTTTTCCTGCTGACGGATCCGACGCATGGATCGCTGGATCCGGCTGTCTTCCCTCTGCATATCCAACAAGGTGTCCTCGATAAAGGCCAGGTGCTCATGACAAGCAGCTCTGGCCCGCTCCGGAGCCCCCGAAAGAATAGCCTCGATCAGACTCGCACGATGGCGACGGATCTTGGCTACTACTCCCGGGCGGCGATTCAAAATCTCGTTATTTTGCAGAATATTCTGCTCCAGCATGGGGCTCATGGCCCGCAACAAGTGCAGCAGCACCACGTTGTGGGAGGCCTCGGCCACCGCCAGATAAAACTGGGTCACGGCAGCGGATTCCGCCACCAGCGACCCCAGCTGCCCAGCCTCCTCGATGGAGATCTGCACCTTGCGGATCCGCTCGAAATCTGACTCTGTGCCCCGCAATGCGGCGTAGTAGGCACAGATGCCTTCCAGCGCATGACGGAACTCCAGCAGATCGTAGCGGGCCTCGGGGTGGGTGCTGAGCAGCTCGAACAGGGGATCGGCGATCCCCTTGCTCAGGGCATTCTGCACATAAGTGCCACCGCCCTGACGGCGATAGAGCAACCCGCGCGCCTCCAGCCGCTGGATGGCTTCGCGCAGGGAGGGGCGCGAAACCTGAAACTGGATGGCCAGCTCGCGCTCGGGAGGCAGTTTCTGTCCCGGCTGCAGGCTGCCTTCCAGAATCATCTGTTCCAGTTCGGCGACGATGGCGTCAGCTAACTTGGGTTGCGTGATCTTGCGATAGGGCATGAGGCTACTTTGTTAAATTGGTATTACCAATTTTATGGATGGGGCGAAAATTAGCAGAGGGGCATTGAAAAGTCCACCCAAAAGATGATCTGAATCAAGAATGAAAGGCACCACTTAAGGGGTAAATTGGTGCAAACATGATTTAGCTCATAGAAAATGGTCTTACCAATATTCTTGAGATAGCTCACAAATAACATTTGGATAACCAACAACAAAAATGGCCCGCCACATTGGCAAGCCATTGATTTAAAAAGGCAAAGTGAATTTTAATTTTTACAGGAAACGTTGAGTTTCTTGCGAAAATCCTGCCATTGGAAGCAGTCCCCCGGATCCGTCTTGCGCCCAGGTGCGATATCGCAATGACCCACAATTTTTTCCGGAGTGATGGCCGGATACTGGTCACAGATGGCCCGAGCGAGCCCAATCAGCACTGCATATTGCGCCTCCGTGTAGGGAAGCTCGTCCGTCCCTTCCAGCTCGATACCGATGGAGAAGTCATTGCATGCCTCCCTTCCCTGCCAGTTGGATATTCCCGCATGCCAGGCGCGGGCGCCAAACGGCACATATTGCACCAGTTCGCCATCGCGACGGATCAGGCAGTGGGCCGAGACCCGCAGCTGATGGATGTCGGCAAAATAGGGATGAGCCCCGGGATCCAGCCTGCCCATAAAGAGATCGTCGATAAAGGGGCCGCCAAACTCGCCGGGGGGCAGGCTGATGCCGTGCACCACCAGCAGGGAGATATCGTCCGGTACGGGGCGCTCGTTGTGATGGGGGGACGGAACCCGGCGTGCCTCCCGGCACCAGCCGGCGGCGTCGATGGAAAAATGTGTGTTAGGCTGGGTCATCTTTGGCTCGATATGGATGAGGTATGCAGCAAACGGCGCGCTGGTTCTGGTTACTGGCCTGGCTCTCTCTGATGGGTCTGCTGACCCTCTACTTCCACTCCCGCTCCCAGCCGAGCGTCACCGCCAGCGGCGAACTGCTGCTAAGGGCCGACCAGAGCGGCCACTATCGTCTGGAGGGTGCCATCAACGGTCAGCCGGTGCAACTGCTGCTCGACACCGGCGCCACCCGCATAACCGTGCCGCTGCCGGTCGCCGAACGGCTGGGACTGCCCGCCCATGGCAGCAGCCAGGTCAACACGGCGGCCGGGATGATCCGGGTCGGCAACGGCACCATCGAAACGCTGGCGATGGGCCCTTTGACCTTGTACGATCTGGCCATCTTCATCAATCCGGCGGCAGAGGGAGACGAGGTGCTGGTAGGCATGAATGCCCTCGGTCGGCTGGAGCTGGTTCAAAAGGAGCGGCAGTTGCTGCTCAGACCCTTGCAGGAATAAGGCATGTTTCAACAGGATGTCAGCCGCGCCGTGCGCGCCGCACTACTCGAAGATCTGGGCGATGCCCTCACCACGCTGGACCAGCCGGATGCCAGCGCTGATATCACGGCCCAGCTAATCCCCGCCGATCGCATCTCCAGCGCCCGGGTTATCACCCGCGAGGCCGGCGTCTTCTGCGGCCAGCCCTGGGTGGATGAAGTCTTTACCCAGCTCGGCGGCGAGGTGAAGGTGGAGTGGCTGGTGCAAGATGGCGAGCACCTCTCCCCCAATCAGGAACTGTTCCGCCTCCATGGTCCGGCCCGTCTGCTGCTGACCGGCGAGCGCAATGCCCTCAACTTTGTGCAGACCCTCTCTGGCGTCGCCACCCTCACCGCCCGTTATGTGGCCGAGCTGGAAGAGACCGGCTGCCGCCTGCTCGACACCCGCAAGACAATTCCCGGCTTGCGCAGTGCCCAGAAGTACGCCGTCACTTGCGGCGGCGGCAAGAACCACCGCATCGGCCTCTTCGACGCCTACCTCATCAAGGAGAACCATATCCTTGCCTGTGGCGGCATCGCCGGCGCCATCCAGGAGGCTCGTCGCCTCAATCTGGACAAACCGGTGGAGGTCGAGGTCGAATCCCTGACTGAACTGGAGCAGGCACTGACCGCCGGTGCCGATATCGTGATGCTGGACAACTTCGACCTGGCCATGATGCGCGAAGCGGTCGCCATCAATCAGGGGCGTGCCAAGCTGGAGGTCTCCGGCAACGTTACCCTGGAGACTCTGGCCGAGTTTGCCGCGACCGGAGTGGACTATATCTCGGTGGGCGCGCTGACCAAGCATGTTCGGGCACTGGATCTCTCCATGCGCTTTATCTGAACGGATTGTGACCGTTCCGGCTACGCCACCCGAATGTCTGGCAGATACCATCACCTCTATAGGTAATGGCTTGATAAGGCAGCTAAAACAGACTCATTGAGAGGCCCGTCAACATAACCGCCCCCTCGACTTGCAAAAGGCGCCCTCGGCGCCTTTTCTTTATATGTTGTACCAGCAACAAAAGAAGGGGGAGGCAATTAAGCAGAGACAGGTCAGTTTTCGCTCTTTTTTCACCCAAATAGAGGATTGGATCAAAAACTTTAATGACGGGCCTGCGCACTTGTTGCCAACGCCATCCGCTCAGATAAGATATTGACGCGTGGTTAGTTTTCCACCGCCACTTCCCAGGAACAATGGATAAAAGGATATTTAAAATGAAGAAACAGTCAGGCTTTACCCTTATCGAATTGATGATCGTGGTCGCGATCGTCGCCATCTTGGCTGCTATCGCACTGCCGGCATATCAGACTTACACCCAAAAAGCGAAATTTTCAGAAGTTATTGCTGCAACTGGCGCTGTAAAAACAGCAGTTGAAGTTTGTACTCAAACTCAAGACCTCAGCACCGCCAACTGTTATACCCAAGGGTCATATGGCATCCCTGCCGCGCCATCTGCAGCAGGTTATGTAAACTCTGTTGCGCTTGCAGCAGATACAGCACCTAACGTTAAGATTACGGTGACCTCACAAAACGTGAACTCCGCAGCTTCAGTAGCAGGGGCTACTTATATTCTTAAAGGCACTGTGGATGCCACAACCAAACAAGTCACTTGGAAACATGATGGTTCAAGTGATGCCAACGGCGGTTCATGTGTAGGAGCAGGGCTCTGCTAACGCATGACCTCTAGCCCCCATAGCGGCCTGGCGATAAGCCTGGCCGCCTCTTCGTTGATCAGCGAAGAGGATTCCCAGCGCTACCTGAGTCAGGCCAAGGCCCAGCGCAAACCCTTCGTGGCGTTTCTGGTGGAAAACCAGATCCTCGACAGCAAGGCGTTGGCCGATTTCTGCGAGCTGGAGTATGGGGTACCTCTACTGGATCTTGCCGCCTTCGACCTGGCCGAGATCCCGCAGAAGTACCTCAATCAGAAGCTGATTGAGAAACATCATGTGCTGCCCATCTACACCCAGGGCCACACCCTCTATATCGCCATGTCGGATCCGACCAATGTGTCGGCACTGGAAGATTTCGGCTTCAGCTTCGGGCTCCATACCGAGGCGCTACTGGTGGAGGAGAACAAGCTCACCACCGCCATCGGCAAGCTGCTGGAGAACGAGACCGACGTGCTCGGCATGGAGGATATTGACGAGTCGGAGATCTCGGATCTCGAGGTTTCCGACGAGAGCAGTCGCCTCGACGAGAGTGTCAACACCACGGACGATGACGCCCCCATCGTCAAGTACATCAACAAGATCCTGATGGATGCCATCAAGCGCGGCGCCTCCGACCTGCACTTCGAACCCTATGAGCAGAAGTACCGCATCCGCTTTCGCATTGACGGCATCCTGCACGAAATCGCCACGCCACCGGTCAATCTGGCCAACCGCTTCTCGGCCCGCCTCAAGGTGATGGCACGGCTCGATATCGCCGAGCGGCGCCTGCCCCAGGATGGGCGTATCAAGCTGAAGCTGTCGCGCAACAAGTCGATGGACATGCGGGTCAACACCCTGCCCACCATGTGGGGGGAGAAGATCGTTATCCGTCTGCTGGACTCCTCGGCGGCGCGGCTCAATATCGAGCAGCTCGGCTTTGACGACAGGCAGAAGGCGCAATACCTGCGCGCCCTCTCCAAGCCCCAGGGGATGATCCTGGTGACCGGCCCCACCGGCTCGGGCAAGACAGTCTCGCTTTACACCGGCCTCAACATTCTCAACACCACAGAGGTAAATATCTCCACCGCCGAGGATCCAGTGGAGATCAACCTGCCCGGCGTCAACCAGGTGCAGGTCAATCCCAAGGCGGGACTCACCTTCGCCAGCGCCCTGCGCTCCTTCCTGCGTCAGGATCCTGATGTGGTGATGGTCGGGGAAATACGGGACTTGGAAACCGCCGAGATCGCCATCAAGGCGGCGCAAACCGGCCACCTGGTGCTCTCCACCCTACACACTAACTCCGCTGCCGAGACCCTGACCCGGATGATGAACATGGGGGTGCCCGCCTTCAACATCGCCTCCTCGGTGACCCTGATCATGGCCCAGCGGCTGGCTCGCAAGCTGTGCGATCACTGCAAAGCGCCCGAAGTGGTGCCGGAAGCCGAGTTGCTGGAGCTGGGCTTTACCCCGCAGCAACTGGCTGCGGGGCTGAGGTTGTTCAAGCCGGTGGGTTGCAAGGAGTGCTCGGGCGGCTACAAGGGACGGGTCGGCATCTACGAAATCATGCTGATGTCGGAAAATATCGCAAAATTGATCATGCAGGGAGCCAACTCGCTGCAGATCGCCGCCATCGCCCAAAAGGAAGGGATGCGAACCCTGCGCACCTCCGGGTTGGAAAAGGCCCGCCTGGGTGTCACCAGTCTGGCGGAAGTGAACCGGGTCACCACCAACTGACTAAGGGGTGCCCCTCTACGGACAATGCCGGATCGTGCCGTAACGCCTTCTGGAAGCTGGCGACATAAATACGGGATGCCAGAGAGCAAATCGGGCAGGCGCCAAGATGGCCCCCCATCGAATCAGTATCCCGCTGGCAAGTGCCAACCGGGGACCTTGACCAGGTCAATGGCGAAGAGGTGTGAGACACCCTGCGCCCGACCCAATTGCAGGATGCAGTGATGGCAACGCTAACCAACAAGAATAATGCCCCCAAGAAAGTCTTCGCGTTTCGCTGGAGCGGGGTCAACCGCAAGGGCCAGAAAGTTTCTGGCGAACTCCAGGCCGACAGCATCAATACCGTCAAGGCCGAACTGCGCAAGCAGGGGGTCAATGTCACCAAGGTGACCAAAAAATCCCAGGGGCTGTTCTCCAAAGGCGGCGCCAAGATCAAACCGATGGATATCGCCATCGTCTCGCGCCAGATCACCACCATGCTCTCCGCGGGTGTACCGCTGGTGCAGAGCCTGCAGATCATCGCCCGCAGCCATGAAAAAGCCTCGATGCGCGAGCTGATGGGGATCGTCGCCGCCGATGTGGAGACCGGTACCCCCATGTCGGAGGCGCTGCGCCGCCATCCCCGCTACTTCGACGCCCTCTACTGCGATCTGGTGGAGGCGGGCGAGCAGTCCGGCGCACTGGAGACCATCTACGATCGCATCGCCACCTATCGAGAAAAATCGGAAGCGCTCAAGTCCAAGATCAAGAAGGCGATGTTCTACCCCACCATGGTCATCCTGGTGGCCATCGTCGTCACCTCCATCCTGTTGCTGTTCGTCATCCCCCAGTTCGAAGACATCTTCAAGAGCTTCGGCGCCGAGCTGCCCATCTTCACCCAGTTCGTCATCGGCATCTCCCGCTTCATGCAGAACTGGTGGTATGTCTTCTTCGGCGGGGCGGCGCTCGCCATCTTCCTCTATGTCCGCGCCTGGCGCGCTTCTCAAAAGGTAAGAGACAACACCGACAAGTTCGTGCTGACCATCCCGGTGGTCGGCATGATATTACACAAAGCCGCCATGGCCCGCTTTGCCCGCACCCTCTCCACCACCTTCTCGGCCGGTATACCATTGGTGGATGCACTCATCTCGGCGGCGGGGGCCTCCGGCAACTATGTCTATCGCACCGCCGTCATGGCCATTCGTAACGAGGTAGTGGCCGGCATGCAGATCAACGTGGCGATGCGCACCGTGGATCTCTTCCCCGACATGGTGATCCAGATGGTGATGATCGGCGAGGAGTCCGGCGCCATCGATGATATGCTCTCCAAGGTCGCCACCATCTTCGAACAGGAGGTGGATGATCTGGTGGATGGCCTCACCAGCCTGCTGGAACCCCTCATCATGGTGGTGCTCGGGGTACTGGTCGGCGGCATGGTTATCGCCATGTACCTGCCCATCTTCAAGCTTGGCGATGTCGTGGGTTGATTCATGAGGGCATTCCGGCCAAGGCCGCCCATGCCCTTTCCTTTATTTGATGACTGACGGTTGGTTATGACACTTCTTATCGAGCTGGCGCACGGCTTACCCTGGCTCTATCTCTCCCTGGTTTTTCTCTTCTCCCTGATGATCGGCAGCTTCCTCAACGTGGTGATCCATCGCCTACCCATCATGCTGGAGCGGGAGTGGCAGGCCGAGTATCACGGCTACTTCGAGACACAAGCGCCAAACAGCGAGCCGGTTGAGCGTTACAACCTGATGGTGCCGCGTTCTGCCTGCCCCCACTGCGGCCATGCCATCACGGCCGCCGAGAATATCCCGCTCCTGAGCTGGCTCTGGCTCAGGGGTCGCTGCCGGGAGTGTCAGGCCCCCATCTCGGCCCGTTATCCCCTGGTGGAGCTACTGACCGCCCTGCTCTCGGTGGCGGTAGCCACGACCCTGACGCCGGGCTGGGGTGTGCTGGCAGCCCTGCTGCTGACCTGGGTGCTGGTGGCGCTCACCTTTATCGATCTGGACAAGATGCTGCTGCCCGACCAGCTTACCCTGCCGCTGCTGTGGGGCGGATTGCTGTTCAATCTGCTGGGTGGCTTTGTACCGCTGGCCGACGCGGTGGTCGGGGCCATGGCCGGCTATCTGGTGCTGTGGAGCCTCTACTGGGCTTTCAAGCTGCTGACCGGCAAGGAGGGGATGGGTTATGGCGACTTCAAGCTACTGGCGGCACTCGGTGCCTGGCTGGGCTGGCAGTCGCTGCCCATCATACTGCTGCTCTCCTCCCTGGTGGGCGCCATCATCGGCATCGCGCTGCGCAAGCACCATCAGGGCAACCCCATCCCCTTTGGCCCCTATCTGGCCATCGCGGGCTGGATCGCCCTGCTGTGGGGCGATACCATCACCCGCTGGTATCTCGAAATGGTGCTCTGACCCATGTATGTAGTCGCAATCACCGGCGGAATTGGCAGCGGCAAGACTACGGTGGCCAACCAGTTTGCCGAGCTCGGCATCGACGTGATCGATGCTGACGTCATCGCCCGCGAGGTGGTGGAACCGGGCACCCCGACCCTAGCCGCCATCGCCGCCCACTTTGGCCCGGATGTCATCGCCTCCGATGGCCGGCTCGATCGCCGCCAGCTGCGCGAGCGGGTCTTCAGCGAACCCGATGCCAAGGCCTGGCTCAATGCCCTGCTCCACCCCCTCATCCGCACCGAAATGCAACGCCAGTGCGCCGCCGCCCGCGCCCCCTACTGCCTGCTGGTGGTTCCCCTGCTGGTGGAGAACAGGCTCACCGGGCTCGCAGATCGGGTGCTGGTGATCGACGTGGACGAAGCGACCCAGATCGCACGCACCTGTCGCCGGGATGGAGTGAACCCGGAGCAGGCCAAGGCCATTCTGGCCGCTCAGGCCAGCCGGGATGAGCGTCTCGCGGTCGCCGACGACATACTCGACAACCGGGCAGAGGACAAAATGGCAATCAGAACGCAAATTTTGGCCCTGCACCAAACATATCTGGCGTTTGCCTCTCAACAAGCCAAGCAACAGTGAGTACACTAGGCCGGTTTATGGCTGGCCAGGATTAGGCATGATTTACGATTTCCCCCTCAATGAAAAAAGCCGGACTTATCTGCGTCTGGAATCCCTGTTTTCCCAGATCCACGACAATCTGGAGAGTGACCAGTCCTGGGCACATATCGCCTTTTTCAAGGGGCTGTTCGATCTGCAGGAGTTGCTTGAGCGCGGCGATCTGCGGGCCGATCTTATCAAGGATCTGGAGCGCCTCAGCCAGCGTCTGAGCCACTGGGCCAACCTGCCCGACGTGGATCTGGAGCAGGTCAAGCTGATGCAGCAGGAGTGCAGCCAGCTCTCCCGCAGCCTGCTGAACGCCCCCCGCCCCGGTGCCCGCCTGAAAGAAGATCGCCTGCTCGGCTCCATCCGCCAGCGTTTCTCCATTCCGGGTGGCTTGTGCGCCTTCGACGTGCCGCAGCTGCACCACTGGCTCGCCACCCCAGCCATCACCCGCCATCAACAGATGCAGGGCTGGCTCAGCGACATCACCCTGATGATGAATGCCATCTCCCTGCTGCTGCGCCTGTGGCGCGAGTCAGGCTGCTTCAGCGATCAGGTGGCCACCAACGGCTTCTTCCAGGACACCGCCGAGAGCGCCGAGCTGATCCGCATCCGTCTGGCGGACAACCTGCTCTGCTACCCGACCCTGAGCGGTCACAAGAATCGCTTCGCCCTGCGTTTTCTGCCCACCACAGAGCAGCAGATTGGCGATGTACCGTTCCAACTAGCCTGCTGCTGAGGAGTGCTCATGGTCACCAAGGTCAAGTGCCCTACCTGTAACAGTAAAGTGGAATGGGGCCCGCAGAGCCCCTTTCGCCCCTTCTGCAGCAAGCGCTGCCAGCTGATCGATCTCGGCGAATGGGCCGATGAAGAGAAGCGCATCCCGGGGGAGACAAACCCCGACCTGTTGCCGGATCCGGAAGAGAGCGACCGCTGGCTATAAGCCGCATCCGCCAAAATACAAAAAAGGGCCTGAAGGCCCTTTTTCATTTCCGGATCAGAGGATCAGCCCTGCAGGCGCGCCACTATGGGGCCATTGGCATCGGGGAAGTGATAGTTGTGCAGCTCGGCCACTGGCACCCAGAGACACTCCTGCCCCTCTTTGCCGAACGGCTCACCGCTAAAGCGCGTCACCTTCCAGATATCCAGCAACACCTGCTTCTCGGGATAGTCGTGGTGCAGCTCCATGAAGGGGGAGCAATCCTGTACCCGGATGCCGATCTCCTCCCACAGCTCCCTGTCCAGAGCGGTGAGCAAGTCTTCACCCGACTCCACCTTGCCACCGGGGAACTCCCAGCGATCCCCCTGATGGCGGTCGGAAGATCGCTTGGCGATGAAGATCTCGCCCCGCTCGTTCTCGATGACGCCCACCGCCACCCAGATCCGTTTTTTCTGTTCCATCTCGGTTACCTCGTCAGATACGGCCACTGCGCGTTCCTCATCAATAACAAGGCGGGCACTGGGCCCGCCTCGTGATGGCATCGCGCGTTATCAGGTCAACTGACCGTGACAGTGCTTGTACTTCTTGCCGGAGCCACAGGGGCAGGGATCGTTGCGACCTACTTTCTGCTCGTCCCGCACGAAGGTGGTGTGACCCTCGTCGGAGGCTGCCTCTTCACCCGCCAGCTGGTTCTCGGCACTGGCATGGGTGTAGGTGCGGGGAGCAGCTTCAGCCTGCTGGCGCTGCTGGGCCTCCATCGCCTCCACGTCGCGCTCCTGCACCTGAACCCGGCTCAGGATGCTGACCACGTCGCGCTTGAGGGTTTCCAGCATCTGGGTGAACAGATCGAAGGATTCACGCTTGTACTCCTGCTTGGGGTTCTTCTGGGCGTAGCCGCGCAGATGGATGCCCTGACGCAGGTGATCCATGGCCGCCAGGTGCTCCTTCCACAGGCCATCCAGGGTCTGCAGCATCACGGCCTTCTCGAAGTTGCGCAGCACCGCGGTGCCGACCAGTTCTTCCTTGTGGGCGTAGAGCTTGCGAGCCTCATCCAGAATGCGCTCGCGCAATTTCTCTTCGTAAAGCTTGTCGTCTTCTTCCAGCCACTTGACCAGCGGCAAGTCGAGGGAGAAGTCACCCTTGAGGCGAGCTTCCAGACCCGCTACGTCCCACATCTCTTCCAGAGACTGGGGCGGGATGTACTCGTCGATCACGTTGTTGTAGACGTCATCGCGGATCACGTGGATGGTCTCGGAGATGTCATCGGTATCCAGCAGCTCGTTGCGCTGCTCGTAGACCACTTTACGCTGGTCGTTGGCCACATCGTCAAACTCGAGCAGGCTCTTGCGGATGTCGAAGTTGCGACCTTCCACCTTGCGCTGGGCGTTCTCGATGGCCTTGGTCACCCAGGGGTGCTCGATGGCTTCGCCCTGCTCCATGCCCAGCTTCTTCATCATGCCGGTCACGCGATCGGAGGCGAAGATCCGCATCAGGGTATCTTCCATGGAGAGATAGAAGCGGGAGGAGCCCGGGTCCCCCTGACGACCGGAACGGCCGCGCAGCTGGTTGTCGATACGGCGGGACTCGTGGCGCTCGGTGCCGATGATGTGCAGACCGCCAGCGGCCAGTACCGCGTCGTGACGCGCCTGCCAGGCTGCCTTGATCTCACGGATCTGTTCGTCGGTCGGGTTCTCCAGCGCGGCGATCTCCGCCTGCCAGTTGCCACCCAGCACGATGTCGGTACCACGACCGGCCATGTTGGTGGCGATGGTAACGGCGCCGGACTGGCCAGCCTGGGCAACGATCTCCGCCTCCATGGCGTGGAACTTGGCGTTCAGCACCTTGTGCGGGATCTTCTCCTTGGTCAGGATGCCGGAGAGCAGCTCGGAGTTCTCGATGGAGACGGTACCCACCAGCACAGGCTGGCCCCGTTCGACGCAACCACGGATGTCGTCGATGATGGCGGCGTATTTCTCATTGGCGGTCAGGTAGACCAGATCGCCCATATCTTTGCGCACCATCGGCTTGTTGGTCGGGATTACCACGGTATCCAGGCCATAAATCTGCTGGAATTCAAAGGCTTCGGTATCGGCGGTACCCGTCATGCCCGCCAGCTTGTTGTAGAGGCGGAAGTAGTTCTGGAAGGTGATGGAGGCCAGGGTCTGGTTCTCGTTCTGGATCTTGACCCCTTCCTTCGCCTCGACGGCCTGGTGCAGGCCATCGGACCAGCGACGACCCGGCATGGTACGGCCGGTATGCTCGTCGACGATGACGATCTCGTCCTTCTGGACGATGTAATCCACATTGCGCTCAAACAGGGTGTGGGCACGCAGACCGGCGTTGACGTGGTGCAGCAGGCTGATGTTGGAGGCGGAGAACAGGGAGTCGTTTTCGTCGAGCAGCCCCTCTTTCTTGAGCAGCTCTTCCACGAAGATCTGGCCGTTCTCGGTCAGCAGCGCCTGGCGGTTCTTCTCGTCCACCGTGTAGTGGCCATCGCCTGTGTACTCTTCGGTATCTTCCTTGTCCTGCTTGACCAGCAACGGAATCAGCTTGTTGACGCGGATATAGAGTTCGGAGCTGTCTTCGGCCGGGCCGGAGATGATCAGCGGAGTACGAGCTTCGTCGATGAGCACGGAGTCCACTTCGTCCACCAGGGCGTAGTTGAGCGGACGCTGCACGCGCTGTTCCGGCGAGAAGGCCATGTTGTCGCGCAGGTAGTCGAAACCGAATTCATTGTTGGTACCATAGGTGATGTCGGCGGCGTAGGCGTCGCGCTTCTGGGATGCATCCATGCCCGGCACGTTGCAATCCACCGTCATGCCGAGGAAAGTGAACAGCGGGCGGTTCGCCTCGGCGTCACGCTTGGCCAGATAGTCGTTCACTGTCACCACGTGTACGCCGCGACCGGAGAGCGCGTTCAGATAAGCCGGCAGGGTGGCAGTCAGGGTTTTACCTTCACCCGTCTTCATTTCGGCGATGCGGTTGGAGTTCAGCACCATGCCGCCGATCAGCTGTACGTCGAAGTGGCGCATGCCAAATACTCGCTTGGAGGCTTCGCGCACGGTGGCGAACGCTTCCGGCAACAGCTGCTCCAGGGTCTCGCCCTGCTCCAGACGCTGACGGTACTCGGCGGTCTTTGCCTGCAGTTCGGCGTCGGACAGCGCCTCGAACTGCGGCTCCATCGCATTGATCTGTTTTACAATTTTGCGCAAAGCCTTGAGCGTTCTGTCGTTCCGGCTGCCGATAATCTTGGTAAGCAGTGTGCTAATCATGGGTACCAACTATTTCTGGTTATAAAAGCGTTCCGTCACTGGAACCTGAAGAAAAAAACCTAACCCCGGCTGGCACTCAGAAAGCGTGCGGGGTTGACCTGACGACCGTCTTTCAACACTTCGTAATGCAGATGGACGCCGGTCGCGCGACCGGTACGCCCCATCAAGGCAATCTTCTGACCCTGATCGACCAGGGTACCAACTTCGACCAGCAACTTGGAGTTGTGGGCATAGCGGGTCACCAGGCCATTGCCGTGGTTGATCTCCACCATATTGCCAAACTCCGGATGACGACCGGCCCATCTCACCACACCCGGGCCCGTGGCCAGGATGGGGGTGCCCACCTTGCCACGATAATCGACCCCTTTGTGCATCTTGGCCCGACCGTTGAACGGGTCGACCCGCCCCCCGAAGCCGGACGACACCCAGACCCGCTCCTGCTGGACCGGCGTGCCGGAGATGAAACCGGCATCAGTGATATGGTGATTCATGATGAAAGATTCAAGTACCGACAGCTGCTCTTCACGACTGCTGAGCTGCTGGCTGAGATGCTTCATGGAGTCCTGCAGCTCGTTGAGGCTGACTTCCAGATCTTCATCGTAGGAAGGACCGCCCATGGGGGGCAGTTCCTTGAAATTGAACTCCTCGGGATCGAGGTCTGCCTGCTCGGTCAGACGTTCACCGAGGGCATTGAGGCGCCCCAGCTGCCCCTGCATGGTGCCCACCTGGGCCGCCAGCATGGCAAGTTGTTCACGGGCTTCGTCGCCACTCTGTTTGGCGGATTGCTGCTCGGCCATGGCCAGCGCCAGTTCCAGCGCGTCCATTTTCTGCTGCCAGCTCTGCCAGAGCCAGCCGCCCCCCAGGGCCAACAGGGAGAAAACGATACCGCCGACCCAGGCCAGACGCTGTTTGGGTACGTGCAACTTGTGTCGCTGCTTGCCGTGGAGGATCAGGGTAATGCTCATAGAAATCTGTCTGCTCGGTCAGGTACGGTCCAGAGACTGCACGGGAAATAAAACCGGGAGATAATCGGTATTGAAGGATGGAGTAAACAAATGACGGAACGTCGGTGCGGAGAGAGGACCGACGTTCCGTTGCACAGCTATCAGGCCAGAACCAGACCGTTGTCGTAGTAAGCGATAGGCGCTTTGTCGCCCTCGCCTTCAAAGGTCACCAGTTCCCAGGCTTCCTGCTCGGCCAGCAAGGCACGCAGCAGCTTGTTGTTCAGGGCATGGCCGGTCTTGTAGGCACGGAATTCGCCGATGATGCTGCGGTTGCACATGTAGAGGTCACCGATCGCATCCAGCATTTTGTGCTTGACGAATTCGTCCTCGTAGCGCAGACCATCTTCGTTCAGCACTCGGTAGTCATCCAGTACCACGGCGTTTTCCAGGCTTCCGCCCAGCGCCAGATTCTGGGAGCGCAGGTACTCGATATCACGCATGAACCCGAAGGTACGGGCACGGCTGATCTCTTTCACGAAGGAGGCACCGGAGAAGTCCAGTACGCAACGCTGGTTGCGCCCTTCAAACACCGGGTGCTGGAAATCGATCTCGAGATCCATCTTGAAGCCGTTGCGATAGGGGTGGAATTCCGCCCACTTGTCGCCGTCTTCAACCCGGATACTCTTCTTGATCCGCACAAACTGCTTGGCCGCATTCTGTTCACGGACCCCGACTTCCTGCAACAGGTAGATAAAGGGGTGTGCACTGCCGTCCATCACCGGGATCTCGGGCGCGTCAACCTCGACGTAGAGGTTGTCGATCCCCATCCCGGCAAGGGCTGCGGAGAGGTGCTCAATAGTAGAGACACGGACACCGGCTTCGTTGACCAGTGCGGTACAGAGCATGGTATCGCGCACCTGATCGGCATTGGCTGGCAGCTCCACCACAGGATTCAGGTCGGTACGCAAGTAAACGATCCCTGTGTTCACAGGAGCCGGACGGAATGTCATGGTGACTTTCCGGCCCGAATGCAGGCCGACGCCAGTCGCCTGTACACTCGTTTTCAAGGTTCTTTGTCTAATCATGGGTGTACCCTAAACAGCTTAAAATCCGGACCAGATGGTCGTTGGCAGGCCATCTTAGCACATTCCTTAAGCAACAAACAAACCAGCCCCATAAGAGGCTTAGTCAGCCTGCTTGCGCAGGAACGCCGGAATATCCAGATAATCCGGTTCGCGACGAGCCTGTGGCTCGGCGTTGACCACCTTGGCCGGAGCCTCTTCCATCACGCGGCCCTGCATCATGTCGCTGACCAGCGGCTGGCGCACCGGGCGCTCTTGCACCTGGCTGCTCTTGACCAGGGTGATGTCCGGCTTGCGCTCGGCACCGATACCGGTCGCAACCACGGTCACACGCAGCTCGTCGTGCATTTCCGGATCGATTACGGTACCTACCACCACGGTGGCGTTCTCGGAGGCGAAGGCCTTGACCGCATTACCCACGGTTTCGAACTCTTCGATGGTCATGTCCATGCCGGCGGTAATGTTGACCAGGATGCCACGGGCACCGGCCAGATCCACGTCTTCCAGCAGCGGGCTGGAGATGGCTTTCTCTGCCGCTTCTTCGGCACGATCGTCACCGGAGGCGGAACCGGTACCCATCATGGCGGTACCCATTTCGCGCATGACGGTACGCACGTCCGCGAAGTCGACGTTGATCAGGCCCGGACGGGTGATCAGCTCGGCGATACCCTGTACCGCGCCCAGCAGCACGT
The DNA here is from genome assembly GCF_041402525.1 of Aeromonas sp. S18(2024). NCBI lineage: Bacteria > Pseudomonadati > Pseudomonadota > Gammaproteobacteria > Aeromonadales > Aeromonadaceae > Aeromonas > Aeromonas sp. S18(2024). The sequence goes on along the minus strand of NZ_JBGLQV010000006.1, from coordinate 163,002 downwards.
CGTTGGCAGCCTTGAAGGCGTCCAGCAGGGAGATACCGCGGCCCAGCACTTTCAGCAACTTGTCGTTGGGGATGGTGATCAGGGAGTCGACATTCTTGGACAGCTCTTCGATACCATGCTGGGCAAAGCCCATCCGCTTCTTCCCTTCGAAGGAGAACGGCTTGGTAACCACCGCCACGGTCAGGATGCCCATCTCGCGAGCCACTTCGGCCACGATCGGCGCAGCACCGGTACCGGTACCGCCGCCCATGCCGGCCGCGATGAAGACCATGTCGGAACCGGTCAGCAGCTCACGCAGCGCTTCCCTGTCTTCCATGGCGGCGTCACGACCCACTTCCGGGTTGGCGCCAGCGCCCAGACCCTTGGTGATGCCACCGCCGATCTGCAGGGTGGTGTTGGCACTGGAGTTGCGCAGTGCCTGGGCGTCTGTGTTCACCGTGATGAACTCTACGCCCTCAATGTTCTGACGCACCATGTGCTCGACGGCGTTGCCACCGCCGCCACCGACACCGATCACCTTGATGACGGCTTCGTCAGTATGGCTATCCATGAATTCAAACATATCGTCTCTCCGCTTTATTTGCTGACTTCAGCAAAATTCTTAGAACTCGCCACGCAGCCAGTTGCTGACCCGTTTGACCAGACCACCGACACTTGCCTTGGCGGCATATTCTTTGTTGCTACCTGTCGCCTGATGAGTACGGCCGTACTGCAACAACCCGACCGCAGTCGAGTAGACAGGCGCCTGCACGTAATCGCTCAAACCACGTATATTCATGGGCTCACCCACCCGGACCTGGCACTGGAAGATCTGCTCTGCGCACTCCACCACGCCTTCGATCTGGGCCGCACCACCGGTCAGAACCACACCGGCAGCCAGCTGATGCTTGACCCCTTGCGCTTTCAATTCGCTTTGTACCCGCACCAGCTCGTCATTCACCATGGAGAGCAACTCGGTGTAACGGGGTTCGATCACTTCAGCCAGTGTCTGCCGCTGCAGGCTGCGCGCCGGACGGCCGCCGACACTGGGTACTTCAATATTGTCTTCCTTGCTGACCAGGCGGCCGAGGGCGCAGCCGTAACGCACCTTGATCGCCTCGGCGTCCAGCGGCGGTGTGCCGAAGGCGTAAGCGATGTCGCTGGTGACAGTGCTGCCGGCATACGGGATCACCTTGGTGTGACGCAGGGCACCGCCGGTAAACAGCGACATGTCCATGGTGCCACCGCCAATGTCCACCACGCAGACACCCAGCTCCTTCTCGTCTTCGGTCAGCACCGCATAGCTGGAGGCCAGGGCGGAGAAGATCAGCTGATCTACCCGCAGACCTACCTTCTCTACGCATTTTTCGATGTTGCGCGCCATGTCGTTGTGGCAGGTCACCAGATGGACCTTGGCCGCCATCCGCACGCCGGAGAGACCGACCGGGTTCTTGATCCCCTCCTGGTAATCGATGGCGAACTCCTGGGGCAGCACGTGCAGCACCCGCAGCTCGTCAGACAGACGTACCGATTTGGCGGTGTGGATCACGTTGTCCACATCCTCCTGGGTCACCTCCTCGTCGGAGATGGGCACCATGCCGGTCTCGTTGCGACAATCGATATGCTTGCCGGACAGACCGAGGTAAACCGAGCTGATCTGGCAGTCGGCCATCATCTCGGCCTCTTCCACGGCACGACGCAGAGACTTGACCACGGAGTCGAGATCGTTGACCCCGCCCTTCTCCATGCCGCGGGATGCGTGACTGCCCATGCCGATGACGTTCAGTTCGCCGTCCGGCAATACTTCCCCGACCAGAACCGCCACCTTGGTAGTGCCGATATCCAGTCCGACAATCAAATTCCTATCTGCGGTGTTGGTCATGCACTTTCTCTTCGCTCTTCTTCCAGCCAACCGCCATTCCGGTGTCGTATCGAAGATCCACGTACGCAACCTGCGAACGGGGTTCGATCACCGGGAAGGCATCGATAAACCGCTGCAACCGGAGCGCGATGTCGTTGCGTCCGAGGAACAGCTTGATATTGCCATCCAGGGTCAGTTCCCAGGCATGGCGGGGAGTCAGATTCACTCCCAGCAACTTGTATCCTTTGGCAGCCAGTTGCGACTCGTACTGCTGGCTCTCTTTCAATACCCGAGCAGCCTGGTCATCCGGTCCTGATAGCTGCATCAGCGCTACCTTGACCCGATCCGGAGCACTGAACACCTTGCCCTGGGTATTGACGAAGCGGTTGCCATTCCAGCGCGCCGCCACATCCTGTTCGGTGAGGTAGACCTTGATCTTGTTCGGCCACTTCTTGCGGACCGACACCGAGGCCACCCACGGCAGGGCATTCAGACGCCCCTGCAATTCGTTCACATCCAGCTCGAAGAAGTTGCGCGACTCGGCACCATCCAGCACGGCCTGCCGCAACTCCTCTGTCTGCAAATACTGATGTTGCCCCTGCAGCAACAACTCGCTCATGGGCAACCGATTGGCGTCAGTCAGCCAACCTTTAACATCCAGCGCCGTCCGGTAGCAGCTCCATATCACCAGCAGGAAAAACGCCACTCCTGCGATGAAGCCACCCTTGGTGCGCCCCTGTGCCCTTGACTCCACCCGATCGATCCCCGTGTAACGCGCTAAACCGGCCTTTTGGCAGACCGGTTCGCCATTATATAGGCCCCGGCTTGGCGGTCAAAATACTCATTGGGCCCTCAAGCACCAGATTTCATGCTCTCTATGCTCAATTTCATCTCACCGAGACGACGTGCTAGGGCACCGACGTTGCCGGCCCCCTGGGTCAGCACCAGATCCCCCTCGCCAACCAGGTCGGCCAGCACCGCCGGCACGTCATCCGGCGTGGCCACAAAGATGGGTTCCAGGTTGCCACGAGAGCGGATGGAGCGGCACAGGGCTCGGCCATCGGCGCCGGGGATCGGCTCCTCGCCGGCAGCATAAACCTCCAGCATCACCAGCACATCGACCTTGGAGAGCACATCGGCAAAGTCTTCGTAGAGATCGCGGGTGCGGGTATAGCGGTGTGGCTGGAACACCATCACCAGTCGCTTCTCGGGCCAGCCGGCACGAGCCGCGTTGATGGTCACCTTCACTTCGCTCGGATGGTGACCGTAATCGTCCACCAGCATCGCCTTGCCACGACCGGTCTCGAATTCGCCATATTGCTGGAAGCGGCGGCCCACCCCCTCGAATTTGGCCAGCGCCCGGATGATGGCCTCGTCGCTCACCCCGTCCTCGGTCGCGACAGCTATCGCCGCCGCCGCGTTCAGGGCGTTGTGGATCCCCGGCAGATTGAGGGTGACTTGCAGTTCGCCCGCCTCTTTGCGACGTACCCGGAAGCAGCTGTGATTGGTGGTCTGGACAAAATCCAGCACCTGGACGTCGGCATCGTCCGACAGACCGTAAGTCAGGGTGGGACGGGCAATCTCCGGCAGCAGGCCGCGGATCACCGGATCATCGATGCAAACCACTGCCAGTCCGTAGAAAGGCAGGTTGTGGAGAAACTCGATGAAGGTGGCCTTCAGCTTGGCGAAGTCGCCGCCGTAGGTGTCCATGTGATCCGCTTCGATGTTGGTCACGATGGATACCATGGGTTGCAGATGCAGGAAGGAGGCGTCGCTCTCGTCCGCTTCGGCGATCAGGTAACGGCTGCTGCCCAGGCGTGCATTGGTGCCGGCGCTGTTGAGCAGGCCGCCGATGACGAAGGTCGGATCCCGGTCCGCCTCGGCATAGATGCTCGCCACCAGGCTGGTGGTGGTGGTCTTGCCGTGGGTACCTGCGATGGCGATGCCATGGCGGAAACGCATCAGCTCGGCCAGCATCTCGGCACGGCGCACTATGGGGATGCGCAGCTCGCGGGCAGCCAGCAGCTCGGGGTTGTCCTGCTTGATGGCGGTGGAGACCACCACCACGCTCGCTCCGGCGACGTGCTCGGCGCTGTGGCCGACGAAGATGTGGGCACCCAGCGACGCCAGTCGCTCGGTCACTGCATTGCGTGCCAGGTCGGAACCCGTGACCTGATACCCCTCATTGGCCAGCACCTCGGCAATCCCCCCCATGCCGGCACCACCGATGCCGATGAAGTGGATGCGACGCACGCGGCGCATTTCGGGGATAACGGTACGCAGTTTTGCCAGTTCAACCTTGGTCATAATCGTCTCTTTATTCTGCCGCAAGCCACTTGCATTCACCGGCAACCCGCCCGGCGGCATCGCTATATTCGGGGATCGCACGGCACGACTCGGTCCGTGCAATCTTGTTCATCACGCTGGCTCGCCCTGTTTGGTGGCGAGCCGTTTGCATTCATCCGCAACCCGCTCTGCCGCATCGGTAATGGCGACGCGACGGGCGGCCTGGGCCATGTTAAACAGGGTTTCCCTGCGCCCGGCCAGCCAGGAGAGGCGCGCAGCCAGCGAGGCCGTGGTCAGCTCGGACTGGGGCAGGAATTCAGCCGCACCGCCGTCGACCAGGGTCAGGGCGTTGCGGGTCTGGTGATCGTCCACCGCATGGGGCAGCGGCACGAAAATGGCGGCTACACCGGCAGCGGCCACTTCGGAGACGGTCAGGGCCCCCGCCCGGCAGACCACCAGGTCGGCCCAGGCATAGGCACCCGCCATGTCCTTGATAAATTCACTCACGTCGGCGGTCAGGCCCTCGTTGGCGTAGGCCGCGCTCACCGCCTCGCCATTGCCCTTGCCACACTGATGGCGCACCGCAATGGGGATACCGGCAGCCGCCACTGCGGCAGGCACTTGCTCGTTCAGCACCCGGGCCCCCAGGCTGCCACCGACCACCAGCAGGTGCAGCGGTTCGCTGTCACTGCGCAGTTCGGGATCCGGCAGCGCCACCACTTCGGGACGCACCGGATTGCCGACCACGGCGGTACGCCGGTTCGGCGCAAAAGCCCCGGGGAAGGCCATCAAAACGCGTCTGGCAATGCGGGCCAGCAGCTTGTTGGTCATGCCGGCGGCGGCGTTCTGCTCGTGTAGCAGCAGCGGGATGCCGGCGAGCCAGGCCGCCACACCACCCGGGCCGGAGGCAAAACCGCCCATGCCGAGCACCACGTCAGGGCGCACCGTCTTGAGCACCCGGCGCGCCTGCAGGATGGATTTGATGATGCGATAGGGCGCCACCAGCAGCCGCTTGATGCCGTTGCCACGCACCCCCTGAATATCGATGAAGGAGATGGGGTAGCCGTGGGCGGGCACCAGCTCGGCCTCCATCCGGTCGGCGGTACCGAGCCAGTGGATGGTCCAGCCCTGTTCCTTCAATCGATCGGCCACGGCCAGACCGGGGAACACATGGCCCCCGGTACCACCTGCCATCACCAACAGCGTCTTGCTCACTAAACCTCCCGCACGCGCGCCTGGGCAGTCGCCTGGCGCAATTCAAAATCGATTCTTATCAGCATGCTCACCGCCACCGTCATGATGATGAGACTGGAGCCGCCGTAACTGACCAGCGGCAGGGTCAACCCCTTGGTCGGCATCATGCCGCTGGCGGCGCCGACGTTGACGAAGGTCTGGAAGCTGAACCAGATACCGATGCCGATGGCCAGATAGCCGTCATAGAGGCGGTCGGCCTGCAGGGCGCGATGACCCAGCTTGAGCGCCTTGACCGCCAGGGCAAAGATGAGGAATAGGGCGCCCAGCACGCCGATATAGCCCAGCTCTTCACCCAGAATCGCAAACACGAAGTCGGTGTGGGCCTCCGGCAGGTACTCCATCTTCTGGATGGAGTTGCCAAGCCCCTCGCCGAACCAGCTGCCACGGCCAAACGCCATCAGGGACTGGGTCAGCTGGTAGCCGCTGCCGAACGGATCGGCCCAGGGATCCATGAAGGAGGTCACCCGGCGCATCCGGTAGGGCTCGACGATGATCAGCAGGATCACGCCCCCCAGACCGCCACCAATCAGGATCATGAACTGCCACAGCTTGGCGCCGGCCAGAAACAGCATGCCGAACGAGGTGACGAACATCACCACGGTGGAGCCCAGATCCGGCTGCAACAGCAACAGGATGGCCAGCACCCCGAACACCGCCAGCGGTTTCAAGAAGCCGAGCCAGGCCTCGCGCACTTCGTTCTGGCGACGCACCAGGTAGCCCGCCAGATAGACGAACAGCGCCAGCTTGCCGAATTCGGCAGGCTGCAGGTTGAACGGTCCGAGCGGTAGCCAGCGCACCGCCCCGTTGACGTTGCGCCCCACCAGCAGCACCAGCACCAGCAACAGGATGGCCAGCAACAGCATGGGGCCGTTGTGCTGTTGCCAGCGCGCCATGGGCACCTGCAACACAAACCAGGAGATACCGAGCGCCATCACCAGGAACATGCCGTGACGCTTGACGAACATGAAGGGATCATCGCCCAGGGCAATCCCCTCCGGGATCGAGGCGGAGGCCACGATCACCACCCCGACCGCCATCAGCGACAGCGCCAGCAGTACCAGCTGCCGATCGTAGAGACCGGCGGGTCGCGCCGGCAACAACCAGCGCTGGAACAGGCCTGCGACTGCGCGAAGGGCGTTCATAGGGCCATCACCATTTCGGTGAAGCGGTCGCCACGCACTTCGAAGGATTTGAACTGATCCAGGCTGGCGCAGGCGGGCGCCAGCAGCACCCAGTCACCGGGCCTGGCATCGGCGGCCGCCTTGGCGACGGCGGCGTCAAGGTCCACCACCCGCTCGGTCTGCTCACCCAGGGCCAGCAGCACCTCGGCATCCTGACCGAAGCAGTACATGTGATCGATCTGGTTGCCGAGCAGCGCCTGGATGGGGCCGAAATCCTGCCCCTTGCCCTGGCCACCGGCCAGCAGCAGCAGACGCCCTTTTACGGATTCGCGCACCCCGGCCACAGCAGCCAGGGTCGCCCCCACGTTGGTGGCCTTGGAGTCGTTGATCCAGCGTACCCCGTTCACCTCGCGCACGAAGCGGGCACGGTGCGGCAAACCTTCGAAGCGGCGCAGCACGGCGAGCTGGGCATCGCGGGGGATGCCGACCGCATCGCACAGGGCCATGGCGGCCAGGGCGTTGGCCTGGTTGTGGGCACCGACGATCTTCATCTCGTCGACCGCCAGCAGGGGCTCACCATGGAGGGTGAGCCACTGACGGCCATCCAGCAGGCAGCGGCCGTAGCCGTTGCAGTCGAGGCCGAAACTCTGCCACACCTGACCCACATCGGGCAGAGTCTGGGCATCGTCACGGTTGACCAGAATGTGTTGGGAGTGCTGATGGATCTCCATCTTGGCGGCGCGATAGTCGGCCATCCCCTGATAGCGATCCATATGATCTTCGGAGAGGTTGAGCACCACGGAGGCCGCGGCGCGCAGGCTGTAGGTGGTCTCCAGCTGGAAGCTGGAGAGCTCCAGTACGCAGAGATCCATCGGCTGCTTGAGCAGCTCCAGCGCCGGGATGCCGATATTGCCGCCCACACCGACCTTGAGCCCGGCCTCGGCGATCATCTCGCCCACCAGGGTAGTCACCGTGCTCTTGCCGTTGGAACCGGTGATGGCGATGACCGGCACTTCGCTGTCGCGCACGAACAGCTCGATGTCGCCGATGATCTGCACGCCGCACTCGGCAGCGGCTTTCAGCTCGGGAGTCGCCAGCGCGATGCCCGGACTCGCCACTATCATGTGCGCCTGCTTGAGCAGCTCTGCATCGAGCCCCTGGACCAGCTCCACCCCGGGTGGCAGCTGATCCTTGCCCGGCGGGTTGGCGCGGGTGTCCATCACCAGCGGCGTGACGCCACGACCGAGGAAGTAATCGATGCAGGAGAGTCCGGTTTTACCCAATCCGATGATGATGACCATGGCCTTATCTCACCTTCAGGGTGGCAAGACCCAGCAGCACCAGCACGAGGGTGATGATCCAGAAGCGCACGATGACGCGCGGCTCCGGCCAGCCCTTCTTCTCGTAGTGGTGATGGATCGGCGCCATGCGGAAGATCCGCACGCCGCGCAGCTTGTAGGAACCGACCTGCAGGATCACAGAGACTGTCTCCATCACGAAGACCCCGCCCATGATCACCAGCAGGAACTCCTGGCGCACCAGCACGGCGATGGTACCGAGCGCGCCGCCCAGTGCCAGGGAGCCCACGTCTCCCATGAACACCTGGGCCGGATAGGTGTTGAACCAGAGAAAGCCCAGACCGGCCCCGACGATGGCGGTACAGACGATCACCAGCTCGGAGGTGTAGGGCACATAGGGGATATGCAGATAGCTGGCGAAGTTGACGTTACCGGTCGCCCAAGCTATTAGGGCAAAGCCCCCCGCCACCATCACGGTCGGCATGATGGCCAGGCCGTCGAGACCGTCGGTCAGGTTGACAGCGTTGGAGGTGCCGACGATGACGAAGTAGGTCAGCAGGATAAACATCAGGCCGAGCTGGGGCATCACATCCTTGAGGAAGGGTACTACCAGCTGAGTCTGGCCATCGTGGGTCGCCGTGGTATAGAGGACGACAGCCACGATCAGCGCGACCGCCGACTGCCAGAAGTACTTCCAGCGGGCGATCAGACCGTCGGTATTCTTGCGCACCACCTTGAGGTAGTCATCGGCAAAGCCGATGGCACCATAGGCTCCCAGCACGAACAGCACCAGCCAGACATAGGGGTTGTCGAGGCGGCACCAGAGCAGCACGGAGGTGAAGATGGCGGCCAGGATCATCAGACCGCCCATGGTGGGGGTGCCACGCTTGCTGAGGTGGGACTCGGGACCGTCGTTGCGGATCACCTGGCCGAATTTCAGGATCTGCAGGCGGCGGATGAGACGCGGCCCCAGCCAGAGCGCGACCCCCAGACCCGTGATGATCGACAGGATGGCGCGAAACGTCAGGTAGGAGAAGACATTGAAGAAGGTGAAGTGCGGGGTGAGCAGTTCCGCCAGCCAGACTAGCATGAGGCTGACTCCTGACGGTCTTTGACCATCTCGACGATATCTTCCATACGGGAGCCGCGGGCCCCCTTGACCAGAATTGAAATTTCCTGCTTTTTATCAATCATTTGCGCAAGCACTTCGAACAACGACGCCTTATTGTCAAAATGTCGGCCAGCCGCGGCATCTGCGGTATGGCGACTATGTTCCCCTACTGTCAGCACGGCATCCAGACCGCACTCGCGGGCATGACGGCCGACCCGGGCATGTTGCTCGGCAGACTCCTCACCCAGTTCCCGCATGTCACCGAACACCAGCACCTTGAAGCCACCCATGGCGGTCAGGGCATCGATGCCCGCCAGCACGGACTCCACGCTGGCGTTATAGGTATCGTCCACCAGGGTGAGGCCACCCCAGCGCAGGGCGCAGAAACGCCCCTTGACCGGCGCCATTTGCTCCAGGCCCGCCTTGACGGAGGCCAGTGATGCACCCAGCGCCAGGCAACCCGCCGCCGCCGCCAGGGCATTGGCCACGTTGTGGCGGCCCGGAATGGCCAGGGTCAGTGCCACTTCACCCTGTGGTGTCACCATCACGAATTCGGCACAGCCCTGCCCGTTGATCAGCAGATCGCGGGCATGGAATGGCTGGCTCTGATCGTCGATGGAGAAGGCACAGGTAATGCCGCGCTCGCGCCACTTGGGCCAGAACTCGTTGTCGGCATTGACGATGGCGGTGCCACCCTCGCCCAGCCCCTCGAAGATCTCGCTCTTGGCGTGAAACACCCCTTCCAGGGAGCCAAAACCCTCCAGATGGGCGGCCGCCACGTTGTTGATGAGGGCGGCGTCGGGTCTGGCAAGGGAGGTGGTCCAGGCGATCTCGCCCGGGTGGTTGGCGCCCAGCTCCATCACCGCGAACTGGTGTTGCGGTTCCAGGCGCAGCAAGGTGAGCGGTACCCCCACCTCGTTGTTGAAGTTGCCGGCGGTGGCCAGCACCTCCCCTTCGTGGCGCAGGATGGCGGTCGCCATCTCCTTCACCGTGGTCTTGCCACAGCTGCCGGTGATGGCCAGCACTTTCGGATTGATGCGCTCGCGCACCAGCTTGCCAAGTAGCCCCAGCCCCTTGAGGCTGTCGGCCACCACCAACTGGGGCACGGCCAGCGGCAGTTCACGCTCGACCAGCAGGGCGGATGCCCCGGCGGCAACGGCCTGCTCGCAAAAATCATGGGCATCGAAACGCTCGCCACGCAGGGCGACAAACAGGGCTCCGCTACCCAGAGTGCGGGTATCGGTACTGACTGCGGTGATCTCACCATCTTCACCAATCAGACGGGCATCGAGCGCCTGCGCCAGGTCGGCAAGCCTGAGGGTCATCATGTGAATGACTCCAATAATGTATGCAAGGCGGCGGCGACGGTTTCCCGGTCGCTGTAGTGCCGCTTGTCGGTTCCAATAATCTGATAATCCTCGTGGCCTTTGCCGGCCACCAGGATGATGTCCTGCTTGCTCGCCTGTCCAAGTGCCAGGTTGATGGCCCTGACCCTGTCGTGTTCCACCGGCACCGTCGCGGGATCGCGAAGACCCGCTACCATGTCGGCCATGATCCGGGCCGGATCCTCGGTGCGGGGATTGTCGTCGGTCAGGATCACCCGATCCGCAAACTGTTCAGCCACGGCGGCCATCATGGGACGCTTGCCGCGATCCCGGTCGCCACCACAGCCCACCAGACACCAGAGCTGGCCCTTGCAGTGCACCCGCAGGGCCTGCAACGCCTTCTCCAGGGCATCCGGGGTGTGGGCATAATCGACCACGGCCAGCGGCGCATCGCCACCGCCGAAACACTCCATGCGGCCAGTCACTGGTTGCAGTTGCGGCGCGGTGGCCAGCAGGGCGTCGAAGTCGTAGCCCAGCACCAGCATGACCCCCATGGCCGCCAGCACATTGCTGACGTTGAAGCGGCCGAGCAAGGGGGCGGATAATACACCATCCCCCCAGCTGGAGTTAATCCGTGCACGGAAACCTTGCTGATGAAAATCGAGTTGCTGCGCCGTTAACTGACGGCCAGGATGGTTCTCAACCGGGCCATGAACACTGAAGGCGACCGCATCCGGGTATTTCGCCAGCCATTGGGCACCCAGTTCATCGTCCCGGTTGATCACCGCATGACGTTCATCCACCAGTTGCAACAGCAGCTCCTTGGCGGCGCCATAGGCCTCCATGGTGCCGTGGTAGTCGAGGTGATCCCGGCTCAGGTTGGTGAACACGGCGGCGGCAAATGGCAGGGCAGCGACCCGGTATTGCACCAGACCGTGGCTGGAGACCTCCATCGCCGCCAGATCCGCCCCCTGCGCCTGCAGGTCAGCGAGATTGGCCTGCACCTGGACGGCGCTGCCTGTGGTGTTTTCTGCCTCAATCAGATCGCCAAACAGGCCGTTACCTATGGTGCCCATCACCCCGGCCTTGCCACCCAGCAGGGTGCGCCAGTTGGCGACCAGCAGCGCGGTCGTGCTCTTGCCGTTGGTGCCGGTGATCCCCACCAGTTGCAGCTTGTTCGCCGGCTGGTCGTAAAAATAACCCGCCAGCTCGGAGAGACGGGCAGGCAGATCCGCCATGCCGATACAGGGGATTGACGTCGCAGGAGCGACGAATTCACCGTCCTCCTCATACACAACAGCGGTCGCTCCCTGAGCCACCGCTTGTTCGATAAACCGTCTGCCGTCGACCTGATGCCCGCGAATGGCGATGAAGAGAGAGCCCGGGCCGAGCCGCCGACTGTCCAGCTGGATGTCGGTCAGGGGAAGCGCCGGCGCCTCGACTCCGAATGGACGCAGCAACAGATCAAGTGCGCGGGACTGCATTGTTAGCCTCCGTACGGGCAAGTTTGGTGGGAACTGATGGCGGTACTGCATCGGGACGAATATTGAAGAGCTGCAGCACCCCTCCCATGGCCTCGGCAAAGGGTGGCGTCGCCACGGCGCCACCATAGTAGGCCTTGCCTTTGGGTTCGTTGATCACCACCACCATGACGAAGCGGGGATCGCTGGCCGGGGCAAACCCGGCAAACCAGGCCATGTAATCCTTGCCGTAGCCGCCAGCCACGGCGACCTTGGCGGTACCACTCTTGCCGCCGACCCGGTAACCCGGGATCTTGGCCTTGGGAATGGCGTTGTCGACCACGTATTCCAGCGCCTGCAGCATGGCGGCAGCGTTGTTGTGATCGATGACCTGCTCACCCTTAGGCGGCTTGGTCACCTTGACGATGGAGATGGGTACCCGCTTGCCCTTGTTGGCCAGGGTGGCATAGGCGGACGCCAGTTGCAGCGGAGTGACCCGCAGACCATAGCCGAACGACAGGGTCGCCCGCTCGATATCGGACCAGCGACGACGCTGGGGCAGCATGCCGCTGCTCTCCCCCATCAGGCCGCTGCCGGTATCCATGCCGAAGCCGAACATGCTGAGGGTGTTGATCATCTCCTGGGCCGGCATCCGCAGGGCGATGCGTGACATGCCGATGTTGGAGGAGTAACGCAGGATGTCGTACAGGTTGGTCGCCTTGTGGATACTCACGTCACGGATTTGCTTGGCCCCGATATAAAGCGGCCCGCCCGGAATGAAATCCTTCCAGCTGGTGACGCCTGCCTGCAAACCGCTCAGCAAGATCAATGGCTTGATAGTGGAGCCCGGCTCGTAGGTATCGGTCACCACCCGGTTGCGCACCCGGAAGCTCTGGTACTGACCGCGGTTGTTGGGGTTGTAGGAGGGGGTGTTGACCATGGCGAGCACCTCGCCGGTCTTGATGTCCAGCATCACCATGGAGCCGGAGGTTGCCTTGTTCTCGTCAGTGGCGCGCTTGAGGGCGCGATAGGCCAGCGCCTGCACCCGCTGATCGATGCTCAGCTGCAGATCGTTGGCGTTCTTGCCCTCCTTGACGATCCCCAGCCGCTCGATGACCCGGCCCTGCCTGTCTTTGCGCACCCGCATCTCGCCCGGGGTGGCGGTCAGCCACTCGTTGTAGCTGCGTTCGATCCCCTCGATGCCGCTGCCGTCGATGTTGGTTACCCCCACCAGATGGGCACTGATCTCGCCGGTCGGGTAGAAACGGCGTGACTCGGGACGCAGGTAGACGCCCCCCAGCTTGAGTCCCTTGATGTACTCGGAGACCGCCGGTGTCACCTGCCGCTGCAGGTAGACGAAACGCTTGTTGGGGTTGGCGATGCGCCGCTTGAGGGTGTTGATGTCGAGCTTGAGCACGGCGGAGAGCGCCAGCCAGGCCCGCTCGTTGTTGATAGCGCCGGACTCGTGCACCGTTTTGGGATCCGCCCAGACCGCCTCGACCGGCACGGAGACTGCCAGCTGTTCACCGTTACGATCGGTGATCATGCCGCGCACCGCCTGGGTGGAGGTGGTACGCAGGGAGCGCATGTCCCCCTCCTGGCGCAGGCGATCCGGATTGATCACCTGGATCCACGCCAGGCGCAGGATCAGGCCGACAAACGCAATGCCGATGAAGACCACTAGTGTGCGAAAGCGCCATGGATAGATGGAGGGCGCCTTGATATTCGCTTTGGCCGATTTGGCTGTCGCCTTGCGTTTCATGGTTGGGTTATTACCTTCTCGGTGGTCACCAGCGGGCGAGCCATCTGCAACTTGTCCATGGCCAGACTCGCCACCCGGGAGTGTTCCGCCAGAGTGCCCTGCTCCAGCAGGAGGTGACGCCACTCGATGTTGAGGCGATCCTCTTCCGCCATCAGATCGTTCTGCTTGGCGGTCAGGCCGCGAGTCATGTTGGTCACCAGGATCACGGCAAAGGCGGTCACCAGCACGGCGACCGACAGAAAAATCTGCAGCTTGTGCCGCCAGAGATCGCTTGCGATCTCCTTGGCCAGATGAACGCGCACCTCACTCATGGTTTAATCCGCCAGGCGCTCGGCCACTCGCAGCACCGAGCTGCGTGACCGGGTGTTTTCAGAGACTTCATGATCGGAAGGCTTGAGCGCCTTGCCAACCGACTTCAACTTGCGGCCACCCGCCAGCTGCGCCTCGGTGAGCGGGATACCGTGCGGCACCTCCGGGCCTTTCTCGTGCTTGCGGATGAAATGCTTGACCAGCCGATCTTCCAGAGAGTGAAAGCTGATCACCGACAGGCGGCCATGAGGTGCCAGCACCTCCAGCGCGCCATTCAGCGCGGTTTCAATCTCGTCCAGCTCGCTGTTGATATAGATGCGAATGGCCTGGAAGCTGCGGGTTGCGGCGTGCTTGCCTTTCTCCTTGCTGGGATTGACCCGGGCAATCATCTCCGCCAGCTGGCGGGTGCGCACATAGGGTTCGGTGACCCGATCGTGCACGATGGCGCGGGCGATCTTCTTGGCAAAGCGCTCCTCGCCGAAGGTCTTCAATACCCAGGCGATGTCATCCACGTCGGCCTTGGCCAACCACTCGGCGGCGCTCTGGCCCGTGGTGGGGTCCATCCGCATGTCGAGGGGGCCGTCTTTCATGAAGCTGAAGCCGCGCTCGGCGTCATCCAGCTGGGGAGAAGAGACGCCCAGGTCAAGCAGGAAGCCGTCGACCTTGCCCAGCAGGCCACGCTCTGTCAAATAGCCGGTGATGCCGGAGAAGGGGCCATGCACGATCTCGAAGCGGGGATCCTGGATCTTGGCCGCTTCGGCGATGGCCTGGGGATCGCGGTCGATGGCGATCAACCGGCCATTGGGGCCCAGATGCTGGAGGATCAGACGGGAATGACCACCACGGCCAAAAGTACCATCGACGTAGACACCGTCCGGCTTGATGGCCAGACCTTCGACGGCTTCGTGCAACAGCACTGTGATGTGTTCAGCGGCTTGGGTCATTTATAAAGAGAAATCCTGTAGTCGTGGCGAGCTTGCCCAATCGTCCTCGGGCAGTCCCAAGATGTCGTCATTGACCTGTTGCTGCCAGCGGGCTTCATCCCACAACTCAAACTTGTTGAGCTGGCCCACCAGCATGATCTTCTTGTCCAGCCCGGCGTGGTTGCGCAACGGCTGGCTGAGCAGCAGACGGCCATTGCCGTCCAGCTCGCATTCGGTGGCATGTCCCAGCAGCAGGCGCTGCAAGCGGCGCTCCTGGGGGTGCATGCTGGAAAGGGTCCTGAGCTTGCGCTCGACCTCTTCCCATTCGGTCAGGGGATAAAGGAGCAGACAGGGGTGGGCAATATCGATGGTGCAGACCAGCTGGCCGTCGCTTTCATCGCGCAGCCAGTCACGAAATTTGGTCGGAATCGCCAATCGCCCTTTGCTGTCCAGGCTGATGGCGTGAGCGCCACGCAACAAATTGAAGTCCCTGAAAGGTAAATGAGTGGCTGGATGCCCCTCTAAAAACCACTTTGATCCACTTTTCCCCACCCTGAAGTTTAAGGACGTGCAGGGGGCTTTTCAAGCAAGGAGATGGGACAGGGGGAACATATTGACGCGGCGTTTCCGTAGTGCCGATTAAATGAGTTGATTTTTCACAAGTTATTTATTTGGAAACCGGTGAAGATTAATTTTTGATAAGGAAGTCGCGACCACTCATGGCGCAATAATGAAGCGGAACAATACGACTGCACACAAAATAATGCTTACGCCTACGACCGGATAAATGATGTAACTATCACTGAAGCGGCGGGCTCGCAGGCACACCAGTTGGCAGAGCAACAAGTTGTACACAATCAGCAGCAGGGTGAGCAGGATATTCACACCCAGAGTCAGTTCACCGGCATGCCAGATGTACAGCCCCATCAATACAAAATTGGCGAGGATCAGGTAGAGCAGGAACTTCTGGATTATTTTCCCCGCTTTGGGTGACTTTTTGACTCGTGCTATCATGTTTTACATCCTTGACTCCACATGACCTAGCGACTAAACCCACCAAAAACTGTTGAGATATATCATGTTTTTTCCATTATGCCTGCATTTCCCCGGCAACAGAAAATGACATTCCCAAGATTGTATCTGGCCCTGGGACTATTTTTATTCTCTTCAGTTTGTCTCGCTTACGATAAATATCACTGGCAAAGCGGCTTTCCTGCCCCGATCCAGGGGGAAGGAGCGACTCTGGTTGCCCAGCAGCACGAATATCTGTTGAAGCAGAAATCCTATTTGCAGCGCCGACTGGCGGACAACCAACCTGTGATCCGCTGGATATCCGAGCAGGTCAAAAACCGCCATCTTCCCCCCTTGCTGGCGTTTGTTCCCCTGATTGAGAGCAGCTATCGCCTCGACGTCGTCTCCGCCGCCGGCGCAGCGGGCCCATGGCAGTTGATGCCGGACACAGCGACCCGTTTTTCCGTGCCCATCACCCGCGAGTTCGATGGCCGCTACTCGCTCCCGCTGGCTACCGAGGCAGCCCTCACTTATCTGGGCTGGCTCTATCGTTTCTTCGGTGAAAACTGGCTGCTGGCGCTGGCGGCCTATAACGCCGGCGAGGGGCGTGTCTTGAAAGCGGTCATGAGGGCAGAGAGCCGCAACGTCTGGGAACTGGACCTGCCGACCGAAACCCGGCTCTATGTGGCGCGGTTCGTCGCGCTCGCCAATCTGCTCGACCGGGCCGAACGTTTCCAGTTGCAACTGCCGCCCTGGCAAGCAGGATCCGATGTGCAGGTATTCCAGAGAGTCGCCAATTGCTCCCTCATGGCGTGGGCTTCGGCAAAAGGCATCTCGATGAACCAGGCACTGCGCTGGAACCCGGCCTGGCAACTGCCAGAGGCCAGCGGCATCGGCAACTGTCCTGTGGTGTATCGCAAGGAAGAGAAAGTCATGGTCGCCGGACAACCAGTCCAGCCACAGGAGAGAAAGGCGGTCTCCCTCGAGAGCCTGCACGATCCCTTGTTGCTGCGGGCTGCCCGGGGATTGGACATGACCCGCAGCGAGATCAGGCTGCTCCCTTCTCCGGATCCGTTGGGGATGGGTCAGACGAGGCCTCTGTTCTGAGCGCCCTGAAGCAATGGCGCCAGTGGCTGAGCAAGGGAGCCAGATCCACCTGTTCGGGCTCGCTCCAGCGAGCGCCATAGAAACGCAGGTAGCGGCCGATGCCCCGGCGATGAGTGATATGGCAGGTCAGGGTCATGGCGGGAGCCAGCTTCAGGGTCACCTGTTCGGGCAACTCGAAGCGGGCCGGCGCAAGAAAGCCGACGCCTCCCGGCCCCAGATCCTTGATCACCGCCCGGCCTATGCTGCGGTCAAACAACAGGCCCGACACCAGCAGACGGGCCGCGATACCGCAGCTCTGTGACTCCAGCGGCGTGGTGCCGTCGTGCAGGTACCAGCGCGGCAGCTTGCGTCTGGGATCATCACTGCTGTTTTGAAACAACAGATCAGTTTCTTGAATTTCCATGGTTAAGGGCATCCTTGGCCTGCTGGGCAGCAGCCTGGGTTTGGGAACTGAACAGTTGTTTCAGGCTGTTTTCCGCCTGGGTCGTCATGATCAGCAATTCGATACGGCGATTCTGGCTGCTGTGGGGATTCGCCCGATCTTCCAGCATGGTATCCGACATGGCGCTTACCTGGCCAACCCGATCGGGTGGCATGCCGCCCGCCTGCAGTACCCGTCTCGCCATCATGGCGCGATCCGACGACAACTCCCAGTTGCTGTAGTTGTCGCCCGC
Organism: Aeromonas sp. S18(2024); assembly: GCF_041402525.1. Lineage (NCBI taxonomy): Bacteria > Pseudomonadati > Pseudomonadota > Gammaproteobacteria > Aeromonadales > Aeromonadaceae > Aeromonas > Aeromonas sp. S18(2024). The sequence goes on along the minus strand of NZ_JBGLQV010000006.1, from coordinate 145,521 downwards.
AAAGGGGGTGCTGTCGGTGTGGCCCGAAATCATGATCTTGTTCTCGATGCGCTGGAACACAGGCGCCAGTGCCAGCAGCATGTGGCGGAAGAAGGGGGTGATACGCGCGCTGCCGCGGCTGTACATCTCTCGCTGCTCGTCGTCCCGGATCAGGATCCGCAATCCCTGTGGCACCAGCTGCAGTTCAAGGTTGTTCTTGGCCTGCACCTCATCCGCCAGCGAGCCGATGAAACCGGCCAGCTGTTTCATCTGTGCTTCCCCTTCGATCTTGCCGACCAGCAGGCTCTCGTAGCCGTTCTTGCCTTCATCCGAGAAAATGCTCCTGTTGCCCGAGATATGTCTCGGCATCGGCTGGCCTTCGGTCTGGTATTTGGGCATGACTTCGTCAAGCACGGAGGGATTGCCCCCGAGATCGACCGGATAGGGGCTGTTTCTGATATCGAAGGGATTCGCCTCGCTGTCCATGATGCTGTAGTCACGCAGACGACTGGCCACCACTTCCCGCTCCTCCTGGTTGGAGACGGCGAGGATCCAGAGCACCATGAAGAAGGCCATCATGGCCAGGGTGAAGTCGGCGAAGGCAACCTTCCAGGCGCCCCCGCTCTTGGGACCGGTGTTGCGACGCTGCTGGCGCTTGACAATGATCTGTTCGTGATTGCGCATTACATCGCCCTGTTGGTCACCCAGTCTTCCAGCTCGAGAAAGCTGGGCTTGACCTCAGGCTCCAGGATCTTGCGACCGGAATCCACCGCCAGCAGGGGAGTCTTGCCGCGCAACTGAGCCAGCAGAATGGACTTGATGCACATCAGCAGGCCGATGCGACGCTTGACCATCTCTTCCATGGCGTTGCTGAGGGGTTCGAGCAGGCAGTAACAGAAGAAGATGCCGAGGAAGGTGCCGACCAGCGCGGCAGCCACATGCACGCCTATGTTGCTGAGCGGACCGTCCAGCTGCTGCATGGTGATGATGATCCCCATGACCGCCGCCAGAATACCAAAGCCCGGGCATGCCTCGCCGGTCTTGTGCAGGGCATGGGCCGGCTTGAGCATATCTTCCTCGATGGCCATGATCTCCTGCTCCAGCAGGGTATCGAGCTCGTGAGGAGTGATCTTGCCCATCCCCAGCAGGCGCAGGTTCTCGACGATGAAGCCGAGCAGCTGGGGATCCTCAGAAACCTGGGGATACATCAAAAACACCGAGCTCTGCTGGGGATTCTCAATGTGTTCATCAAGGGCCTTCATCCCCTTGCTACGGGTCTCTTCCAGCAACTGGTGCATCAGGGTCAGCAGCTCGCGGTAGACCTCTTTCTCTTCCTTGTTCGGCTTGAAGCACTGTTTGATCTGCCGCCACATCTCATGCATCACCTCCTTGGAGTTGCCCAGAAACATGGAGCCAGCCGCCGCGCCAATAATGATGATGAGTTCCGAAGGCTGCCACAGCGCGATCGGGTTGCCCCCGGCCATCATGAAGCCTCCCAGCACACATATTAAAGTGACACCGATGCCGATCTGTTTTTGCATGAATGCTCCCGCACAATTGAACGAACCCCACCCGCCAGGGGAAAGAGACTACTTATATGGAGTCGACCAGTCTCTGCTTTAGCTGAAGCACGCATTGCTTGTGCAGCTGACAAACTCTGGATTCCGTGAGCCCGAGCACCAGTGCAATCTCTTTCATGTTCAGTTCGTGCTGGTAGTAGAGGGAGAGCAGCAACTGCTCGCGCTTGTCCAGCGACTTGAGCACCTTGCTGATGGTCATGGCGAGATCCGTGTCATCCGACTCGGCGGCCGGAGCCCGGCCACCGTTTTCGAGCCAGTCCTCGAGGCTCTGCAGAGCCTCCGCCTGACTGGCATAAGCCAGCTGGCGCACCTCGTCGACGGAGCAGTCGAGGGCCTGTGCCAACTCCTGTTCCGTCGGCACGCGCCCCAGGCGGTTGTGCAGCTCCCGCTGCATCTGGTTGTGGCCATGAACCTGCTGGCGCAGCTGGCGAGGGCGCCAGTCAAGTCTGCGCAATTCATCCAGCATGGCGCCACGAATCCGTTTGAACGCATAGCTCTCAAACTGGGCATCCGGCTCACTGCCGTAGCGACGCCAGGCCTCCAGCAGCCCCATCATGCCGACCTGCTCCATGTCTTCCTGGTCGAAGGCGGCCGTCACCTGACTGCGCAGGTGGCTGGCGGCACGCTTAACCAGCGGCAGATAACGGGTGAGGATGGTCTGTTCGCTCGTGGCCGGCGCGCTGGTGCCGAACTCGTGCTGCATATCCCAGGCGGAGTCGATCATGAGGGGTTACTGCACCAGTACCTTGGTGATCAGCACCTCGTCGAGATAGGGCTTGTAGCCATAGCTCTGCAGGGTTGTGACCAGTTTGCCCAGCAGGGAGGTCTGCAAGGCAGTGATATCCTTGAGCTCCTTCTGGACATCGTCATTGGAGCGGTGACTGAAGTACTGCACCATGGCGTTGCGGATAAGCGGGTTGAGCATACGCAACTCCTCCAGCTGGGCGGGATTATGGGTCACCAGCGCCAACTCCAGCACCAGGTAGTGGGACTGGGAATCCCCCTCCAGGCTTATCACGAACCGATCCAGCGGCTTGAACAGCGGCTTTTCGCTCAACTCGGGTTTGGGCTCTTCCAGCCCCAGCCAGACGGCGATCAGATCGCGCTTGAGATAAGCACCATAAGCCAGGGCGGCCAGCAAGACGATCGCCAGCACGACTATCATCAACCACTTCATCACTCGCCGAATCATATCAATCCACTCTCTCTTTGCCTGAAGGCAACGGTTACACCAGGGTATTCAACCAATCGGGACGGCTCTTTCCGCTCTGCTCCAGCTCATCGCGCCACTGCTGGCGTCCGGCCAGGATCTCGTCTCCCTGCCAGCGCTGTTTGGGGTTCTGCTCCCCCCCTTGGCCGACATTGACGTCGACGCCGCCAGAGTGGTGGGGAGCCAGGCTCATGCGCAGCCGCTCCATCGACTGGATCAGGGCATCGCGCACGGCGGGGTTGGTCGCATTGAGCTGTACGTTGAGGCGATCGCCCTCGACCCGCACGGTCAACTCCAGCCGACCCAGTTCGGGAGGATCGAGCCGGATATGCGCCTGCTTGACCTGCTGGTTCACCTGCAGCTCGACCTTGTCATGAAGCAGGCTCATCAGTTGCTGCCCCCACTGGGCCTGATTGTCCGGCAGCTTGACCGGGGCCCACTGGTATTCGGCAGGCTTGCTCGGCGCCAGCTGGCTGGCCGGCAGCACCATGAGTTTCGGATCAAGCGCCACCGGCTCCCGCTCGCCGGTCTGGGGCTGGGGCTGGGCATTGAGCATGGGTTGCAGGGTGCTGATCAGCCTGGCCTGCACTCCTTCCCGTACTGCCCCCTTGGCATCCCCAGCGGCGCGAGCCTGCTCGGCCACGGGGGCTGCAGAGGCATCCTGACCGGGCAAGGCACTCTCCTTGAGCTGGGGAGCAGCATTGCTGAACGCAACGCTCCCCTGTTCAGCCAGCAGGGTGCGCTGCTGCAGGCCACGAAACGAGAGCGGTGGCTGGGTCAGGGCAACCTCTTCCACCATCTGTGCCGGTGGCACGGCTCCCTGGGACGGGATCGGAGACACGGCTCCGCTTGCCGACTGCTGGACACGCTCTTCCAGCAATACGAAGGAGGGCAACATGCGGCTGAATGCCTGCAACTGTTCGCTCGCCCCCTCCAGCTGTTCCCCTTGCACTTCATCGGTCACTGGGGCCTGTACGAAGCCAGTCACCGGCTCCGCCTGCAACTCTTCCTGCGCCAGGGCATCCGCCTGCAGGTAGGAGTCATCCCCCTCCTGCGACGACTGGTTCAGTCTGTGTTTCGCAAATGACTCTCGGGTCGGTGCGAGTTCACCACCCGCCAGCGGGATCATTGCCATTGTTGTACCTCGTCATAGGCTGCCAACCCCTCGCGCTGACCATTGAGCGCCTGCCACGCCCCCTTGAGGCGATCGGTCTCGTGCTGGCAAAGGGTGATGGCACTCTGATAGAGGGCTCTGACCTCTGCTCTCGTGGTGGCCATCGCCGCCCAGCTTTGCGGGTGCTTGTCCGCCATCTGGCTGGCAAAACGGGCCAGCCTGGCATCCGTCTCTTTCAGGACTTCCCATTCCCCTGCCTGCGCCTGCTGCAACAGCAGACGCGCCAGTCCGAGCACTTGCAATGACAACCGCTCCTGTTCCTGAGGGGACAGGGGTCGTGCTGTATCAAGGGACATAAATGGGTACCAAATGGGATTCTTTTGCTGACATGCCCAGAGCTAAGCAAAGAGCACGCCAGAATGATACTGCGCCCCGCATCGCGGCGGAGCGCGAGATCCGGGGAACAGGCGGGAAACTGCACTTCCGCCTTAACGGGGTTGACGGGCCATGACTTCCCATCCGTCCTTCAGCTCGCCCAGAATGCTGCGCACTTCGGCAAAACCGGCCACATTGTTGGACACGCTGATCTCGAACAGCTTCTGTCCGCAATAGTCATAGAGACGATGCAGATTGGCGGCCAGCTCACCCCCCTTCTCCATGTCCAGGGCGCTGTCGAGCCCTCCCAGGATCTGCAGGCACTTGCTGATCGCCTGTCCCTTGCGCTCAAACTGCTTGGCCAGAATATGTCCCTCAGCCCTGGCAATCTCGTCCAGCAGGCCATCCATCAGCATCAGCACCAGCTGGTGCGGATCGGCGCTGGCCGCCTTGGCCTGGGTGGCAGCAAACTGGTAGGCATCATAACCATCTTGAGGTTCAAACATCTCGGACTCGCTCGATTAAGGTTCTGCGACAGAGTGGCGACGTCAGAACGCCCCCATGCTCTGCAGCATCTGGTTCATAGTGGTGAACTGGTTGAGGTAGCGTTTATACGCGGCTTCCATCTTGCGATCCAGCGCAGCCATCCGGTCATTGACCCGTTTTTCATTGGCATCCAGACCGGCGTTGCGCGACTTGAGCACGCCATCACGCTTGACGTAAGGATCGAGATCCGTGCTCATCCGCTTGAGCAGACCATCATCCCCCAGCAGAGCCTTGCCCAGCAGCTCGGGATCCTTCTCCAGCGCCTTGTTGAAGTCGGTCTCGTTGAAGGAGAGTTTGCCGTACCGGTCGGTCTTGATCCCGAGCGAGCCCAGGGTCATGCCGTTGGGCAGATCCCGCACGCTGTTTCCCAGCATGCTCTTGAGGCTGCGGATGCCGCTGTCCGAGGCCAGCGCTCCCGGTGATTTGGGGTCGCTCGAAGTCATCTTGGCCAGCTCGTCCACCAGCTCGTTGTAGCTGTCGACAAACTTCTTGAGTGAACCGGTGACCGCCTCCTTGTCCTGGGCGACTACCACCTGCAGCGGCGCCTCCCCCGGCTTTTGCGCCTTGGTCAGCTCCAGGGTCAGGCCGTCGATGACGTTCTCCACCTTGTTGCTGGCGGAGACTATGGTCAGCGGGTTGTCCCCCCCCATCTGCAGCTTGGCATCCTGCGCCTTGGTGATGTCTCGCTTGCCGGCCAGGGCCGTGCCCAGCATGTCGCCCGCATCGCCGGAATAGTTGATGGCGATAGCGTTTTCGGTACCGGTTTCGGTGCTGGTCAATACCAGGTTGACCTTGCCATCGGAGCGTACCAGGGTGGCCTTGACCCCGGGATTGTCCTTGGCGTCATTGATCTCGGATACCAGGTCCTTGACGGTGGAACCGGCGGGCAGGCTGGCCAGATCGATCTCCAGCTTCTTGCCCTTCACCTCCAGCGAGAGGGTGCCGGTGGCGGGCAGCTGGGCACTCTCGCTATCCAGGGAGAGGCCGACCTGATGGGCCTGGGCAAGCTGTTCGACGAAGAGGTTGTACTGGCCTGAGCTGGCGGTGCCATCGCTGGTCACCTTCATGAACCCTTCTTGCGAGACCGTCCCCTTCTGGGCCTGCAGGTTGGAGGCCTTGTTGAGATCCTTGAGCATGGTCTGGAAGCTGGAGAGCTTGGTGTGCAGGGCTGTGAGCGCCTTGCGCTGACCCGTGATGCTGTCCATCTGCTTTTTCAGCAGCTTGTCCATGTTCTGCCGCTCAAGGGCGACCAGTTGCATCGCCGTGCCGGCGGGATCGATCTGCATTCTTCATACCCTTCTTGAAAGCTTGATGGCATGTCTGTGGCAAAAGGCCGGTTTCCCCTTTGCCCCAGACACGGCAAGAAAACGGGCCACCCGCAGGCGGCCCGCCACACCATTAACGCAGCAGGGAAGTTACCATGCCGGTCATCTGGTTGGAGTTGGACAGCACGGACATGCCAGCCTGCATCAGCATCTGGTTCTTGGTCATGCTGGTGGTTTCCTGGGCGAAGTCGGCATCCATGATGCGACCGTTGGCCATGTCGGTGTTCTCTTTCATGTTGGAGAGGTTGTTGATGGTGTGGTCCAGACGGTTGATATTGGCACCGAAAGCGGAACGGGCTTCACCAATCTTCTCAAGCATGGTGTCCATTGCAGTGATCTGAGCTGAAGCAGTAGTCGCGCTCAAAGTAACGCCAGCAGCAGTACTGATCGCAGTATTCACGGCTTTAACCTGAGTGTTGGCATCCATTGCCAGTACTTCATCCTTGCTAGCACCGATCTGGAAGGAGACGGCACCGGCCTCGAACTTGCCACCTGCGGCCAGCAGCTTGGTACCACCGAAGGTGGTGTTTTTACTAATATTTTGCAGCTCAGCGCTCAGCTCGCCAAACTCGGCGTCCATGGCGGCGATGTCTTTGTCGCTGTTGGTGCCGTTGGCTGCCTGGGTAGCCAGATCTTTCATGCGCTGGGTGATGTTGGTCATCTCGTCCATGGCGCCTTCGGCGGTCTGCATCATGGAGATGGCATCCTGGGCGTTGCGCATACCGACTTTCTGGCCGTTGGACTGGGCCTGCAGGCGGGTGGCGATTTGCAGACCGGCTGCGTCATCGGCGGCGGAGTTGATACGCAGACCGGTACCCAGACGCTGCATGGCGGTGCCCAGCATCTTGTTGGTGCTGTTCAGCTGGCTCTGGGTGGTCATGGATGCGAAGTTGGTATGAATGGACAAGCCCATGGTGATTTCCTCTATGTGGGGCTGCGCAGCAGCTTGTTTGGTTGACAAAGAGTAAGGACGACCATGGCCCGCCAAAAATTGAGAATCCGGACCAGTTTTTTTTCACCCTGCAGCCGCACACGGCCTCCCAAATAAAAATGCCGGCACCGGGCCGACATTTTCTCTTCTTTGCCAATCCGTCCCTATGACAGCTCGGCGGCCAGCCGGTCCAGCAGCACCGGCAGTTCAAACTCCAGATAGTCGCACAGACCGAACCAGTCATGGCGCTCCTGACACTGCAGCAGCAGCTTGGAGAGGGCCAGCATCTCCCCCTGCACATCGGCAGACATCTGGGGCATAAAGGGGATCAGCAGTTGCAGCATGCGACCGCACTCATAACAGGCGGCCTCATCCTGACCGGCCCGCAGCATGCCCGCCAGCGCATCCGCCCCTGACTTGAAGCTCTCGATATCCAGCATCAGGCGAACTCCTCGTTATAGGTGGCACCCAGAATGCGGGCCCCTTCCCGGCTGCTGTTCATAAAGCGCACCCCGGGCTGCATCTTGATGTAGAGCTCCATATAGTTCAGATAGATACAGAAGCTCAGCAGGGTTTTTACCGGTGCACCATGACCGTTTGGCACGGTACGGCGACCGTAATGGGACTGGGCCCCCAGCTGCCCCTCTTCCCAGCCGGTGTGGCTCTTGTCTCTCGGATAGGCAAAGTCGGCCCCGAACAGGGTGATCTGCCGGGCCCCCATCTTCACCGCCAGATCGGTGGCGGGGTGGATCACGCTGCCACCGGTAAACAGAGTGGCCCGCGGGGCGACCCTGTTGAGTTCGGCATAGGTGTCCAGCTGTTCGTAGGCGCCGTAACGCGGCCCCTTCCAGCCGGAGAGTACGGTCTTGCTCACCATGGGGATGTAGACCAGGGCAATATCGTCAGACCATTCGGGGTGCAGGATCCCCTGATGAATGTTGATATCCACGCTGACCACTATGTCTGGCCGGATCCCGTGCTCCAGCAAGGGACGCAGGGCAGTATCCACGCTGATGAACAGGGGGCGGTTCGCCTGCTCCCTAATTTGCCTGAGCCTGGGCAGATGATCCGCCAGGGTGGGGCCGGTCGCCAGAATATAAGCTTCCCGTCCTTTCTGGGTGTTGAACAGGCTGGCCACATCCCGATCCTGGCGCAGCAACTCGAGGTTGTCGTGCAGGCGGTTGACGATCCTGTCGCTGGCATATTCGGCGTTGAACAGCTCACGGCGGCTCTGGATCAATACCCGATCCCGGATCTTGGCGCTCTGTTCGTCGGCCAGCTCCAGCTCGGAGGCCAGGAACAGGAAGGGAGACATCACCAGCTCGTTCTCTTCCGGCAGCATCAGCCGCACCCTGGGGTCGGCCAGCCAGTCCCCCTGATCCGTCAGGTGCAGCACCAGCGCAAAGACGGCGGAGTTCATCACCTTGATGTTGAGCCGGCGCAGCCGTTTGCGGCGCAGCAACACCCTGGGCAGATCTCCGAGTCCGGTCCCGTACAGGGTCAGCTCGCCGAGATCCTCGGGGGCACCTGCGGCAATTTTTTCGGCCTCGCGTACCCTGTCATGACGGCTGGTCAGCTGGATGCCATTGATGACGAGGGTGGAGCTCAACCCTTCAATGAGTTCGGCCGGTACGGCATTGATGTCACAGCCTTGCAGATGGGCCAGCAGGCGCGGCCAGCGCCTGGCCAGCACCTCGGCGTGCTGCGGGAAGTAGTCAATCATGGTTTTGCTGCCACTTGATATGAGGTATCGGAAGAGCGTCTCTTCAGCTCAGGAGTGCCACTACGTTCTGGCGGGAAACATTGGCCTGGGCCAGCAGGCCCGACATGGTGCCGGCAAAGCCCCCTTCCCTGAGCTGGCTGGCCAGCAGCGACTGGATCTGTTCCAGCTCCGCCGGGGTGGCCGACTGGGTGCGTGCCTTGACCTGAGCCAGCTGCTTGACCATCTTCTGGCGAAACTGCTTGAGATCGCGCACCGAGTGTTCGATCTCCGCCAGCATCCGTTGCAGCCGTTGCCGCTCCTGGCGCAGCTCACCCTGACTGATCCCCTCTCCCAGCCGGGTCAGCTGACCCGCTGCGGCCTTGAACTGGATTGGCACAGGGTTGCCCGCCGGGATCCGGATCCCCTCGCCACTGATCAGCACGGGTTCATCGAGCTTGCGCCGCTGGTTGTCGGCGATGGAGAGCTCCAGCTTGCCCAGCTCGTTGAGCCGGGCCTGGATATGCTCCTTGCGCAGCGCCTGATCGAGGCGGCCGACGGCCTCCTTCTGGCTGGCGCCGGCAGGCAGTTGCACTTCCACCGCACTGCCGCTCTGGGGAAAGGAGAAGACCAGTCGTTCGCTGCCATTACGGGGGGAGAGCAGATCCAGCTGATCGGCACTGTAATTGATCCGGCTTTCGCTCGCCGATGCCAGCAGCCGTGGCTTGAGTTCTGCGGTCAACGGCCCCTGGGGCTGGATGAGCTGGGCTTCCATCTGTTTGAGACGGCTGGCGATATCACTGCCGGCCACGCTGCGTTGTGACAGTTGCTGCTCGACCCGCTTGAGTTCGCCCCAGATACGGCTGAGGGCCTGTTCGCCCCCCTGGGCATGGGCGATCCTTTGCTGGGCCACGCTCATCAGGGCCCAGCGATCCAGCTTGGTGACATCGGGGGCCCGAAAAGAAGATTTCTTGCCAGAATGAAGGGGTTGCTCAGCCTCCGTCCGCCCCTGCAATCTGGGGTGCGCGGGGGTCTCTGCTATCCCGCCGGCTCGGGTGGCCTGGATCTTCATCATGGTTTCTCACTTGTTACGGCATGTAGTTGAACAGGCTGAGCCCGTTCACTTTGACAAACGCCTGCTGCTGTACTTGCAATGCCATCAGGACATGAGCCTGCTTGGTCACCGCACTGGCATAGTCAAGGGACTCAATCTGGTTGCTGAGTTCCTTGCTGTAGATGCCCTTCTCTTCATGACCTTCATCGACCTGATCGAGCAAGTTCATGCGGGCGCCTATATTACTCACCATGTCGCTGATGTCATCCTGCAGGGTGGCACTGCGATCCAGCATGGCACCCGCTTTCTCTCCCGCATCCGGGGCACCGCTCTCCAGCGCCGCCACCGTCTCATCGAGCTGCTTGAAGAAGTCGCCATCATCGATGAACAGCTTGTCGGCGGTCTGGTTCAACCCTATGGTGACCCCCTTGGCGATAGTCACCTCGCGCACCAGGCCATCCCCCTTGTAGCTGTAGCTGCCATCGGCCTCTTTCACTATGGTGGTGTTGTTCACCTGGCTGCCGGCAAACAGGCTGGAGCCACTCTCGTTGCGCGCGTTGGCCAGATCCAGCAGACCATCCTTGATGATGGCCATTTCGCTGGCGGCGGCCCGGCGGTCCTCATCGGACATGGAGCCGGTGGCCGCCATCTGGGTCAGATCCCGCAGGCGCATCAGCATATTGGTCATGCTGTCGAGCTGGATCTCCCCCTGGGAGAGCTGGCTCTTGGCGTTGGCGATGTTCTTCTGGTACTGCTCCATCGCACTCTGTTCCTTGTGCAGCCCCAGCAGGCGCACACTGCCGACCGGATCGTCGGACGGCTGCAGAATCCGCTTGTTGCTGGCGATCTGGCGATCGAGGCGGGCATAGTCCCCCAGTCCCCGTTGCAGGTTGTCGAGCATGCCAAGCTGGATCTGGTTGGTACTCACGCGCATGACGATGCTCCTTAGAACAGGTTGAGGATGGAGCCGAACAGCTGGTCGGCGGTGCTGATCACCTTGGCATTGGCCTGATAGAGCTGGGTGTAGGACATGATCTTCATCCCCTCTTCATCCAGGTTGACGCCACTGACGCTGCTAAGGTTGCGGGCCAGCTGCTTCTCCATGTTGGCGTCCGCCTCCATGGTGGCCTTGGCCTGACCGCTCTTGACCGCCAGGTCCCCCAGCAGGGAACTGTAGGCGTCATACTGGGCGTCCTTGATGGTCAGCATATCCTGCAGGTTACTGTTGTCCCCCGCCCCGCCGGTCTTGGCGAAGGCCAGATCCGAACCGGTGAAGCCATCGGCCAGACGCAGGGTCCCGGCAGGATCCAGCGGGTCATAGACGAACATCGCCTTGCCCGGCTTGCCGTTCAAATCCACCCCGGCGGTCTGCACCTTGTTGAAATCATCCGCCAGCTGCTTGGCGATCTGGCCGATCTCGTCCCGCATCGGGCGCAGGGTGTTGGCACGATAATCGAGGATGCCCGCCAAGCTTCCCCCTTGCAGGGAGGGGATCTCGAAGGTTTGTCCGGCAAAATCCAGCTTGAGCTTGTCGCCGGTCAGTGCGAGGCGGCTGGCGCTGCCTCCCACCACCAGCGGCTGACCTTGCGGCAGGCTGAGGGCATAGGAGCCATCGCCCTGGCGGTTGACCCGCACTTCCACCAGACCGGAGAGTTCGCGCACCACCTGATCCCGGCTGTCTTCGAGGGCCGAGGTGTTGACCCCCTTGCTCTGCTGATCGGCAATCTGCTGGTTGAGCTCGGCAACCTGGTTCAGGTAGCTGTTGACCTGCTTGACCGAGCTGCCCAGCTGGTCGTCGATCTGCTTCTCCTGGGTCAGCAGACTCTCGTTGAGCTGGCCGAAGCGGTTGATCAGGGCACCCGCCGAACTGACAATCTGGCTGCGCTGCGCCGGGGTTTCCGGGCTGTCCACCGCGGCACTCAGGGCCGAGAAGAAGCTGTCCAGCCCCTTGGAGATATTCATCGACTCGCTGCCCAGCAACTGCTCGGCGGTGTTGATGTACTGATAATGAGAAAGAGAGGAACCGACGGCAGACATGCCGCGCCAGTGCTGGGTCACCATGTAGGCATCGGTTATCCGGCGAACACCGTTGACCGCCACTCCCATGCCGTTGTCCATGCGGCCGAAACCGGCCAGAGTGCCCATGGTGGCCTCCTGGCGGCTGTAGCCGGCGGTATCGACGTTGGCAATATTCTGGGCGGACACGTTGAGGGCTATTTGGGCCGCGCTCAAACCGCTAAAACCGATATTGATCAGTGACATCAGTCAACCTTCTTCATTTTTGCCGAATTCAGAGGCTGGCTGAATGCAGCCAGGGTCTGGGAGTCTGAAGCGACCACGGGCTCGACATTCTTTAGCGCGCCCCCCAACTGGCTGACCATATGTTCCTTGAGCCCCAGACCGCCGCGCTTGACCATGCTCATGGCCAGCTGGCTGTCGTACATGTCGCGGTAGAGGCTCTCCCCCTTGATCAGCTTGTCCTCTTCATCCTGCAGGGCATCACTGGCCGAGCGCATGTGCTTGAGCACGGTTTGCAGAAAGCTCACCTCGAATTGGCCTGCGGCCGCCTCAAGGGCGGCCCGCTGGTCCGGATTGCTTTTGATCTGCTGAAGTTCGTTGAGATCCTGATAGAAGCCAGGCTCGCTCGTAATTCTGGTCATATGAATCCTTAAATAACCACCAACTCCCCTTCGAGAGCACCCGCTTCGTCCAGCGCCTGCAGGATTGCCATGATGTCATCCGGCGTGGCGCCAAGGGAGTTGACTGCCTTCACGATCACCTCGAGGGAGGTGCCTTCCGGCCAGACAAACATGTTCTTGCGTTCCCGATCGACCTGCACCCGGGAGTTGGGCGTGGTAGTGGTCTGGCCGTTGGAGAAGGCATTGGGCTGGCTGACCCTCTTGCTCTCGCCTATGGTCACCGTCAGGCTGCCATGGCTGACCGCCGCCTTGCGCACCTTGACCCCCTGCCCCATCACCACGGTACCGGTACGGCTGTTGAACACCACCCGGGGACGCTCTTTGCCCGTATCGACCTGGATATCCTGCAGCAGGGCCATGAAGGAGACCCGCTGGCTCTCGTCCTTGGGGGCCATCACCTGGATGCGCCCCGCACTCACCGCCCGGGCGACCTGCCCCAGCTGCTGGTTGATGGCACGCTCGACGTTACGGGCCGTCTTGAAGTTCGGCTGATGCAAGTTGAGGGTCACCTCCGGCTTCTCGGTGAAGCTGCTTTTCACCTCCCGCTCTATGGTGGCCCCGTTGGGGATGATGCCGGCGGTCGGCACATTGATGGTCACCGACGAGCCGGACTGGCCTTCCGCCTTGACCCCGGCCACCACCAGGTTGCCCTGGGCGACCGCATAGACTTCGCCGTCAATGCCCCGCAGCGGCGTCAGCAGAAGGGAGCCCCCGCGCAGGCTCTTGGCATCCCCGATGGACGTGACGGTCACGTCCACCAGCTGCCCCTTGCCCGCCAGCGCCGGCAGGGTGGCCTGTACCGAGACCGCCGCCACGTTCTTGAGCTTGGGATCTATGTCTTCCGGCAGCTGAACCCCGAACTGCTTGAGCATGTTGGTCATCGACTGGCCGGTGAACTTGACCTGTCCCTTGTCACCGGTACCGGACAGACCGACCACCAAGCCGTAACCCACCAGCTGGTTGGTGCGCATCCCCTGCACATCGGCGATGTCCAGCAACGGCCGCTTGGCCGGCGCCGGTGCAGCCGCCTGGGCCAGCCAGGGCAGGCAGAGACAAATCAGGGGAATAAACCACTTTTTCATGTCAAACCTCAAAATGGCGCGAAGGCCGAGCTGAAGAACCTCGCCAGCCAGCCCATCTGGTTGCTGTCGGCCAGGGCGCCGCGCCCGGCATAGGTGATCCTGGCGTCGGCGATGCGCTGGGAAGAGATGCGGTTGCTCTGGTCGATGTCTTCCACCCGCACCATGCCCCCGAGGCGGATATATTCATCCCCCTGGTTGAGGCGGATCCACTTCTCGCCGCGGATTTCGAGCACCCCGTTGGGGTAGACATCCGCCACCGTCACCGTGATGGCCCCCGCCAGGGTATTCTGCTGGCTGGAGGTGGCGCCGCCGTCGAAATCCCGATCGGCACTGACGCTGGCCCCCCAATCCGGCCGCAAGGTACCACCGATGGAAGGGGCAGGCACATTCATGCTGCTGTTCTTGCTCATGCTGGTGTTGGCCTTCTTGCTGGACTGGGTCCGCTCCTCCAGCATCACGGTCAGGATGTCGCCCACCCGGTAAGCGCGGCGATCCTGGAACAGGGTCATCATGTAGTCGCCCCGGTAGAGCCCGCCGTCTTCACCCTGGACGTTGGCGATCATCTTGGATCGGGAAGGGGCCCACTTCTCGTCACCGGGCTCGGGCGCCTTCAGTTCATAGGTGGCACAGCCCCCCAGCAGCAGTACCAGCCAGATATAACGCAGCAACGCCATCATCAGAGCGCCTGGGTCACGAACTTGAGCATCTGATCGGCCGCGGAGACCACCTTGGCGTTCATCTCGTAGGCTCGCTGGGTAGTGATCATGTCGACCATCTCCTCCACCACGTTGACGTTGGAGCTCTCCAGGGTGAACTGCTTGATGGCTCCCATTGCCTCCTCGCCCGGCACCCCTTCGATGGCCTCGCCGGAAGCACCGGTGGCACGGTACAGGTTGCCCCCGAGGGCTTCCAGACCCGCCGGGTTGGCGAAGTTGGTCAGGGTGATGCGACCCAGTTCGACGTTCTCCTGCTGGCCCGGCAGGGTGGCGCTGACGGTACCGTCCGTACCGATCGACACCTTGGTGGCGTTGTCCGGGATCTCGATCTGCGGCACCATCGGCAGGCCGTCGGCGTTGACCAGCAGGCCGTCGGCATTGCGGTGCCACTGGCCGTTACGGGTATAGGCCGTCTCGCCGTCCGGACGCTCAACGCCGAAGAAGCCAGCCCCCACGACCGCCATGTCCAGCTCCTGGTTGGTGTTCTGGAACTGACCGGAGGTGAAGACCTTCTGGGTGCCGACCACCCGCACACCATTGCCCATCTGGATGCCGATCGGGGCCTCGTTCTGCTGATCCTGCTGGGCACCCGGTTGGCGCTGAACCTGATAGAACAGATCTTCAAACGCCACGCGATCGCGCTTGAAGCCGACCGTGTTGACGTTGGCCAGGTTGTTGGAAATGCTGGCCATCTTGGTATCTTGCGCGGCCAGACCCGTCTTGCCGACCCACAGTGCTGCGTGCATCTTGTCTCTCCATTCGTTTGCTGGCCGCCAGACCCTTGCCCGGCGGCCGGAATAATCCGGCTATCAGCCTTGACCCGAGATGAGGCGTGCCCCCTGGCGGGCCTGATCATCGGCGCTCTTCATCAACTTGACC
This sequence comes from Aeromonas sp. S18(2024), assembly GCF_041402525.1. NCBI lineage: Bacteria > Pseudomonadati > Pseudomonadota > Gammaproteobacteria > Aeromonadales > Aeromonadaceae > Aeromonas > Aeromonas sp. S18(2024). The sequence continues at coordinate 130,332 of NZ_JBGLQV010000006.1, read as the reverse complement.
TGCAACTCGAAGTTGCGGGTCAGCGCCATGCTGCTGACCAGTTCGTCCACGGCATTGACGTTGGCCCCTTCCAGAAATCCGGAGGCCATTACCACCTCGTCACTCATCTCGGCATCCTCGCCCTGACGCTGGCGGAACAGGCCGTCCGGCCCCTTCACCAGTTCACGGGTGTCCGGATTGACCAGCTTGAGCCGGCCGACTTCGAGGCGGGCACCGCCCCCCGGCGGGGTGACGCTGAGGGTACCGTCCTTGCCGAAGTGGATGTCGCGATAGGCGGGCAACACCAGCTCACCGCCATCACCCAGCACGGGGCGACCGTTGAGGGTGAGCAGGCCGTCGGCATCCTGGGTCAGGTTGCCGGCCCGGGTGTAGGACTCCTTGCCATCGGCGGACTGCACGGTGAAGAAGCCATCGCCACGGATCGCCACGTCCAGCGGGCGACCTGTCTGCATCAGGACACCGGCCTTGAAGTCGGTGCCGGCCAGCTCTTCCCGCGCCATCACGCGACTCTGGTAGCCGTCGCCGGTCAGGGCAAGGGCCGAGACGCGCTCGAAGTCGGCCCGAAAACCGGCCGTGTTGACGTTGGCCAGGTTGTTGGCCCTGATCTGCTGTGCCATCAGGGTGTGTTGCGCCCCCGACATGGCGGTATAGATAAGCTTTTCCACGGTTCAGCCTTAGAAGGAGTTGAACAGGACCTGGGTCATCTTGTCAGCGGAGCTGATGGTCTTGGCGTTGGCCTGATAGTTGCGCTGGGACGTCATCAGGCTCACCAGTTCACCGGTCAGATCCACGTTGGAACCCTCATAGGCACCGGCGGTCAGGTTGCCCAGGGTGCCCGAACCGGGAACGCCCAGCACCGGCTGGCCGGAGCTGAAAGACTGCTGCCAGGTAGTGTTGTTGGTCTGCAGCAGGCCGTTGGGGTTGGCGAAGTTGGCCATTACCACCTGCCCCTGCAACAGGCTCTGCCCGTTGGTGAAGGTGGCATACACGCCGCCATCGGCATCCACCCGCACGCCGGTCAGGTCCCCGGCGGTGTAGCCGTTGGACTGGTTGCGGGTCGCGTTGAAGTCGGATGCGTACTGGCTTACCTTGCTGATGTCGACGGTGAGCTCAAGGGGGTTGGCGCCCGGCGGAGTCAGGGCCAGCTTGGGCATGTCGGAGGGCGTAGCCAGGGTGCCATCCGTGCTGAAGGTCAGATCGGTCAGCTTCTTAGGTGCGTTACCGTCGAAGGTGTAATGCACGGTCCAGCTGTTGTCGCCTGTCTTGACGAAATACTGGGTCACGCTGTGTTCGCTGCCGAGGGAGTCGTAGACCTTGCTGGTCTGGGAGTAGCTGTAGCTCTCGCTCTTGGTCGGTTCGAACGTGATGGTCGGGTCGATGACGCTGGCATCGGCTTTCAGGTTGGCGACGAACTCCAGGGTATCGGAGGCCTTGGCAGGCAGGCTGCCGGCCTGAACCTGGATATCCCCGATCACCCCGGCCTGCAGCTCGCCTGCCGCGTTGGTGGAGTAACCCTGCAGGCGGGCGCCGTTGGCGGCCACCAGATGGTTGCTGGCATCACGCTGGAACATGCCGGCGCGGGTGTAGGAGCTCTGGCCGTTGGCCTCTTTCAATACGAAAAAACCGCTGCCGGAGATGGCCAGATCCAGTCCGCGCCCGGTGCGCATCAGGTCGCCGTTGCGTTCGAAGTTCTGGGAGACGTTGTTCATCTCCACCCCGCCCGCCTGGCCACCGCCATAAATGGCGGCGAATTCGGCACGGCTGGATTTGAAGCCGGCGGTGCTGGCGTTGGCCACGTTGTTGCTGATGACGCTCAGCTCCTGGTTTACGGCGCGCAGGCCGCTCAATCCGATATTGAAAGACACGGGTTCAATCCTCTGTTAGTTACGCCGACTTGCCAAACTGAACTGCGCTGAAGAGGGGAACTTCACCCACCCCGGCGACCTGCAACATGATCTCGCCCGTTCCCGGTAGCGACACGCGTTCCACTGTGCTGGCAACATAATTCTTGGTAGTGACCGCGGCCCCATCCATGGATGCCTTGACCTCGAAGCTGTACTTTCCGGGCGGCAGCGCGGGCAACTCATAGTCGATCGCCCCCGGTTTGCTCTCGCCCCAGCTCTGGCTGGCCACCTGCTGGCCATGCTCGTCGAACACCTTGAGCTCGATCTGGTTGGCGGTGCTGGGCAGCTCGATCTGGCCGCGGATCGCCTGCTCTTCGGAGAGCTCCAGCGTACCGCTGGGTACCATCACTTCCTTGTCGATAAGATCGGTGCTCTGCAATACCTGCTGGGTGTCCATCATGGCGATGGACTGCTGCTGCAGGATCTTCAACCCTTCGACCCCCTCCACCATGCTGAACTGGGCCAGCTGGGTGACGTACTGGGCGCCGTCGAGGGGATTGGTCGGATCCTGGTTCTGGATCTGGGCCACCATCATCTGGAGAAATTCATTGCGCAGCTGAACGCCCTGGCTGCCTTGGGAACCCTGATTTCCCTCGGTTTGTCCCACATTGTTTGAGGCTATCTCCGGGGTAGCGCCAGCGCGCTGGCTGCCCCGTGCACTGTCCAGATTGCTGACTTGTGGCAGGCTCATCGGTTAGACCCCCTGACCAAGACGCAGCAGCCCCTGCTGCATGCTGTTGACCCGGTTGATCACCTCGACCGAGGTCTCGAAGCCACGGGAGGCGCTCATCATGTCGGCCATCTCTTCCACCACGTTGACGTTGGAGTAGTAGACATAGCCATCTTCATCGGCGAGCGGGTTGGTGGGCTCCATACGCTTCTCGACCATGCGGTCGGACTGCACTATGCCGGCGACCTGTACCTGGGCCGCACCCAGTCCTTCAGCGTCCTGAACGCGCTGGTAGAGGGTGGAGAAGACAGGTTTGATCGCACGGAAGGCGCTCTCTTCGCTGCTCGCGGCGCTGTCGACGTTGGCCAGGTTGGAGGCGACGGTGTCGAGTCGTACCGTCTGAGCCCGCATGGCGCTGCCCGCGATGTCATAGATCTTGTTGAATGACATGATTAACGTCCCTCGATCGCCTTGGCGATCCCGGTGATTTTCATATTGAGAAAGGTCAGGCTGGTCTGGAAATCGGTGGCGTTGTTGGCAAACTTGCTCTGCTCAACGCTCAGTTCGGCCGTGTTGCCATCCATGGATGGCTGATAGGGAATGCGGTATAGCGGGTGACGCATCTCGTCGGCCATGCTGCCCTGAGTAATGGCGGCGCTTTCGTCACCGCGCGCAACTTGCCGTGCGACCCCGTTCAAAATCGTCTTATAATCCACATCCCGCGCCAGATACCCAGGGGTATCCACGTTGGCCAGGTTGCCAGCCAGAATGCGGGCGCGATCCGCTCTGACTTCAAGCGCATAGGGGTGCACGCCAAGGGCGCGGTCAAACGAGAGGCTCATGTTTTATCCTTTTCCATCAATCGGACCGATGCGGGTGTTATCAAGAGTCATGCCAATCCTGACAATCCACGCCAAGGGCGGCCTCGCGCCGGTCCGGGGGCAAACCGGCAACCAAGAGGTGGAAGCCAGACTTCCTGCATGGAAATCCGGGCTCGCTCTCTTCCTGCTGCTCGGCAGCGTTCATGCACACGCGACCCAGACTCTGGCCGACGAGCTGGAGGATGCCCTGATCCGGGACGCCCGTACCACGCTGGAGGAGTACGTCACGCAGCAAGGCTGGCCCACCCCGACCGCTGACTATCAGGTCTGGCTCTCGTCGGCGGTGGCCCACCTCCCTCCCTGCGAGCAGCAGGTGCAGTTGCAGCCGGGCGGCCAGTATCGCCAGCCCTGGGGACGCCGCCCCTATCTCATCACCTGCCTGAGCCCGAGCTGGCAGTTGCGGGGCCGGGTGGAGGTCAATCTGACCCTGCCGGTCTGGGTGGCTGCGCAGGATATCCAGCGCGACGTCCCGATCGCTGCGGCGGACGTGCTGGTGCAGGAGCTGGACGTCAGCCGTCTGCAGCGGGGCTTCATCCCCGCCAACCAGTCGCTGCAGGGTTACAAGAGCAGCCGCCACCTCAGGGCCGGTCATCTGCTGGGGGAGTTGGATTTGCAGAAACCCTGGGCCATCGAGAAGGATCAAGGGGTACTGATCCGGGCCAGCGATGGCTCCTTCTCCGCCACAACCCGGGGCGAGGCGCTGGAAAACGGGGCCATCGGGGATGCCATCAAGGTCAGAAACAGCCGCTCGGGCAAGGTGATCCAGGCCTGGGTCGTCGGCCGGGGGGAAGTGGAAACCCGTTTTTGACCTTCCGCCACGATTCGATTCAAGTTCAGCGTGACTTGGGTCGCCTATTTCAGGGTAAGACCATCAGGAAGCCAGATTATGAAGATTACTCGCACCGATCCGCTCTATAGCCAGCCCCAAGCGGCCCGCAAGCAGGAAGCACCGGCGACCCAGGCACCGGCCAGCCAGCCCCGGAGCGATGCCAAAATCAGCGCCACCGCGCAATCCGTGACCCAGGCCAGCGCGCTCCTGAGTTCCACCTCGGATGTGGACATGGACAAGGTGAACCAGATCCGCCAGGCCATCAGCGAAGGCCGCCTGGAACTGGACATGGACGCCCTGAGCCAGGCCATTGTGGACATGCACCGCCGATGAGCCTGACAGCCAAGGAGCGGGTGCGGGAGCTGATCGTCGGCATCCAGCAGGATACCGGACGCTATCAGGAGCTGGAGCAGGTGTTGCAGCGCCAGCACGCCCTGTTGGCCGCCCATGACGTGGACAGCCTTGCCACCCACAACCAGCAGCAGAACCGGCTGATGGCCCAGGTGCAGTTGCAGGCCCAGCAGCGCTGCCAGCATCTGCTGGCGCTGGGGCTCAAACCGGATGAAAAGGGGATGGCCAAACTGATCGCCAAGCTACCCGACAACCTGCAGCGCCAGGTCGGCGCACAGTGGCAGCAACTGGAGCACTCCCTGAAACGCTGCCTGCACCAGAATGAACTCAACGGCCGCCTGCTGGCCGGACAGATAGAGACGATCCAGACCCTGCTCGGCCAAGAGCCCGGCTACGGTCAACCGGACGATTTTCGCGACTGAGCAACCCTTCCTGATGTGAGTGCTCAGCCTCCCCTGGCGAGATAACGCAGGCTGGCCAGCTCGTCGAGCTGATGCTGATCCCGCTTCTCCTGCTGTTGCTGTCCCTGTGCCGCCCGGCGCGCCAGCAGCAGCTCAAGTCCCTTGACCCGGCCCACCTGCTGTCGCATCACCCCTTCATGATGATCCAGGTCCATCCTGGCCAGAGTCGACTGCTGCACCTGATGGGAGAGCATCTTGCGCAGCTGGCCATCCATCTGCTGGCGGTTCTGCCACAGCAGGGGATGAAACGGCTCGGCACCGGGACGCAGGGCGGCGATCACCTCCTGCAGCTTGTGCGCCCGTTGCTCTTCCTGCAACGCAATCTCGCGCAGCCGCCGCCGCTCCTGACCCAGCTTCTCCAGCTCATCCTGTTGCAATCCAAGATACGACTTGAGCATGACGACTTACCCCTGTCCCAACACCTGCTTGAGGCCCGCCATCACCTGCTGGAAGGGCACTTCCTCATGAAGCCCCTGTTGCAGGAAGGCGGCGATGGCCGGATAGCGCTGCACCGCCTCATCCATCTGCGGATCGGCGCCGGGCTGGTAGCCGCCCAGAGGCAGCAGTTCGCGCACCTGCTGATAGCGCCCCCACAGCTGGCGCAGCGTCACCGCCAGTTGCTGCCACTCGCCCGGCACCACCTGGGGCATCACCCGGCTGACCGAGGCGCCGATATCGATGGCCGGATAGTGCCCCTCCTCCGCCAGACGGCGGGTCAGCACTATATGACCATCCAGGATGGCCCGGGCGGCATCCACCACGGGATCCTGCTGATCGTCCCCTTCCGCCAGCACCGTATAGAAGGCGCTGAGGCTGCCATCCGGGTGGGTGCCGTTGCCGGCCCGCTCCACCAGCTGGGTCAGCATGCCAAAGACTGAGGGGGGATAGCCGCGGGTCGCGGGGGGTTCCCCGACCGCCAGCGCGATCTCGCGCTGGGCCTGGGCGTAACGGGTCAGGGAGTCCATCAGCAGCAGCACGTCCTGCCCCTGCTCCCGGAAGTATTCGGCGATCCGGTGACAGAGCTGGGCAGCCCGCAGTCGCATCAGGGGAGACTGATCGGCCGGCGCGGCGATCACCACGGCTCTGGCCAGCCCTTCGGCCCCCAGGCTGTGCTCGATGAACTCGCGCACCTCCCGGCCCCGCTCCCCAATCAACCCCACCACCACGATCTGCGCCGCCGTGTTGCGGGTCATCATGCCGAGCAGCATGCTCTTGCCCACCCCGGAGCCGGCAAACAGGCCGAGGCGCTGGCCCTTGCCCACCGTCAGCAGGCCATTGATGGCACGGATCCCCACATCGAGGGGCTCGCGCACCGGCACCCGCAACAGCGGGTTCGGAGGCATGGCAAACAGGGGAACCGGCTCCCCCGCTTCGGGCAGGGGACGACCGTCGAGTGGCTGGAGCAGGCCGTCGAGCACCCGCCCCAGCAGATGGGAACCGATGCGTACCGTCTCCTCCCCCTCGACCGGTTCGACCCGGGCTCCGGAATAGAGACCGCTAATCGGCTGAAGAGGCATCAGGAAAGAGACGTCGCGGTTGAAGCCGACTACTTCGGCCAGCAGGGGGGGCCCGCCGGCTGTGCTGACCCGGCAACGCTGCCCCATCACCAGCTGGCAACCCACCACTTCAAGGGTCAGCCCGGTGACTCGCACCAGGCGGCCATAGCGACGAAAGGAGGGCAGCTCATCGAGGTTGTCGAGCGCCGAGGTCAGCGCCCGCTGCAGAGCGTCATGCATCCTGGGTGACGCTCAGCGAGCTGTTGACCTGCTCGATGCAGGCCGTCAGACGGGTGCTGGTGCTGACTTCCACTACGGCAGCCCGGGTCTCGATGCGAGCGTCGCCTACCGCCAGGGCCGGATCCACCTGCAGGGGCCACCCTTCGCAGCGGGTCACGCCCTGCTCCAGCAGACGTTCGCGATCCCCTTCGTTGAGGTAGATCACCAGCTCTTCGGGATCGGCTGGCAGGGTCGCCAGCGCCTGTTCCACCTGATGCAACACCTGCTGCGGGTTGAGGGTGAACTCGGCCATGATGACCCGCCTCGCCACCTGCTCCACCAGCTGGGCGATCAACGCCTTCTGCTGCTGCATCTTCTCCTGGGTCAGGGCGCTCCACTGCTCCTGCAGTTTGGCAAAGGGGGCCATCGCCTTCTCGAACTCGGCACGCCCCTCTGCCAGCCCCTGGGCAAAGCCCCGGGTCTGTCCCTGTTGCAGTCCCCGACTCTCCCCCTCCTGCAGGCCGCTGGTCAGGCCCTGCTGATAGCCGGTCTGATAACCTTCATCATGACCCTGCTCCAGCCCCTGCTGATAGCCGTATTCGAACTGTTCCTGCTGGTTCTGGGCCTCTTCGCCACTCTGGCCCAGGGCAGGAAAGCGGTACAGACGGGTCGCCCCAGGCTGCAACTTGCGCACATGGTGACTCATGGTTGCCTCCTGTTAGCTGACCGTGGGCTCTTCGAACAACATGAACTCGATCTCGCCCTGCTCGACCAGTTCGCGCACCAGTTGCATGACTTCGGTGCGGGCCTGTTCGACCTTGCGCAGGGAGACGCTGCCCTGATTCTGGATCTGGTCGTCGAGCGCCTGTGCCATCCGCTTGGGCATGGCACCCAGCACCACCTTGCGGAAGCTGGCCTCGGTATTCTTGAGCGCCAGGGCCAGCAGCTCGCTTGGCAGCTCCTGTACCAGACGCTGCAGGGTTTCGTCGCTCTGGCGACGCAACGCCATGAAGTCGAACATGTTCTTCTCGATCTCGATGGCCATCTCGCCATCGTGTTCGCGCAGCAGGGAGAGCATTTGCTCCTTGTTCCCCTGATAACGGTTGAGAATATCGGCGACCTGGCGAACCCCGTTGACCTTGGCACCGGCCTGATCGGCCACATAGGCCAGACAGCGCTCCAGAGTCAGACGCAGCTCGCCCAGCACATGCTCGCTCACCGTGCTGAGGCCGGCGACCCTGACCAGCAGGTCGTCGTGAACCGAGCCCGGCAGGGCATCGAGTACGGCCGAGGCAGTCTGGGGTGGCAGGAAGGCCAGCAGTACCGCCTGCATCTGGGGGTGCTCGTTGCGAAAGAAGCGGGCCAGCACGTCGGCCGGCACCCACTGCAGACGCTGGATATCCTGGCTCATCACGTCGCCATACAGGCTGTCGAGCAGGCTGCGGGAGAGAGACTGGCCTAGGGCCAGATCCAGGGTCTGTTCCAGATACTCCCGCGATGCACTGCCGATGCCGCTCTGCTCGCGGTACTGGTTGAAAAACTGCTGCAGGGTCCAGCGCGCTTCCATCGAGCTGACACCGGGCAGCCCCGCCATCTTGGAGATGAGGCGCTGCACCTCGTCCCGGGAGAGCTTCTGCATCACCTTGGCGGCCGCCTCCGTGCCCATACTCAGCAGCAGGATGGCGGCCTTCTCGAGGTCGTCGATGTCAACATCGACCGCATTCTGGTTCAGGTTAACGTTGTTCATTGCCACTCACCCATGTTCTGATCACTTCCGCCACTCTGGCGGTGTCCTTCTCAACCAGCAGCTGGAGGTGCTTGAGCTGGACCTCCAGCTCCGAGCCAGGCTCGGGCAGCGAATCCATGTCGACGGCGGCGAAGTGCGGCTGGCCGGCACCTTCCGAACGGATCAGGCTGTTGGACATGGCCGTCGCCGCCTCATCCTCTTCATCGCCGCTGCGGCGCATGGCGAGACCGACGGTCGGTTCCTGCTCCTCTTCCTGCTCCACCGTCTCATCGACCGGCTGCTGGGTACGCACCAGGTGCTTGACCAGAGGACGGATGCCGAAGAAGACCAGTGTCAGGCCCAGCAGACCGCCGACCAGATAGCGCAGGGAGTCCTGCCAATAGGGGGTTTCCCACCAGCTGGATTCGGGGATGGTGACCGCCGGGGCGCCGGTGAAGCTGAACACCTGCAGGCTGATCTGGTCACCGCGCGTCTGATCGAAACCGACGGCGCGTTCCACCATCTGGCGGATCTGCTCGAGCTGATCGGCATTCCAGCCCTCCTTGGGGGCAATCTGCTGGTTAAGCAGCACGGAGACGTTGATCTTCTCCAGCCGGCCCTGCTGATAGCGGGTATGTACTATGGTGCGGCTGTTCTCGTACTGCTTGGTGACTTCCTGACGCTCGGTACGCGCATCCCCCTTGGAGGGCGCCTCCTTCTCCTTGCCATCCTCGGCCGCATTGGCGGTCGTCTCCGGCGGACGATTGGAGAGGGCCCCCGGAATGCCGAGTGCCAGGGAGTCGATGGTCTTGTCGGACTTGCTGGACTCACGGGTCAGCACGCCGGACGGATCGAGCTGCTGCTGGGTCTCTTCCACCGCATTGAAATTCACATCCGCGGCGATCTGCACCCGGAAGTTGCCGTTGCCCAGCATGGGGATCAGCATGTCGTTGGCCCGCTGACGGATGTATTGCTCCAGCTTGCGGGTGTACTCCATCTGCTGCACGCTCTGCTTGCCGAACGTGGCCTTGTCGCCCACCTCGGCACTGAGCAGCTGGCCGGCCTGGTCGACCACGGTCACGGCGCCGGGCTTCATGCCGGAGATGCTGCCCGCCACCAGGTTGGCGATGGCCTCGACCTGACCGGGCTCGAGGGACTGGCCCGGCTGCAGATCCAGCATCACGGAGGCGCTGGGCTTCTCTTCATCCCGACCGACGAACAGGGTCCGCTTGGGGATCGCCAGATGTACCCGGGCACTGCGGATCGCATCGAGAGAGATGATGGTTCTGGCCAGCTCCCCTTCCAGGGCATGGCGATAGCGTGCCCCTTCCATGAATTCACTGGTGCCGAGACCCGTCACCGCATTGAGCCCTTCCAGCCCGGCGGGCATGGCGGCACGCACCCCGCGCGCGGCCAGCGCCATGCGCACAGGAGCCAGCTGGTGTTCAGGCACCAGGATCTGCCCTGAGCTCTTCTCCAGCCGGAACGGTATCTGCTCCTTTTCCAGCATCTCCATGATGTTGGCGGTGTCGTACAGTTCCTGCTTGCCGTAGAGCGGGACGTAATTCTTGCTGGAGGTCCAGAGGATCACCACTATGGTGCCGGCGACGATGGCAGCCAGCAGCGCGATGGTCAAAATGGATTTGTTGTCGCGGGATAGATTGCGCCAATGCCGCAATCCTTCTTGCAACCTGTCTTTCAGCGAGCCGTCCTGTTCCCCCGGCCTGGATGTCACGAGTTCAGTCATCTGTTACCTCAGAGCGGCATGCGCATGATGTCGTCAAACCCGGTCATCAACTTGTTGCGCACCTGCATCAGGGCGGAAAAGCTGAGGCCGGCCTTTTGACTCGCCACCATGGCACCCACCAGATCATCGCTCTGGCCGGTATCGACGGCAGCCATCAAGCGGGACGAGACATTCTGCTGCTCGTTGACACGACCGATGACATCCTGCATGGCATTGCTGAAGGAGACTTCCGGCGTGCCGTTTGACTCGATGGAAGGCGCCTGGCTGGCGACACGCTGCATCTCCTGCATCTGCTGCAGTAGTGTTACTTGTGATGACATCATTTCAATCTTCACTCTTTATCCCTCTGCTTGAATCTGCCGTTCGATATCAATGCCTTGCTCACGCATTGCCGCCAGCTTGTATCGCAATGCCCTGGTCGTCATCCCGAGCGCATCCGCGGTACGGGTACGATGGCCACGAAAGCGACGCAAGGTTTCCAGTACGAATTGAAATTCCGCATTGCGGCGGGTCTCGCTCAACCCGTCGCATGACCCCACCAGGTCAACAGGCGCACTCTCGTCATCCTGCTGATCGATGGGCAACATCAAATCGATCGCCTGTATATGCAAACCCCGAGCCATGATCAACGAACGCTGAATGACATTGTCGAGCTCGCGCACATTGCCAGGCCATTGATAAGTAACCAGTTGCCGGGCGGCGGCCTCGCTCAGACGGTAGCCCTGACCGGGGGCATGTTGCTCGATGAAAAAGCAGGCCAGCGGCAGGATATCTTCCGGCCGCTCACGCAGGGCGGGCCAGCTGATGGGCAGCACATCCAGCCGATAGAAGAGGTCTTCGCGGAACTGTCCTTCCGCCACCAGGGTGCGCAGTTCCTTGTTGCTGGCGGCGATGATCCGCACGTCGAGGGAAATGGTCTGGTGGCTGCCGAGACGCTCCACCTCTTTCTCCTGCAGGACGCGCAGCAGCTTGGTTTGCAGGGGCAGGGAGAGTTCGGAGATCTCGTCCAGCAGCAGGGTCCCCCCCTGGGCCAGCTCGAACTTGCCGGGCTGGGCACTGGTGGCGCCGGTGAAGGCCCCCTTGTTGTGACCAAACAGGATGGATTCCAGCATGGCTTCGGGGATTGCCGCACAGTTGATGGCGACGAAGGGCTTGCCCGCCCGGCAGGACATGTCGTGGATATAGCGGGCGAGGCACTCCTTGCCTGTGCCCGACTCGCCGCCGATCAGGATGGTGGCACAGGTCTTGGCCGCTCGCCGTGCCAGCTGGAGTACCTGCAGGCTCTTGTTCGAGACGGCGACCAGGTTCGGGATCTTCTGGCGCAGGCGCAGGCCACACTGGATGGTTTCCAGCAATTGTTGGGCACTGAAGGGTTTGACAATGTAGTCGATCGCGCCGGCACACATGGCTTCGGCGGCCAGATTGGCCTGGTTTTCGTTGACCAGAATAATAGAATCAACACCGGCAAACGATTTCAATATTCCGGGGCCAGCTTCCGTCATGGCATCCATGTCAAATAAGATGAGACCCGTGCGATTTTTATTAACAAAATCGCCAACCTTATTTACTGAATTAACCCTGACTACCGGATATCCATGCCCTGACAATATGTCTGCAGTGTGACAAGTTGCAGCAAATTCCGGCTGCACTAACAAAATAGGCAGGTTCGAGACATGATGTTCCCGTATTTCATCAAATACGGGCATATTATTATCATTCATTAATGTCAGACACCCTTGCTGATGGATTTAGCAATAAACCAAGCATGAGTCGTCAAAACGCGCACCCACAGTCCAAAAAAGGACCGTGTTATTAAAGTAAAACCATGATAACCAAGATGATTGGCTGTCTGGCAACCCCGCTGTCATAAGCATTACTGCTGTTAGACCGGTAGCTTTGCGTCCTGACTTTTCAGTTCAGTTTGCCCTTGTCCTGTGACAACCCTTTCAGGGATGAGGCGCCTGGAAGAGGCGAATCCATTCAGTGTCGGACACTAATGATATATTAGTGTTCAACACGACGAAAATTGTCAAAAGCTGTCACATAATAACTTCTTTAAATTGCATAGCAAGTAAGCATGCGGAAAAAAAACTTCCCACAGGAATCCCTTCCTGAACATAAATTATCCAAGAGTGCCTATTACTTCGACTCTTAAATCTTCGGGAACCTCATTATATGAGAGTACTTTGAGGCCTTTGGCGAAAGAACGGGCATATCTGGCCATTAATGGCCTCAATTGCGGCATGACTACCAATACGGGGGCATGACCCAGCTGCTGCAACTGCTCCTTCACCAACGGCATGTTTTGCTGCAACTGGCCAAGCAGCTGGGGATCGACCGGGAAGCTGTCCAGCTGGATCTTGCCCTGCTGCTGGGCCTGGTTCATGGCGGCCAGCAGGGTCTGCTCCAGCCGATCGTCGAGGGTGAAGGTTGCCAGCACGTCCCGCGCGCCGATCGACTGGCGGACGATCTGCCGTTTCAGGGCGCAGCGCACATCGGAGGCGAGCAGAACCGGATCCTTGGTCAGCTCGCTGGCGTCGAGCAGGGTGGTCGCTATGGTCCGGATATCGCACAGGCTGACCTGATCCTTGAGCAACTGGCGGAAAACCCGCAGCTGCTGCATCTGGGTCAGCGCCTGATTCAGCTCCTCGGCGAGACGGGGAGACTGGTTGGCCAGGAACTGGCCCAGCTTGCCCACCTCGTCATGACCAAACAGGGTATCGAGTTGCTCGCGCAGCAGCTTGCTGGCGTGGGTCGCGATCACGGTGGCCGAGTCCACCACCGAATAACCCAGGTTGAGGGCCTTGGCCTTCTGTTCCGGCGAGATCCAGACCGCACTCATGCCATAGGCAGGATCCTGGGTCAGCTCACCATCCAGAGAGCCATAGGTCTCACCGCTGCTGATGGCCATCAGCCGCTGGCAATCCACATTGCCCCCGGCCAGCGACACGCCGGAGAGCTTGATGCGGTATTGATCCGGCTGGAGCTGCAGGTTGTCCCGCACCCGGATCTCCGGCAGCAGGAAGCCATACTGTTCGGAGAGGGTCTTGCGAATGCCCCTCACCCGGGCCAGCAGCTCGGCCCCCTTGTCCTGCTCGGCCAGCGGCACCAGGCGATAGCCCAGCTCGATGGCCACCGCATCCACGGTCGGCAGATCGCTCCAGTCCAGTACCTGCTGTTCAGGCTGGGTCAGCTGGCGGCTCAGTTCCTGGACGGCGTCCAGATCCGGTTGCTGCACACGGCGCTTGCTGACGCTCCAGCCTGTCCAGGCCAGCACGGCGGCAAAGCTGAGGAAGGCCAGCATCGGCATGCCCGGCACCAGGCCCAGGATCAGCATGATGGCGGCGGCGGTATAGATGACCCGGGGGGACGCCAGCACCTGCTGTCCCACCTGCTCCGACATCTCACCCTCATCGCTCACCCGGGTCACTATGATGGCGGCAGCCGTCGACATCAGCAGGGACGGGATCTGCGCCACCAGACCATCACCAATGGTCAGCAGGGCGAAGCGCTGGAACGCCTCTCCCACCGGCAGCGCATGCTGGAAGATACCGATGGCCAGACCGCCCACCAGGTTGATGATGAGTACCAGCAGGCCGGCGATGGCATCGCCGCGCACAAACTTGGAAGCACCGTCCATCGCACCGTAGAAGTCCGCCTCGCGGGCGATCTCCTCGCGGCGGATCCTGGCCTGATGCTGATCCAGAATGCCGGCATTGAGATCCGCATCGATGGCCATCTGCTTGCCGGGCATGGCATCCAGGGTGAAACGGGCCGACACCTCCGAGATCCGCTCGCCCCCCTTGGTGATCACCACGAAGTTGATGATCATCAGGATCACGAACACCACCAGACCGACCACATAGTTGCCGCCGATCACCACTTCACCGAAGGCCTGGATGACCTTACCGGCGGCATCTCCCCCCTCGTGGCCATGGAGCAGCACGACACGGGTAGAGGCCACGTTGAGGGACAGCCGCATCAGGGTCGCCACCAGCAGCACGGTCGGGAAGACCGAGAAGTCCAGCGGACGGCGGGCCGATACCGAGACCAGCAGCACCAGCACAGCCAACACTATGTTGAACGTGAACAGGGCGTCCAGCAGCCAGCCCGGCAGAGGCAGGATCATCATGGCCAGGATGGCCAACAACATCAGCGGGATGGCTGTGTAGGATTGGGTCAAGATACGCCAGTTCAAAACTTACCTCTCAGGTTGACGTAATTCGGGCGGCACATGCAGGGGAGCAAGAGGCCTTGGCTTCTTGCCCTTGCCTGCCTGATAGGCCCGCAGCTGCAATACATGGTTCAATACATAGGCCACGGCGGTGAACAGGCCGGCCGGAACCTCCTGATCCACCCGGGTGGAGTAATAGATGGCCCGGGTCAGGTCCGGCAGGCTCATCACCGTCTTGTCGTGTTGTTTGGCCACTTCCCGGATCCGCGCCGCCATGCTGTCGACCCCCTTGGCAATCACGAAGGGGGCATTGGCCCTGGCGGGATCATATTTGATGGCGACCGCATAGTGGGTCGGGTTGACGATCACCACGTCGGCCTCGGGCACCCGCTGCTCGATGCGCGCGCGCGCCAGCATCCCCTGCACCTGACGGATCTTGGCCTTGATCTCGGGCCGCCCCTCGCTGTTGCGGTGTTCGTCCTTCACCTCCTGCTTGGTCATCCGCAACTGCTTGTTGAGGGACCAGCTCTGGTAGGGGACATCCAGCACCGCGATCAGCAGTTGCACACTGCCGAGCAGGATAAAGGCCTGGGAGAGGATCCGCAGTGCCTGCTCCATCGCCAGCTGGGGCGGCATCCGGTTCATCATCAACAAATGGGGCCACTGGTGTTCCAACATCATGGCCAGGGTGCCGCCGATGAGCAGCATCTTGAGCAAGGATTTGACCAGCTCCATCAGGCTGTGATGGGAGAACATCCTGCCCAATCCTTTGATCGGATTTAGCTTTTCGCCACTTGGCAGCAGTTTTTTCCAGGTCAGCACCAGGCCGCCAGGCACTATGCTGAGCAGGATCAGCATCAGGGCAAGAAACCCGAACAGCGGCAGCAACACCCAGAGCATGTTCAGCAAAGCCTGTGCCAGCCACTCGGTCATCATCGCCGGGCTACGCTCCCCCTGCCAGTCGAAGCGAATGGGCTGGCGCATCAGCTGCGCGAAAAACTGGCCAAAGGCAGGCACCATCCACTGCATGACCAGACCGCCAAGCAGCAGCAAGCCTGCCGAGCTCAGCTCCTTGGAGCGGGCGATCTGCCCCTCTTCCCGTGCTTTCTGCCGTTTCTGGCCGGAGGCCTCTTCGGTTTTGTCCTGGGCACTGCTCTGGCTCATGAGGGAGTCAACGCCTTCAGTTGTTCCAGTACATAGGTCACCAGCTCAAGGTAACGGGCGGGGACGCCGCCAATGGAGAGCGCCATGGTCAGCAGCCCCAGCAACAGGGTCATGGGAAAACCGAGCGAAAATATATTGAGAGAAGGGGCGGTACGGTTCATCACCCCGAAGGTGAGGTTGACCATCAACATGGCGACCACGGCGGGTAGCGTGAGAATGAGCGCCGCCCCGATCGACCAGCCAAACAGGCCGACGACCCCCTTGATGTCGAGCAAATCCAGGGAAGAGCCGGGCGGCCAGCTGCGCAACCCCTGTACCAGGATATCCAGTGTCACCAGATGACCATTGAGCCCGAGAAACAGCAGGGTACAGAAGATCAGCATCAGCTGGCTGACGATGGGCGCCGTATCCCCGTTGCTGGGGTCATTCATCACCGCCATCGCCAACCCCATTTGCATGGAGAGGATCTGCCCCGCCATGGTCAGGATCATGAACAGCATCTGGACACAGAGTCCGAACAGCAGGCCAAACATCAGTTGCTCGATGGTCAGCACGATTGCCCCTGCACTGAAGGGATCGATCACCGGCAGGTCGTGCATCATGGGGGCCACCAGCAGGCTGAGAATAAAGGCGAGCAGCAGACGCACCTGGGGCGGGACGCGGCCATCTCCGAAGAAGGGCATCACCCAGAAGGCGGTCGCGATGCGGATGAAGGGCCACCACCACTGCCCCAACCAAGCCGTCAGCTCGGCCGCACTGAGGGACAGCAGCGAGTTCATCCTATCAGCCCGGGGATCTTGAGGAAGAGTTCATGAAACAAAGTGGTAATCTGCGACAACAGCCAGTTGCCGGTAAACATCAGGGTCATCAGGGTCACGATGAAGCGGGGCAGGAAGCTGAGGGTCTGCTCCTGGATCTGGGTAGCGGCCTGAAAGATGCTGACCACCAGGCCGACGATAAGGCCGGGCACGATCAGCACAGACACCATGGTCACCACCAGATTGACGGCCCCGCCTACCAGGGCAACGCTCTGCTCCGCCGTCATCTCAACCCCCTCCCCCGAAACTGGCAGCCAGGGTGCCCACCGTCATGGACCAGCCATCCACCAGAACGAATACCATCAGCTTGAACGGCAACGAGATGATGAGAGGAGAGAGCATCATCATCCCCATCGCCATCAACACGCTGGCCACCACCAGATCGATCACCAGAAACGGAATAAACAGCATGAACCCGATCTGGAACGCCGTATTGAGTTCGCTGAGCACGAAGGCGGGCAGCAGTATGCTGAAGGGCACCTCGGATTTCGCCATCTTGGTCGGCTCACCGGCGATCCGCATCATCTGCTCCAGGTCCGGCTCGCGGGTCTGGGCCAGCATGAAGCGACGCAGTGGCTTCTCGGCGCGGGCGACCCCCTCAGACAGGGTGATCTCGTTCTGATCGAAGGGAACGAAGGCATCCTGGTAAATCTCGGTCCAGACCGGCCGCATGATGAGCAGGGTCAGGATCAGGCTGATGCCGATCAGCACCCGGTTCGGTGGACTCTGCTGCAGACCCAGCGCCTGACGCAAAATGGCCAGCACTATGATGATCCGGGTAAAGCTGGTCATCATCAGCAACAGCGTCGGCAACAACCCGAGCAGGGTCATGAAGAAGAGGATCTGCAACTTGATGTTGTAGTCCTCCCCCCCGCTGGCGCTCGGCAAGACCGAGAACAGCGTCATGTCGGCACCCCATCCGGGCAGTGCAAACAGCAGCAGGGTCAACGGCAAATAGCGCATCAGTCGTCGACGCCACCCAGCAGGTTGGTGTCGATTACGTCGACCAGACGCAGGCCATACTTGCCGTTGACCACCACGACTTCGCCCTTGGCCAGCAGGCGGCCATTGACCCGCACATCCAGCGGTTCGCCCGCCAGCTTGTCCAGCTCAATCACGGCCCCTTCCTCGACTTTCATCAGATCCCCCAGCGGCACTTCGGTGCTGGCCACTTCCAGGGTGACCTTGACCGGGATCTGCCGGAAGAAGGAGAGATCCCGCTGCTTGCTGTTGCTGGTCGGCGCCATGTAATCCGCCGCGCTCGGCATGCTGATATCGTCGCCAAACAGCTGATCCAGTCCATCCAGGTCCAACGGGTCATTCATTGTTTGCTCGCTCATGATTCGGTTTACTCCTCTACCACCGATGCAACCTGGTAGACCAGGCTGCCTTTATGTTCTGCAATCCGCCCGCTGAAACAGGGACGAGCACCAATCAGGGCCGGAACGACCTCGGGCAATTCCAGTGACAAGACATCTCCCACCTGGAGACACTCCAGATCGGCCAAAGTCATAGAGAGCTGCCCCATTACCACCCGCAGTTGCACGGGAACATGAGGCAGGACGCGGGACAGCTGCCCCTCCGGCAAGCTGGAAGTCGCCGGCTGCACCGACTCTTCGGCGGGCAACAGCCACATCTGCCATTCGTGCGCCATGTTGCCGGCCTGCATGGAGGCTCTGGTCACCAGCAACGGATGGGAAGGCAGCGCGTCCGGCTGTACTACGTTCAACTGCCACTTCAGATCTCCCAACCCCAGGCAAGCGGACCAGATATCGGTCTGGTATTGGCACAGGCGCAGCAGCAGGCGTTGTTCGGTATCTGTCACCCCTCGCGTGGCTGAGAGGGGAGTCTCTTCTTTTTGCGGTTGCAGGGTACCGCCAAAAAACAGCACCGCCAGGCGGTAGAGCACCTGATGGGAAATGGAGAAATAGACGATGCGTTTCGAATCCAGCGGCGTCTTCGCCTCGACCCAGATCAATGGCGCTGCGCCGCGGGCTGGCGCCTCGGCCGCAAACTCGCTGTACGCCAGCTCGCAGTCGGCACTGTTGAACAGCTGGGCCATGCAGCTCGCCGCCTGGAGCGAGAAAGTGCTCAAGGGGGCATTGACCTGTTTCAGCCGGGCCTGATTGACCCGCTCTATGCCCAGCAAATCATAACGAGGAAGGGCTCTCCCCTGCTCCGCACTGAGCAGGCGGGAAGGTGTGTGCGCTACGCCGCTTGATGTCATTGAAAATCCACCTTAACCATTTCATCTCGCTTCACAGATCCCGGCTCGTTCATCAAACCAGCCCACGATAGATACTTGTTCGTTCACGCGGATCATTACGACTAAAAAAAGTTGGAACTTTAATCGAAAGTTCAAAAATTCCGCTATGACAGGAGACAAATTTTTAAGCAATAAAAAATCCCGATGCCGCAGGCATCGGGATTGTCGTGACGCATCACGGGAATTGGGTCGGAGTCGGCCTGTAAGCCGGGTTCTGTACCGGGTTGCCCCGGTGGCAATCATTCCTCTAGGCCAGCAATCGCTCGCTGGCTCAAGCAACCTACCCGCCCCCAACGCGGGCCGCGCCAATGGGGGCCTATTTGGTCTTGCTTCGGGTGGAGTTTACCGTGCCACGAACTGTTGCCAGTCGCGCGGTGCGCTCTTACCGCACCCTTTCACCCTTACCTGATCCCTTGCGGGCCATCGGCGGTCTGCTCTCTGTTGCACTGGTCGTAGGCTCGCGCCCCCCAGGCGTTACCTGGCACCCTGCCCTGTGAAGCCCGGACTTTCCTCCCCTCCGCCCGTCTGTCCCGAGGGACACAACGACGAAGCAGCGACTGCCCGGCCAACTCCGAGGCGCGGATTATAGCCTCGTGACGGAGTTGGGTAAACCGCCAATTCCCCTTAACCGGAATTAATAGTGCTCGAGACCGTACTTGTAGAGGGCATTCTTCTTCACCCCGTGGATCTCGGCGGTGAGGGCCGCCGCCTTCTTGAGCGGCAGCTCGGCCACCAGCAGCCCCAAGGTACGGATCGCCTCGGCCGGCAGTTCCTCTTCTGCTTTATTGGCACCTGCCACCACCAGCACGATTTCGCCGCGGCAGCGGTTCTCGTCCTCGCCGAGCCAGGTCAGCATCTCGGAAGCAGGCAGGCCGTGGATCGACTCGAAGGTCTTGGTCAGCTCGCGGCACACCACCACCTGGCGTTCACCGAGGATGCGAGCGATCGCCTCCACCGTGTCCTGCACCCGGCGCGGGGATTCATAGAGCACTAACGAGCGGGTATCTTCGATGACCGCCTGCAGCCGATCGTCACGCCCCTTGCTCTTGGCGGGCAGGAAACCCTCGAACGCGAAGCGGTCGGTGGGCAGACCGGCAGCGCTCAGGGCCGTGATGGCAGCGCAGGGGCCGGGCAGCGGCACCACCTTGACGCCCGCTTCTCGACAACGGGTGACGAGATGGTAACCGGGGTCGCTGATGAGAGGGGTACCGGCATCGGAGACCAGGGCGACGCTCTTGCCCTCCTTGATCCGGCCGATAAGCACATCGGCCTTCTGCTGCTCGTTGTGATCGTGCAGGGCGAAGGTCGGCACCGAGATTTGGTAGTGGCTGAGCAGGATGCCGGTATGACGGGTATCTTCTGCGGCCACCAGGTCGACACTGCGCAGGGTATCGAGGGCCCGCTGGGTGATATCCGCCAGATTGCCGATCGGGGTGGGGACTATATACAGGGTTGGGATGTCACTCATGGGATCTCCGAGTGCCCCGACAATTGTGTCGTCATATTGGCCCGTTTACACTATGGGGAATTTCAACACTGGTCGGGGAATGAACTTGAACCGGGTTACAAAGCAGCTAAGTGTATCACGACTCTTCGGCATCATACTCGCGGCAGTCCTGCTTGCCGCCTGTGCGTCGGAGCCCAATCAATCTTCCGGACAGCCGGGCATGCCGTCCGCCTTCTCGGAAATCACCAAGAACGCCCAGTGGTATCTGGAGCAGGTGGACCCGGCCAAGCCGGCTGAAGCCTTTACCTGGCAGATGCTGGCGGCGCGCAGCTATCTGGCGCTCGGCCAGAGCAAGCCGGCTGCAGCCCTGTTCCAGCAGTTGCAGAAACAGGCGCAGAGTCCGGAGCAGAAGGCCCAGCTGCAACTGCTGCAGGCTCATCTGCTGCTGGCCCAGGGGCACGCCAATCAGGCGCTGATCCTGCTGGAAGGCAAACCGGATGTCGCGCTGGATGCCGATACCCAGAAGAACTGGTATCGCCAGCGGGTCGTGCTGCAACTGGACATCAACAACAAGTTTGGTGCCGCCAAGTCCTTGATCGCCATGGAGCCCTATCTGGCCCAGAGCGAGCTGGCCACCAACCACCAGCAGATCTGGTCGTTGCTGAAAAGCATGACCCCCTCCACCCTGCAGGCGCTGGAAGAGGCCCCGGCCCCCGACGTGACCACAGGCTGGCTGCGACTGGCGGCCCTGGTCAACGAATTTGGCGCCCAGCCGAACCTGCTGGCCCGCCAGCTGGATGGGTGGAAGCGTGACTTCCCGAATCATCCCGCCCAGAGCGACATGCCCGCCGGCCTTGGCGATCTGGCCTCCACCAGTGGCACCACCGTGCAGCAAATTGCGGTGCTGCTCCCCCTCTCCGGCAATCTGGAGCCGCAAGGGGCTGCCATTCGCAACGGCATGCTGATGTCCTACAAGGAGAACCAGGGTCAGTTCACCCTGAACTTCTACGACACCCAGCTCAAATCGACCGCAGAGCTCTACAAACAGGCGATCCAGGAAGGGGCGGACATGATCATAGGTCCGCTGCTCAAAGACAGGGTCGGGGAACTGCTCAAGGCCAACCCGACCGTGCCCGTGCTGGCGCTCAACGAGCTGGATCAGCCAATCGTCAATGACAGCACCTACTACTTCTCCCTCTCGGCCGCTGCCGATGCCGCCCAGGCCGCCCAGTACCTCTATGGCCAGGGCTACCGCAAGCCGTTGCTGATCGCCGCCCAGGGGCGGATCGGCTACAGCAGCATCAAGGCGTTCGAGCAGACCTGGGCCACCCTGAGCCAGGACAAGCCCGTGGTCGCCACCTTTGGCGCCCGCAACGAGGTGCAGGGCATGGTGAAAAACGCCCTGAGCGGCCGTTCCACCGCCCGCGCCGGCGAAGTGGTGCAGCTCTCCGATGCGGCCCCGCGCAGCATCGATGCCGTCTATGTTGTGGCCAACAGCCTGGAAACCCGGATGATCAAGCCCTACGTGGACATCTCGGTCAATCCGATGGGCAGCCTGCCCATCTATACCGGTTCCCGTGGCTATGACAGCGCCGCCACCGAGGTCGCCTCCGAGCTCAACGGCCTGCATATCGGCGAGATGCCGCTGCTGCTGGGCGGTTTCGAGAAGGAACGCGAGCAGATCGCCCTGCTCTGGCCACAGACCCAGGGAGACCTGCTGCGCCTGTTTGCCATGGGCTATGATGCCATCAGCCTGGCTGAAAACCTGCCGCAAATGCGCAAGCTCGGCACCATGCAGCAAGCAGGCATGAGCGGCCAGCTGAGCGTGGATGCCAAGGGCAACATCATCAGAACGCTGAACTGGGGCACTTACCGGAATGGCAAGCTGGTCGATGACAACGCAGCCCCGCAACTGGAGGCCCCTTCCAATGAAGAGAGCATTGGCGTGGATGAACCAGCAGTGGCAGAACCTGTTCCCGTCAGCGACGAGCAAGGGACAGTACTTTGAACAGCAGGCCGAGCGCTGGCTGACCGCGCGCGGCCTGCAACTTGCCGCACGCAACTACCGCTGCCGGGGCGGCGAGATCGATCTCATCATGCACCAGGGCCAGACCCTGGTGTTTGTTGAGGTAAGATACCGCGCCACCACCAGCCATGGCGGGGCCGCCAGCTCGGTCACCCGCACCAAGCAACAGAAGATCAAGCTGGCCGCGCGCCACTATTTGAAGCAACATGCCATCAACGAGGCCAACCAGGCCTGCCGATTCGATGTGATTGCGTTTGAGGGCGACCAGCCCGACTGGTTCCAGAACGCATTTTAAGAGGACCCTATGACTGACCGCATCAAAGAGAACTACACCGAAAGCATCCAGACCAAGATTGCCGCCGCCGAGGCGCTGCCGGATGCCATCCATACGGCAGCCCAGATGATCACCATCTGTCTGCTCAATGGCCACAAGGTGCTGGCATGCGGTAATGGTCCCTCTGCCGCCCTGGCCCAGCTGTTCATCTCTGAGCTGGTCAACTGCTACGAAACCCAGCGCCCTTCCCTGCCCGGTATGTCGCTCACCCCCGACATGGCCACCATCAGCGCCATCGCGACCGACCACGGCTTCGAAGAGGTGTATGCCAAGCAGATCCGCGCCCTGGGCCAACCGGGCGACATCCTGGTCGCCATCACCACCTCGGGCCACAGCCGCAGCCTGATCAAGGCTGCCGAAGCCGCCCTGTCACGGGACATGACCATAGTGGTGCTGAGCGGGGGCGATGGCGGCGAGATGGCCGGCCTGCTGGGGCCGAATGACGTGGAGATCCGGGTGCCATCAGCCCGCCGTCCTCGCATTCTGGAGGTGAACCTGTTGACCCTGCACTGCCTGTGTGATCTCATCGACCAGACTCTTTTCCCGCAACAGGAAGATTGAAACCATGAACAAGAAGTTACTCATGCTGGGTCTGCTGACCGGCTCCCTGCTGCTGCAAGGTTGCGCTGCCGTTGTCGTCGGTGGTGCCGCGGGTACCGCCAAGGTGTCCGGCGACCGGCGCACCCTGGGTGCCCAGTGGGATGATCAGACCATAGAGCTGAAAGCGGCCAACCTGCTGGCTGACAACAAACCTCTGAGCGCAGCCAGCAAGATCAGCGTCTATAGCAACAATGCCCGGGTGCTGCTGGTTGGTCAGACTCCTTCCGAAGCCTACAAGCTGGAAGCCGGCAAGATCGTCGGTCGCATCGACGGCGTTCGCCATGTTTACAACGAACTGCGTCTGGGTGAGCCCGCCAGCTTCACTACCCGCAGCAACGACTCCTGGATCACCTCCAAGGTGAAAGCCGACATGTTTGCCGCCAAAAACTTCGACAGCGCCAAGGTCAAGGTTGTGACAGAGAATGGCGAAGTGTTCCTCATCGGTCTGGTAACCCGTGAGGAGGGAGAGCAAGCGGTCAATATCGCCCGTCACGTCAGTGGCGTGAAGCGCGTCATCAAGGCGTTCGAATACGCCCAGAATTGATGCCCGCGCCCATAAAAAAACGCAGCCAATTGGCTGCGTTTTTTTATTTGATGACTTTCAGCGTCGGCTTGCCGCTCGGGCGTGGCGGCTCAGGGTCCGGCTCTACCGGCTCCTCGGCCTGTTCCAGCCAGAGATCATAGCCAGGCTCCGGCGGGAACAGAGTCCCCACACCGTTTTCCCGGGCATGAATGGCCAGTACGGCCGCCATCGGGATGTAGACCTGCTGAGCTACGCCACCGAAGCGGGCACTGAAGCTGATGGCATCATTATCCATGTGGAACTGCATCACGGCACGAGGCGCGATATTCAACACAATCTGGCCATCCTGGGCAAACTGCATCGGCACCATCACATGGGGAATATTGACGTTGACCACCAGATGGGGGGTCAAATCATTGTCCAGCAACCAGTCATAGAACGCCCGCAACAGGTACGGGCGGCTCGGCGTCATTGTCGGTTCCATGCTCATACGCCGGCACGGATCTCGCGCTCGGCTTCGGTTAGGGAGGCCTGGAAGGACTCACGCTCAAACAGGCGGACCATGTAAGCTTTCAGCTCCTTGGCGCCACGACCGGTCAGATCGATACCCAGGCTCGGCAGACGCCACAGCAGCGGGGCCATGTAGCAATCCACCAGACCGAACTCTTCGCTCATGAAATAGGGCATTTCACCGAAGATCGGCGCGATGGCCAGCAGGTTGTCCCGCAGCTCGTTGCGCGCAGCGTCGGCATCGGTACCGGCCATGATCTTGTCGGCCAGTGAGTACCAGTCCAGCTCGATGCGGTGCATCATCAGACGGCTGTTGCCGCGGGCAACCGGGTAGACGGGCATCAAAGGCGGATGCGGGAAACGCTCGTCCAGATACTCCATGATGATGCGCGAGGTATAGAGCGCCAGCTCACGGTCTACCAGAGTCGGTACTGAGTTGTACGGGTTCAGCTCGGCCAGCTCATCCGGCAGATTGTTTGGGTCAACCTGGCAAATATCCACGCTAACACCCTTCTCCGCCAGGACAATACGCACCTGATGGCTGAACATATCGTTGGCACCGGAAAACAGCGTCATAACCGAACGCTTATTGGCAGCTACAGCCATTGAACCCTCCCCTCATTTAAAAGCAGAAACGGCAATGAAGCATCTTGGACTTCATTGCCGTGCATTATATTACCCGTATCTGGTCGCTTAGTGAACGTCGCGCCAGAATTCCTTCTTCAACAGCACAGTGAAGATGAAGAAGACCACGATGAATCCAAGCACCCAGAAGCCCATGCGTTCACGCTCCTGTTGTACCGGTTCAGCCGAGTAGACCAAGAAGTTTACCAGATCCAGCACCGTCTGATCATACTCTTCGTTATCCATTTCACCATTGCCGTCAGATTTGATGCTGACAACCTGCTGGGTTTCGACGCCATCGACAGTATGTGTCGTAAACTCGGCGCGCGGTGTGCCCTGCAGCGGCTCCAGCACATGGGGCATGCCCACGGACGGGAAAACTGCGTTGTTCACCCCGAACGGACGAGTCGGATCGACGTAGAAGGAGCGCAGATAGGTGTAAATCCAGTCTGCCCCGCGAACACGGGCCACCAGCGTCAGATCGGGGGGCGGGGCACCAAACCACTTGGCAGCATCCTTCTCGGACATGGAGCTCTTCATCAGATCACCGACCTTGGCATCGGTAAAGATGAGGTTGGCTTTCATCAGATCCTCGGGGATCCCGAGATCCGCCGCAACCCGGTTGTAACGCTGGTACTGAGTGGAGTGGCACCCGGCACAGTAGTTCATGAAGGTGGCGGCACCACGCTGCAACGAGGCCTTGTCATCCAGTTCGTAATGGGCCTTGTCCAGCGGGAAATTGCCCCCTGCCGCGACCGCCAGGCAGGGTAACAGGGCCAGCACTGCAAATATTATTTTTTTCATTTGAATGTCACCCTTTCCGGCAGCGGCTTGGTTTGTTCGTTTTTGCTGTAGAAGAACAACAGGACGAAGAACCCGAA
The DNA here is from genome assembly GCF_041402525.1 of Aeromonas sp. S18(2024). NCBI lineage: Bacteria > Pseudomonadati > Pseudomonadota > Gammaproteobacteria > Aeromonadales > Aeromonadaceae > Aeromonas > Aeromonas sp. S18(2024). The sequence goes on along the minus strand of NZ_JBGLQV010000006.1, from coordinate 104,681 downwards.
GTAACCCAGGGTACAGATCTGGGCAACCAGTGTCAGAGTCGGAGTCGACGGCAGCACACCCAGTACACCCAGGATAATGAAGCAGACCACGAACTGGGCAATGTTCAGCTTGTGCAGCTTGCTGCGGTAACGCACCGAGCGCACCTTGCAGCGATCCAGCCAGGGCAACAGGAACAGCACCACGATGGAAAGACCCATCATGATGACCCCGAACAGCTTGTCAGGGACCGCACGCAGAATGGCGTAGAAGGGGGTGAAATACCACACCGGAGCGATATGCGCCGGGGTCTTCAGACCATTCGCCACTTCAAAGTTCGGCTTCTCGAGGAAGTAACCCCACATATCCGGCTTGAAGAAGATGATGGCGCAGAAGAAGAACAGGAATCCCGCGACACCGATCATGTCCTTGACGGTGAAGTAGGGGTGGAACGCCACCGCATCCAGCGGCCAACCGTTGGCATCCTTGTGCTTCTTGATGTCGATGCCATCCGGGTTGTTGGAACCCACTTCGTGCAGCGCCAGGATGTGCATCGCCACCAGCATCACCAGTACCAGCGGCAAGGCGATGACGTGCAGCGCAAAGAAGCGGTTCAGGGTGGCACCTGAGATGACGTAGTCACCACGGATCCACAGGGTCAGGTCGTCGCCGATGACCGGAATGGCACCAAACAGCGAGATGATGACCTGAGCACCCCAGAAGGACATCTGGCCCCACGGCAGCAGATAGCCCATGAAGGCTTCGGCCATCAGTACCAGGAAGATCAGCATGCCGAAGATCCACAGCAGCTCGCGCGGCTTCTGGTAGGAGCCGTAGATCATGCCACGGAACATGTGCAGATAGACCACCACGAAGAAGGCGGAAGCCCCGGTGGAGTGCATGTAACGCAGCAACCAGCCATATTCCACATCCCGCATGATGTACTCGACGGAGGCAAAAGCACCTTCCGCAGAGGGGTTGTAGTTCATGGTCAGCCAGATGCCCGTGATGATCTGGTTGACCAGCACCAACATGGCGAGGGAGCCGAAGAAGTACCAGAAGTTCAGGTTCTTCGGTGCCGGGTACTTGGCCATGTGATCGTTGTACATGGCAGTGAGCGGGAATCGATAGTCGATCCAGCCCATCAGTTTACTCAACATGATCAGGCCTCCTTGCCATCGGCACCGACCAGGATGGTGGTGTCATTAATGAATTGATAGGGCGGCACGACCAGGTTGAGCGGTGCGGGTACCCCCTGGAACACACGACCGGCCATATCGAACTTGGAGCCGTGGCACGGGCAGAAGAACCCGGAGGTGACGCCCTGCACCTGTTCGCCAAAGCTGTCAGGCAAGTAGGTCGGTGAGCAGCCGAGGTGAGTACAGATCCCGACGGCCACGAAGATCTCGGGTTTGATGGATCTGTAACCGTTGTGGGCATAATCGGGCTGCTGAGGTTCATCAGAAGCAGGATCGCGCAACTTGTCATCATGAGCGGCCAGGGCATCCAGCGTCTGCTTGGTGCGGTTGACCACCCAGACCGGTTTGCCACGCCACTCGACACGGATGAGCTGGCCCGGTTCCAACTTGCTGATATCGACTTCGACCGGAGCACCGGCGGCTTTGGCCTTGGCACTCGGGTTCCATGATTTTATAAACGGCACTGCGGTAAAAGCAGCTCCTACCCCACCAACGGCAACCGTTGACCAGGTAAGAAATCTGCGGCGACCGGTATCAACTGGCGCATTGCTCATCCAAAAACTCTCCCATGTGGACTCCGCGCATTCTTATAGTGTCCCTGTTCCCCATTTCTCCGTGACAACAGCGGCGGAAGCTGGAGTTACAATTGCCACAGAAAACAGGGGAAATTTTAAAGAAAAGATAACAACTTGACAAGAAAGAGCGGTGAGCAATGAAAACAATAAAGAAACAATTTTTTGTCTTTTGTGACCTGTGGTTAGCATTGATATCGGTAATATTACCAATAAAAAAAGCCTGGCAATCGCCAGGCTTTTTTGACACTCGAAAGAGTGAGTACCAGAAGCAAATTAACGCTTGGAGTACTGCGGACGCTTACGAGCTTTGTGCAGACCAACTTTCTTACGCTCAACCTTACGGGCATCACGAGTAACAAAGCCAGCTTTACGCAGTTCGGAACGCAGGGTTTCGTCGTACTGCATCAGAGCACGAGTGATACCGTGGCGGATCGCACCAGCTTGACCGGAGATGCCACCACCGTTAACGGTGATGTACAGATCCAGTTTCTCGGTCATCTCAACCAGTTCCAGCGGCTGACGAACTACCATGCGGGCGGTCGGACGGCCGAAGTACTGCTCCAGGGAGCGCTGGTTGATTACGATCTTACCGCTGCCCGCTTTGATGAATACGCGAGCAGTGGAGCTTTTGCGACGGCCGGTACCGTAGTATTGATTTTCTGCCATGTTGCCAGTTCCCGATTAGATATCCAGTACTTGAGGTTGCTGAGCAGCATGAGCGTGCTCGGCGCCTGCGTAAACTTTCAGTTTACGGAACATGGCACGGCCCAGAGGACCTTTCGGCAGCATGCCTTTAACAGCAGCTTCGATTACCATTTCCGGTTTACGCTGAATCAGCTTGTCGAAGCTGATGGACTTGATACCACCCGGGAAACCGGAGTGAGCGTGGTACATTTTATCGGTAGTTTTGTTACCGGTTACACGTACCTTCTCGGCGTTTACAACGATGATGTAGTCACCGGTGTCAACGTGCGGAGTGTACTCAGCTTTGTGCTTACCACGCAGACGAGCAGCGATCTCGGTTGCGATACGACCCAGAGTTTTACCTTCTGCGTCCACAATGTACCAGTCACGTTTTACGGTTTCTGGCTTGGCAACGAAAGTTTTCATTAAGTTAAACCCAATTACCTGTTACAGACCCAATTGCTTATGGGGGCTCTCCCACAAACAACAAACGATGGCCTACCTGTACCCCTTCGAATACAAGTAAAGCTTAAAGTGTTGCTGTCTTATCGACAGCTGTAACGTGGGCCGGGCGATTATAAGTGAAGTTGCCTTAAATATCACCTGCTAATTTCACTGCCATGAAGCTAGCAAATGTCGCCCGGCCCTACCTGCCGCAGATGCCCATCCGACTGGCAGGCGCGGTATTGTGACTAAGGAAGGTGCACTCTTGCAAGGTATTCGTGCGATTGCATTTCCTGAAGCCGTGAAAGACAGCGTTGGAATTCGAAATTCAGCAGCCCTTCACCATAGAGATCCGCCATGGGAACAGCTGCCGACATGATGAGCTTGACGTGCCGTTCATAGAATTCATCTACCATGGCGATGAAGCGGCGGGCCGCGTCATCCGTACCAGCTCCCATTGGCTGAACGTTGGCCAGCAAGACGGTGTGAAACAACTTGGCCAGTTCTATGTAGTCGTTCTGGGAGCGGGGAGTACAGCAAAGTTGCTCGAACTCCATGTAAAGCACCCCTTCCCCCATCCCCAGCGACACCAGCTGGCGATGATTGATCTCAAGATCCCCCACCCGGGCCTCGTGACCACCTGTTAATTGCTGGAAATAACGCTCAAGGTTCGATTTTGCCTGCAGATCCAGCGGACAGTGATAGATCTCGGCCTGCTCCAGGGTTCGCAAGCGATAGTCGATGCCGCCATCCACATTAAGTATCTCGCAATGACGCTCGATCAGCGCGATGGCAGGCAGAAAACGGGCTCGTTGCAGTCCATTGCGATATAACTCTTGCGGAGGAATATTAGACGTAGCGACCAGCACTACGCCGTGGCCAAACAGTTCCTGAAACAGGGTGCCCAGCAACATGGCGTCTGTAATGTCGGAGACGAAAAACTCATCGAAACAGATGATATCCGTCTCGCTGGCGAGCTTGCTGGCAATCTGCTTGAGTGGATCGGTCTGGCCGTTCAATGCATTAAGTTCATCGTGGATGCGGTGCATGAAACGGTGAAAATGGCAGCGCAGTTTACGCTCACCCGGCAGGCTCTCGAAAAAAGTATCCATCAGCCAAGTCTTGCCTCTGCCGACACCGCCCCACATATAGATACCCTGGATGGGCTCGGGCGGTTTCGGCTTTTGCAGCCAGCCCAACAGTCCGCCGGATCTGGTCGGAGTCGGGCGCCGCTGCAAATCCTGATACAGTCGCTCCAGCCTGCTGATCGCCATACGCTGGGCGGGGTCGGCCTGAAAACCCGGACGCAGCAGATCCTGCTGATATTTTTGCTGCGGTGTCATCCTTGATGTGCCTCTCCAAGTCCCTGAATAGAGGACAAAATGGTATCACGGCCTCGGGACGCACGGTATAGTGCCAACCAGGCATGGCGGTTTGTTCAACCGAATCAACACACTGTTTTAGCTGTAACAAGGAGCATCTATGAGTCTGTTAACTGGGATCCTGCTGGCTGTCGCGGCCCTGATCATCGGTATCATCATCGGCCGTTTCTCGGTACGTAGCCGTGATGCCGGCCGTCTGGAACAGGAACTGAAGAAGGCCCACAAAGAGCTCGAAAGTTATCAGGGCCAAATCAATACCCACTTCGCCGACAGTGCGGTGCTGATGGAGCAACTGGCCGAGCAATATCAGACCCTCTACCGCCACATGGCGGAGCAGAGCAAGTTCCTGGCCAAGGCTCAAGAACCCCTGTTCCGTGAGCCGCCGGTAGAAGAAACGCAAACCAGCACCGAGACTGAACCCGGCATTCCTCCCCGTGACTATGCCGGAGCCTCTTCCGGTTTGCTCAAGCAAACAAGCTAGTGCCTCGCGGAACTAATCCGCCAGCCCTGTGGTCTGACCTTGACGATTGCAATGCAACTTTTTCTGGGAGCTGTTTTTCATATGCGTAAACCTCTTTCCATGCTCAGTGTGCTAGCCCTCAGTGTCGGTATCGCCATGTCTGCGGCCCCTGCACAGGCTGCAATGCCTTCCCTGTTCGAATCTAACCAGGAGATGCCGAGCCTGGCACCGGTTCTTGAGCAAGTTACCCCTGCCGTGGTCAATATCTCCGTCTCCGGCAAGAAAGTGACCCGTCAGCGTCTGCCGGAACAGTTCCGTTTCTTCTTTGGCCCCAACATGCCTGACGAGCAAGTGAGCGAGCAGCCGTTCCAGGCGCTGGGCTCCGGCGTCATCATCGATGCCAAGAAAGGCTATGTCATCACCAATGCTCACGTGGTACACGAAGCGGACGAGATCAAGGTCAACCTGAAGGATGGCCGCGAGTACGCCGCCAAGAAGATTGGTGAAGACAAGCAGTCCGATATCGCTCTGCTGCAAATCAAGGCCGACGATCTGGTGCAGATCAAGTTTGCCGACTCCGACGAGCTGCGAGTCGGCGACTATGCGCTGGCCATCGGCAACCCGTTTGGGCTGGGCCAGACCGTGACCTCGGGTATTGTCAGCGCCCTGGGCCGTAGCGGCCTCAACATCGAAAATCTGGAGAACTTCATCCAGACCGATGCGGCCATCAACTCCGGCAACTCGGGTGGCGCCCTGCTCAACCTGCGTGGCGAGCTTATCGGTATCAACACCGCCATCCTGGGCCCCAACGGTGGCAACATCGGCATCGGCTTTGCCATTCCGTCCAACATGGTGCGCAACCTCTCCGAGCAGATCATCAAGTACGGTGAAGTGCGTCGTGGCCAACTGGGGATCACCGGCACCGAGCTCACTTCGGAGATTGCCAAGACCTTCGGTTACAACAAGAAAGATGGCGCCTTCGTCAACCAGGTCATGCCTGACTCTGCTGCAGCCAAGGCCGGCATCAAGGCTGGCGACATCATCGTCAGCATCGATGGCAAAGCCATCCGTTCGTTTGGTGAGCTGCGCGCCAAGATCGCGACCATGGGTGCCGACAAGCAGGTTGCCCTCGGCCTTATCCGCGACGGAAAAGAGCAGACTGTCAAGGTTACCCTGAAGAAGGCAGATGATAGCGAGATCCTGGCCAGCGCCCTGCATCCGGCACTGGAAGGGGCCAAGCTGAGCACCACTACAGAACCTGTTTCCGGCGTCGCCGTGGCCGATATCGACCCACGCTCGCCTGCGGCGGCTTCGGGCTTGCAGAAAGGTGACATCATCATCGGCGTCAACCGCCTGCGGATCAACACTCTGGGCGAGCTGACCAAGGCACTCAAGAACAAACCTGACGTGCTGGCACTCAATATCCAGCGGGGTGACTCTTCACTCTATCTGGTGATCCGCTAATCCCTCCCCCACCCGCGGCATTCGCCGCGGGTGATTTTTATCCACCGATGATGTTATTCTCTGCCCGCAGCCTGTACGGATGAGAATGACATGAAAATCCCCCCTTTAGTCAGTTACTTGGGCAAGTCCATCGGCTTCGGTTTGACCGTCGCGGCGCTGCTGCTTGTGTTGTTTCCCAATTTTCGTGGGGGGGCCCAGCTACCCGGTCTCATCACCAATGCCCGCGAGTTGAGTTTCTCCTACGCCGCCCATCGCGCCGGCCCTGCCGTCGTGAATATCTACACCCGCAGCTTTGCCGCCAATCAGGGGAATCAGGGGGAACTGCGCCCACAGGGGCTGGGCTCCGGCGTCATCATGACTTCCCGCGGTTACGTGCTGACCAATTATCACGTCATTGCCGATGCCGACCAGATCATCGTCGCACTGCAGGATGGCCGGGTGTTCAGCGCCGAACTGGTCGGTATCGATCAGCTGACCGATCTCGCCGTACTCTATATCGAAGCGGACAATCTGCCGGTGATCCCTCAGGATCCGGAACGGCAGCCTGAGGTGGGGGATGTGGTGCTTGCCATCGGCAACCCCTACAACGTTGGCCAAACCATCACTCAAGGCATCATCAGCGCGACCGGGCGCGCCGGGCTCTCCAGCATGGGACCTGACAGCAATGGCCGCCAGGATCTGCTGCAGACCGATGCCGCCATCAATGAGGGCAACTCGGGCGGGGCTCTGGTCAATGGTCGTGGCGATCTGGTGGGGATCAACACCGCTACTTATCACCTCAACGGCAATCAGGAGACTTACGGCATCAGCTTCGCCATCCCCTACCGGCTGGCCAAGCGGATAATGGATGAGCTGATCGCCAACGGTCGGGTCATCCGTGGCTACCTCGGTGTCTCCAGCGTCGAGATCAACCCCATCGTCGCCCGCATGATGAACCTGGGCGATCTGCGTGGCCTGGTGGTGGAGAGCCTGGATCCCAACGGCCCGGCCAGCAAGGGCGGTCTGAAGCGGGGAGATGTACTGCTCAAGATCAACGGCGAGGCCATCAGCGGCGTTCGGGCTGCCATGGACAAGATTGTCGAGAGTCGCCCGGGCACCAAGCTCACCATCTCGGTATTTCGTGAGGGCAAACCGCTCGAAGTCGTGGTCACCATAGAAGAGGATCTGCGCTACCAGAAGCGGGCAACCCGCTAGGGTGCTGTACACGCAGGACGTCGACGGCAGGAGATAGCGGAGTGGGAAGGAGAGAGAATACCTGAGAAGCCGCAGGTATTCTCCTTATGCGTGGCGTCTCATACGCCAGAAGGCTGAGCGACTACTCTTCGTTGAAACCGGACGTAAACAACGCGACAACGGCAGCCAGGGCTTCCACCTCGTCGGGGCCCTCCACCTGAACTTCCACCTGGCGGCCCTGGGCAGAGTCCAGCATCAGCAAGCCAATCACACTGTCTGCATCAGCCTCCACACCGTCCTCATTGCGCAGCAGCACATGGGCATCAAAACCCTGTACCAGCTCGAACAGCATCATGGCTGGCCGAGCGTGGATACCCAGCTTGTTCTTCACTTCAACCGAGGCGGAAACTGTCATCAGGTCGTCCTATTGGGGTATCACGCTTGGGAACTGCTCTTGTCGAGGGTGCGGTGGCGAATTTGCACGTTCTTGCCGAGCTGCCGGAAGGAGTTGGCCAGGCGTTCGGCGATGAATACCGATCTGTGCTGGCCCCCGGTACAGCCGATGCCGACCGTGAGATAGCTGCGGTTATTGCGCTCCAGATGGGGGAGCCAGGTCACCAGCATGTGTTCGATCTGCTGGGTGAACAGCATCACGTCCGCCTGGGCCGAGAGGTAGCTGGCCACCGGCTCATCCTTGCCGGTAAAAGGTTTGAGTTCGGGGATCCAGTGCGGATTGGGCAGGAAGCGAGCGTCGAACACGAAATCAGCATCCTTGGGTATGCCATATTTGAAACCGAACGACTCGAACACCAGCACCAACTCGTTCTCTTTCTTGCCGAGCACCCGAGTCTTGATGAGCTCGCTCAAGTCGTGAATGCTGAGGCTGGTAGTATCGATGCGCAGATCGGCAGTTGAGGAGAGCGGCGCCAGCAGATGGGTCTCTTCCCGGATCGCCTCGTCCAACGACAGTTTGTTGCGCGACAAGGGGTGCAGCCGGCGGCTCTCGCCATATCGCTTGAGCAGCGTGGTGTTGTCGGCATCGAAGAAGAAGCTGGCAAACTCGACCCTGCCCTCGTTGCGCACCTGAGCCAGCAGATTCTCCAGTTTTTCCGAATCATTCGGCAAGTTGCGCACGTCTATGCTGACTGCCAGCTTGTCGTACTGGCTCTCGACCGAAACGATCAGCTGGGGCAACAGGTTGACCGGCAGGTTGTCCACACAGTAATAACCCAGATCTTCCAATACCCTCAGGGCGACGGTTTTACCGGAGCCCGAGCGTCCACTTACCACGATTAACTGCATCTTGTTCCCTCACGCCAAAACGGGTGTGTGATCCTGGCCTGTATATCAGGCTGAGGTCATGATCTGATAGAGCTCTTCATCGCTGGTTGCCTGGCGTAACTGGCGGCATACCGCCTTGTCACCCAGCTTGGAGGCCATCAGGGAAAGGGTCTTGAGATGCTGTTTGCACTCGCTTTCCGGTACCAGCAGAGCAAACAGCAGGTCAACCGGTTGATTGTCGATGGAGTCGAAAGGGATGGGATCGGCAAACGTCATCAGAATAGCGGTGGGCGGAAATTCATCATCGATACGACCATGAGGGATCGCGATACCGGCACCGATCCCGGTACTGCCCATTTTTTCGCGGGCCAGCAAGCATTCAAACAGCGCCTGGCGTGAGGTACCCAGGCGCTCGGCGGCCAGCTCGCTGATGATTTCGAGGGCCCGTTTCTTGCTAGTACAAGGGACTGCACTCTTGGTGCAGTCCCGACTCAGTATGTGTTCAAGTTGCATGGTTATTTTTTATTTAACTTGTCTTTATGCTTGATGATCTGCCTGTCCAGCTTGTCGAGCAGGGTATCTATCGCGGCATACATATCGGCATGCTCGGAGTTGGCGAAGACCTCGCCGCCACTGACATGCAGTTTGGCTTCGGCGATCTGGTTCAGTTTTTCCACGCTCAGCACCACATGCACGTTGTTGATGTGGTCGAAGTGACGCTCGAGTTTGGCAAATTTGTTATTCACATAATCACGCAGAGCTTCGGTAATCTCGACATGGTGTCCGGTCAGGTTAATTTGCATAACGTCATCCTTTTGTTTTGCCTAAACCAGGCGTTTGCGCTGATTGGAAGGTGGGATAAACAGGGATTCGCGGTACTTAGCGATCGTGCGTCTAGCCACCATAATACCCTGTTCGGCCAGCAAATCCGCGATCTTGCTATCACTTAGCGGTTTGGCGGGGTTCTCCGCCGTCACCAGCTTCTTGATGAGCGCACGGATTGCGGTCGATGAGCACTCTCCTCCTCCTTCTGTATTCACATGGCTGGAGAAAAAAAACTTCAGTTCGAAAATACCGCGGGGGGTATGCATGTATTTCTGGGTTGTTACACGGGAGATGGTCGACTCGTGCATCTCCACCGCTTCGGCGATATCGTTGAGCACCATCGGCTTCATCGCCTCTTCACCATATTCGAAAAAGCCCTGTTGCTGCTCGACGATGCAGCTGGCCACTTTCAACAGGGTGTCGTTACGGCTCTCAAGGCTCTTGATGAACCACTTGGCTTCCTGCAAGTGGGAGCGGATAAACTGGGTATCCGTGCTGCTACGGGCGTTACGTGCCATAGCGGCATAGGTCTCGTTGACCCGGATGCGCGGGGATGAATCAGGATTGAGTTCCACCACCCAGCGATTCTGCCGTTTGACTACGGAGACGTCCGGGATCACGTACTGGGAGTCGCTCTGGATAATGCCGTTGCCCGGCCTCGGCTCCAGCAGCTGGATCAGATCCAGCACCTCCTTGAGGTCGCTCTCCTTGAGCCGGGTCTTGCGTGCCAGGGTGCGATAATCGCGATTGCCGAGCAGATCCATATGCTCCTGGATCACCTCCTTGGCCTCACTGATCCAGGGAGTCTCGGGGTCGTACTGCTCCAGCTGGATCAGCAGGCACTCCTGCACCGAACGAGCTGCGATCCCCACGGGATCGAAGTGTTGCACCCGCTTGAGCACGACCTCGATTTCATCGAGTTCGACCTCCACTTCGTCGCTGCTCACCGCCGCTTGGATATCTTCCAGCGACACTGTCAGATAACCGGATTCGTCGATGGCATCTATGATGGCAAGCGCAATGGCCGCATCCACATCGCTGAACGGGGTGAGGCGCATCTGCCACAACAGGTAGTCCTGCAGGTTCTCTGTGGTCTCCCCCTGGTAGACGGTGTCATCCCCATCATGGATGGGTCCGGCACTCTGGGCCGTCCCCGCGGAATAGACCTCGTCCCAGGTCGTATCCACCGGCAACTCGTCCGGCATCTGATCCTGGGCCATGGCATCGCTGGAATCCAGCTGGCTGGCATCGACCTGATCTTGCGGGGATGTCTCCTGCACCTCGCTCTCTTCCTGCTCCAGCAGGGGATTGTTTTCGAGCGCTTGCTGAATTTCCTGCTGAAGTTCCAGAGAGGAGAGCTGGAGCAGACGAATCGCTTGTTGTAATTGCGGCGTCATGGTCAGGGATTGACCGAGACGCAACTGTAATGTCGGCTTCATCTACGTCGGGATATCCTTATGTTCAGCGAGGCACGCGGCAAAGGAAATGAAGGCATGCCCCCTTACTATAGACTGAATTGATCGCCCAAATAGACGCGCTTGACCTGCTCATCGGCGAGGATATCAGCCGGCGCACCTTCAGCAATCATCTGGCCGTGGCTGACGATATAAGCCTTCTCGCATACGTCCAGAGTCTCTCTGACGTTGTGGTCGGTGATCAAGACGCCCAGCCCCCTATCTTTCAGGTGCTGGATGATCTTCTTGATGTCTATCACAGAAATGGGATCCACACCGGCAAACGGCTCATCCAGCAGGATAAAGCGCGGCTCCGCCGCCAGGGCGCGGGCAATTTCGACCCGGCGCCGCTCGCCACCGGACAAACTCTGACCCAGGTTGTCGCGGATGTGGGTGATGTTGAACTCTTCCAGCAGCTGTTCGACCTTGTCTTCCCGCTCCTCGCGACTCAACCCCTTGCGAGTCTGCATGACTCCCATCAGGTTGTCGAACACCGAGAGACGGCGGAAAATCGAGGCTTCCTGCGGCAGATAGCCGATGCCGTTGCGGGCACGCACGTGCATGGGCTGCAGGCTGATATCCTGATCATCGATGGTGATGAGACCGGCATCACGCTGCACTAGGCCGACAATCATGTAAAACGAGGTCGTCTTGCCGGCGCCGTTGGGTCCGAGCAAGCCGACGATCTGGCCTGTGCCTACTTCCAGACTCACATCACTGACCACCATGCGGCGCTTGTAGCTCTTCTGCAGGCCCACTGCTTTCAATACTGCCATGGCTTATTTTCCCTGGGTCTGCTGATCGGCCGGCTTGTCGAAATTCTCTACCTGATCCGGCAGGAAGACGGTTTTGACCCGCTGGTTCGGTGTCTTGCTCTCGGCGATCATCTTCTGTTTAACGATGTCGTAGCGGATCAGGTCACCATTGACCTGACTATCTTCCTGCTTGAGCTGGCCATTGCCGGTGATGGTCACCAGGCGCTTCTTCAACTCGTAGCGAATGCTGTTGCCGTGGGCGTTGACCGGCTTGCCATTGTCCAGGATCTGGAAGAAGGTAGCGGGTTTGCCATAAGCGGTCATCACCTCAGCCCCTTTCTCGCCGGAGCGGGTCACCACCACTTTGTCGGCCTTAATCTTGATAGTGCCCTGAGTGATGATCACATCCTGCTCGAAGGTGACGCGATTATCCTGCATCTCTGCGACCTGCTTGATGGCATCGACATAGACCTTCTCGGCAAAGTCGGACTCTTTGGCGGTCACAACACCGCAGAACAACAAGGCTGCGAGGGCCAGATTAACGTTTTTCATTGAAATAGATGGCATGACCTTGATCCAGTAACTCAAAATATTTGCGGTCCAGATGGCCTTTCAGGCCAACCCCTTCGGTCTGGAAATCCTGACCCAAAATCTTCACTTCCCGATTGCTGCGCACATCCTGGGTCACCAGGTCCAGCTCCAGATAGGGAGTATCGAGCGTGGAGATGAAAGAGGTGGGCAGCAGACCGTCCAGATGCACCTTGTCCCGCATGATCACGTTGTCATCGGTGTTGAGCACACCAGTATCGGCCGTGACTTTCCATTCAGCCTCCCCCTTGTCATCGAACATGTAGACGACGGGCTTGTCGAATGTCGCCTGCTCGATGATCTGGTAGTACTCGGCATAGGCCGACTCCAACCGTTCGGTACGCTTGCCGTTCACATCGAAACGGGTGGTCACCAACTCTTTGGCGACAAAATCCGGCTGATAATGCTCGGTTTTTACCGTGCTCTCCGGCACCAGCTCCACCTTGCTCAACTGCCAGGCGACCAGGGCAACCAGAAACAACAGGGCAAACAACAGGGTCTGTCTGTTCATACCGATGCCTCGGGCTGGTAATCTCCGTACCCCTGGGCCTGCAGGATCAGGTCGCATACCTCGCGCACCGCGCCTGTGCCGCCAGCCAGGCGAGTCACCATGTCGGCCCGGCGCAAGACCAGAGGATGGGCATCGGCCACCGCAATACCAAGGCCACAAGCCTCCATCACCGGCAGATCTATGGTGTCATCGCCCATGTAGGCGGCCTGCGACGCATCCAGGCCCAGCTTGGCCAGCAATGCCTCGAAATGGGGCAATTTCTTGTCCGCCCCCTGCACCACGTGATTCACTCTGAGACTCTTCATCCGATCACTGACGATGCGGGAGTTGCGCCCCGTGATGATGGCGATCTCGATCCCGGCGTTGAGCAGCGCCCGCATGCCTGCACCATCGCGGGTACAGAAGGTCTTCAGCTCCTCGCCGTTGTTACCCATATAGATGAGGCCATTGGAGAGTACCCCATCCACATCGCACACCAGCAGGCGGATTTGCGCCGCCTTGTCATACTGGCTGCGCGTCACCGGACCATAAAGGGTCGGTACGTTTTGCATCAAATTACTCCGGCTTTCAGCAGGTCGTGCATGTTGAAGGCACCCAGCGGGCGCTTGTCTCCATCCACCACCAGTAATCCGTTGATCTTTCTGGTTTCCATCAGTTTGACGGCTTCGGCCGCCATCATTTCCGGCCCTACGGTAACACAGTTGGCGGTCATCACGCGGCTGATCGGGGTGTGATGGATGTCCACCTGCTGATCGAGAATGCGGCGCAGGTCGCCATCGGTAAAGAGTCCCGCCAGCAGACCGTGCTGATCGACCACCGCCGTCATGCCGAGTCCTTTGCGGCTCACCTCCAGCAACGCCTCGCTGATGGTGGCATCAATAGAAACCTGGGGCAACAGATCACCACTGTGCATCAGATCGCCGACCCGCAGCAACAAGCGCTTGCCCAGCGACCCGCCCGGGTGGGAGAGAGCAAAGTCATCGGCGGTGAAACCGCGCGCTTCCAGCAGGGCCACCGCCAGCGCATCCCCCATCACCAGGGTTGCAGTGGTGCTCGACGTGGGCGCGAGTCCGAGCGGACAAGCCTCTTTTTCCACCTTGATGCACAGGTGCACATTGGCCTCCTTGGCCATGGTAGAAGCGGGGTTGCCGGTCATGCAGATGAGCGGTATGCCGCGGCGCTTGAGCACCGGCAGCAGGGCCAGGATCTCGTCGCTCTCGCCCGAGTTGGAGATAGCGATAATGAGATCGCCTGCGGAAATCATCCCCAGATCCCCATGGCTGGCTTCCCCCGGATGGAGGAAGAAGGCGGGAGTGCCGGTGCTGGCCAGGGTCGCGGCAATCTTGCTGCCGATATGGCCAGACTTGCCCATCCCTGTGACCACTATCTTGCCACCACAACGCAGCACCATCTCGCACGCCTTGTCGAAGGCGTCATTCAGATACTGGTAGAGTCCATCAATCGCTTGCTTTTCCGTGTCCAGTACCGCGCGGGCACTGCGACGAAAATCGAACAGGTCAGACACTTTCTCAGGCTTTACAGACATAAAGACACAGCTCCGGGCCGAAATTAGCTGCGGGATTATAAAAAAGTCTGTCCGGATAAGCGAATCGGATGGTGGATCCCCGGCTGGATGACGCACTTTGTTACACAAATTTGGCGTACAAACGGGCTGCCAGCCTGTTCAATAGTTGTTCCTTGATGTTGCTTAGACCTAGACTAGCCCATAAAATTCGCTCCTCATTTGCACCGGATGGACAATTGTTTGAACAATGACCTGATCACCATCTCCGACCTGACCTTCAGTCACGGAGATAGGCTGTTGTATGACGGGATCAACCTGACCATTCCCCGTGGCCAGGTCACCGCCGTCATGGGCCCGAGCGGCATCGGCAAGACCACCTTGCTGCGGCTGATCGGTGGCCAGCTCAAGCCCGAGTCCGGTCACATCCTGTTTGACGGGGAAGATATCCCCAGCCTCTCCCGTTCGCGCCTCTACGAGGTGCGCAAGCGGATGAGCATGCTGTTTCAGAGCGGCGCCCTGTTCACCGGCATGACGGTCTACGACAACGTGGCCTTCCCGCTGCGGGAGCACTCAGGCCTGCCGGAAGAACTGATCCACACCATCGTCATGATGAAGCTGCAGGCCGTAGGGCTGCGCGGTGCCGCAAAACTGATGCCATCCGAGCTCTCCGGCGGCATGGCTCGGCGCGCGGCGCTGGCACGGGCCATCGCACTCGACCCCGACCTCATCATGTATGACGAACCCTTCGTCGGTCAGGATCCCATCACCATGGCGGTGCTGGTGAAGCTGATCAAGGAGTTGAACAATGCCCTCGGCATCACCTCCGTCATTGTCACCCACGATGTGAAGGAGGTGCTCGGCATCGCCGATTACGCCTACATCATTGCCAACCGCCAGGTAGTGGCACACGGCACGCCGGCGCAACTGCGCGAGGAGCACAACCCCGAAGTCGAGCAGTTCCTGAAAGGATTGCCCGACGGTCCTGTTCCGTTTCATTTTCCGGCAGGCGACCTGCTACAGGATCTCTGATGTTGACAAGCCAAATAAGCAAGCTGGGACGACGCGGCGTACGTTTCATTACCGCCATCGGCCGGGCAACCATCATGTTGTTCCATGCGCTGGCGGGCAAACCCGAGCCGCGCAAGCACTTCCCGCTGCTGATCCAGCAACTTTATGTGGTCGGGGTGCAGTCGGTGGCCATCATTCTGGTGTCGGGTCTGTTCATCGGCATGGTGCTCTCCTTGCAGGGCTACAACGTACTGAAAGACTTCGGTGCCGAGCAGAGCCTGGGCCCTCTGGTCTCTCTCTCCCTGCTGCGGGAACTGGGTCCTGTGGTGACCGCCCTGCTGTTTGCCGGCCGCGCAGGTTCTGCCCTGACCGCGGAAATCGGTCTGATGAAGGCCACCGAGCAGCTCTCCAGCCTTGAGATGATGGCGGTGGATCCGCTGCGCCGGGTGGTGGCGCCCCGCTTCTGGGCGGGGGTCATCAGCATGCCGCTGCTGGCCTTCATGTTCAGCCTGATCGGCATCTTCGGTGGCAAGCTGGTCGGCGTGGACTGGCTGGGGGTGGATGAAGGGGGCTTCTGGTCCGCCATGCAGGCCTCCGTCGACTGGCAGGATGACATCATGCAGGGTGCCATCAAGAGCCTGATCTTCGCCCTTGTGGTCACCTGGATTGCCCTTTTCAACGGTTATGATGCCAAGCCGACCTCGGCCGGGATCAGCCAGGCCACGACCCGCACCGTGGTTCACTCATCCCTGGCCGTGCTCGGTCTGGATTTTATACTCACCGCAGTCATGTTTGGATAAGGTAAAGATGAAGTTCAGCAAAGTAGAATTCCTGGTCGGCCTCTTCATGCTGGCTGGCATCGGTGCCATTCTGGCACTGGCTCTGCAAGTGGCCGGTTTGAGCTTCAAACCGGAGGGAGAAACCTATACCCTGCACGCGCATTTCGATAATATCGGCGGCCTGAAAGTACGCTCTCCGGTCAAGGTCGGTGGCGTGGTGGTCGGTCGGGTGAGCGACATTACACTCGACCCTCAAACCCAGGTTCCCGAAATCACCCTGCAGATGCAAAAGAGTGCAGGCGAGTTTTCCGAAACCAGCTCTCTCTCCATCCTCACCTCCGGCCTGCTCGGCGAGCAGTACATAGGTCTGACCCCAGGCTTCACCGATGAGGACATGGGCACCGGCATGCTCAAGGATGGTGACATGATTGAAGACACCAAATCCGCCATCGTGCTGGAAGATCTGATTGGCAAGTTCCTCTACAGCCAATCCTCCGACAGCAAATCAGACAGCAAGTAAGGAGTAACCATGTTCAAGAAGATCGCCCTGCTGCTGGGCCTGATGACCAGCATGCTCTTTTCCCTGTCCGCCCAGGCCGCGGTGGACGCCACCGATCCCAATGCGCTGGTCGACATGGCCGCCAAGCAGACCTTCGCTCGTCTGAAGGCCGATCAGGCACAGATCAAAAGCAATCCTGACCACCTGCGCGTCATCATCCGCGAAGAGCTGCTGCCATACGTGGACAACCGCTTCGCCGCCTACAAGGTGCTTGGCAACCAGATCAAGCAGACCACCCCGGCCCAGCGCGACGCCTTCGTCGAGGTCTTCACCGAGTACATGGTGAGCTCCTACGCCGATGCCCTGGCCCACTTCGACAAGCAGACCGTGAAAGTCGAGCCGGGCAAGGTACCCAACGGCAACATCACCGCCGTCAACGTCAGCGTGAAAGAGGCCGGCAAGCCGGATATCTTCCTCGAGTTCAAGCTGCGCAAGAACAACAAGACCGGCGAATGGAAAGCCTTCGACATGGTCGCCGAGGGGATCAGCCTGCTCTCCGCCAAACAGGGCGAGCTCGGTGGCCTCATTCGCCAGGACGGCATCGATGCAGTGATCGCCCAGCTGCGCGAGCACAACGCCAAGCCGCTGGTGATCAAGTCATGATCTTCAGGGGCGAGCTGCAGGCGCCACAGGTCAATGACCTGTGGCAACGCCGCGCCGACTGGTGGCAGGATGACAAGCTGGAGCTGAGCCAGGTCACCACCCTGGACTCCGCCGGCCTGGCCCTGCTGGTCAAATGGGCAAAAGCCGCCCTGGCACGAGGCGCCACACCGCAACTGGTGGGCGCCTCCACTGATTTCTATACCCTGGCCAACCTCTACGGGGTGGCCAGTCTGTTTCAATCAACCCCGCTCACAACTGAGGACGCATAATGCAAGTCTCTGAAATTGAAGCGATACTCCTTGAGGCTCTGCCATTGTCCGAAGTCCATGTCAAAGGGGATGGCAGCCACTACCAGGTGATTGCCGTCGGCGACATGTTTGACGGTATGAGCCGAGTCAAGAAACAGCAGGCCATCTATGCCCCGCTGATGGACAAGATCGCCAGCAACGCCATTCACGCCCTCTCCATCAAGGCCTTTACCGAAGCCGAGTGGAAGCGCGAACGTAAATTCCTATTGCCCTCCTGATTTGGTAACGAAGTAACCATGGACAAATTCAAGATCACCGGCCCCTGCACCCTCTCCGGTGAAGTGACCATTTCCGGCGCCAAAAACGCCGCCCTGCCGATCCTGTTCGCCACCCTGCTGTGCGACGAAGAGGTTCAGCTCTCCAACGTGCCGCGCCTCAAAGACGTAGGCACCACCATCAAGCTGCTGGAGATGCTGGGCGCGACCACCAAGGTGAATGGCAACGTCACCGTGCTGGCCGGTGCCGTGAACAACCACGTGGCCCCTTACGAGCTGGTCAAGACCATGCGCGCCTCCATCCTGGCGCTGGGCCCGCTGGCTGCCCGCTACGGTGCGGCCGACGTCTCCCTGCCAGGTGGCTGCGCCATCGGTGCCCGCCCGGTCAACCTGCATGTGCACGGCCTGGAGCTGATGGGAGCCAAGATCGCCATTGAGGATGGCTACATCAAAGCCCGCGTCGACGGTCGTCTGAAAGGTGCTCACATCCTGATGGACATGGTTTCCGTCACCGGTACCGAGAACCTGATGATGGCCGCCACCCTGGCTGACGGTCGCACCGTGATCGAAAACGCCGCGCGCGAGCCGGAAGTGGTCGATCTCGCCAACTTCCTCAATACCCTGGGCGCCAAGATCCAGGGGGCGGGCACCGACACTCTGGTCATCGATGGCGTCGAGCGTCTGCACGGTGGCAGCTACAGCGTGCAGCCTGACCGCATCGAGACCGGAACCTTCCTGGTGGGCGCAGCCGTGACCGGCGGCAAGATCACCTGCCGCAAGACAGACCCGACCCTGCTGGAAGCAGTACTAGTCAAGCTGGAAGAGGCCGGCGCCCTGATTGAGAAGGGTGAAGACTGGATCACCCTGGACATGACCGGTCGCACCCTCAAGCCGGTCACCATCAAGACTGCCCCCTACCCTGCGTTCCCGACCGACATGCAGGCCCAGTTCACCGTGCTGAACGCGGTAGCCAAAGGTACAGGCATGGTCACCGAGACCATCTTCGAGAACCGCTTCATGCACGTGCCTGAGCTGGTACGGATGGGTGCCGACATCGAACTGCAGGGCAACGTCGCCATCTGCCGCGACGCCCAGCAGCTCAAGGGTGCCCAGGTGATGGCCACCGATCTGCGCGCCTCCGCCAGCCTGGTGCTGGCCGGCTTCGTGGCCGAAGGGGCCACCATTGTCGATCGCATCTACCACATCGACCGTGGCTACGAAGACATCGAGCAGAAGCTGCAAGGCCTGGGCGGTTGCATCGAGCGCATCAAGGGCTGACTGCCGCCCCTGATCACCGGCTGACAAAAAGGCCCCCTCGCGTTGGCGTGGGGGCCTTTTTCATGCCGGCAGATTGGGCCAAACGGGCGGAGGATTAATGCCCCGCCAGCTTCATGTTCTCGACCAGCACTGAGCCGGTCTTGAGGCTGGAGCGCTCATCCTCGTCGCAACCCACCGCCACTATATGGCTGAACATCTCAGCCAGATTGCCGGCGATGGTGATCTCCTCGACCGGGTAGGCGATTTCGCCATTTTCAACCCAGAAACCGGCGGCGCCGCGGGAGTAGTCACCATTGACGATGTTGACCCCCTGCCCCATCAGCTCGGTCACCAGCAGGCCGGTACCCATCTCCTTGAGCATGCCCTGGAAATCCTGACCGGTATTGGACACCTGCCAGTTGTGGATGCCGCCGGCGTGGCCGGTGGTGGTGAGCCCCAGCTTGCGGGCGGAGTAGGAGGTGAGCAACCAGCTCATCAGCTCGCCGTTATGCACTATATCCATGTCGCGGGTCAGCACCCCTTCCCCGTCAAAAGGGGTACTGGCCAGGCCGCCCAACAGGTGGGGGAACTCCTGGATGGTGAGCCAATCGGGCAGGATCTGCTTGCCCAGTTTATCGAGCAGGAAGCTCGACTTGCGGTAAAGATTGCCACCGCTGATGGCCATCACCAGATGACCCCAGAGACCGGCCGCCGTATCGGGATGAAACAGCACGGGAGCATGGCGAGTGGCGATCTTGCGGGCGCCGAGACGGGAGACGGTGCGCTCCACCGCCTCGTCGGCGATGCGCTGCGGGCTCCACAGCCCCTCGAGGGTACGGCTGGAGGAGTAGCCGTAATCCCGCTGCATGTCACCATCCTGCTCGCCGATCAGCACGCAGCTCAGGGAGTTGCGCGACGCCGCATAGCCTTTGACGAAGCCGTGACTGTTGCCATAGACCTTGATGCCGAGGTGGCTGGAGAAGCCAGCGCCATCGGAGTGCTTGATGCGCGCATCGCGCCCCAGCGCCAGCCGCTCGCACTCGATGGCCAGTTCGATGCCATGCTGGGGATCGAGGGCCACCGGATGGCACAGCTGCAGATCCGGGGCATCCCAGGCCAGCAGTTCGGCAGGCGCCAGGCCGGCACAGTCGTCGGGGGAGGTGTGACGGGCAATTTCCATCGCCGCCTCGACGGCGGCGCGGATGGCCGGCTTGCTCAGGTCCGTGGTGGACGAGGATCCCTTGCAACCGTCGCGATAGACGGCGATGCCGAGCGCACCATCCTTGTTGAATTCGATGCTTTCCAGTTCACAGCCCCGGGTGTTCACCGACAGCCCGGTCTGCTTGCTGATGGAGACTTCGGCCAGCGAGGCGCCCAGTCCTTTGGCTATCTCTAGGGCCTCGGCAACCACGGCCTCGAGATGGGCTTGATCCTGGCGGATTTGGTCTTGCTGATCCATAACTCACATCTGTATGAAGGAAGGAAAGGGGCTAAGCATATCAGACCCCTGCGCCCAGCGGGAGAAGCTGGTAACATATCCGCCAAACGTGAAAGACAGGAATCAAGAGACCGATGAGTCACTATCAAGACGACAACGAGTGGGAAGACTGGGGCCCCAGCAAGAGTCAGCTCAAGCGCGATGCCGAGGCCTTGCAGAAGATGGGTGAGGAGATCGTCTCTCTCAGTCACAGCGAACTGGAAAAGATCCCGCTGGATGAAGAGCTGGCCGAGGCTGTCGAGCTGGGCCGCAAACTCAAGCCGAAGAAGGATGAATCCTTCCGCCGCCATCTGCAGTTCATCGGCCGCCTGATGCGCAGCCGGGATGTGGAGCCCATCGCCGAAGCGCTCTCCATCATCAAGAATCGCCACTCCACCGTGAATGCTCGCCTGCATCGTCTGGAGCAGTGGCGGGAACGGCTGATCAGCGAAGGGGACAGCGCCCTCAACGAACTGATGGCCCAGTTCCACGAGCTGGACCGCCAGAAACTGCGCCAGCTGATCCGCAACGCCAACAAGGAGCGGGAGCTGAACAAACCGCCGGTGGCCTTTCGCGAGATCTATCAGTATCTGCGCGGCGAGATCGAAGATCTGCTGTGATCCCCGCAACACGCCTCCCCTGCGGAGGTGTGTTTGTCATTGCCCCCTTAACATCCCCTTCTTCTCTGCGTTTAATATATCCACCACAGATTCTACTGGGCAGGCTACCCATACACACTAAACGCCCATAAAAAGGGGCGCTCAAGCGATACCATTTTTATTTTGTTAACAATATTGCATCATTTTGTTTGACATATTGAACGGCATTGGCAGACTGGAAAGAAGATCCCGGCTGTTGCTGTCCGCTCCGATCGACGATGCTGACCCCATGCAACACGGGATTGCGAGATCATGCCTTCGGCATGCCTTTGCCAAACATGGAGTTGCAAGGGCTTGCCCAAGGCACAGGACGAGACTTCACCGCCAAGGATAGCCAAGGTGCCCTATGCCCAATCCCACAACCTTTACCAATCGCAAACCTGTCGTACTGATGACCATGGGCGCCCAGCCCCGTAACGGTCACGCCTATCAGGTCATGACCCACAAATACATTGCACCGTTGGTGGAGATCAGCGGTTGCGTCCCGCTGCTGGTACCCACCTGTTGCGGCACCGCCGATCTGGAGCAGTATCTGGATCTGGCCGACGGGATCTACCTGAGCGGGGCTGGCTCCAACATAGATCCGGCGCTCTACGGTCAGGAGAACCTCACCCCGGAGAAGCAGCAGGATCGGGAGCGCGACCTGTTCGATCTGCCGCTGATCAAGGCCGCACTCCGGCGGGGGCTGCCGATCCTCGGGATCTGCCGCGGCATGCAGGAGATCAACGTGGCACTGGGGGGGAATATTCATCAGAAGGTATACTGCGAACCTGGCTACGACGATCACCGGGAAGATGCCGACGATCCGGTCGATGAGCAGTATGGCGAGAGTCACCCCATCAATCTGGTGCCAGGCAGCTGGTTTGCCCAGCTGATGGGGGAGGAAAGCATCCCGGTCAACTCGCTCCATGGCCAGGGGATCGACCGGCTGGGTGAAGGTCTGGAGCCGCTGGCTCACGCGGAAGACGGGTTGATAGAGGCGATCCACGCCCCGACCATTTCCCCCTTCCTGTTGGCGGTGCAGTGGCATCCGGAGTGGAAGGCCAGCGAAAACCCCCACTCCATCAAGATATTCCAGGCCTTTGGCGATGCCTGCCGCCAACGCAGCGCCCGCCTCGCTGCCTAAGGAAAGTTACTCGTCGAAACCACGCGCCTTGAGCTTGGGCAGCGCGCCCCGCTGAAGGCGCATTTCGCGGCAGCTATCCAGCCCCTTAAGCCCGCGCTGGATATAGTCCGGGGAGTGGCCAAATACCATGCCGTTGCTGCGATAGAGCTTGTTGTCGTCGAGCTCGAATCGCTCGCCGCCGATCAGCAACTGCTCCCGGCCATTGACGACGTCCCCCCGTTTGAGCGGCAGCGCCATGTCGCTCAACACCTCGCCGGTGGCGCACCCTTCACGCCAGTGAACCTCGTTGGAAAAGGGCGTGATGGCGATCTCGCGCCAGGAACCGTCCCTGAACTCGACCCTGTATCTGTCCACCAGCAAATCACAACCCGCCAATGGCCATGCCGCCATCAAGCAGATGATTTTCTTTGATAATTGCACAAGATTGCACTCCATTGACTTGTTCGGCACAGCATAAATAAATTGCCCCACCGCTGCACCATTTACCCTCACAACTCCAACTATGCTGGATGTAAATAGTCACAAGGGGCTGTTATGTCTGGCGATAATCTCATCATGCTGCCGACCCTGATCTGGATCCTGGAACACCCGTTCTGGATCCTGCTCACTCTGTCACTCCTGCTGATCCACTTCTGGCGCAACCCGGGGCAACGGCGAGAGAAACTCTCCGAACTCGGGTTCGTGATCATCAGCCTGGTCATCATACTGCTGATCCAGCTGGAAGGAGGCTGGTTTCGCCTGCCACTACCCCGCCACTGGCTGATCGAGATCTCCACCTTGCTGGCGGGTCTGGTGCTGGTCAAACTCTGGGGGATCCTGCTGTTCGAGCTGCTGCTCCCCCTCTGCCAGGTGAAGATCCCGCGCATCATCGCCGACATAGTTATCACCATCGGCTACATCGGCTGGGGGCTGTTCAGGCTCTATGCCTCCGGCATGGCGCTGGGAGAGATAGTCACCACCTCGGCGGTGATCACCGCCGTCATCGCCTTTGCCATGCAGGACACATTGGGCAACCTGCTGGCTGGCGTCTCAATTCAGCTCGACAACTCCATCGCCATCGGTGACTGGTTGCAGGTGGACACCATCCAGGGCCGGGTGGTAGAGATCAACTGGCGCGCCACCACCATAGAGACCCGCAACTGGGAAACCGTGGTGATCCCCAACAGCCATCTGCTCAAGCAGCGCTTTACCGTACTAGGGCGCCGTCGCGGCCAGCCCCTGCAACTGCGGCGCTGGGTCTGGTTCGATCTGACGCTGGATACCCTGCCGACCCAGATCATTGCACTGATCGAGAAGGCATTACGGGAAACCAAGCTGCCCTGCGTCGCCAAGTCACCGCCCCCCGACTGCCTGCTGATGAACGTGGAAGGCGGAATAGCCCGCTATGCGGTGCGCTACTGGCTGACCGATCTGGCGCGTGACGACCCGACCGACTCCATGGTACGCAGCCTGATCGATGCCGCCCTGCGTCGCAACGATCGCCGCCTCACGCCCCCCATCTTCAACGTCTTCATGAGCAAGGAGAAACAGCATCAGGATGCGCGCCACAAGCGGCATACCGCCGAACGCACCGCCACCCTGCGCAAGCTGCCGCTGTTTGCCATGCTGCAGGAGGAGGAGCTGGCCCAGCTGGCGGATCAGGTGAAGTTCGCCCCCTTCGTGAGCGGCGACATCATGCTGGAGCAGGGGGAGGTCTCGGGCTGGCTGTTTGTGCTGGTGCGAGGCGAGGCCGAGATGCTGGTCCATCTGGAAGGGCGGGAGCTGCGGCTCGGCGCCCTGCAGGCCGGGGACTTCTTCGGCGAGCTGAGCATGCTCACCGGCGAGCCCAGCTCTTTTACCGTGCGCGCCCTGGGGGCCGTCGAAACCTACCGCATCAATCAGGCCATGTTCCAGGCACTGGTGCTGCAGCGCGAATCCCTGGTCGAGCCGCTCTACCAGGTGTTGAGTGAGCGCCAGCAAGAGCAGCAGGCCTTGCTGGCACGGGAGGCAGAGTCAATGAAACAGCTGACCCCGCCGCGCGACCTGCTGGACAAGCTGATGACCCTGTTCAGGGGCCGCTAGCCGCACACCGGTCCTCTTTTTAAAGCGAGCCCCGCATATGGCGGGGCTCGTGATCCGCATCAGAGCAGCAGCTCGCCCAGCTCATCCAGGGTCGCCAGCTCCACATCCGGCAATAGCTTCAACTGCCGCCAGGGCAGCTGTCGCTCGTTGAGCCAGGCGGCGCGAAAACCGTGCAGGCGCGCCCCCAGCACATCGGTTTCCGGATGATCCCCGACGTGCAGTATCTGCTCGGGAGCAAGACCGAGGCTCTCCTGTACCAGCCTGAACATGTCCGGCGCCGGCTTCATCCTCGCGCCCTCCCCGGCCTTGCAGACCAGGGTGAAGTAATCGGCCAGCCCGGCCTGCGCCAGGTCCAGATTGCCATTGGTGATGACAGCCAACGGATAACGCTCCGCCAGACGGGCCAGCAGGGCGTGGGTCGATGTGCTCACCTCGATCCGCGAGCGCTCGGCAAGAAAAGCGGCAAAGACCCGGGCAGCCTCTTCTGAGGCTTGAGATTCCGCCATTCCCCCCGCCATCATGGCTTCACGAATGCAGTGTTCACGGGTCAGGCTGACGTCGTGGCGCAGCTCGGGAGATGCGAGCAGCACCTCGCGCTTGAGTGCCTGCCAGCGCTCTTGGTCAAGCATGGCGGTGGCCAGGTATTCAGTGCGCAAGTGAGCCAGCATCCACTGTTCGGCCCGCTCGATGGCGGGACCGTTGTCATAGAGGGTATCGTCGAGATCGAACGAGATGGCAGCAACCGGCTGCCAGCGGCGATAAAAATGCATGCACACTCCTCAATCAGGGCCGGTGTGGACTCACGCCCTGCCGGCTGGCCAGACGGCAAGAGGCGCCCGGCAACACGTCATTCATCATCCCCTGACCCGGATCCACGTTTGGCCCTGGGATGGGCACTGTCATAGACCTTGGCCAGATGCTGGAAGTCGAGGTGGGTATAGATCTGGGTGGTGGAGAGATCGGCGTGCCCCAGCAGCTCCTGCACCGCCCGCAGATCGCCGGATGACTCCAGCATGTGGGTGGCGAAGCTGTGACGCAGTTTGTGGGGATGGACATGGGCATTGAGCGCCTGCTTGTTACCCCAACCATCGAGCCGCTCCTGCACCGAGCGGGCCGACAGTCGCTGCTTGCGCTTGGAGACGAACAGCGCCTCGGCCTCGTCGCCAGCCAGCATGGGACGTATCTTGAGCCATTTGTGCAGCCACTCCACCGCCATCCGCCCCATGGGCAGTACCCGCTCCCGCGATCCCTTGCCGGTCACCCTGAGCTGGCGCTCGTCAAGCTTCACATCCGCCAGATTGAGCCCCACCAGCTCGGCAAGGCGCAGGCCGGAGGAGTACATCAGCTCCATGATGGCGCGATCCCGCACCGCCAGTGGATCCTGCTCGTCAGTGATGTTGAGCAGCTGATACATCTCGTCCACGTCCAGGTTCTTGGGCAGCGGCCTTCCCTGCTTGGGGGTCACTATGCCGCGAGCCGGGTTGGCGACGAGTCGTCCCTGGCGCACCTGCCAGTCGCAGAAGCTGCGCAGGGCGGAGACCTTGGTGGCAAGTGATCGGGGCGCAAGACCAGCCTTGTGCATCCGGGTCACCAGGCTGCGCACCTGGCTAGCCTCAAGCCGACACCAGTCATCAAGCCCCAGTTTCACCAGCTCGGCCGTCATGGCCTCCAGATGGGCCTGATAGTTGCTTCGGGTGTGAGGGCTGAGCTGGCGCTCGACCCTCAGGTATTCGATAAAGGCCGCCAGCTCCTCCGCCAGCGCGGGAGGCAGTGGCTCGCTGGCGGAAACAGGCCCCTTAGCCATGCGCCAGCTCGGGCAGCCGCAGCTGCAACAGGCGGCCCAGCTGACCCAGCAGCAGGGTATCGTTATGGGGAGTGAAGTGGCTGGGATCCGAGCTGGCGAAGGCCAGCACGCCGAGATCGCCGATCCGCATCAGGGCCACCGAGTTGACCAGCACGTCGTGGCCAAACAGCGTCTGTTTTTCGCTCTGGCTCAGACGGCCGAAGTAATAATCCTGCCCCGGCAGGCGCTGACCCAGCAGTTGCTCCAGCTGTTTGCCCTCGGCCAGAAAACGCGCCTCCGGGCCGCTCAGGAGGAACTTCTTGGGATTGAGCCAGAGGCGCAACCCGGTCAGGCGCAGGCGCTGCACGAATGTCTTGCCCATCACGGCGCTCATTTCAAACAGGGTCTGACAACCATAGAGGTCGCCATACAGATCGGCATAAATCCGGAAGATCCGCTCATTTTCGCTGGCGATCCCCATCAGTTCGGTGATCTCCTGCTCCAATTGCTCGATCCGCTCGCGCTGCCGGTCAAGCTGGCGCTCCACCAGCGAGACCGAGCCCTTGCGCTCGTGGGGAATGCGGATCCGGTCCAACACGGTGGCGTGACGTTGGAAAAACTCGGGGTAACGGGCCAGGTACTCCAGCACACAGGCTTCGTCCACCAGTGGCTCCTGCCGTTTGAGTTCACTCATAAATTGTTCGATCCATTGCAAAACAGGGCCTCTGGCCCCGATATCATGGGCAAAGGGGGACATAGCCCCCACATCCCAACCGCATCTGCCAGAAACTGGCAACTGCCTACACCTCTATCTGACCGTCAAACACATGCTCGGCTGGCCCCGTCATATAGACAGGCTGACCCGGCCCCTTCCAGGCGATGGTCAGCTTGCCCCCCGGCAGGGTAACGGTGACCCTCTCCTTGAGCTTGCCCTGGCTCATGCCAATCACCGCCGCCGCACAGGCGCCGGTGCCGCAGGCGAGGGTCTCCCCCACGCCACGCTCGAATACCCGAAGCTTGATCTCGGTGGCGTCGACCATCTCCATGAAGCCGACGTTGACCCGTTCGGGGAAACGCTCGTGCCGCTCCATGATGGCTCCCAAGGCCGTCACCGGCGCATCGGCCACCGAGGGCACCTCGATGACGCAGTGGGGGTTGCCCATGGAGACGGCGCCGCACATCACTGTGTGCTCCTGTGCCCGCAGCAGATAAGTCTTCTCCGCCTTCTGGGCACGAAACGGGATCTTGCCCGGCTCGAACTGGGGTACCCCCATGTTGACCGTGACCTGGTTCTCCCCCTCCAGTTGCAGCACGATGCGGCCACGGGCCGTACTCACCGCGATGCGATCCCGGTTGATCAATCCCTTGAGACGCACGAAACGGGCAAAACAGCGGGCGCCATTGCCGCACTGCTCCACCTCGCTGCCATCGGCATTGAAGATGCGATAGTGAAAGTCGAGTTCAGGGTCATAGGGCGGCTCCACCAGCAGCAGCTGGTCAAATCCGATCCCGAAGTGGCGATCCGCCAGCTTCTTGATGACGTCATTGCTGAAAAACACCTTCTGGGTGACGCCGTCCACCACCATGAAGTCGTTACCCAAGCCATGCATCTTGGAAAAATCTATCAACATCGTGCATTCCTGTGCCGTTAGGGCGTAAATGCTCACCGAACCCAAGCTCGACAAACACAGTGAAGTCGTTATCCAAAGCCCCGGCATCCCGAAGAGCGCGATCTGGCTCGCGCTCTCCTGTTCAGGGCACGGCGTCAGGGCACCAGGTGCTCACCACGCCAGAGATCGGCCAACTGTTCACGCTCCCTGATGAGGAACGATTGGGCGCCATCCACCAGTACCTCGGCCGCACGGGGACGGGTGTTGTAGTTGGATGACATGGTAAAGCCATAGGCACCGGCGGAACGCACCGCCAGCAGGGAACCCTCGGCGATCGCCAGGGTACGCTCCTTGCCGAGAAAGTCGCCGGTCTCGCACACCGGGCCCACCACGTCGTACAGCGCGGAGGCATGGCCGGCGCGGCTATCCACCTCGATGATGTTCATCCAGGCGCCGTAGAGGGACGGGCGCAGCATGTCATTCATACCTGCATCGATCAGAGCGAAATTGCGGGTCTCACCCGGCTTGAGGTACTCGACCCGGGTCAGCAGCACGCCGGCATTGGCGACGATGGCACGGCCCGGCTCGAACAGCAGGGTCAGGTCGCGACCCGCCAGCTTCTGCTTGAGCGCCTCGGCATACTCGGTGGGATGAGGTGGCTGCTCGGCGCCATAGTTGACCCCAAGGCCGCCCCCCACGTCCAAGTGATGGATGCGGATACCGTCTGCCGCCAGCTCGTCGATCAGCCGCAGCAGCTTGTCAGCCGCCTCCATAAAGGGATTGAGCTCGGTGAGCTGGGAGCCGATATGGCAATCCACCCCGACGATCTCGATGTGGGCCATGGCCGCTGCCTTGCGGTAGATGGCGGGGGCCTGTTCGATGGGAATGCCGAACTTGTTCTGCTTGAGGCCGGTGGAGATATAGGGATGAGTGCCGGCATCGATATCCGGATTGACCCGCACCGACACCCGGGCCTTCTTGCCCATGCTGCCCGCCACCCGGTTCAGACGCTCCAGCTCGGCTTCCGATTCCAGATTAAAACAGAGGATCTCTTTATCCAGCGCGAGGCGCATCTCGGCTTCGCTCTTGGCCACCCCGGAGAAGACCACCTTGGCCGGATCGCCCCCCGCCGCCAGCACCCGCGACAACTCGCCGCCGGAGACGATGTCAAACCCTGAGCCCAGGCGGGCCAGCAGGTTGAGCAGCGCCAGGTTGGAGTTGGCCTTGACCGCATAACAGATCAGGTGGGGAATATCGCCGGCCGCCTTGTCGAAGGCGTGCCAGTGACGCTCGAGGGTCGCGCGGGAGTATACGTAAAGCGGAGTGCCGTACTGCTCGGCAAGGTGTTGCAGCGAGGTTTGTTCGGCCTGAAGCTGGCCGTCGGCGTCGTAGTTAAAGTGATCCAAGGGGCGGTTCCTTCCTGAATTTAGTGCGGTGCGGCCTCGGTGGCAGCCTCTGAGGTCGCAGGCGGTGCCGTTTGCGGTGTACTCTGGCTCTGGGGCTGCTCGGGGGGCGGCATGTAGAGCGGCCCTTTCAGACCGCAGGCGGCCAACCCGAGAGAGAGAAGAGTGGCAAGCAGACACTTGGTGAACTGGGTAATCATAATGGTTCGCTGCGAAAAAATTTTTGGCCCTCTATAATCGCACTCACATTGTTAAAAGCAACAGGATAAACCGATGAAGGATCACGAGTATCACGCCCTGACCGACGCCTTTTTCCAGTATGTGGAAGACACACTCGACGAGGGGTATCCGGATATCGACTGCGAACGCAACGGGGGCGTCTTGACCCTGTCGTTCGAGAACAAGACCAAGGTCATCATCAACAAGCAGGAGCCGCTGCACCAGATCTGGGTGGCCACCCGCGAGAACGGCTTCCACTTCGAGCTGCAGGGTGAAACCTGGATCGACAACCGCTTCGGTCACGAGCTCAAGGCCCTGCTGAGCCAGGCCTGCAGCGCCCAGGCGGGCGAACCCGTCCAGTTCCCATGATGGCGCAACCTGCCATGATCGATCTCCACCCCGAGGGGGCTCGTCATGCGGTGATCTGGCTGCACGGTCTGGGGGATTCCGGTGCCGGGCTCGCCCCGCTGGTGGACGCCCTGGATCTGCCCGCCGATCTGCCGGTACGTCACCTGCTGCCCGATGCGCCCGAACGCCCCATCACCATCAACATGGGGTACAAGATGCGCGGCTGGTATGACATCAGGAGCTTCGAGGATCCGGCCGAGCGGGCCGTGGAGTCCCATGTGCGCGAATCCGCAGCCCAGATCGCCAGCCTGCTGGACCAGCTGGTGGCCGAGGGGTTTGCTCCCGATCGGATCGTGCTGGCCGGCTTCTCCCAGGGCGGGGTGATCGCCTCCTTCACCGCCTTGCGTTATCCTGCGACGCTGGCGGGCTTGCTCTGCATGTCCACCTATCTGGCGGTGCCCGATGCACTGGCCGGCGAGATGAGCGAGGCCGCTCGTACCTTGCCGATTTGCTACATGCACGGTATCTACGACGATGTGGTGAGCCTGTCGCTGGGTTGGGATGCCAAGAACCGGTTGGAGGCGGCGGGGCTCTCCCCCGAGTGGCACGAGTACCCCATGCGCCACGAGATCTGCCGACCGCAGCTCGATGACACCCGGTACTGGCTGCTGGCCCGTCTCGGCGCCTGATGGCGAGACACGCCCAATAAAAACGGCCTGCATCAGCAGGCCGTTTTTATTGGTGTCGTGCGATGGGACACTCGCCCATATCAACCCACATCCCGGGTTGGCGGGGTCTGTTCCCGTCCCGTTCCCTGGCTGCGATAGGGGATCACAGCAAGCTCGCCACCCTGCTGCACTATCTCGTAATACTGGGGCAGGTTGAAGTTGATGAACTGGCCATCGTCGCTGAAGCGCTCGTGGCTGGAGGTATAGAAACGGTTGACCCCGGTCACCAGCTCATCCTTGTTGCCGGCAAAGTGCTGGTACACCTCCACCCGGTTCGCCTCATCCAGGATGTAGATGTTGGTGCCCGCATCCCGGGTATCGAAGAAAAATTGTACCAACCCTTCGCTGGCATAGGCATCGACAATGCTTGGCAGATGCTGGCTGTGGGTCTTGTCGAGCCGCAGCGGCAGGTGATCCAGCTTGTTGTGGGAGATGTGGCGGTAGAAGTCGATGGCGTTTTCCAGCTTCTTGACCGACACCCCGCGCCGCTCGAAGAAGATGCCGTACTTCTCCTTGCCCAGCGCCATGGTCTTGACCAGTTGCTGCTTGTCGCGGGCGAGGCGCAGTTCGATGCACTCCGCCACCAGACTCTGGAAGCGGGAGCGAACAAGGGAGCGGAAATGCTGGCTGTAGCAGAACACCTCGATCATCTCGGGGGCGGCGGCATCTTGGTGCATCTTGCCGAGGATAGTGGTGAGAGCGTCCACCACGGCCTCGTCGCCCTGGAAATGCAAGGTACGGATCTCGCTCCAGGAGTTGCGATAGACCAGATCCACCGAGCCCACCAGACACTCCTGATTGCGGCCAAAGGAGAAGACATCCACCGTATTGGCGTCGAACTCGATCACCTGCCCTACCCAGTGACTGCTGGGGTCCACCTCCAGATTGAGGAAGATGGAGAGCTGGCGGATCTCGCAGGGGCGACTGAGGGCCAGGTTGGTGGCGAGCGGATACTTCTCGGGGAAGCAGCCGGAGAGATCGCGACAGAACTGGTGCAGATTGTCGATGTGCAGATCCGAACCCTGATTGAACAGGTGCACCCGGGATTGCGGCGTCAGCAGATCGTTGAAATAGGCCCAGGCCACCAGCTTGCTGATGTAGCTGTTGAACTCAAGCGGCGCCCTCCCGATGATGTCCACCGGCTCCAGCGAATGCTTGTAGAGGTACCAGCCGGCACGATTGAGGCGGCCGTGGGGCACCTGCACGAAGCTGAGATCCTGCTCGCTGAGATCCGGCGCTATCTTGAGGTTCACCCGCTGCACTTTGCCCGGCAGGCTCTCGAACGCGGCATAGAGCTTGCGCGACAAGATGCCGATATCTTCCGGGTTGATCGACTCGCTGATGTTGTTGCGCCGGGCGAACTGGATCAGGTTGCGATAGCTCAGCATCAGGGCTTCCAGCAACTCGGCGTGGGCTATCTTGACCTCTTCAACCTTCCACTCATGGCGATGGTCCAGCTGATACAGCTTCTCGTGACTCCATCCCCAGTAGGCCACCAGCTGACTCATCTGTTCACGACGCCAGTCCGGCGAATGCTCATCCTTGGGATGACTGAGGCCGTCACACACCTTGAGGTAGAAGCAGCGGCGCACCAGATCGAGACGGGCCATGTCGCCGATGGACTTGAGGTAGTTGGTCACCTTGTCCAGCATCAGGCAGTAGTTGTCGAGCCGGTAGTGCATCCCCTCGTTGTGCTGGAACCAGTCGCGACCGATCATCGACAGCAGTCGGGTATTGGGGTACTCGTGGGAGTAGGCCTCCATCAGCACCGACTTGAGCACCGCCTTGTAGGGGGAATCGATCCCCTTGTAGAGCTGCCACAGGGCCGAGCCGAAGTACTCCTCGGCCGGAATCCGGTTGAAACTGCCCAAATCGAGCCAGTCATCCTGATTGAGCTGACCGCTCTCGAACAGCCCGCTGACGTACTCGTCGTAGTGATCGTCGTATTCGGCAGGCACCAGATACCAAAGCAACCGCTTGCCCGCGATCATCATGGCACTGCGATAAAACTCGTCGAGCAGCAGCAGGTGCTGGGCACTACCGCAACTCTCCCCCTGCACCTGGGCATCGTTGCGCTGGCGGAACTTGTCTTCGGGGATCAGGAAGAAGTTGAGATCGACCCCCCGCTGCTCCGCCCATTTCGACAGGTGCTGACACTTGAGCTCCAGCAAAGCGAGTCGCTCACTCGACAGGCCGGCCACATGGCAGACCCAGATATCGAGGTCCGAGTGACAGCACTGGCCGATGGACGAGGTGCTGCCCATGGAGTAGAGCCCCTGGATCGACTTGTCATGGGTGGCGAGGCCATTCTGGCAGTTGGCGTTTTGGCAGAGATCCTGGATGAAGGCCTGCTGGGCCTCGTTGGCAGTAAAACTCCAGATGCCATGGGGCACATCACCCGCCACATAACCGGGCAGCAGGGGGTGATTGAAGTGCAGCATGACGGGTAACAGCTGGAAGACCTGCTGTCCGTAGCGACTCATGAGACCTAACGCCCGTTGCGTCTTGAGACGATTTAGTTCGTCATAACGCGCCACCAGCGTATCGAGTTTTGCCAGCAATGACCTGCCTATATCGAGATGGGAAATGACGCACCAAAATGGGGAGACGTCAAAAAAGTGTGATCATGTTAACAATGCAAACAGCAGTGGTAAACAAGCCCGCATATAATCCCGGGATTATTTATTAGATGTCGCTAAACAGTATCAGGAGAAAACAATAAATTAATTAATATTCAAATGTTTAGAATGCACAACCAACTTAATGAAAATCATTTTCAGCGGTCCTTTTTGAGCTTGCCCCCGCTTTTGGCGGCTCCGCCATGAAAGCCCGGGCAAAGGGTGGTAATATCGATTTCCTTCATAAAGATAAAACAACTGATTGATATGGCAGCCCGAACCCTGAAAATTGCCACTCGCAAGAGCCCATTGGCCCTGTGGCAGGCCAACTTCGTCAAAGACCGGCTGGAAGCCCTCTATCCCGAGCTAAGGGTAGAGCTGGTTCCCATGAGCACCCAGGGCGACAAGATCCTGGATACCCCGCTCGCCAAAGTCGGCGGCAAAGGGTTGTTCGTCAAGGAGCTGGAGACTGCCATGCTGGAAGGACGTGCCGACATCGCCGTCCACTCCATGAAAGACGTGCCGGTGGAGTTCCCGGAGGGGCTCGGCCTGCACACCATCTGCGAACGGGAAGATCCCCGCGATGCGTTTGTCTCCAACCGTTTTCAGGCCATCGACGAGCTGCCTCAGGGGGCTGTGGTCGGTACCTCCAGCCTGCGCCGCCAGTGCCAGTTGCGCGCCGCCCGCCCGGATCTGGTGATCCGCGACCTGCGCGGCAACGTCAACACCCGCCTCGCCAAGCTGGATGCCGGCGAATACGACGCCATCATCCTGGCCGCCGCCGGCTTGAAACGGCTTGAGATGGATCACCGTATCACCGCCTTCATCGAACCGGAGCAGAGCCTGCCAGCCAATGGCCAGGGCGCGGTCGGCATCGAGTGCCGCCTCGACGATCACGAACTGCACGCCCTGCTGGCACCGCTCGAGCACAGTGAGACCCGCGCCCGGGTGCTGACCGAGCGTGCCATGAACCGCGCCCTGCAAGGGGGCTGTCAGGTGCCTATCGGTGCCTATGCGCTGGTGGAAGGAGAGCAAATTTGGCTGCGGGGCCTGGTGGGTAGCCCGGATGGTACCCGGGTGATCCGCGACGAGATCCGTGGCGCCGTGAGCGACGGGGAAGCCCTGGGTGAACAGTTGGCCCAGCGCCTGCTGGCTGCCGGTGCCGACGTCATCCTGGCCGAGGTCTACCGTACATGATCCCGCTGGTGGTGCGCCCGGCCGCCCAGGCCACCGAGCTGGAGCAGTTGCTGCGCCAGCACGGTCACGCACCGCTCTGCTGCCCGCTGCTGGAAACCGTGGCGGGTAGCGACCTCCCTCACCTGCCCGAACTGCTGGCACAGGCAGACATCGTTATCGCCGTCAGCATTCATGCCGTTCATTTTGCTCACGATTTTTTGTTGCAAACTGGTCTGACCTGGCCACATATTGAGTACTTTGCGGTCGGCCAGGCCAGTGCGGATGCGTTCGCCGAGGCGGGCATCAGCGCAAGTTGCCCGCACGATCCCCGCAGCGAGGGGCTGCTGGCCCTCCCTGCCCTGCAGCAGGTAAGCGGCAAGCGGGTGCTGATCCTGCGTGGCAATGGTGGGCGGGATCTCATCGCCAGCACGCTGGCCTCACGCGGTGCTCTGGTGCACTATTGTGCAACCTATGAACGGCATTACCCCGACTTTGACGGGGAGACATTGACGCGCCACTGGCAGGCAGCCGGGCTGGACAGCCTGCTCATCACCAGTGGCGAATTGTTGCAACGGCTGCTGGCGCTGGTTCCCGCACGTCAGCACCCCTGGCTTTTTGACCGCCATCTGGTGGTCCCCAGCCCCCGCGTGGCCGAGATGGCCAGTGCTGCGGGCTTCATCCATATCACGATTGCCCAAGGTGCATCCAACCAGGCCCTGATGGCCGCACTGGAACTGAGGAAGATGGAATGACAGAACAACAAGAATCCCAGGTGACCCCACAGCCGGCCGCTGCGGCCAATGGCAGCAAGAACCGCTCCGGTGCCATGCTGGGTAGTGTTGCCATCCTGCTGGCGCTTGGCCTGACCGGCGGCCTCTATCTACATGGCCACAAGAATGCGGTCGCCCAGCAAGCCGAGCTGGCCCAGCTCAAACAGCAGCTGGCCAGTGCCATCAGCAAGATTGACCAGAGCAGCAACAAGGATGCCGAACAGCTGACCGCTCTGGAGCAGACCCAGCAGCGCTTGCAGGGCGAGATGCAGGGGCTGCAGAACCGGGTGCTGGATCTCAACGACAAGCGTCCCAACGACTGGATGCTGGCCGAATCGGAATACCTGGTGCGCATGGCCGGCCGCAAGCTGTGGCTGGAGCATGACCTCGTCTCCGCCATCACCCTGCTGGGCAACGCCGACGAGCGCATCGCTGCCCTCAACGATCCCAGCCTGATGCCGATCCGCAAGGCGCTGGCCGAAGACATCGCCAAGCTCAAGGGGATGCCGCGCATCGACCGCGAGGGGCTGACCCTCAAGCTGGCCGCTCTCTCCGATCAGATCGAGCTGCTGCCCCTCTCCACCGTCAGCATGCCGGAAGCGAAAGCCGAGCCCGACCAGGCGGTCAGCACCAATCCGGACGAGTGGGAAAGCAACCTGAAGAAGAACTGGGTCAAGTTCACCGAGAATTTCATCACCATCCGCCGTCGTGATGGTGCCGTGGAGGCCCTGCTCTCCCCGCAACAGGAGATCTTCCTGCGGGAAAACCTCAAGACCAAGCTGCTGCAGGCCCAGCTCGCCGTTTACCGCGAACAGCAGGCACTCTATGAAGACAGCCTGGACAAGGCCCAGCGCTGGCTGAACCAGTATTTCGACACCGAAAACAGCGCCACCCATTACATGCTGGGCGAGATCGACAAGCTCAAGGGTGAGCAGATCCAGTTCGACTATCCGGATCAGTTCAAGACCCAGGCCATGCTGGAACAGGTGCTGACCGAGCGTCTGCAACGCATTCTGGCCGGCAACTGAGGAGGGCACCATGATCCGTATAATCATTCTGGTTGCCGTGATGGTCGCAGGGCTGATGTTTGGTCCGGAAGCCTCGGGTAACAAGGGCTATGTGCTGATTGCCCTTGGCAACTACACCATCGAATCCTCCGTGACCAGCGCGGTGATCCTGGCGATCCTCTTCTACGGCGCCCTGCTGCTGGTGGAGTGGATCCTGGGCCGGGTATTCGGTCTGCGCCGCAAGACGCTGGGCTGGTATGGCTCCCGTCGTCGTCGCAAGGCCAACCAGCAGACGGTGGCCGCCACCCTGGCGATGGCCGAGGGCCAATACAGCCAGGCCGAGAAGTTGCTCATCAAGGGCGCCAGCAACAGCGACACCCCGCTGCTCAACTACCTGAGTGCCGCCAAGGCGGCCCAGGCCAGGGGTGACGATGCCCGCCGCGACCAGTATCTGCAAAAGGCTCAGGAGGAGAACCCCAAGGCCGAGCTGGCACTGACTCTGACCCAGACCCAGCTGCAGATCGAACAGGGCCAGTACGACACCGCGCTGGCGACCCTGGAGTCCATCTATGCCCTCAACCCGCGCCACCCCATGGTGCTGGATCAGCTGCGCCAGGTACACCAGGCACGCCAGGACTGGAGCGCCCTGTGCGATCTGATCCCGGTGCTGCACAAGGTCGGCAAACTGACGCCCAAGCAGGAAGAAGATCTGCTGCAACAGGCCTGGAGTGGCCGCCTGCAGCAGGCCGCCGAGTCCCTCGATACCCTGAAGGCGACCTGGCAGGAGCTGCCCCGCAAACTGCGCCTGGAGCCCGAGCTGCTGGTGCGCTACGGCGACATGCTGTGCCAGCTGGGTGCCGATGGCGAGGCAGCCACCCTGTGGCAGGAGGCACTGCGTAAACAGGCCATGCCGCAGCTGCTGGCTCGACTGCCCAGGCTCAAGCTCGACAACTACCAGCCGCTGCTGGCGCAACTGCAGAAAATGCAGGGCCAGCCCGAGGTCGACACCGCGCTGGCCCAGCTCTACCTGCTGTCCGGCCAGCTGGACGAGGCCCAGAAGCTGCTGGAACAGGAGGTGGCCCGGGCTCCGAGCGCTGCCGCCTACCATGCCCTAGGTCAGCTGATGGACAAGCGTCGCCTCACCAACAAGGCCAACGAGTACTACCGTCAGGCCCTGGCACTGGCTGGGATCTGATCGGCAAAGAGCAACGCAAGAGGCCGCATAATGCGGCCTCTTTCTTTTATCTGCGACTCTGTTCAGAACTCAGTTCGTCAACCGCTCCAGCTCGCCGATCAGCCAGATGGCCTCGGCCCTGTGGCTGCCGCACACATCCGCCATCGGGCGAAATCCACCGCACACGGCAGGGCGCTCCGGCGACTCGAAGATCTTGCAACCCAGATGCTCGTCGAGCTGCACGCAAGGCACCCCGGCCGGCTTGCCGTCAGGCATGCCCGGAATCGCGCTGCTGATGCTGGGGGCGATGCAACAGGCAGCGCAACCGGCACGACACTCCATATCACCACCTCCCGTGGCCGTTAACCCGGCACCATGCCAACTGGTCCGTGCCGCCACCATAGCCCAAGCCGATCGACAAGAGTAGCGGCCAGACATGAAAAAGCCCGATCGTTCGACGATCGGGCTTGCAGCAAACCAGTCGGCTCAATGCATCGGCATCACAGAATGATGTCACGCACCACGCTGTCTTTACGCTCCAGATAGTGGATCGACTTGATACGACGGATGGTGCGGGACTTGCCGCGGATCAGCAGGGTCTCGGTGGTCGCCATGATGCCATCGCTGGTGATGCCCTCCAGCAGATCACCCTTGGTGATGCCGGTGGCGGAGAAGATGACGTTGTCATTCTTCGCCATGTCTTCCAGCTTGAGCACCTTGTTCACGTCGATGCCCAAGGCTTCGCAGCGGGCAATCTCCTGCTCGCCCAGTTCGCGTACGTCCGGGCTATCGCCCTTGACCCGGTGACGGGGCACCAGGCGAGCCTGCATGTCACCATCCAGGGCACGGATCACCGCCGCGGAAATCACCCCTTCCGGCGCACCACCGATGCCGTACAGCATGTCGACTTCGCTATCCGGCAGGCAGGTGAGGATGGAGGCGGCCACGTCGCCGTCAGGGATGGCGAACACCCGCACGCCCAGACCCTGCATCTCCTTGATGGCCTTGTCGTGACGCGGCTTGGCCAGGGTAATGACGGTCAGGCGGGAGAGCGGCTTGCCCAGCGCCTTGGCCACGGCCTTGAGGTTCAACTCGAGAGCCTGATCCAGATCGATCACGCCCTTGGCCTTGGGCCCGACGATCAGCTTTTCCATGTACATGTCGGGGGCCTTGAGGAAGGATCCCTTGTCACCGACCGCCAGCACCGCCAGCGCATTGGCCTGCCCCATGGCGGTCATGCGGGTGCCCTCGATGGGGTCGACCGCGATGTCCACCGCGTCACCGTGACCCGTGCCCACCTTCTCGCCGATGTAGAGCATGGGTGCTTCATCGATCTCGCCTTCGCCGATCACAATCTCACCATCGATCTCGATCTGGTTGAGAATGTGGCGCATGGCCGCAACGGCCGCCCCGTCAGCGATATTTTTGTCACCACGTCCGAGCCACTTGTAGCCAGCCAGTGCTGCCGCTTCCGTCACTCGGGAAAACTCGATTGCCAGTTCACGTCTCATCGCATATCCAACCTATGGAGCTCGAAAAACGGGCGGCATTCTACCACAAGGGCAAACCTTTGCGCATAAAAGTGGCGCCTATGCCACTAAAAGGGGGTGATTCATCCAGGTGACATCAAACTGACACCGCCTCTTCATCTCTTCGTCACCTCGCTGTCACGCCACCTCCCTAGCATGGCCCCGTCTTTAAAACAAAAGCTTGCAACACAAGGGATTAAGATGAAAAAGCTGACTGTAGTGGCCATGGCGCTGACCGCCGCGTTCCAGGCTCAAGCCGTTGAAGTGTACAAAAACGACACCACCATGGTGGATCTGTATGGCCGCATCTATGCCGGCCACTTCTTCGGGGACAAGAAGGAAGGTGTCGACGCCACCAACCCGAACGGCACCAAGGATTACAGTGCCAAGCAGGGCGCCAACCAGTTCGTGCGCTTCGGCGCCAAGGCCGAGACCCAGATCAACACGGGCCTGAAGGCGCTGGCCCAGTACGAAGTGCAGATGTATATCAACGACAGCGAGAAGACCATCAGCGAAAACTCGGACAACCTGCGCACCCGTCTGGCCTTTGCCGGGGTGGGGGCTGACTGGGGCAGCGTCACCTTCGGTCGCCAGA
Source organism: Aeromonas sp. S18(2024) (assembly GCF_041402525.1). Taxonomy (NCBI): domain Bacteria; kingdom Pseudomonadati; phylum Pseudomonadota; class Gammaproteobacteria; order Aeromonadales; family Aeromonadaceae; genus Aeromonas; species Aeromonas sp. S18(2024). Next base: position 65,372 of record NZ_JBGLQV010000006.1, on the reverse strand, counting down.
AGGGGGCACCTGGCTTCCTGGCCGACTGGACTGACGTCTCCCTCTCCGATGGCTATGGCAACGATGCGCTGGGCGCCAAGACCGATACCTTCGCCACCAACCGCGCCGGCTCGGTGCTGAAATACTCAGGTCTGTTCAACGGCTTCCAGATCGATACCAGCTACAAGTTCGATGGCGGTGACACCGAAGAGACCACCAGCAAGGATAGCGATGCCGCCTATGGCGCCGCCCTGGCCTACACCTTCCCGTTCAATCTGTCGCTGGGTACCGCCTACAACGTCGGCCTGCGTGACAAGAGCGGTGAAGAGGATGCCAAGCTGTGGCTGATCTCCGCCAAGTTCGACAACAAGGCCGCCTATGCTGCCCTGAGCTATGCCGATGGCAGCGACTTTCTGGCCACCGGCACCGACCACACCGGCTGGGAAGCCGCACTGGGCTACAACTTCGAGAACGGCTTCGGTCTGATGGCCTTGTGGAACAAGCAGGAGCAGGACAAGGCCGGCACCAAGAAGGACAACGTGGACTACTACACCCTGGGCGCCCAGTACAAGTTCAACAAGAACCTGCGGGTGATCGGCGAGTACCGCATCAACAACCTGGACAGCGTGGCCAACAAGGCGACCGCCAACCAGGATGACTTCCAGCTGGCGGCCCGCTACGACTTCTGATCGAGCCTCCCGGCATCAAGCGCGATGGCTTGCCATCGCGCTTTTTATTGCGCGGCATTTATCTAAGCACCCTCTCGTCCCTCTATCCGGCTCCTTGCCAAAAACTCTTCCTTTTCAGCAATACCGCCAGTGACCGCAAGAGCATCATGAGGTCCCTTTTTCGCATCATTTCCGCCAAAAAAAGACTCACTAAAATCCGCCCAAACCCTGAACGGACGGCTTAAAGCAGTAAATTGTCAGGATCAAGGCAAGAAGCATTGTGAAGCGTCAATTCGCGACATATAACTTAGCGAGTTATCCCTGAATTTCGTCCGGTAGAGCAGATCATGATGATGCGTTCCCTCCTCCCCCTGTTGCTTGGCGCAGCGATGCTGCCGGCCACTATGGACAGTGCCCATGCCAACCCTTTTTCCGCCAGCGGTCACGGTAGCGGCGGTTTTCTCGAACGACGGGACATTCCCAACCTCAGTTCGGCCGCCTTCGTGGTGGCCAACCACAGAACCGGCGAGGTGATCTCCGAGCGCAATGGCAACCGGGTCATGCCCATCGCCTCCCTCACCAAGCTGATGACCGCGCTGGTGGTGCTGGATGCGAACCAGCGACTCAACGAAACGTTGACGGTCACCAATGCCGACATAGACCGCATCAAGGGCACAGGCTCACGACTGGCCATCGGCACTCGCCTCAGCCGGGCCGAAATGCTGCACATCGCCCTGATGTCGTCAGAGAACCGCGCCGCCTCGGCCCTCGCCCGTCACTATCCGGGGGGGCAGCGTGCCTTTATCGAGGCGATGAATGCCAAGGCCCGCATGCTGGGGATGTGGAACACCCGCTACGCCGACAGCACAGGCCTCAATCCGCGTAACGTCTCCACCGCCCAGGATCTCGCCAAGCTGGCCGTCGCCGCCTCCGCCTATCCACTGATCCGCCAGTATTCCACCGACGATCAGAGCTATGTACGTACCAACAAGCGCCAGCTGCACTACCTCAATTCCAACCGACTGATCCGCGAGGGGCAGTGGGAATTCACCCTCTCCAAGACCGGGTATATCCGCGAGGCGGGCCGCTGCCTGGTGCTGGGGACCAGGGTCAATCATGAACCCGTGATCATGGTGTTGCTCAATGCTGAAACCACCAACGATCGGGTTGCCGATGCCAAGCGGATCAGGACCTGGCTGGAGACCTCTGGCCGCACCACGCTGGCCTCCAACAGCAATGCCATGTTGAGCAGCCAATAAGATCCCCATGACGACATCAGGAAGCGAGGCAAATGCCTCGCTTTTTTATGCCTGACGCTCGCCCCAGACGAGAGCCGGGTCTCGTCACGGGGGACACCAGCCCCCTTCAGGTTACAAAACGTAACGACTCAACAACGGGACTCACACTAGTAAAATCAACTGGTTGAAAATATGGAGCGGCTCTTTTAGCGTACCGGCACAACCCTGTGACGCCGAGCAAACATGCGAATATCCAGTATCGAGTGCGGGCGGGTGCTGGCCATCCTGGCCGTGATGACCATCCATGTCTCTCCCTTCGCCCATCCGTTTAACCCCGACTTGTGGGGGAGCCCCCCCTATCCCTGGCTCAGCGCGCTCATCAACCAGTTGTGCCGCTTCGCCGTGCCCCTGTTCTTCCTCTGCGCCGGTTATTTCCTGCAACCCAAGCTCACTGGCGCCGCACAGCTGAGCGTGGCTTGGCGCTACTGCCGCCCCCTGCTGCTGCTCTGGCTGGCCTGGAGCCTTCTCTATCTGCTGCTGCCGTTCAATCCCGTGGAGGCCGTCAATCAGGGCTATCTGGCGTCCCTGCGCGGGCAGTGGCAATTCCAGCTCGGCGATCCCCTCAACGACTGGCTGGTCGGCGGCATGATCCACCTCTGGTTCCTGCCCGCCCTGGTGCTGGCCGTGGGCATTCTGGCGCTGTGCCAGTGGCTGGGCAAACCGGCGCTGGCACTCTATTTAGGCGCCCTGCTCTATCTGCTGGCGCTGCTGGGCGGTTCCTATGCCAAGCCCTTGCTGGGGGCCGAGTGGCCCATCCTGACCCGCAACGGCCCCTTCTTCTCCCTGCTGTTCGTCGCTCTGGGGGCCTGGCTGCGCGCGCGAGCCTGGCAACCCACGACCCGGATGAGCCGCCGACTGTTGGTCATGGGGCTGGGGCTCTATGCGCTGGAGGCTATCGCCCTCAATCAGCTGGCGCAGGTACCGCTCACTCGCCACGATTTTCTGCTCGGTTCCGTGCCCTGGGCTCTCGGTCTGTTTGGCCTGCTGCTGGCCAACCCGGATTGGGGACGTGGCAGCTGGCTGGAACGCCAGGCCCCCAAGGTGCTCGGGCTCTATTGCCTGCACATGATCCTGGTGGTGTGGCTGTTCGTATTCGGCCCGCAGGAGGCGTCCCTCCTGTGGGAGATCACCAAGGTGCCGCTGCTGCTCGGCGCTTCTCTGCTGGCCTATGGACTGTTATCCAGCAACGTATTCATCGCCCGCTTGCTGCATATCCGTTGACCCTCGGCATCCGGCCTCCTGCGCAGGGGCTGGATGCACCTTTCCTTTTTATCCACTCATCTCGCCCTTCGTCGAACGCCCCCGCTATCTCCCCAAATTCACTTGTCACACAAATGAAAATCAATATCATTGCGATCCCATTTATGTGGGTCAAAATTAATTACAACTAAATCAACAAGTTCAGGCCGTTCGGTCGACATTTAGAGAATCAACATTGAACATGCAGCACCCTCATTTTCGCAGAACCCTGGTTTCGCTGGCTCTGTTTGGCTCGGCGTTTCAGGCTCAGGCCGCCGATGAAACCCTGACAGTGGTAGGCAAACGCACCCAGCATCAAGAGGTAGCCACCGCCACCCGCACCAATACCCCGGCCAAGCTGGTCCCCCAGACCATCGACAGCGTCTCGGCCAGCGAGCTGACCGCCTTTGGCCAGCCCACCCTGAGCGAGGCCCTGAGCGGCATTCCCGGGGTCAACGCCAGCGGCGACACCCGCTTCGACAGCGTGAATATCCGTGGCTTCAGTGCCAGCAACGACTTCTATCTCGACGGTTTTCGCGATGACATGCAGTACACCCGGGATCTCGGCAACATAGAGCGGGTAGAGGTCCTCAAGGGGCCGGCGGCCGTGCTCTACGGCCGTGGCAGCACGGGGGGCATCATCAACCGGGTCAGCAAGACGCCGCAGAAGGGACAGGCATCCAGCGTCACCGCCAGGGTGGGCAGCTTTGACAGCCAGCGTCTGGCCGCTGACCTCAACGGAGAAGCGAGCGAGCGGGTGCAGCTGCGCCTCAACCTGGCCCAGGAAGATACCGACAGCTTCCGCGATGGTGTAGAGGGCAAACGCACCCTGCTGGCCCCCTCCGTCAACTGGGAGATCAGCGACAACCTGAACTGGCTGGTGCAATACGAGCGCAACGAGCACGATCGCACCCCGGATCGCGGCATCCCCGGCGTCAACGGCCATCCGGCCGATGTGCCGCGGGAGTTCGTCTACAGCGACACCAGCCGCGACTTCATCGACGACGTGGCGCAATCCACCCGCTCCCGCCTCACCTGGGATATCAACGAGCAGTGGCAGCTGCGCCAGCAACTCGGCTACAGCACCCTCGACAGCCAGTTTGACAACACCTATGTCACCAGTGTGAAAGGGGACAAAGTGACCCGCGCCCGCTGGCAGCAGGATCTGCAGGCCAGGAGCCTCATCAGCAACACAGAAGCGGAAGGCCAGCTGCAGACTGGTCCCGTCGGCCATCGTCTGCTGGTCGGCCTGGAGCAGAGTTGGCAGGAACGCACCCCCAAGCTCTACCAGAATGCGACCCCCATCCCGGTGGGCAGCCTCTATCATCCATCGGCCCTGCCCCGCCATGACGGCGCCATGAAGCTCGCCAGCGATGCCAGCCACAAGGTGCGCGGAGTCGGCCTTTATTTGCAGGATCAACTCACCCTGGGCGACTGGCATCTGGTCGGTGGCCTGCGCCGTGACGACTTTACCGTCACCAGCCGCCGCAACGACCTCAACAAGGAAGAGACCCGCTCGGTCACCAGCCTGAGCCCGCGCTTGGGACTGGTATGGAATCCTCTCGAGGAGCACGCCTTCTACGCCTCCTACAGCAAGACCTTCACTCCTGTGGGTGGCGAGCTGATTGGGCTGACGCCGGGAGACAAGAACAACAACCTGGATCCCCAGAACACCCGCCTCTATGAGGGTGGCGTGAAGAGCGACTGGCTGAATGGCCGCCTGGCAACCACCCTCTCCCTCTACCGGCTGGAGATGTACAACAAGCGCAGCAAGGATCCGCTGGATCCCACCAGGGTGATCCTCACCGGTCTGCAGCGCACCGAAGGTGTCGAACTAAGCGCCAATGCCCGCCTGACGGACGAGCTCTATCTGCGTGGCGGCGTCGCCATCCAGGATGCCGAGCAGGTCAAGGCGGACGCGGATCTGCAGGGCAAGCGCCCGAGCAACGTCTCACGCCAGAATGGTCAACTGTTCGTCGGCTATCAAAGCGGCAAGCTGGGCTGGTTCGGCGAAACCGGGGTGACGGCCGTGGGTGATCGCTTCGCCGACAACGCCAATACCACCACCCTGCCCGGCTATGCCCGCTTCGATGCCCGCGTTGGCTATCGTTGGCAGCAGTGGGAGGCCCAGCTGAGTGCCGAAAACCTGACCGACCACGACTACTTCGTCAGCGCCACCAGTGCCAGCCAGATCATGCCGGGCACGCCGCGACAGCTGCACCTGACCGGCAGCTATCGTTTCTGATCCCATCACCCAGACTCACTGGCCGGCGTATGCTGGCCAATTTTTTATGACGCGCCACACCATGAAACGACACCGATTTCCCCTTCACAACAACAAATGGGTGCGCCGCCTGCATGCCTGGGCCGGCTTTTTCACCCTCACCCTGATGTTGCTCTACGGCCTCACCGGTCTCTGGTTGCAACACAGGGCCGTCCTGCCCATTCCGGGCCCCCATACCGATAAGTCGAGCGAAGAGATCGTACTGGACGCGCCGCTGACCAGCCCGGAGGCGTTGCAATCCCTGCTGCGCCAGCGTTATCCGGACGGCTTTGATGAAGGGCGCGCCATGATCACGCCGGCCCAGACCCTGCCCACCCCGACCGGCTCGCTCACCCTGCCCGCCCGCTGGGAGATGCGCGCGGTCACCCTCACCCAAAGCGTCGCCGCCAGCTATGTGGAAGGTACCCTGCTGGTGCGCACCGAATGGCAGCAGGCCAACTTTGCCGCCAGCCTCAACCGGCTGCATCGGGGCATGGGCACCGGCCTCGGCTGGCAGCTGTTTGGCGATCTGGCCGCACTGGCCCTGCTGCTGCTCGCCCTCACCAGCCTGTTTATGTGGACCAAGCTCCATGGCAAGCCCGGGATCCTCGTCCTGATGACGCTGGTCGGCACACTTGGCACCCTGCTGTTTGCCCTGCTGGGCTGATAGTTGTGAAAAAAGATAAAGTGACGGGATATTGCGGGTAAATGTCGCTATTTATCGGCTATTCGATGAGCGATGCAGGAGATACGAAAGGTGGGGATAACGGGATAACTCACCATGGTGCTGGCAGCACGGAACTAACGCGGAGTACGAAAAAACAAAAGGCCATCATTGCTGATGGCCTTTTGTCATGAATTTGATGGTGCCCGGGGTCGGACTCGAACCGACACGGTTATTCACCGGCGGATTTTGAATCCGCTGCGTCTACCGATTTCGCCACCCGGGCAACTGCGGGGAATTATACGAATGGCGCGATACCATGCAAGGTGTTTTTCTATTGCCCGCACCTATTTGTTCATTTATTCAACGCCTTGCCGATGCAGGATCAGTTACATAGAATGCCGCCATCATCTTAATGGAATAAAAACGATGGCCAAGCGCAAACAAGTCCAACAAACGCCTCCCTCTTCCACCAAGCCAGGCTACCCGTCTGCCGGGTTGCTGCGCCGTCTCGGCGCCCTGATCTATGACTCCCTGGTGGTGACCTCCTTGCTCATCATTGCCGGCTTTATCGGCATGGCGGTGGCCAAATTACTGCTGGTGACCGGCATGGCCAGCGTGCCGGCGGGAGAAGATTCCCTCTGGTTGCTGACCCGCCACCGCTACAGCCTGATCTACACCCTCTGGCTCGCCTTCGTCATCTGCGGCTTCTACACCTGGTTCTGGACTCGTGCCGGCCAGACTATCGGCATGCGCGCCTGGCGCCTGCGCATCCAGAATGAAGATGGCAGCAACATTCGCATCACCCAGGCGCTGATCCGCCTCGCCACGGCTGCCTTCGGTCTTGGCAACCTGATGTGCCTGTTCAACCGCAAGGAGCCGCGCGCCTTCCAGGATATCTGGGCCGAATGCAGGGTCGTGGTGCTGGACAAACAGGCCAACCTGGAGCTGCTGAACAAGTAATTCAAGCCGGCAGCAACGAAAGAGGGCACCCGATGGGTGCCCTCTTTGCATTTCAAACAGCGCGTTACTGCTTGCGACTGAGGATGTAGAAGGAGATGCCGCCAAACAGCAGGCTGGGGGCCACGGCCGCCAGAATGGGGGGCACCGAATAGACCAGGCTGACGGGGCCAAACACCCGATCGCTCACGTAGACGGCGAAGCCGGTCATGATCCCCATCAGCATCCGTGCCCCCATGCTCACCGAGCGCAGCGGGCCGAAAATGAAAGAGGAGGCCAGCAGGATCATCGCCACCACGGAGAGAGGTGACAGCAGCTTGCGCCACAGCTCCAGCTTGTAGCGACCGGCATCCTGCTTGTTGGCATCCAGATAGCCGATATAGTCCTGCAAACCGGAGACCGAGAGGTTCTCCGGATCGACACTCACCACCCCCAGCTGCTTGGGCGTGAGTTCGGAGCGCCACTCCATCTTCTCATGCTGCTCGCTCTGGATCCGGGTCGGGTCATCGAAACGGGTCACCTGCGTCTGCTTGAGCAGCCAGTGGTGTTGCTCGAACACGCCTTCCTGCGCCTGGATGACGTCGATGAGCTTGCGATCCGGAGTGAAGCGATAGAGGGTGATGCCGGTCAGGGCGCCATCGTTGCGCACCCCATTGATATTGACGAAGTTGTTGCCATCGCGAGCCCAGACGCCATAGGCCGAAACCGTCAGGCGCCCTTCCGACAGGGCTCCCGCCTTGATGTCATCCGCCATCCGCTTGGCGATGGGCGCCACGTATTCGCCCATCAGGCCCACCACTATCATCAGGGGAATGGCCGTCTTGAGCGCCGCCATAACGATGCTGATCTTGGAGCGACCCGCCGCCTGCATCACCACCAGCTCGGAGCTGGTAGCGAGCTGGCCCAGACCAATCAGACCGCCCAGCAGGGCCGCCAGCGGGAAGAAGAGCACGGCCTCTTTCGGCATGGAGAGCAGCACAAAATAGAGCGCATTGACCATGTCGTAGTTGCCGTCCCCAACCGACTTGAGCTGCTCCACATACTTGATGAGCGCAGCCAGGCCGACCAAGGTCACTTCGCACAGCAGGATCGACATGAAAATGATCCGGCCGATATATCTGTCGAGAATACCAAACATCAGCAGAGACTCCCCTGTTGCAGCATCATGCTGATTTTTCCCTCAAATACAGGCGCATAGAGCGGGTGCGACATCAAAGTGATCCGGTCGCCATGTCTGTCGAGAATGCCAAACATCAGCAGAAGTTCCTATGTTGCAGCATCATGCTGATTTTCTTTTGAAATACTGCCCCTTCACCCGGTTCCACCAGCTGGTGCCCTGCAGGTTGAGAGGCAGGCCGATGAACAGCAGGTAGGCGAGCGGCACCAGGAACATCCCGGGCCAGTGGGGCAGACGGCCGCTGTCGATGGCCGAACGGGCGGCACTGAGCAGCAGGAAATAGGAGAGATAGAGCAGGATGGCCGGCAACAACTTGGCATAGCGCCCCTGACGGGGGTTGACCCTGGCCAGCGGCACTACCAGCAGGGTCAGCACCGGAATGGAGAGGGGCAGCGAGATGCGCCACTGCAGCTCCGCCATCAGGCTGTTGTCCTGGGTCCCCAACAGCTCCACGGTCGCCTTGGCGGCCGCCTTGCGATTGGAGTGTTCCATCTCCTGCTGACGGACGACCAGCCCATACTCGCGAAAATCGGAGATCTGGAACTGCTTGCCGGAGAAGTGCCCCTCGTAACGGGAACCATCCTTCAGGGTCAGCCATTGCAGCCCGTCATCATCAACGCTCACCACACCTTCGTCCGCAACGACCACTGAAGGAGGCTTGTTCCCCTCAGCCCGTTGCAACACGAAGACTTTCTGCAACTTGGAGCCGTTTTCGTTCAAATCCTGGATGTAGGCAACCAGCCGCCCCTTGTCGAGCTCCATGAAACGACCGGCCTGCAGGAAGGAAACCCCGGGATCGGCCTTGAATTCGTCGATCACCTGGTACTCGCGCTCCTTGGCCAAGGGGGCCACCCAACCGGTATTGAAGGCGGCCACGGCGGCGGTCAGCAGCGCCAGCAACATGGCGCTGCGCATCACGAAACGGTGGCTGAAACCTACCGCATGCATCACTGTCATCTCGCTTTCTGCGTACAGACGACCGTGGGCAAACAAGATGGCTAAAAACAGGCTGATTGGCAGCATCAACAAGGCCATGTTCGGCAGGTTGAGCAGCAGCAGGGTGGAGACCAGGCGCGTCGGCACCTCACCATCGGCGGCATCGCCAATGATCTTGATGAATTGTTGGCTGACAAAGATAAGCAGCAATACGAATAACACTGCCAGCTGGGTTTTCAGGGTTTCCCTGAACAAATATCGGAAAACGATCACAGTCATTCCCAAGTAAACTTGTGTTTTTAGTCGAATGCCTGAAAAATAGGGCCGTATACTGGATTTTTACCAGTTTGAACTGCGGAGCCAGTGGCTGTTCGCTCCGCCTCTGATACCCCAACAAGCACCGCATTATTCAATAAAAGGTGCCTTTTGTCTTTAGGATGTAGGAGATTCCATGGAGTTCAGTGTAAAGAGTGGCAGTCCTGAGAAGCAACGCAGTGCCTGCGTCGTCGTCGGCGTCTTCGAACCCCGTCGTCTCTCTCCGGTTGCCGAACAACTGGACAAGATCAGCGATGGCTACATCAGCTCGCTGCTGCGCCGTGGTGACCTGGAAGGGAAACCGGGTCAAATGCTGCTGCTGCATCAAGTTCCGGGCGTGCTCAGCGAACGTGTGCTGCTGGTAGGCTGTGGTAAAGAACGCGAGCTCGACGAGCGCCAGTACAAACAGATCATCAACAAGACCATCACCACCCTGAACGAAACCGGCTCCATGGAAGCGGTCTGCTTCCTGACCGAGCTGCACGTCAAGGGTCGGGACACCTATTGGAAGGTGCGCCAGGCGGTGGAAACCACCAAGGCGGGCCTCTACAGCTTTGATCAGTTCAAGACCAACAAGGCCGAGCCCCGTCGCCCGCTGCGCAAGCTGGTGTTCAACGTGCCGACCCGTCGCGAGCTGACCATAGGCGAAAAAGCCATCGCCCACGGTCTGGCCGTGGCGAAAGGGGTACGGGTCTGCCGCGACGTGGCCAACATGCCGCCCAACGTCTGCAACCCGGCCTATCTGGCCTCCCAGGCCCGTCGTCTGGCCGATGCCTTCGACAACATCACCACCAAGGTGGTGGGCGAGCAGGAGATGGCCGAGCTCGGCATGAACTCCTACCTGGCGGTGGCCCGCGGCTCCGAGAACGAAGCCATGATGGCCATCATCGAATACAAGGGCCATCCGGACGCCAAGCCCATCGTGCTGGTGGGCAAGGGACTGACGTTTGACTCCGGCGGCATCTCCATCAAGCCGGCGGACGGCATGGACGAGATGAAGTACGACATGGGTGGCGCCGCCTCCGTGCTCGGTACCATGCACGCCCTGGCCCAGCTGCAGCTGCCTATCAACGTTATCGGCGTGCTGGCAGGCTGCGAGAACATGCCGGGTGGCAACGCCTATCGTCCGGGTGACATCCTCACCTCCATGTCCGGCCAGACCATCGAAGTGCTCAACACAGATGCGGAAGGCCGTCTGGTACTGTGCGATGCCCTCACCTATGTCGATCGCTTCGAGCCGGATACAGTGATCGACGTGGCGACCCTGACCGGTGCCTGCGTCATCGCCCTGGGTCACCACACCTCGGGTCTGCTGGCCAACCACAACCCGCTGGCCCACGAGCTGCTCAACGCCTCCGAACAGGCCGGTGACCGAGCCTGGCGCCTGCCCCTGTTCGACGAGTATCAGGAACAGATCGACAGCCCGTTTGCCGACATGGCCAACATCGGCGGTCGTCCGGCTGGCACCATCACCGCCGCCGCCTTCCTGTCGCGCTTCACCAAGAAGTACAACTGGGCCCACCTGGATATCGCCGGGACCGCCTGGAAGAGTGGCAAGGAGAAGGGTTCCACCGGTCGTCCGGTGCCCCTGCTGACCCAGTTCCTGCTGAACCGGGCCGGCGTGGATATCGAAGAGAAAGAGTAACTCTCCTGCCCCATCTGATGCGTGCATCAATGGGGTTGGTGTTACCCCGAACCACAAGGAAGAGGCCCGCCTCTTCCTTGTTTCATTCTTGTGTCAGTGAGCCGCCGACAGGACAATGCCCTGTCAGCCTCGGCGACGGTCAATTTTCCGTCACCGCAAAACGGGATCCACCTGATGAGCCAAGTGACTTTTTACCTGATGAGCGAACAGGATGACGAGCGGGGCAGTGCCGTCGAGCGATTCGTCTGCCAACTGGTGGCCGACTCCTGGGGCGCGGGCCACCTCTACCTGTTCTGCGATGACGAAGCCCAGGCTCTACGCCTGGACGAACTTCTGTGGCAACTGCCGCCGGATCGCTTCGTGCCGCACCAGCTGCAGGGCGAAAGCGGCCAGGCACCGGTGGAGATAGGCCACCAGCCGCCGAAGCGGCGCTACGCCCGCCTCGTCAATCTGGCCAGAGAAACACCTTTGTTTGCAGGACACTTCGCTCAAGTGGTAGATTTTGTCCCCACTGACGAAACGCAAAAGCAGCAAGCCCGCGAGCGCTACAAGCACTATCGCCAGGCGGGCCACACCCTCGAGATGAGGGATCAGCCCGTCCTTGCCGCACCGGATCCGGCGCAGCCCTGACTGCGCCGCCTGTGATCCACGACGAATCAACACCAGAATCCATCCATCCAGAATACGGCGAGACCATGGAAAAGACTTTTAATCACAACGCCATCGAACAGGCGCTCTACCAGCACTGGGAATCTCAGGGCTACTTCAAGCCCCACGGCGATACCAGCAAAGACTCCTTCTGCATCATGATCCCGCCGCCGAACGTCACCGGCAGCCTGCACATGGGTCACGCCTTCCAGCAGACCCTGATGGACACCCTGATCCGCTACAACCGCATGCAGGGCAAGAACACCCTGTGGCAGGCGGGTACCGACCACGCCGGTATCGCCACCCAGATGGTGGTTGAGCGCAAGATCGCCGCCGAAGAGGGCAAAACCCGTCACGATTACGGCCGTGATGCCTTCATCGACAAGATCTGGCAGTGGAAGGAAGAGTCCGGTGGCACCATCACCCGCCAGATGCGCCGTCTCGGCGACTCCGTGGACTGGGAGCGCGAGCGCTTCACCATGGATGAGGGTCTCTCCGCCGCCGTGCAGGAAGTGTTCGTCCGTCTCTACGAAGATGGCCTGATGTACCGCGGCAAGCGCCTGGTGAATTGGGATCCCAAGCTCAACACCGCCATCTCCGATCTGGAAGTGGAAAACCGCGAGATCAAGGGCCACATGTGGCACCTGCGCTATCCGCTGGCCAACGGCGCCAAGACCGCCGAGGGCAAGGATTACCTGATCGTTGCCACCACTCGTCCGGAGACCATGCTGGGCGATACCGCCGTCGCCGTGAACCCGGAAGATCCCCGTTACAAGGCGCTGATCGGCCAGCACATCCTGCTACCGCTGGTGAACCGCCTGATCCCCATCGTCGCCGATGAGCACGCCGACATGGAGAAGGGCACCGGTTGCGTGAAGATCACCCCGGCCCACGACTTCAACGATAACGAGGTCGGCAAGCGCCACAGCCTGCCGATGATCAACATCTTCACTCTGGACGCCCACGTGCGTGCCGAAGCCGAAGTGGTCGACACCAACGGCAACCCCTGCACTGCCTACGACGCCGCCCTGCCGGCCGAGTTCGCCGGTCTCGAACGCTTCGCCGCCCGCAAGGCGATCCTGGCCAAGCTGGAAGAGCTGGGCCTGCTGGACGAGATCAAGGATCACGTGCTGCAGCAGCCTTATGGCGATCGCGGTGGCGTGCCCATCGAGCCGATGCTGACCGACCAGTGGTACGTACGCGTGGCGCCCATGGCCAAGACCGCCATCGAAGCCGTCGAAGATGGCCGCATCCAGTTCGTGCCCAAGCAGTACGAGAACATGTACTTCTCCTGGATGCGCGACATTCAGGACTGGTGCGTCTCCCGCCAGCTGTGGTGGGGTCACCGCATCCCGGCCTGGTATGACGATGCCGGCAACGTCTATGTGGGCCGCAGCGAAGAGGAAGTGCGTACCAAGCACAACATCCCGTCCGTGACCGTGCTGCGTCAGGACGAAGATGTGCTCGATACCTGGTTCAGCTCCGCCCTGTGGACCTTCTCCACCCTGGGCTGGCCGAACAATACCGAGGCGCTCAAGACCTTCCACCCGACCGACGTACTGATGAGCGGCTTCGACATCATCTTCTTCTGGATCGCCCGGATGATCATGATGACCATGCACTTCATCAAGGACGAAAACGGCCAGCCACAAGTACCGTTCAAGACCGTCTACATCACCGGCCTCATTCGTGACGAAGAAGGCCAGAAGATGTCCAAGTCCAAGGGCAACGTGCTGGATCCCCTCGACATGATCGACGGCATCAGCCTGGAAGACTTGCTGGAGAAGCGTACCGGCAACATGATGCAGCCGCAGATGGCCGAGAAGATCGCCAAGCGGACTGCCAAGCAGTTCCCGGAAGGGATCGGCGCCCATGGCACCGACGCCCTGCGCTTCACCCTGGCGGCGCTGGCCTCTACCGGTCGCGACATCAACTGGGACATGAAGCGCCTGGATGGCTACAACAACTTCTGCAACAAGCTGTGGAACGCCTCCCGCTATGTGCTGATGAACACCGAAGATCAGGATTGCGGCTTCTCTTCGCAAGGTAATGGCGGCGAGATGCAGTTCAGCCTGGCGGATCGCTGGATCCAGTCCCAGCTGCAGGTGGCCATCCGCGATTTCCGTACCGCGCTGGATACCTACCGCTTCGACATCGCGGCCGGCGTGCTGTACGAATTTATCTGGAATCAGTTCTGTGACTGGTATCTGGAACTGACCAAACCGGTGCTGAACAAGGGATCCGAAGCCGAGCAGCGCGCTGTCCGCCACACCCTGGTGACTGTGCTGGAAACCCTGCTGCGTCTGGCGCACCCGATCATTCCGTTCATCACCGAGACCATCTGGAAGTCGGTCGCCCCGCTGGCCGGCGTGCACGCCGACACCATCATGATGCAGGCCTTCCCGGAGTTCGACGCCGCCAAGGTGGACGACGCCGCGATGGCGGATCAGGAGTGGGTGAAGGAGTTCATCGTCAGCATCCGCAACATTCGCGCCGAGATGAACGTGGCGCCGAGCGTGCCCCTCAACGTGCTGCTCAAATGCGATGCCAAGGACGCCCTGCGCGCCGCAGAAAACGAGGCCTTCCTCAAGTCCCTGGCCCGTCTGGAATCCATCCGCGTGCTTGGCGAAAGTGAAGCAGCCCCGCTGTCGGTGAAGAAGCTGATCGGTGCCACCGAGCTGATGATCCCGATGGCCGGTCTCATCGACAAGGATGCCGAACTGGCCCGTCTGGCCAAAGAAGTCGCCAAGCTGGTCGGCGAGTGCGGCCGCATCGAAGGCAAGCTCGGCAACGAGGCCTTCGTCGCCAAGGCGCCGGAAGCGGTCATCGCCAAGGAGCGCGAGAAGCTGGAAGATTACCGTCTCCAGCTTACCAAGCTGGAAGCCCAGCAGGCCGAAATCGCCGCCCTGTAGTCGACCCGTCCGGTCCCGAAAAGCCCCCTGCCAAGGGGGCTTTTTTATTTGTGCTGCGTTGGCACACCCTTTGCTGAGTGTTGCTCACTATCCACAACAGTTTGGGAAGGATGAGCGATGAAACGGTGGATCCAACATTTCTATCAACTGAACCGCCTTAACTGGCTGATGGTCTGGTTACTGCTCTGCTGCAGCATCATATTGCTGTTTCCGGCTGGGCTAATGAACGGCGCCGTCAGCCAGTGGGCCACGGATCACGCGGCCTGGCTGGGGGTCGGCATGCTGATCGCCATCTCCTACTTCTGCAGCCAGGGATTCCTCATCGCCTGGGAGTGGGGCTGCGAGGAGTGGCAATCACGCCGCCAGCAGGATCAGCTGGCCCAGATGATCGGTTTTCTCGACTTCAACGAGAAGGCGGTGCTGCGGGAGTTCGTGCTGCAGCGTAAAAGCGTCATAAACCTGCCGATCACCGAGCCTGCCGTCAAAAATCTGATGGATGCCGGCGTGCTCACCTACGCCTATGGCAGACCGCTGCGAGAGAAGGATGACGAGAACCAGATCCGTGCCCTGATGATCGCCCTGCCGGCCCGGCCGCTGCTCACCTACAAGGTGCTGGGCCTCTCCCGCGGCAAGATGAGCGAGGAGCAGGTGGAGCAGATCATGAACGCCCGTCCCAAGTTCGCCCAGAAGAGCTTCCAGCGCTAAACGTCGCTTCCCGAAAAGAACAGAGCCGGACACTGTCCGGCTCTGTTCTTTTCGTCTTTTATCAGCCCTGTGGCTTACCCCTTGAGGCTGGAGCAGAAGCTCACGTCATCTTGCAGCGGATCGTTGCTCACGCTGTGGTAGAGCTCGAAGCAGGGGCCGTCGCCAAACTCCAGCCCGGCCGCGACTATGTCGCCGATATGCTCCTGCCAGCGCGGCCCGTACTGGCTGCGATCCGTGATGAGGTAGCGGGACTGGGCATAGCGCCCGGCGGGGATGAGCTGGGTCTCCACCTCCCCTTCACCACGCACCTCGGCCGGTACCGTGATGCCGATGTCGGTGCGGCACTGGGCCGGCGGCGTCACCTCCGGGTTGTCGTGGTAAATGAAGATCCACTCCCCGCCCTCCAGGCCACGCACGGCCGCCCACTGGTGCAGCCGGCCGCAGACGGCGTCATATCCTTCGCCATAGGGACCGGTTACCCGGATATAGGCCAGGGTACGGGCATCCATCTCGACTGTTTTCATGGTGTTGCTCCTTGCTGATGTCTGGCCTTCAGCATAAGGGAGCAGGTCATTCCATGCGTGTCCCTCCTTGCTCTCCAGGTGTCCATTCTTGCGCTTGTCGCGGCGAAACGCCCCCGGGGTGCAGCCATAGTGACGACGAAACGCCTTGGCAAACGCCTGGGAGCTGGCAAGCCCCGCCCCGAGGGCAATGGCGGTGACGCTGGCATCGGTGTAACAGAGCTGCCAGGCCGCCCGCTGCATGCGCAGGCGCCGGCACATCTCCCCTGGCGTCTCGCCAGCCACGGCGGTAAACACCCGGTGGAAGTGGTAGAAGGAGAGACAGGCGCGGCTCGCCAGCGCCTCGATGGAAAGGTCAGGATCCTGCTCCAGTGCCCGGATCACCGGCCGCAGCCTGGCCCGATAGTCGACAACCACTCAGCCCGCCTCCCTGATCCGTGCCATGTAGAGGGCATCCACATACTCGCCCTGGCGAAAGGCGTAACCACGGGCCAGCCCCTCTTCCACAAAACCGAACTTGCGATAGAGCGTTTGCGCCGCCTGATTGTCGGTATAGACGGTGAGCTCGATGCGGCGCAAGTTGAGCCAGTTGTCGGCCATCTCCAGCGCTGCCGCCAGCAGAGCCGAGCCTACCCCCTTGCCGGCCCAATCATCCCTTACCCCCATGCCGATAGAGGCAACATGCTTGCGCCTGGGATTGGGCTCAATATGGAGTGAAATATTCCCTACCAGCAGGCCATCGACCTCCGCTACCAGCGCCACCACGCTGCCGCTCTCCAGCCGCTTCTGCCAGACCCCCAGGGTCGGATAGGGCAGTTGCAGGGTGCCCGCCTGGGCATTGGGCATGGCGTAGAGATCCCGCAGGGCGGGGGCGTCGGCCGGTTCGGCATGGCGGATGGTGATATGCATCTGAGGCTCCTTCTCGAAAGCTTCATCATGCAACATCACAAGGGGCCGGTCACCCCCTGCCACACCCATTTGCAATGCCTATCAAAAGGTGAGGAAAGGCCCATTGGCGCCTCTGTCTCGTGATCCGTAGGCTGGACCCCATATCAACGAGGAGAAGCATCATGACCGACAAGACCCTGCACAGCGCCAACGGCGCCCCCGTCGTCGACAACAACAACAGCCTCACTGCCGGCCCGCGCGGCCCCGTCCTGCTGCAGGATGTCTGGTTGCTGGAGAAACTGGCCCATTTCGATCGCGAGCGCATCCCGGAGCGGGTGGTGCACGCCAAGGGCTCGGGCGCCTACGGCACCTTCACCGTGACCCATGACATCAGCGCGTTCAGCAAGGCCGACCTGTTCAACACCATCGGCAAGCAGACCCCGGTGTTCCTGCGCTTCTCCACCGTGGCAGGCGAGAAGGGTGCCGCCGACGCCGAGCGCGACGTGCGCGGCTTTGCCCTCAAGTTCTACACCGAGCAGGGCAACTGGGATCTGGTGGGCAACAACACCCCGGTCTTCTTCATCCGCGATCCGCTGAAATTCCCCGACTTCATCCACACCCAGAAGCGGGACCCGCGCACCAACCTGCGCAGCGCCACCGCCGCTTGGGACTTCTGGTCCCGTCACCCGGAATCCCTGCACCAGGTCACCATCCTGTTCAGCGACCGCGGCATCCCCAAGAGCCTGCGCGAGATGAACGGCTACGGCAGCCACACCTTCAGCTTCATCAACGACGCCAACGAGCGCTTCTGGGTCAAGTTCCACTTCAAGACCGAGCAGGGCCACAGCTTCTACACCGATGAAGAGGCCGCCACCGCCGTCGGCCAGGATCGGGAGACCAGCCAGGCCGACCTTTACAACGCCATCGAGCGCGGCGACTTCCCGCGCTGGAAGGTCTATGTGCAGGTGATGCCGGAGTCCGAGGCCCACACCAGCAAGGTACACCCGTTCGACCTCACCAAGGTGTGGCCCCACGGCGACTACCCGCTGATCCCGGTCGGCGTGCTGGAACTCAACCAGAACCCGGACAACTACTTCGCCCACGTGGAGCAGGCCGCCTTCACCCCGGCCAACGTGGTGCCCGGTATCGGCTTCTCGCCGGATCGCATGCTGCAGGGGCGGCTGTTCTCCTACGGCGATACCCAGCGCTATCGCCTCGGGGTCAACCACGGCCTGCTGCCGGTCAACGCCCCGCGCTGCCCGTTCCACACCGCGCACCGTGACGGCGCCATGCGCAGCGATGGCAACGGTGGCGCCAGCCCCAACTACCAGCCGAACCGCTTCGGCACCCAGACCCCGAGTGGCCAACACGAGCCGGCCCTGAGTCTGGAGGGAGCCGCGCTGCACTACGACTTCCGCGACTACGACGCTGACTACTACAGCCAGCCGGGGGCGCTGTTCCGCCTGATGGACGAGGGGCAGCGCGCACGTCTGGCCGCCAACCTGGCCCGCTCCCTGGTCAATGTGGAGGACAACGCCATCGTCGCGGCCCAGCTCAAGCACTTCGAGCAGGCCGACCCCGAATATGCCAAGCGGGTCGAGCTGGCCCTGGCTGCCCTGCAGCGCTAAGCGGTCTGCCAATAAAAACGGGGGCCCGAGGGCCCCCGTTCGTACCATCGCCAGTTGTCATGCACAAAAAACGGAGCCGAGGCTCCGTTTTTCAATGCTGCATCAATCCCGGACGGAACGTGCTTCCCGTTCTTCCCGCTCTCTGGCCAACAGGCGTTTGTACCACCAGCTACTGCGACGACGTTGTGCATTGGAAGAGCGACGAGCCATTTCTTAGGTTCCAGCCATGAGATGAAAGGAGGTGCATTATGCGATATGGATCACGTCTGTGTCTTTAGCTGGATCAAGAAAAGCTCACTGGCCGACGGTAATTGTCTGACGGTTTTTGTCCCTCGCCGGCTCGGCACTAACCTCCACCGGGGAGCGCCAGATCAGGGGGCCATTGCTCTCCAGCTCGTTTTGCGGCCCGCACTCCAGCCAGGTATCTCCCTGCCGGATGCGCGCCCCCTGGGAATATTTCTGATCCTGGTACCAGCAGATACGCTCCGACAAGGCGTTCAGCGGCAACACCAGCTCGGTAGCGGCCGAATCACCCACGACCGTCGTCTTCAACGAGGCCTGCGCAGGGGTCTGCCAGAGAAGTGCCAGCAGGCAGGGCAAGAGGTATCTCATAGGGGTCATCCTGTTTTCTGTTGAAGCTCTTTTCAGGAAGCGACCACTCCCCGGGTTTACTTGACTGATAAATAGACGACCTGCTGGTATTCCGGAACCAATATGGTAGCCTGCCAGCGCCCGCCGGCAGCATCTCGCGGCCAGCTGCACATTCCCGGTGAACTTGTCGTTTCAAGACAAAATATAACCTTATTTATCAAATCGTTATTGGATATTATCCCGATGCGTATCATGCCGTTGCTCAAGGCGGCCTGCCTGAGCCTGATGTTGTCTGCCTGCGTTGCCCCCCTGTTGATGATGAGCCCCACCAGCCAGCTGATGTGGGCCCTGCTCAAGCCACTGGTCGGCTTCGACCCCAATGAAGTCAATCTGTTCGAACAACCTCTGATCAAGGATCGGATGACCGCCATCCTCGGCCCCAACTACGACACCACCATGCAGCTGCTCAAGACCGCCAACGAGCTGCAGCAGGAAGGTCCCCTGTTCTACGTGATCTCCCGCTACGCCCCGGTACCGGACATCGCCAAGCAGGCCGGCATGGTGTGGAACTCGCAAACCAACCAGATGTCCGTGCTGCTGCAAAAAGGGGATGGCTCTACCCAGACCTTTGGTGAGAATCTGGCGGCCACGGCCCCCGTCTGGCCAAGCGCAATGCAAGGCTGGCAGAACAATCCCATCACCCAGGCAGCCGCCACCTTGGGTGGTGCGGGCAGCAATGCCATCCTCGGCACTGTCGTGAATGGGACCCAAGGCAGCGTCACCGATGCCCTGAGCCAGCAGGCTGGCAAAACCATCGCCGATACCGCCAAACAGGGCGTCAACAGCGTGGCGACCTCCACCAGCCAGGCGGCCACCAAGGCGGTGACAACTCAGGCCAAGCAAGCCACCGGCAGCGCGGCAGCCACCGTCAGCCAGGAAGCCACCAAGGCAGTGACGACCCAGGCCAAGCAAGCCACCGGCAGCGCGGCAGCCACCGTCAGCCAGGAAGCCACCAAGGCAGTGACGACCCAGGCCAAGCAAGCCACCAGCAGCGCGGCAGCCACCGTCAGCCAGGAGGCCACCAAGGCGGAGACAACTCAGGCCAAGCAGGCAACCAGCAGCGCGGCAGCCACCGTCAGCCAGGAGGCCACCAAGGCGGTGACAACCCAGGCCAAGCAAGCCACCAGCAGCGCGGCAGCCACCGTCAGCCAGGAGGCGACCAAAGCGCTCAGCCGCGCGACTGCCCCCCTGAGCGACGAGGCGCAAACCGAAGCCCGGACCCAGGCCGAAGCCGAGCTGGAAGCTCTGTTCAAATGACAACAGGCCACCGCAAGGTGGCCTGTTTTTTTCCGCTCTATTGGATTGGCCCGGTGACGCAGGATATCCACCACCAGCTTGTGACGTTATGGCAAAGGGCACATAGACTGTTAGATAGTCTCAGGCACACTCGATGGAAGGAGTGCACCATGCGCCACCTGCTCGCGGCTCTCGCCTTGCTCTCTCTGCTGATTGCCCTCCCGGCGCCGGCGCTTATCTACTATTCCGAGCAGAACATGCCGCTCAATGGCCAGGACAAGGACGGCAAATCCATCGGTATGGCTGTCGAGCTGCTGCGCCTGATGTGGCGCGAGATGGGTGAGCCGGAGCAGCCCATCCACTTTCTGCCCTGGGCTCGTGGCTGGTACCTGCTGACCCAGCAACCGGATGCCGTGTTGTTCAGTACGGCGCGCACGCGGGAGCGGGATCCCCACTTTCTCTGGGTCTGCCCCATCAGCAATTCACGGGTCTCCCTGATGGGCCGCAAACAGAATGCCCCCAAAGTCGCCAGCCGGGAGGATCTCGCCCCGCTGCGGATCGGCGTCATGCAAGCCGATGTGGGGGAGCAGCTGTTGCTGAACCGGGGGCTGGCCCCGGGCAATATGATGGCGGTAGAGCGGATGGATCAGGTGGTGCGCCAGCTCATCATGGCACGCACCGATCTGGTGGCGGGCAACGAGGTGATGTTGCGCCATCAGGTCAGGGAGCTGGGCTTTCCCAACGAAGACTTCGTCACCGTCGCCATACTGGAAGAGCAGGACAACTGCTTTGCCTTCAATCCGCTGGCCGACAAACGGCAGGTCGCCCGCCTGCAGCAAGCACTGGACAAGGTGCGCCAGAGCCACGAGTTCCAGCAGCTGCAGGCCCGTTACCAGCAGGCCAGTACTCTGCCCAAATCCCAGTCCCCTCTGCTGCGCATAAAATAAACTCCCCCGTTACTCCCCCTCTCCCGCTTCGGCGGGAGTCTGTGGCGCCGTGATCAGGTGATTCAGGAAGAAATGGAACAGCTCGGCGCGCGAACCGAGGCGCAACTTGCCATAAAGGTGCTTGCGGTGATTCTTCACCGTGCCGCTGCCAATCCCGAGCTCAGCAGCAATCGTGTCGGTATCCAGCCCCTGTAGCAATAACCCGGCCACCTGCCTCTCCCGGCGAGTGAGCAGATCCCCTCCCACGCTAGCCATCCCCTGCTCCACCGCCCTCTTGATAAGGGCGCTGTCCGGCAGGGCGGTCCCCTCCGCCAGCCGCGGTTGTGCCTGCTGCCAGTGCTGGCGGCAAAGTGAGTGCACCAGGGGGAACAGCTCCTCCAGCCTGGCCAGCTCTGCCGCCTCAAGGCTCTGGCGCTTGCCGAGGCGCCCCAGAAACAGCACCAGGGTCAGCTCCTCGCGCACCGGCAGGATAAGCCCCACCTCCTCCTGCCAACCGGTAGCCTGGTAGAAGTGCTGACGATAGTCGGGATCCAGCCTGCCCTGTGACACCTGGGCCAGGGTCCATACCCCTGCCCCCAGGCCCGCCTTCAAAGCCTGCATAAAGGGATCCTGACTGAAGTGGCTGGTGAGGTAGCGATCAAACAGCAGCGCCCGCTGATGATTCAGGTTGTCATAGAGGTAAACCGGGCGCTGGCCGACTCCCAACAAGAGCGCGCAATCGAAGGCCACCTGCTGGCGGATGAGACGCACCAGGGCCGCCGGAAAGGCACTGCCGTTCAGGGCCTCGACCACCTCGGTCAGGTGGGGAATAAGCGATGGGTTGGTGCTGGATGAGTGGCTGCCGGTCATGGTGTTGTCGCTCCCGCTGCGGGGAAGAGGGCACCCCGTCACACCCTGTGATGCTAACACGCCAGTGGCAAAACTGTCCCCTGGGGGACATAGCGGTGAGGCCCCCCCAACGGTGAGGATAAGGGCTTTTCCCCTGTTGTTGGAGCACCCATGATCAACCCCCATCTGCTTGACGAGCTGACCCGGCGCGGGCTTATCGCCCAGAATTCCGACCCGGAGGCGCTGGCCTCCCATCTGGCCGAGCCGCGCACCGTCTATTGCGGGTTCGATCCCACCGCCGGCAGCCTGCATATCGGCCACCTGGTGCCGCTGTTGATGCTGCGTCGCTTCCAGCTGGCTGGCCACACCCCGGTGGCCCTGGTGGGCGGCGCCACCGGCCTTATCGGCGATCCCAGTTTCAAGGCAACCGAACGAACCCTCAACAGTGCCGACACCGTGCAGGGCTGGGTGGCCAGCCTGTCGGCCCAGATCAAGGCTTTGCTACCGGCCAGCGATGGACTGGCAGCTCCCGTGCTGGTCAACAATGCCGACTGGATGGGGCAGATGTCGGCCCTCGACTTCCTGCGCGACATCGGCAAGCACTTCTCGGTCAACGCCATGCTGGCGCGGGAATCGGTGCGCCAACGGTTGGCCCGCCCGGATCAAGGCATCTCCTTCACCGAGTTCTCCTACGCCCTGCTGCAATCCCAGGACTTTGCCGTGCTGCACCAGCGCCTCGGCTGCACCCTGCAGATCGGCGGCAACGATCAGTGGGGCAACATCACCAGCGGCATGGATCTCACCCGCCGCCTCCATCAGGCCCAGGTCTACGGCATGACCTTGCCCCTCATCACCAAGGCCGATGGTACCAAGTTCGGCAAGACCGAGGGCGGGGCAGTCTGGCTCGATCCGGCGCTCACCTCTCCCTACGCCTTCTACCAGTTCTGGCTTGGCACCGCGGACGAGGATGTCTACCGCTTTCTGCGCTACTACAGCTTCCTGCCCCTGGCGGCCATCGATGAGCTGGAGGCGGAGGATGCCACACGGCAGGGACGCAAGCAGGCGCAGCAGGTGCTGGCAGACGAGCTGACCGAACTGGTCCACGGCAAGGCTGCGCTGGCGGCAGCGCGGCGCATCAGCGAGCTGCTGTTTTGTGGCGACGTGGCCCGCCTCGGGGAGAGCGACCTGGCCCAGCTGGCGCAGGATGGCATGCCGAGCAGCCGTATCGAGGGGGAGACAGACCTGGTAAGCCTGCTGGTGGCCTGCGGCCTGGTCAGCTCGAAGCGCATCGCCCGCGAGCTGCTGGCGGCGGGGGCCATCAGCCTCAACGGCGAAATCCGGCAGGATGAACAGCTGGGCCGGGGCGAGCGCCTGTTTGACCGCTACCTGCTGCTGCGCCGGGGCAAGAAGCAGTACCATCTGGTGGAGTGGCTGGATTGAGCCAACTGACTGATACGACAAGGGGGCCGACATGGCCCCCTTGCTGTTTTCTCATTGCGGCTTGTTGGCCCCAGGTAGCGGCCGCCAGGTGAGGCGAGTCACCTGGGTGCCCTGTACCTCGCACTGGAGGCCAAGATCCTGCCACCCCTTCTCCTGGCGCAGGGAGACCTCCCCCGCGATCCCCTGCTCGCCGACCTTGAGCTTATCCTGCTCGAAGATCACCTTGTCGCCCCCGGCCAGTGCCATCAGCTTGCCACTGCAGAGCCAGTGGGCAAGATCGGCCCCCTTGAGCTTGACACCGCCGCTGGCCGCCTTGCGCTCCGCAGGACTGGGGGCGAACAGCCCGGCCAGCTCGGCAGCCCGTTTGGTGAGCCAGCTCTCGCGCTGCTGCATGCTCATCTTGCTGACAAACTCGGCGGGCTGACCCTTCTCGTCCAGCCACTGGACCAGCTTGCCCCCGTCATCGAAACCGAACCGGGCGGCAGGCTCCTTCACGCCGAACAGCTTGCCCCCCTTGAAGTAGTAACGGCTTTCCCCCTCCTGCTTGCCCTGCTCGTTCATGATGGGCACGGCGATGATGACGGGGGCGCCGTCGATCCAGGCCTGGATGTCGACGCCGTCGTAACTCAGTAGCCGGGTGTCGAGGGCACTATCGGCCCCCTTCTCCATCAGGGTGAACTGCTCTTCAAGGGGGCTTGCCACGGTAGAAAGGGAACAGAGTCCCAGCCCCAGGCCGAGGCTCAGGGCGATCACGGTATTGCGCATAAGTGTCCTGTCATTGGCCATCAAGGCCAGGGTTAACTCTCTATCAGCCAGGCGCGCAGCCCCTCGCGATGGGTCTCGCTCAGGGGCAGGGACTGGCGGGTTTGGTAATCGAAATGGATCAGGGTCGTCTCGGCGGTGACGGCCAGCTCGCCTCCCTGCCAGGCTTCCTGCCAGAGCGTGAAGGAGCTTGAACCGATGCGGCGCACCCCGGTTTTGATCAGAACCGGCTGACCGTAGAACAGCTCCCGTTTGAACTGCACCGTGTAGCCCGCGATGATCAAGTGCCAGTTGTGCACGTCCAGCTCGGGGGAGAAGATCCGGAACAGGGGATCCCGCGCCGATTCGAACCAGACCGCCGGCACCGTATTGTTGATGTGTCCGAGGGCATCTGTCTCCTGAAAACGGGGGTGGATCTGCATTTCCAGCATGGGGTGACTCCTTGTCAGCAGGGATTGGCGACTCGCCATCATTGATGGATCAAGATGTTACCCGATGAGAGACCCAAAAGGACAGGTACATGCCGCGGCGCTCGTCACCGCCATGGCGTGTCGCAACCTGGCCGGCCGGGCACCAAAAAGCCCCGCACGGCAGGCCATGCGGGGCTTGGTTTCAGGGGGCTCAGTCCAGCAGATCGAAGCGATCCGCGTTCATCACCTTGTTCCAGGCTCTGACGAAGTCACAGACGAACTTCTCCTTGCTGTCGTCCTGAGCGTAGACCTCGGCGTAGGCCCGCAGCACCGAGTTGGAGCCAAACACCAGATCCACCCGGGTGGCCGTCCACTTCAGCTGGCCGCTGCTGCGCTCCCGCAGCTCGTAGAGGTTGTTGCCGGCCGGCACCCACTGGTAGGCCATGTCGGTCAGGTTGACGAAGAAGTCGGTGGTCAGGGCGCCCGCCCTGTGGGTGAGGACCCCGTGCTGGGTACCGCCATGGTTGGTGCCCAGCACTCGCATCCCGCCCACCAGCACCGTCATCTCGTGGGCCGTCAGCCCCATCAACTGGGCGCGATCCAGCAACAGCTCTTCCGGCGTGACCACATAGTCCTGCTTCAGCCAGTTACGGAAACCGTCGGCCAGGGGCTCCAACACGGCGAAGGAGTCCACATCAGTCTGATCCTGGCTGGCATCGCCCCGGCCTGGCGAGAAGGGTACGTTCACCGTCACCCCCGCCGCCTGGGCAGCCTGCTCTATGCCCAGATTGCCCCCGAGCACGATCAGATCGGCGACGCTCACCCCGCATTCTGCGGCCAGCTTGTCATAGACGCCCAGCACCCTGGCCAGCCGCTCCGGTTCGTTGCCCGGCCAATCCTTCTGCGGTGCCAGCCGGATGCGGGCGCCATTGGCCCCACCCCGCTTGTCGGAACCGCGGAAGGTGCGGGCACTGTCCCAGGCGGTGGTCACCAGCTCGCCGATAGTGAGACCACTGGCGGCGATCCTCGCCTTGACCGCGGCCACGTCATAGTCGCTGCGACCGACTGGTACCGGATCCTGCCAAATCAGATCCTCGGCCGGCACATAGGGCCCCACATAACGGCTCTTCGGCCCCATGTCCCTGTGGGTCAGTTTGAACCAGGCGCGGGCGAAGGCGTCGGAGAAGGCGGCCGGATCAGCGCGGAAACGCTCGGCTATCTTGCGATATTCGGGATCGAACTTCAGCGCCATGTCGGCATCCGTCATCATCGGCTTGCAGCGGATCGAGGGGTCCTCCACATCCACCGGCATGTCCTCTTCGGCGATGTTGATGGGCTCCCACTGATGGGCGCCGGCCGGGGATTTTTGCAGCCACCAGTCGTACTTGAACAGGAGTTCGAAGTAGCCGTTGTCCCACTTGGTCGGATGGGTGGTCCAGGCCCCTTCGATGCCGCTGGTTACCGTATCGCGACCGATACCGCGACTGCTGTGATTCATCCAGCCCAGTCCCTGCTCCTCAAGGGCGGCCCCTTCAGGCTCGGGGCCGAGGCGTTTGGCATCCCCGTTGCCATGGGCCTTGCCGACGGTGTGGCCACCGGCGGTCAGGGCCACTGTCTCCTCGTCGTTCATGGCCATGCGGGCGAAGGTGACCCGCATATCCTGCGCCGTCTTGAGGGGATCCGGGTTGCCATCCACCCCTTCCGGGTTGACGTAGATGAGCCCCATCATCACCGCCGCCAGCGGGTTTTCCAGCTCCCGCTCACCGGAGTAGCGACCGCCCGGCTTGCTGCTCGGCGCCAGCCACTCCCGCTCGGAGCCCCAGTAGATGTCTTTTTCCGGATGCCAGATATCCTCGCGGCCGAAGGCGAAACCGAAGGTCTTGAGTCCCATGGACTCATAGGCCACGGTGCCCGCCAGGATCATCAGATCGGCCCAGCTGATCTTGTTGCCGTATTTTTTCTTGATGGGCCACAGCAGGCGCCGGGCCTTGTCGAGGTTGGCGTTGTCAGGCCAGGAGTTGAGCGGGGCAAAGCGCTGGTTGCCGGTACCGCCACCGCCACGACCGTCCGCGATGCGATAGGTACCGGCTGAGTGCCAGGCCATGCGGATCATCAGGCAGCCATAATGGCCCCAGTCGGCGGGCCACCAATCCTGGCTGTCGGTCATCAGGGCCGTCACGTCCCGCTTGAGCTCGGCCATATCGAGCTGCTTCAGGGCCTCCCGATAGTTGAAACCGGCCCCGAGGGGATTGGTCTTGCTGTCATGCTGATGGAGGATGTCGAGGTTAAGACTCTTCGGCCACCATGCCATGCCGGAGGTCTCGACCGAGGTGGAGCCACCGTGCATGATCGGGCATTTTCCGGGGGAACTTGCTGGATATTTGCTCATCGCTGTCCTCATTTACTTTATGGTCAATAACCTGAAACAGCATGGCACAGGGAAATTGCATATTCTGTGCGCCTACAGCCGATTTTCTCCATTTCGGGGCAGGCAGAGCGATAGTGCGACTCCGTCTGTCAGCAGCCAACTGGCTGGCTACTGACGAGGATTTTCCTCCTCCGGCTGCCCTGCCAGCTCGGGCCGCAGCCAGGCGCTGCGAAAATCGAACCAGCCGAGCGCCGTCATCCGAACCCCGTGCACCCCGACCCGGCTCTCCAGCTCCAGCCAGTGGTGAAACAGCGGCACGAACCGGCCCTGGCGTTGCACCTCGGCCAGCAGAACGCGCGGGCCTGGCTCCTCGCCGCGGGTACGCCACTGGGTCAACCCCTGCCACAAGCCCTGCTGGCCGGCCCATACCTTGCGCAGCAACGGCGTCCCCTGCAGCCAGGCATAGGGGGCGAAGGCATGTTCATGCTCCAGGTTGAGGGTGCCGAGCCAGAGATCCACGTCTTCATCTTCTCCGCTCACCCAGCGGCCGTAATCCAGGGTACGCACCTCGAGCTCGATGCCCTGCTCTGCCAGCAGGCAGCTCATGGCGTTGGCACACTCGTTGAACTCCAGATGCTGGTTGAAACAGGCCAGCACCAGCCGCGTCGGTCGATGCAACGGTGCGGGCAGAGGCGAGGGCTGCGCCTCGCGCCAGTGAGGCAGAAGCCCCAGCGCGCTGGTCCAGCCCCGTTGCAGTTCGGGGGCGACCCGGGCCATCAGGGCGATGGGGTTGAGCAGCTGGGCCAGCCACTGGCGCTGGGCTGGATCCTGCAGGGATCCGGATCTGTCGTCCTGCAACAGGAAGTAGCAGCCGGACTCGAGCTCGGACTCGCCGCGCATGGTGCCCAGCTCCGGGCTGTCACGCCCCAGCTGCAGGTGGCTCTCCAGCCGCTCCGCCAGTTCGGGCAGCATCCAGATGTCGATTTCGTCGAGCAGGGCACGCAACCCGAAGTAGTCGTCGAACGCCTCCAGACACAGGTGCAGGGGATCGTTGGCAACCACCTTGTAAGGACCCGTGCCCACCGGCTGCAGGGCAAACCCCGCCTCCCCCTTGAGCTCGCGCGGCAATATGACGGCCACCGGCTCGGCCAGCAGGTGGGGCAGCAGGGGATCCGGGCTGTCGAGGTACAGATCCAGGGTGCGCGGCCAGGGGCTTTCCAACCGAGCCAGATGGGAGAACAGCGGGCGATCCCGCAAGGCGAGCAGGCTCTCCATCGCGTCCTCCACCGCCAGCTCGCGGCCGTGGTGAAAACGCACCGCCGGCCTCAGGTAGAAGCGCCAGTGGCAGGGGCCGAGGCACTCCCAGTGGTGGGCCAGATCCCCCTCGATTTCCCCATTTTCCTCATTTCGCCGGGTTAGGCCGTTGAAGATCTGGCGACTGAGGTGCACCTCGGAGCGGCGCATGGGGCCGGTGGGCAGCAACTGGGGCAGCGGCCGGTAGTAGGGCACCCGCAGGATCTGACGCCCCTCCCGGGTGGCCTGACCGAGCTGTTCGATGAGCAGCGGGGTGAGCAGATCCAGCCGATCCTCGGCCAGCCGCACCGCCTGGGCGAGTTGGCCCTGACTAAGCAGATCCCGCAGCCGGCGGCGAGTCAGACTCTCCTGACTGTCGAGCAGGGTGAGCCGGGAACGCCGTCCCCTGCCCGCCTCCGCCGACCAGCTGAGCCAGCCCTGTTCCTGCATCCGGCGCAGCAGCAGGCGGGCATTGCGCGGGGTGCAGCAGAGCAGATCCGCCACCTCGGCGAGGCTGATCTCCCGCTCATCGCAGCCAAGCTGCTGGGCGAGTCGTTGAAATTGCTGGTAGAGGCGACCGGTCGGCATAAAAGAGGAAATCCTGTTGCAATAAGTCATCAGTTTTTACTTCCGCATTTTAGCTCAATACTGCCGGTGAACATGAGAGAGAACCCACAGGAGCCCCATCATGAACCAGGTCATCTCCCCCAAACCGAACCGGATCCAGCAGTACCTGCGCCGTTACTTCAAGCGGATCCTGCCCCGTCCGCTGCCGTTTATCGAGGATCCCATGAGCCAGCTCAATCGCCTGATGCAGTGGGACATGAACCAGATTGACGACAGGGAATATCGCCGCCGCCTCTGATATGACAGGGAATAGATACGGGAGATCTGCCTGTTTACATCGGCCACGGGACTGATAGATTGGACGTCTATCCATCCATAATGGTGACATCCAACAAGGAGTGTGTGATGAAAGATGCGACCCTGGCCCTGCACCACGGCTTTGCCAACGACCCCACCACCAAGGCGGTGGCCGTGCCCATCTACCAGACGGTGGCCTACGAATTCGAGAGCGCCCAGCACGGGGCGGATCTGTTCAACCTGGCGGTGCCGGGCAACATCTACACCCGCATCATGAATCCCACCAACGATGTGCTGGAACAGCGGATGGCTGCGCTGGAAGGGGGCATAGCCGCGCTGGTGGTTTCGGCCGGTTCCGCCGCCATCACCTACGCCATCCAGGCCCTGACCGCCGCCGGCGACAACATCGTCTCCACGCCCCAGCTCTATGGCGGTACCTACACCCTGTTTGCCCACATGCTACCGAGCTTCGGGGTCGAGGTGCGCTTCGCCAGGGATGACAGCGCCGAGGCCATCGCCGCCCTCATCGACGACAAAACCAAGGCGGTCTACTGCGAGAGCATCGGCAACCCGGCGGGCAACATAGTGGACATAGCAGAGCTGGCCAGGGTGGCCCACGCCCGCGGCGTGCCCCTCATCGTCGACAACACGGTCGCCACCCCTGTGCTGTGCAAACCCATCGAGCACGGTGCCGACATCGTCGTCCACAGCCTCACCAAATACGTCGGCGGTCACGGCAACTCGCTGGGCGGTGTGGTGGTCGACTCGGGCAAGTTCCCCTGGGCGGATCACGCCGACCGCTTCCCCCAGCTCACCCAACCCGAGCCCTCCTACCACGGGGTGGTCTACACCGAGGCCTTTGGCCCGGCGGCCTTCATCGGCCGGGTACGCACAGTGCCCCTGCGCAATACCGGCGCGGCGCTCGCCCCCATGAACGCCTTCCTGCTGCTGCAGGGGCTGGAGACCCTGAGCCTGCGCATGGAGCGCCACGTGGACAACGCCCTGCAGGTCGCCCACCACCTCAAGCATCACCCCAAGGTAGCCTGGGTCAGCTACGCCGGCCTGCCGGGTCACCCTCACTACCTGCTGGCGGAGAAGTACATGGCCGGCCGCCCCTCGGCCATCCTCTCGTTTGGCCTGAAAGAGGGCTACGAGGCGGGGGTACGCTTCTACGATGCGCTGAAGATCTTCAAGCGGCTGGTCAATATCGGCGACGCCAAGTCGCTGGCCTGTCACCCCGCCTCCACCACCCATCGTCAGCTGAGCGAAGAGGAACAGGCCAAGGCTGGGGTCAAGCCGGAGATGATCCGGCTGTCGGTGGGGATCGAGGCCATCGAGGACATACTGGCAGATCTGGATCAGGCGCTGGAGGCCTGATCGCCCCCCGTAGTCCCCTCAACCGACAGCAAAGAGAAGGCCCCGCCAAGCGGGGCCTTCGTCTCTCTGGCCGAGCCGTATCAGCGACTATCGGCCGGCACCTTGTCGCGGCGGGATTTCCACCACCAGCGCAGCCGGATCTGGGAGACCAGCATGCCCGCCAGCATCAGGGAACAACCGGCGACGGCGCGCTCGTCCAGGGTCTCGCCAAGCAGCAGCACGCCCCCCACGGCGGCGAACACAGTCTCCAGACTGAGGATGATGGCGGCGTGGGCCGGGTGGGCGCCACGCTGCCCCAGCACCTGCAAGGTGTACCCCACACCGACCGACACTACCCCTGCATAGAGCAGCGCCTGCCAACCGGCCAGTGCTCCACCCAGAGTCGGCGTCTCGATGACGAAGGCGGTGGCAAGACTGAGCAGGCCGCAGACCACGAACTGCACCCCGGCCAGCCGGATAGGGGCGACGCGTCTGGCGTAGTGATCCAGCACCAGCAGATGAATGGCCCAGAACAGGGCGCCGATCACCTGCAGCAGATCGCCAAAGCCGATGGTGAAGTCATCGGTCACGCTCAGCACATAGAGGCCGGCCACCGCGATCAGGGCCCCTACCCAGGTGTTGGCACCCGTCTTGTGATGGAGCAGCAGACCCAGCACGGGGACCAGTATGATGTAGAGCCCTGTGATGAAGCCCGCCTTGGCAGCCGTGGTATAGAGCAGTCCCACCTGTTGCAGGGAAGCGGCACAGAACAGCACCAGCCCGGCCAGCATGCCGCCCACCAGCAGTTGCTGGTGCGAACCCTGAGCAATGGTCGGCTGCCTGGCCTTGAGCCACCACAGCAGGGGTAACAGAGAGAAAGCGCCGAGCAGGAAACGCAGGCCATTGAAGGTATATGGCCCCATATGGTCCATCCCCAGGCGCTGGGCGACGAAGCCCATGCCCCAGATGGTGGCGGCCATCAGCAACATTAGATTGGAACGCATGACGATTCATCCTTAAATCGGCGTTTTACGGAATATCCTGTCCAAGATACCCGCCTCCCCCGTCCCTTGTCTGCAAGGAAAGCGGGTTTTATTCACAGGACCAGCAGGGCCACCAGCAACAGGTTGCTTCTGAGGATCCAGACCACCCGGAAGTGCTGCTGGGTGGAGATCATCGGCGCCTTGCCACTGCGCAGGGAGCGCCGCCAGCGATAGAAGAGGCGGCTGGGGTAGTCGAGGGTGGCGACGATCAGCAGAAACAGCGCCGCCTTGGCGAGATATTCGGGGTGGGCAAGAAGCTGTTCCATGGTGCGGGCCTGCGCCAGCACCAGCAGACAACCGGTAACGAAGAGGCTGAACAACGCCAGGGCGGCGATCCCGTCCACCAGCAGCAGCCGGCGCACACGCACCATGGTCAGACCCCGGCGAAAGATCAGGTATTCGATGGCCAGGGCCAGGATCAGGGTTCCGATGGCACCATCATGGATGACCGGGATCAGGGGGTGTGTCAGCATTGCAAGTTTCTCATTTTCCGCCTTTAGACGTGCGCTGCGCCATCATATATGCTGGAGTCACCCGAGACGAAAAGGATAGCGTCATGTCCCCAGCCAAGCCCAGGAGCACCTGGTCTTTGATTGCCCGAATGCGGCTTGGCCTGCTGCTGCTTTTCATTCCCGTCCTGTTGCTCGGCAGCATCTACTACCTGCATATGGAACGCACCCTGCGCCAGGAGCAGGAGAACAACCTGATGGCCCGCAACACCCAGTACCTGCATACCCTGATCGAACCCTATCTCGAAGAACTTGAACGCCAGTTTACGCTGATTTATCAGCAGGTAAATTATCAGGATTTCAGCGAGCCGCAGATCCACAACCGCGCACGCTACCTGCAGTCATGGCGTGCCTATCAGGCAGTAATGGAGCTGGATTACATCTATGTGGGCACGGAGCTGCGCCAGATGCTGATCTACCCGTCCTGGCAGGCGGATGACCAGTTCGATCCCAGAACCCGTCCCTGGTACCAGCTGGCCTCCCGCCATCCCGATCAGCTGGTCTGGACTGATCCCTACTACGACTACACCATGGGCACCCTGACCATGGCGCTGGCCAGAACCATCCAGGATCCGGCGGGCAAGCGGGTCGGCGTCCTCTCTCTCGATACCCAACTCACCCCCCTCGCCAACTGGCTAAACAAACGGGATCGGTTGGATCATCAGGAAGAGGGCTACCAGATCCTGCTCAACCAGGACGGCGTTGTGCTGGCGCACCCGGACCGCAACCTGGTGTTCAAACCCCTGCCCCAGATCGGCTGGCAGGTTCGCATGTCGGCCCCGCAGGGCTTCTTCCTCGATGAAACGAGCGACCTTATGGTGGCCTACCACCATATCCCCAGACTGAACTGGATCCTGCTCAGCGTGGCGCCGACCGCCCACATGCAACAGGTCACCAACAGCGTCTCCATCAACGTACAGCTGATGATCGGATTCGCCTTCGTGCTCTATCTGCTGCTGGCCCTGCTCTGGTCACGTTACTTTCGCCGCATGCTGGGGGAGATCACCCTGCTTATCCGTGCCAGCCGCATCGGCAATATCAGCCCCCAGAGCAACAGCAGGATGCTGGAGCTCGCCAACGTCTACGAGGAGATGGCAGCCGCCAGCCAGGACTTTGCCCAGATCCGCCGCCAGGCCAATCAGGACAAGCTGACCACCCTCTACAACCGGCGCTTCTTCGACGAATGCCTGCAGCAGCAGCTCGATGCCGGCAAGCAAATCGGACTGGTGATGTTCGATCTGGACGACTTCAAGCGGGTCAACGACACCTATGGCCACCAGACCGGTGATGTAGTGCTCCGGCGGGTCAGCAAGCTGGGCTTGAGCCTGTTCCATGAATGGGGCTGGTTCTGCCGCTATGGCGGCGAAGAGCTGGTGCTTATCTTCCGCCTCGATGAACACACTGACGTGTTTGCCTCCCTGCTGGAAGCCTTTCGCCACGGGGTGGAGCTGCTGGAGTGGCGAGAGCCCGAGCTGCGCATCACCCTCAGCGCCGGGGTGGCTATCAGCCACACCGGCGTATCGGCCAGGACCCTGGTCGAGCAGGCCGACAACGAGGTCTACCGCGCCAAGCGGGAGGGGAAAAACCGGGTCTGCTTTCCTCTGGCGTCAGCCGACCATTCCGCCCCCTCACCGACCGGCGACGGCTGATCCCCGCACTGGTTTTTCAGCACCTGGCTGCCAAGCACACCAGCCCACAGTGGCAGCCAAAACGTCCGCAAAAAACGAGAGGCCCGCAGGCCTCTCGTGTTGCATTCGGGGGGCCTGCGTCACCGCTGCCACGCCAGCGTCGGCCAGCCCAGCTCATCTGCCAGCTGGCGCAGGGCCGGCGCCGGGTTGACCGCATGGGGGTGGTCTACCGCCCGCAGCAGGGGCAGATCGTTGTGGGAGTCGCTGTAGCCGAAACTGCCCAGCCATGGGTTGTCCACCCCGGCAAACAGCTGGTTGATGCGGGCCACCTTGCCCTCGCGAAAACTGAGGGTGCCGCGGGTCTGGCCGGTCAGCATGCCGGCCTCTTCATCCAGCAGGATGGCCACGCAGTGATCCATCCCCAGCATCTGCGCCATGGGGGCCACCAGATGCTCACCGGAAGCGGAGATAAGCACCAGGGTATCGCCCCGCTTGCGGTGCCACTCGATGCGCGCCAGCCCCTCGGGATAGAGGCGCTCGCGCAGCACCTGTTCGGCGAAGTGATGGCACTGCTGCGCCAGCCACTGGCGCGACTTGCCCGCCAGCGGCCGCAGGGTGAAGGCCATGTACTGGTGCATGTCCATCTTGCCCTGGTGGTAGAGGGACATCATGGCCTGCTCCTCGGCGATCATCTCTGCCGGGGCCAGCCCCTCTGCCACCATGTACTCCAGCCAGAGGCTGGCGGAGTCCCCCGCGATCAGGGTCTCGTCCAGATCAAACAGTGCCAGTGCCATGGCTGCTCCTTGCGTTGGCGACCGGCCTCTTCACTCCGGTCGAAAAAAGAATGGGATCCATGGCCTTATGCTACCTCACAGAGCTGATCCCGGGCCACCGCCAGGGTCACGGCGCTGCCCACCGGCAGCAGATCCCGGGCCGAGCGGTTGAGGGTATCCACCGTCAGCAAGCCCGCCTCGCACTCCACCTGATAGCGGATGACGTTGCCGAGCAGCTGCTGCTGGCGAATGATGCCGGGCAGGTGGGGCTCCGGGCTCTGCACCCCGCTCGGCAGCAGGGTGATGGACTCCGGCCTCAGGGCCAGCTTGCTGCCAAAGCGTGGCCCGAACAGGGACTTGGCCTGCCCCGGGGTCAGCAGGTTGTAGTGGCCGATAAAGCTCGCCACGAACTCGCTGGCGGGCCGAGTGTAGATCTCCTCCGGGCTGCCGCTCTGGACGATGGATCCCTTGTTCATCAGGAACACCCGATCCGACATGGTCAGCGCCTCCTCTTGGTCATGGGTCACGAAGATGGTGGTGAGCTCGAGGCGCTGCTGGATCTCGCGGATCTGCTGGCGCAGGCTGCGGCGGATGCGGGCATCCAGCGCCGAGAGCGGCTCGTCCAGCAGCAGGATCCGCGGCTGCACCACCAGGGCCCGGGCGAGCGCCACCCGCTGACGTTGGCCACCGGAGAGCTCGGCCGGATAACGGAGCTCGAACCCGGCCAGCTCCACCAGTTCCAAAGCATCCTGCACGCTGGCCGCCAGATCCCGCCCCGGCTGGGGCTTCATCTTGAGGCCGAAGGCGACGTTGTCCCACACCGTCATATTGGGGAAGAGCGCGTAGCTCTGGAACACCATGCCGATGCCCCGCTTCTGGGGCTCCTGCCAGGTGATGTCCTCTCCGGCCACCCGCACCTGACCGCCGTCGACCGGGGTAAGCCCGGCCAGCGCCCGCAGCAGGGTGGACTTGCCGCAGCCGGAGGGGCCGAGCAGGGTCACCAGCTCTCCCTTGCGGATGCCAAATTCAATCCCCTCGAACACTCTGGTGTCGCCGTAGGATTTATGCAGTTGATTCACTTCTAGATGGAACATCTTGATTCACCGATGAAATCTGTTCGCCGCCCAGGTGAGCAGCAGGGTCAGCAGGAAGTAGCTCATCACCAGGGCGCTGGTGAAGTGGCCCGAGGTGGCGCGCATGTTGTAGAGGTATACCTGCAGGGTCTCGTAACGGGTGCCCACCAGCATGTTGGCGAACACGAACTCACCGAGCAGGAAGGATAGCGACAAAAACAGCGCCGCCAGCAGCCCCTTGCGCAGGCAGGGGATCACCACCAGCAGGAAGGCGCGGCCGCTGCTCGCCCCCAGCAGGTGGGCGGCATCCATCAGATCCTTGAGCGGCACCCCCTGCAGGCTGTTGGCCAGCGCCCGGTACATGAAGGGGAGCACCACGGTGAACCAGGTGCCGATCAGGATCCACGGCGTGCCTATGATGGGCAGGACGCCGTCGGCGTAGATCTGCAGCAGCCCCACCGACGACACCACCGGCGGCACCGCGAAGGGGAGCAGGATCAGCAGGTTCATCCAGGGGTCCAGCTTTGGGAAGTAGTAGGCCACCACCAGCACGGTCGGCACCAGCACCAAGGTCCCCAGCAGTAGGGTGGCGAAGCAGACCAGCAGGCTGCGGCCAAAGGCGGCCAGAAAGCGCGGATCGCCCCAGAGTTTGAGATACCAGTCGAGGGTGAAGCCGTCCGGCAGCAGGGTCGCTCCCCAGCGGGTAGAGATGGAGTAGATGAAGGTGGCCAGCAGCGGCAACAGCAGGGTGGCCACCAGAGCCCCCAGCACCCAGCGCGGCCAGCCCGGTTTCAAATCATGCATGGGATTGCCCCTTGTTCACGTAGCTCTTTTTCAGCAGCCACTGGTTGGCGGCCGTCACCACCCCCAGCAGCACCATCAGGATCACCGCCAGCGCAGCCGCCAGATTGGGCTCGAGGAAGATGTCGCCGGAGACCAGGCTGGCCACCCGTATGGTCACCAGGTTGAAGTTGCCGGTGGTGAGGGCGTAGGCGGAGGCATAGGCCCCCACCGCGTTGGCAAACAGGATGATCAGGGTACCGAGCAAGGCGGGGGTGAGCACCGGCAGCGCCACGTGCCAGACATATTGGCTCTTGCTCGCCCCCAGCAGGGCGGCGGCTTGCGGCCACTCATCCTGCAAGGCGTCGAAGGCCGGGTAGAGCAGCAGCAGGGCGAGCGGGATCTGGAAGTAGGTGTAGATGAGGATGAGGCCGCTGCCGGAGTAGAGGTTGAAGCCGTCGATGAGGCCCCAGGATTTCAACAGCAGGGTCACGGCGCCATTGATGCCGAGAATGATGATGAAGGCGAAGGCCAGCGGCACCCCGCTGAAGTTGCCGGTCATGGTGACAAAGGCCAGCAGCAGCCGTTTTACCCGCTCACCGCTGTGGCGCAGCGCCGCCGCCCCGAGCGTGCCGATGACAAGCCCCGCCAGGCTGGCGATGCCGGCGATGCGCAAGGAGTTGCCGAACGATTGCAGGTAGAAGGGGGAGCTC
This sequence comes from Aeromonas sp. S18(2024), assembly GCF_041402525.1. NCBI lineage: Bacteria > Pseudomonadati > Pseudomonadota > Gammaproteobacteria > Aeromonadales > Aeromonadaceae > Aeromonas > Aeromonas sp. S18(2024). The sequence continues at coordinate 28,252 of NZ_JBGLQV010000006.1, read as the reverse complement.
AAAATCTCCCGGTAGTAGTCGAGGCCCCAGCCATCCGGGGTCTGAAAACTGCCCACCAGCACCCACGCCATGGGGGCGAGCTGGAACAGGATCATCAGGAGAACGAACGGCAGCAGCACCAGGGCGGGCAACCAGTGGCGACGCAGCCGGCGCCGGGTGATGGCGGGTTGATCCGCCAGGATCTCGGTAGTTGCGGGCATCATCAGTGTACCTCCGGCAGGTTGCCGGCCTTGAGCAGCGGCGGGCAGCCCGGCTTGTCGTGGGAAACTCCCAGCAGGTCGGCCATCAGGGCGCAGAGCTGGGTCTGCTGCATGGCGGGACCGGCCGGCCACTGGGCCACAAACGCATCGCCAAACAGCCAGAGCGGTACCCGGCGCTCTTCGGTCAGGGTGCCTCCGTGGCTCAAGTCGTTGTTCATGCCGTGATCCGAGGTGATCACCACCTGATATCCCTCCGCCAGCCACTGGGGCAGCAGGTCGGCCAAGAGGCTGTCCATCCGGCGCGCCTGATTGCGGTACTGACGGGAGTCGAGGCCGAACCTGTGGCCCGCATCGTCCACCCCCATCGGATGGATCAAGAGAAAGTCGGGGTCGTACTGGCTGCGCAGCCACTCGCCATCCATCAGCAGGTGGCTGTCGGGGTAGCCGTCCTCCCAGTAGAAACAGCCGTGCTGGATGGGCAGTCGCTCGTCATGGGTGAAGCGATCGCGGGCCGCTTGCCAGGGGCTCTGGTTGTAGAGCTCGCTTATCCAGTGGTAGGCCGCCGCCGCGGTGCGTCTGCCGCCCGCGCGGGCCAGATGGAAGATGGACTCCTGCCGACTGAGACGGCTCACCCCGTTGTGGGTGATGCCGCTCTCCACCGGCGTCGTTCCGGTCAGGATGCACTCGTAGAGGGGCCGGGAGAGGGAGGGCAGGGCGCAGCTCAGGGTGGCCTGCAACCCCTGTCCCGCCTCCACCATGCCCGCGAGGTAGCCCATGCAATGGGCTACCTCGGCAGAGAGGCCATCCACAAGTACCACTATCACCTTGTGTTGCACTGGCCGCTCCTTACTGCATGTTGATCATGACGGTTTCCTGCCACTGGCGCGGCAGTGCCTTGGAGCTCTGCTCCCAGGCGGCGTGATCCTGGACCGGTTTGGCATTGGCGTACTGCTCGGCCGGCAGCAGCTTGGCCTTGACGTCATCCGGCAGAGTCACGTTGCTGCGGATGGGACGGGCGTAGCCGCGCGCCAGGTTGATCTGGCCGGCGTCGGAGAGGATGTATTCCCGCGCCAGCTTGGCGGCGTTGGGGTTCTTGGCCCACTTGTTGATGATGGTGGTGTAGCCGGCGATGACGGAACCGTCGCTCGGGATCACCACATCAAATTTCTTGGGGTCGATCTGGTCGCGGTAGTTGAGGGCGTTGAAGTCCCACAGCACCCCCACTTCCACTTCGCCCTTCTCGATGTTGGCGATGGTGGGGTCGTTCAGCGACAGACGGCCCTGCTGGGCCAGCTTGCCGAACAGCTCCAGCGCAGGCTTGAGGTTCTTCTCGCTGCCGCCGGTGGCATAGGCCGCCGCCAGCACGCCGTTGTTGGCCTGGGAGGCGACACCCACGTCACCCAGGGTCACCTTGTAGTTGCCGCCCAGCAGGGATTGCCAGCTGGTGGGGGCAGCCTTGACCAGATCCTTGTTGATCAGGAAGGCGATGGTGCCGGTATAGGCCAGCATCCAGTGACCATCCGCATCCTTGGCCCAGTTCGGAATGTCGGCCCAGGTGGAGGGCTTGTAGGGCTGGGTGACTCCCTGCTTGACCGCGACCGGGCCGAAGGCGCCGCCCACGTCGCCGATGTCGGCGGTGGCGTTGCCCTTCTCGGCGGCAAACTTGGCGATCTCCTGGGCCGAGCTCATGTCGGTGTCCTGATGCTTGATGCCGTAGATGCTGCCGAGCTGCTGCCAGGTATCCTTCCAGTTGGCCCAGCTGTCCGGCATGCCGACGCTGCTGAGCTGGCCTTCACCGCGGGCGGCCTTTTCGAGATCCGCGATGTTCTCGGCGGCAAACAGTGGCTGACTGATGGCCACCATGGCCAGTGCACTTGCGATCACGCTTTTCATCATTCCATCCCTCTGGACTAGGTCAGTTAAGGTTCGAGAGGGATGCTAGAGGGGAAATATGACGGTGGCGGGGCGCTTTGATGGCAGTTTGATGACAATCGCCCTGTCATGGCGCTGTCATCCTGCACGGTTACAACTCTCAATCCGAGTGAGGCTGGACTACTCCAGCGAGGGGTGAACCAGCCACGGCAGCCAGGATGATAGACAGGAAGATGAGCGTGATCGAACCGAGATTGAGCGAGCGGGCAGTGGCCGATGGCCGCGCCTCCAAGTGTGAACAGATTTGCCAGACCCTGCGCCGCTATATCGGCAGCGGCCAGCTGGGTGCGGGACAGCAGCTGCCCGCCGAGCGGGCCCTGAGCGAGCGATTCGCTACCACCCGCATCACCATCAAGGAGGCGCTTTCCAGCCTCGAGGCGGACGGCCTCATCTACCGGGCCGAGCGGCGCGGCTGGTTCGTGGCGCCCCCCAGGCTCACCTACGACCCCGCCATCCATACCCACTTTCACCAGTGGATCGGCGAGCAGCAGCGCACCGCCGAGACCCGGGTGCTGGCCCACGGTGGCGAGCTGGCCAGCAGCGAGCTCTGCCGCTGGATGGGGCTGGAGCCTTTCACCCCGCTCTATGAAATCCGCCGCCTGCGTCTCATCGACGGCCGCCCCGTGCTGCACGTCAGCCACCATCTGCTGGCCAGCCGCTTTCCCGACATCGCCAGCGCGCCGCTGGCCAGCTCCCTCACCGAGCTCTATCGGGAACGCTATGGCATAGGCCAGGGCGGGGCGAGTCTCGAGATCACCCCCTCGGCGGCGCGCGGCGCCATTGCCCGCGCCCTCAATCTGGCGGAGGGGAGCGCCGTGCTGCGGCTGGTGCGGGTCAACTACGACGAGCGGGGAGCGCTGGTGGACTGCGATATCGAACACTGGCGACCGGATGCGATCCGCATCTGTCTCGATACGCGAGTATTGCAGCCCCTCGCAGGCAAGCTGCAGCAAACCCGGCTCGTGGATCAGGGGTGATCCGGCGTGTCCTGGCGGGCCATGCTTTTGCGGAAAGGAGGGGGAGCGGATCCCGCGGGATCCGCCGGGATCAGTTGTCGATATTGGGGATCAGATCGTCGAAGCTCTGGTAGCCGCAGTCGGCCAGCTGCAGCGACATGGTGTAGGTCTTGCTGCCCTCCCGCTGGCCGATGGCGGGGCGGTTGAGCTTGAGCTCCTGATGCCAGTACTCCTTCATCCGCTCGATCAGCGTCATTGCCTCGCTCTCGTCCAGATGGAGCTGGCACAGCGCCATGTAGTTGTTGGGTCTGTGCATGTTATCCACCAGATAGTCCCCCAGCACCGACATCGCCTGGCGCGCCTGCTGGCGGGCGAAGCGGCTGTGCTGCTCGAAGCTGATCCGCTCGCTGATGAGGAAGTGGTAACTGTTGTCGATGCCAAGCTGCAGGATGCCGAGCTTCTCCAGCTTGCGCAGGTAGAGGTAGCAGGAGGCATCGGTCAGGCCATACTCCCGCTTGAGATCGATCAGGGTCTTGTCACGCCAGAAGATATTGGCGAGAAAAGCGTAGAGGCCGGGCTCATTGTGAAACGCCTCGTCCTGCTCCTGGGTGAAGACGGCGCGCCGACTCTGGGCATCCTGAGTGCGATCCAGCAGCTCTTCGAATGACAATCCCACCAGATGGCAGATCTCCAGCAGTGTGTCGAATGGCAGGGAGGGCTTGTTCATCATCCGTTTGACGGTGGCGATGGAAACCCCCATGGCCTCTGCCAGGGTCTGATAGCGGATCCCTTTATCGGTCAGGCTCTTTTTCAGGGTATCGAGGATCTGGTTGGCCAGGGTCTGGCTGTAGGTCATGCCACTCTTCCTTGTTGTTGCAGCTTGCTTGCATGGTTATGCCGAGTCAGCTTATGAGCCACATTAAGGCATAAGGCTCAAATATTGACACCGAAAAATTGTCATCGAGAAAAAATGCCTCTGCGAAGGGCGAAGGCCAGACCAGTTACGGAAGCAAGTATCAAAAATTGATACTTGGCAGCGCATATCTTTCAACTCGTAAACATTTTACTAGTGCTGCATATAACAAGGCGCATAATCAAAACGTATCGAATTCAAGACCTTCCTGGTTGAGAAATCGATTGTTTGCTTCCAAATTTTTTTGATTTTAAACCGCAAGGTTTTTTCTCTTTCCTGGCATTGAGCGGCGCTTGCAAGAGCCCCGCTCTTTTCTTTTGCCCGCATCCGGCGAAAAAGGCAATCCCTCCCCCACTAACCAAGCAGATTTGGTGCATAAAAAAGCGCCTGCCAATGACAAGCGCTGCCTCCTTGTTGTACCGATCAGATATAACGAATCGCGGTCAGCACCATCACCACCGCCATGCTCGCCATCATGGGCACGAAGGTACGTTTCACCACATCCACCGGGCTCAGATTGGCAATGCCGGCTACCGTGATGATCACCCCGGCCACCGGAGAGATGGTGCGGCCAATCCCTGCGGCAAACAGGATGGGAACCAGCAGCAGCAAGGGGTTGATGTCGAACTGGCCCGACACCAGCGGCACTATGGGAATAAAGGCCATCACGGGCGCATTGCCGGAGCCTGTGATAAAGGCGGTCAGCAGGATGAAGAGCGAGAAGACCAGCGACAACCCGATAGGGTTGAGATCGAACGACTTGGCCAAATCAATCAGCTGGGTGATGGCGCCAATATTGGTGAGACCGGCTGAGAAAAACTCGGCTGCCAGCATCAGGGTCAGCACGCTGCCGAAGATCATGCCGGTACCGGTCAGCCAGGCTTCAAAGTTGGCAAACGCCTTGTTGATGGAACGGTAGCGCAGCGCCTCGATAATGATGCAGAGGGTCATGGTCGACATCATGGCCACCGGAATGGTCATCTTGATGGCGCTGACAAACAGCTCGGAGAAGCCGAACAGAAAGACAAAGGGGATCACCGGCAGCAGGGCGTAATAACCCGGGGTGTCATGGTGTTTCTCCTCCAACTCGTGCAAATACTTGCCTCGCTCGGCGGCGGTGTCATAACCCTCTTTGCGGTCGCAATATCGCTGCCATGCGATGTTGACGAAGGGAATACATACCAGCAGGGCGATCTGGAACAGCAGCTGATGATTCACCACAAACGGCATCACCTCGATATTGATCGCCTTGGCTCCGATCACCGCATTGATCTGACCGGGGCCAAACTCCCAGGCGGTGGGGATCACGATAGTGGCCACCGCCGTCTTGGCACTGATCCCGGCATTACGCAACAAGGGATAGAGGGTGCCCATCAACAGCAGGGAGAGCGAGGTCGCCCCTGTGATAAAGACATAGAGGATGGAAACCAGCAGCAGGATGATCCCCAGCAGGACATAGGGGTTCTCCAGCGCCATGATTGGGCGGGAAGTGGCCTTGACCAGGGCCGCCGAGGCGCCGATCTGGTTGAGGTAGGTCGCCACCCCAGCAATCGCCACCAGAGTCAAACCGGTAGAGGCAAGACGGGAATTGGTCACCATGGCGAACTTCTCCCACAGATCGAAGAACCAGAAGCCCTGACTCTCTTCGGCAGGCAGAATGGGAGTGATCCCCATCCATTGGGCATAAGCCAGCAGCACCAGACCCGCCGTCAGCAAGGTCGCCTGTGGATTGAACCGCTTGAGCATGGCGTAGGCCACCAGCCCCACCACCACCAGAATCAATATTGTCGACATTTCTCCCCCTGTTGCGGCACGGATCAGGCCTGGCCACATCTGATTGCTGTTGCTGAAAATAGCCATTTTGGCGGGGGCAACGATAGCCTGAAAATATAATAAGGGATTGTGATTACTCTCCCAATAACCAATATTGAGTCAACTGTCAGACATCAAAGATATATCGTCTTTACAATAATATGCCCCGTAGTTCGGGGATAACCGCACTTATCAGGATATAGCCCTATACAACGGGTACAGCCTGAATTCAGGCATACTGTCCCGATCATCGAACCTTCAGTTCCCTCCTTGAGCGGGATGCACACACCCGGTCAAAAAGGCCGTTATAACAAAAATTAGCAACACTTTATGCTGGTTATAAGATTTAAATGCAGGCATAAACTTCATCGCACCACAAGCGGTCCAGCTGGCACTCCAGGGTTAATCAGGGTAAAAAGAATCTACTTACGCCACGATTGATAAACAATCGGCCAACAAACGATGAGTAACCTGCTGCCGCGAAAACAGGCCATAAAATAGCAAGTCAGTTCAAGCAAAGAGTCCGTTTAATATATAATTCGCAGTGAAAGAATATATTATTGAGCCTTAACACCAACACTTATTAATTTATCATCATGACAATACTCGCTATCGCTTAAAATATATGAGTAACAGCGACTCATTATTATCAACCATCCATACGACAAGCTCTCTCCTCATAGAGAGTCAACAAGATATCCATGACGGTTATCCAGGAGAGCTGCGCAACCTACACCAGGTCGAACCACACACCATGACAAAGGGCCGGAGGCATCGCCATCCGGCCCTTTGTCATATGCAATTAACCCCTTCAACAGACCCGGTTCTTGCCCCGCTGCTTGGCTTGATAGAGGGAGCGATCGGCCCGCACCATCAGGCTTTCCGGCGGCTCGCCCTGCTGGTACTCCGCCAGTCCGAAGCTGATGGAGATGGACATATGAGGACAGATGGAGGCTACCGCCATCAAGGCCTGCAGCTTGTTCGCCACCTTCCTGGCATCCTCCAGGCCCGTGTTGGGCAGCACCACCATAAACTCATCACCCCCCCAGCGGGCCAGCAGATCGATCTCGCGGATATGGTTGCGCACCAGCGCCACTATGTTGATCAGGGTCTGATCCCCGGCGGCGTGGCCATGGCTGTCGTTGATCCGCTTGAAGTCATCCACATCCATGGCGATCACGGTAAACACCTGATGGAAACGGCGGGCCCGCTCGCACTCCAGTTGCAACACCCGCTCCAGCCGGTAGCGGCTGGCGGCGCCGGTCAGGGAGTCGGTCTCGGCCAGCTGGCGATTCTCATCCACCTTCTGCAGCAAGGCCGCGTTGAGCTGCTCCAGCTCGGCGGTGCGCTCGGCCACCAGCTGTTCCAGCGACTGGTTGCGCCGCTCCAGCTGATCCAGCAGCAGCTTCTGGGTATTGATATCGCGATGAGCGCCTATCATCCTGGCCACGGAACCATCCTCGTTGCGAGCGATGATCCGGCCGTAGTCCTCGATCCAGACGAAGGATCCATCCTGGCAACGGCAGCGGTACTCGACCCTGTATTCGGGAGAGGTGCTGTTCAGGCAGGCATCGAAGTGGGCCATCACCCGCTCCATGTCATCGGGGTGGATCACCGTCTCCCAGGTGAAGACGTTGTTGCCCAGCGAATGGGGCTCGTAGCCCAGCATCCGGTACCAGCCGGGGTTGCGATAGACGAACCCGCTATTGGCGTTCCAGTCCCAGATCCCGTCGCTGATCACTTCGAGGATGCCGTGAACCACCGCCTCGCTGACATCCGATATCCGGATCGTCGTGCTCTCCTGCACCATAGTTATCATCCTAATTTCTGCCCCATGACCCTACGGGGAACAAGTCTATTCAACCCATCGAATTATCTTGGCACAGGATCCGGGATCTCTCCGCTTTCTGGCTCACCCGGCAGATCGGCCACCACAAGCAGATCCCTCTGGCCAAGCGTCATCATAAGTGTGGCGAAGGGTTTCACTCTTATCCTTTTTTGAAGGCGGGATGATGCCGGTTGCGATAGTGGCTGGGGGCCAGGCCAAACTGGCGCTTGAAGGCGGTGGAGAAGTGGTACTCGTTCTTGAAGCCGCACTGCTGGGCCAGCCGCTTCATGGGATCGGCGCTGCTGGCCAGCAACAGGGCGGCCCGCTGCAACCGTAACCGTTGCAACAGCCCCATGGGGGCCAGCGCGAAGTGCTGCTGGCATAGGCGGTAAAGCTGGCGCTCGGAGAGATGCAGAGTGCCGGCCATGCGCGCTACATCCCAGCACTCGGCCAGCGCATCCTTGAGCATCAGCTCGAGGCGCAGCGCCAGCCGCTCGCCGCGGCTCTGCCCCTCCCCTTTTTGCAGCAGGCGGCGCAAGTAAAAGCCGAGTTGCTCCACCAAGAGGGCACAGAGCAGCGGATCCTGATGGCGTTCCTGCTCCGCATAGAGGTTCTCGACGGTGCGCAGCAAAGTCGCCTGCTGGGAAGTACAGCCGAGCCGGGGGCGGCTGGCAAAGGCATCCCAAGGGGAGTCCTTGTGCAGCAACAGCCACACCAGATCCCACTCGCCCGCCTCACCCAAGTGATAGCAAAGTGGTTGGCCCGCCGGGATCAGGACCCACTCGCCGACCGGAAGTCGCTCGAGGCGATCGCCCACCAGTACCTCCCCCTCGCCCCCCAAGGTCAGCAAAAAGCAGTGCATATCGGCAAAGCGGCGCGCGATGCGGTAGCGGGTCTTGAGGCGGGAATAGCCTGCCAGCCACACCTGCTCCTGCGCGAGGGCCGGCAGCAGGCTGTCACAGCAGCTCTGCTCGCGGCAGTCGGGGGAGACATCGATAAGCTCGGTGTTGGCAGTTTCAGACATCATCAGGACGGCATCAGCCATGTCGGCAAGGATGGCGCGAGCATAGCATGGAGCCATCAACCCAAGGAGTGACACATCATGCACATTCATCACGTCGCCATCTGGGCACAGGATCTGGAGGCCCTCAAAACCTTCTATTGCAAGCTATTTGGCGGTCAGGCGAATGAGCGCTACCACAACCCGAGCAAGCAGTTTTCCTCCTACTTTGTCCGTTTCGAAGACGGCGCCAGCCTGGAGCTGATGCACACCCCCATCCTGTTTCCGGCGGATCTGCGCCTGCCGCACCCGCTGCAGGGGCTGGCTCACCTCGCCTTCTCCCTCGGCAGTGTGGAGGCGGTGGACAAGATGACCGCCCGCCTCAAGCTGCTCAAGGGCGCCGAGGTCAAACACCTGGACGGCCCCCGCTGGACCGGTGACGGCTATTACGAGAGCACCTTCCTCGACCCGGAAGGCAACCGGCTGGAGTTGACCATCTAATCCCTGATAACTCCCCTCACCCAGCCCTCTCCCAAAGGGAGAGGGGATAAAGCAGCATCGAGGGATGATCACCAGCCATGTCGACTCGGTTGACGGCAAAATAGTCAGCCATGCAGGTTCGATTAGCGAAGCGTAATCGGACGGCGGTGACGGTGTTGCTCCCTTCTCCCGCTTGTTTATAAAAAAGGAGAAGGGGCCGGAAAAAAGAGATTTCTCGGTAAACGTTGGGCTTCGCAGGCTCAGCACCAACCTACAAGTTGCGTAGGTTGTGGCTGAGCCTGCGAAGCCCAACATACGAGATAAAGTAGCGTAAAAAAAGACACCGGTTTGAAGCCGGTGTCAGGTGATAACTAGATCTGAACATTTATGCTGCCTGCTCAGGGCGTGAATCTTTAGATGCTGTATTCTTAGCATCTTCTTTTTCAACAACATCTACATCAGAGTTAAGAACTGCATTTATTTTATCTGATTTATCTGCAACAATCTGATTTGCTTGGTCATCTAGTTTTTTAGCGATGGCAGAGAACCCTGGTATTTTAGACAGTTTCGTCACAGCATCGGCAAGCTGTGCACTTTTATCAAGTGCATCCATAAGTGGATGGTCCGACTTATCATAATTTGAAATCAATTTACCTGGATTTTCTGTATTTACAGATACAATATTAAAGAGCAGCTTAATCCTGAGTTCCTCAGATATTTCCTGATCTTTTAGCTCATCAATCTGGTGAGATAATCCTTCAAATGTCTTACTTACCACACCCTTATGCGTATACTCTTCAATAAGTCTCTTAGATAATTTGTAACTTTTGTTGGTAGTATATGCCAGCCACAACACTGGGATATATAATGGTAACATTGCGCTTAGCAAATACGGGGTATCTTTAATTATAACAATTAGATCATCACCACTGCCAAATAATCTATACGCATTTACGGCAAACGGAAGAAGAGATATTAAGAAAAGATATAATATTGACCTATTAAATGATGCCTCATGTTTTTTCTGTTCTACAATTTCTGTTTCTATTTTATCGTTATATGCTGACGCAAGCCCGGCAGTCATCGCTTGAGGCAATAACTTGTTGATTTTATGTAAAGTGTCATTGTAGGAATCATTGCAGTAAGAGACGTACTCTTCGTACTTTAACTCTGCATCAGATTTTAATTTATTTAAAATATCATTTGTTTTAGATTTATGTTCTTCAATATCTACGGATAATTTAGATAGCTCGGAACGTAACTCTTTATATGATTTATTTAATTTATCGCGGAGGCCCTCAACTCTTGTCGTTGTTTCACTACTTTCATCCGCACTTTCATATCCAAATATTTCATCATGAACATTATCAATCTCTCTTTTCAACGCGGCGGCTTGTGATAATAATGTTTTTATTTTGCCATGATTTGAATCGCACTCTTCTTTATAGTCATGAATCGAATTAACAGTTTCAACAAGTGCATCATGCTCTTGACTTATTACCTTTATTTTTCCAATAGTCTCTGTTGATTCGTCATAAGCTGTAATCAAATCTTCATACTTAGTATCAGCATTAGCTTGTAATGATTGAAGTCTTGCATAGATACGATCTGAAGAACCATCAATCTCACTGATACGTTCATATGCGGATTCTGAATCTGATTTTAAATTATCAATAATGCTCTTAGCCTGTTCCGCATCATCCTTTGCCTTTTGGGCTTTGTTTCTATACTCAGAAGTTTTTCTAGATGATTGTGTCGCGTCCTTTAAGCTTTCAGGAACACTCATCGCTAAATTTTTCAAGTCTTCAGAATTCGCCTTCCCATTTAACTCTTGAGTTAGCTCGGACAGCCTTTTCCAAATGTATTCCTTTTCTTTATTAAATTCTGTCTTATCTATTTTTTCCATATCTTCACCTTGAATACCCATAAATGAAAGAAAATTATTTTTCATAAATTTACTCATTTAAAGATCGGCTATCATTCCCCAACCTCTCCGCCAATCCGGAATAGCGCTCGGTCTTTTTCCGCACCGCCTGTGCCAGCAGGGCGCGATCGCCGTAGAGATCGAGCCGCGCCTTGGCGCGGGTAATGCCGGTATAGACCAGCTCGCGGGTCAGCAGCGGGCTGGGGCTGTCGGGCAGCACCAGCACGGTATGGGCAAATTCCGAACCCTGGGACTTGTGGATGGTCATGGCGTAGACGGTCTCGTGGGGCGGCAGCCGGCTGGGCAAGAGGGCCCGCAGGGTGCCGTCCGGCTGCTCGAACCAGACCTTGAGCCGCCCGCTTTCATCGGGCAGGCAGAGCCCCATATCGCCGTTGTAGAGGCCGACACCGTGGTCGTTGCGCACCACCATCACGGGGCGGCCGGCATACCAGTCGCCATCGCGGGCAATCAACCCCGCCCGTGACAGGGCCAGTTCCAGCCGCTCGTTAAGCCCCTCGACCCCGAACGGGCCGTCACGCAGGGCGCAGAGGATCTGAAAGCCGTTGAATGCCTTGAACACGGCGGCGGGCTCTTCCCCCGCGCGGGCCGCCTTCAAATAGCTACCGTAACCGGCCACCCCCTGGGTAATCAGGGCGTCGTAGGCCTCCCCCGCCCAGGGGTGCAGGCTGATATCCGTAAAGCCCGCGCCCCAAACCGCCTCCACCGCCGCCGCATCGCCGCCGTTGCAGGCGCGCGCCAGCTGGCCGATGCCGGAGTGCTGATCGAAGCGCCAGCTCTTGGCCAGCAAACAGAGGCTGTCACGCACCGGTGCACCGACAGGCGAGCCCTGCAGCCGGTAGCCGGTCTGGCGGGAGAGCCAATCCGCCTGCGCGGGGCAGATACCCTGCTCGATAAAGCTGCAGATATCGCCGAGCACGGCCCCCGCCTCCACCGAGGCGAGCTGATCCTTGTCGCCGAGCAGGATGAGGCGAGCGTGGCTCGGCAACGCATCGAGCAGGCGCGCCATCATGGGCAGGTCGACCATGGAGGCCTCATCCACCACCAGCAAGTCGAGGTGCAGCGGGTTGCCTTTGTGGTGGCGGAACTGGCTGCGCCCCGGGATAACCCCGAGCAGCCGGTGCAGGGTGCCCGCCTCGGTGGGGATGGCTTCCACCCACTCGGGGGGCAAGTCCAGCGCCTGCAGGGCAGAGCCGATACTCTCGGTCAGACGCGCCGCCGCCTTGCCGGTGGGGGCCACCAGCCGGATCGCCGGGGCTTTGCCCGATTGCAGGCCGGTCTCCACCAGAATGGCCAAGAGCTTGGCGACCGTCGTGGTCTTGCCGGTGCCGGGGCCGCCGGAAATGACCGCAAAGGGGCGCGCCGCGGCGGTGGCCGCCGCCAGCTTCTGGCCGTTGCAGCAGAGCGCCTCGGGCACCAGCGTATCCAGCTTGCTCAAGTCGCTCGCCGCCTGGGCGCTGGCCAGCAGCGTCTCTATGGCGGGCCAATCCACTTCGTTCCGGAACACCAGATCGAGATACTTTTCGATAAAGTGGCGGGCCGAAAAATCCGGCGCGAGGCGGGCCTTGAGCAGGGCCGCGAACACCAGGCCGTAGTCGCGGGCAAAGAGGCGCGACAGGGCCGGGGCAATCTCGGGCCATTCGGCCCTCTCGCTTAACGCACGCAGATGGCGGGCCACCCCTTGCTCGTGATCGTGGTAGCGGGTGAGGTAGAGGCGCCCGCGCCACAGCCGCAGCGGCCAGCGCGGTGCTTCCCCCTCATCCTGTTCGCTGCCAACCAGCGGGCTGGCCGCAAACAGGGCGGGCCAGCTCGCAGGATCCGCCAGATCGGCTAGCAGATCCCGGCCCTGATCCGGATCCAGCCCGAACGGGCGCAAGGATCCGGCAGATAACATCTCCAGCGGCAAACAGACGTGGCCGCACCCCAGCTCGAAGCAGGCGAGCGCCGCCCCCAGCACCAGCTCGGGGCCGCCACCAAGGTCGGCCACCAGTTTGGCAAATTGCAGATCCAGCTGGCGGATGCGCCCCGCCAGCGCCAGGGCCTTGAGCCGTTCGATCATGACTACGCTCTTCATGCTTCTACCCCGTTATCCCATTCTTGTGCAGAGGCGGTCGTTGCCCCCTCGCTAAACAGCCGATCCAGCCCCAGCACCAGTTCGCGACTGGGGCGAGTATGGAAGATCCCCCCCTGCGGCATGCCGCGCAGGAACAGATAGAAGACCCCGCCAAAGTGCTGGTCGAAGTCGTAGCCCGGCAGACGCAGGGAAAGCAGCCGGTGCAGCGCCAGCGAGTAGAGCTGGTATTGCAGGTCGTAGCGATGCTCCACCATGGCCTGCTCCAGCGCCGGCCGGCTGTAATCGGCCGGGCTCATGCCGAGGTGGTTGGATTTGTAGTCGAGCAGATACCAGCGCCCCTGCCACTCGAACACCAGGTCGATAAAGCCCTTGAGCATCCCCTGCACGGTGGCGAAGCTGAGCGGCTTGTTGCCCCGCGACAGCGGGTCGTGCTGCTGGCAGAGCGCAGTCAGCGCAGGTGCCGTCACCCGCCCCATGGGCAGGAAGAACTCCAGCTCCACCTGCTTGCGCTCGGGGGCCAGATCCCGCAGCCGCACCGGCTCGCCAAAGCCCGTTTCAAGCGGCGTCTCCAGCACCGCCTCCACCTGCTGTTGCAGCACTTGGGCCCAGCTATCGTCGAAGCCATCCTGCGCCAGCAGGGTGGCTATATGCTGTGCCAGCGAGTCGCCTGCGGCACTCTCAAAGTCGATGGTCTCGAACAGGCTGTGCAGCAGGGTGCCGGGGCGCGCCCCCTTCGGGAAGGTGAAGATGGAGGGCTGGGGCGCCTCCTCCTGTTGTTCGGCCGCGAGCGCGGCCGCCTCGGTCACCACCTCGTCATCGAAGCCGGGATTGGCCAATACGCCCTTGCTGTGGCCGTGGCCCTGGGCCGCGAGACCAGAGTAGGAGCTGATCCACCAGTCCCGCTCAAGGGTGCCGCCAAAGCGGCGCACCTGGGGCTCGCCCAGTTGCTCCTCTTCGGCCGGCAGCGGGGCCGGGCGGGTGAGCGAGGGCTCACCGACGGCCACCCCGGGTAGATCCTGGGCAAGCGCACTGAGGGCGGTGGCCAGGGTCGCTGCGTCCCCCTCTTCGCCCTTTTGCAGCAGGTAGCCGATGGCGGTCTGGTGCAGATCGGTCTTCTCCGACTTGCCGTTGCCGGAGCGCACCGGCGCCAGCCCCAGCCAGGTGGCGTAGACGCCCCGGGTCAGCGCCACGTAGAGCAGGCGCAGATCCTCGGCGAGGCGCTCCTTGTCCGCTTCGGCCAAGGATCCCTCGGCGCCGGTCAGATCGAGAATGGTGCGATTACCCGCCTCATCGGCCTCGTGATAGAGGGGGGTGTCGGCGCTGCGGTGGCTGCAGATAAAGGGGAGGAACACCAGCGGGTACTCCAGCCCCTTGGATTTGTGGATGGTGACGATCTGCACCAGCTTGCGCTCGGACTCCAGGCGAAGTATCTGCTCCGCATCCTGGCCGCTCTGGCGGTTTACCGCCTCCCCCAGCCAGCGCAGCAGGGCGTATTCGCCGTCCAGCTCGCTGCTCACCTGCTGCAAGAGCTCCCCCAGATGGAGGAAGTTGGTCAGCCGCCGCTCCCCGTAGGGGCTCGCCAAAAGCGATGCGGCGAGATTGCGCCTGTGCAGCAGGGCCCGCAGCATGGCCAGCACGCCGCGCCTGTGCCAGACCTTGCGGTACTCCATAAACTCCTGCACCGCGCTCTCCCAGGCCCGCTCGTCGGAGGCAAGCTCGTCGAGGGCCTTGGCGTCGAGATCGAACAGGCCGGTGGCGAGCGCCGCCCGCAAACTTCTCTCCTCGCTCGGGTTCTGGCAGGCGTGCAGGATCAGCAAGATCTCCCGCGCCTCCACCTGTTCCAGCACGCTCTCGCGATTCGACAGATAAACCGAGGCGATGGCGAGGCGTGCCAGCTCCTGCTGCACCAGCTTGCCCTCGGCGCCGGTGCGCACCAGCACGGCGATATCCCCCGCTTTGACCGGCGTCTCGCCGATCAGCGCCTTGCCCTCGCGGGCCAGGGTCAGCAGGCGGTGGATCTCCGCCGCCGTGGCGCGGGCCATCTTGTTCTGGTAGTCCCCCCGGTTGAAGGTGGGCTGGCCGCTCAGCTGCCAGCAGTGCAGCACGGGGGCGGTTTCTCCGTTGAGGCGCAGCGCCTTGTTCTTGCCCTGCGCCTCCACCGGCAGGAAGGGGATATCCGCCTCGTAGATAAAGGGATCCTTGGCCCGCTCGAACAGGCCGTTGACCGCCGCCACCAGGGCGCCGCTGGAGCGCCAGTTGCGCCCCAGGGTGTAGTGGGCGCTCACATTTCGCCGCGCCTGAATGTAGGTGAAGATGTCGGCGCCGCGAAAGCCGTAGATGGCCTGCTTGGGGTCACCGATCATCAACAGCGCCGTGTCTGTGTGGCCGCCGTAAAGACGGTGGAAGATGCGGTATTGCTGGGGGTCGGTATCCTGGAATTCATCGATCATCGCGACCCGGTAGGTGGCGCGAATGCGCTCGCAGAGCCGCTCGCCAAGGCTAGAACCCAGCGCCCCGTCGAGGTCTTTGAGCAGATCGTCGAACGAGAGCTGATGAGCCTGGCGCTTGCTGGCCTGCATCCGGCTACGCACCACCACGGCGGCCCGCTGCAGGATAAGGTCGCGGATGCCGGGGCGGCTCGCCAGCAGCGCGTCGATCTCGCCAAAGAGCGGCAGGGTGGGCACGTCGCCCCCCTTCTTGAGATTTTCCTCCAGCACCGTCTGGCCGAAGCGCTCCAGCTCCTTGGGGATGGCGTAGCCGCTGCTCTCCTCTTGTGCCCAGTCGGCTATCTTGGCGAGCCACCCCTCGTAGTTCTTGCCGGTGTAGCGGCTGATGTGGCCGTCGGTCTGGCGGCGGATCTCGTCCTGCTGAGCAAGCCACTCGCTCTTCACCGCAGCGATGCGACTCATGGCCCCTTGATGGCGGGCAGCCAGAGTCTCGTCCCCCGCCGGCGGGCGCATCTCCAGCTCGCTGTTGTCGAGCCAGCCATTCATCTCCCGCAGCAGGGCGGCGGGGCTCGGCCAGAGCGCGCGCACCGCGCTGGCCAGGGTTTTATCCACCGGATAGAACTCGGCGCGCCAGTAGTCGCTCACCGCCTGCAGCCTGAGCTGGCTGTCGTCGGTGAGAAATTCGGTTTCGAAGAGGGCGCCTGACTCGAAGGCGTTTTGCTTGAGCATCCGCTGGCAGAAGCCGTGGATGGTGAAAACGGCCGCCTCGTCCATCTGTCGCTCGGCGGCCAGCAGGCGGCGGGCCGCCAGCTCGTGATCCTCCACCTCCTCCAGCAGCTGGGCCAGCAGGGCATCCGTGCTTTGCCCTCGCATAAAGGCGAGGCGCGCCTCGTGGATGCGGGCGCGGATCCGCCCGCGCAGCTCGGCGGTGGCCGCCTCGGTAAAGGTCACCACCAGGATCTCGGTCACCGACAGCGGCCGCTCGTGAGCGCTGGGCTGACCGGCGTCTTCCCCTTCTTCGATGAGCGGGCCGTGACCCAACAAGAGGCGCAGGTAGAGACCGGCAATGGTGTAGGTCTTGCCGGTGCCGGCAGAGGCCTCGATCAGCCGCTCGCCATGGAGGGGAAAACGCAGGGTATTGAGCGGATTGGCCATTATTGCAACTCCTCCAGCGCCTTGATCAGCGGGGTCAGGTGTTCGCGGGCCAGCGCCTGCAGCTGGGCCAGCACCTCGTCATCGAGTTCCGGGAAGCAGCGGGCGACATAGACGTCCTGCCCCTCCCCCGTCACCATGTAACCGCCCTGGAAGCGGGTGAGCGCCGCCTTGTCGGCGGCCTCCGGCTTGTCCGGATCCTTCTCGATCCCCTTGATCCACTCCCAGGCGGTGCTGGGGAAAAACGGCAGCGGCCGCTTCATCCCCTGCATCCAGAGGGCGACCAGGGCCGCCAGTTTTGGCCGAGCCTCGTCCGCCGGGAGTCTGGCCAGCCGCAGGCTCTGCCTGGCATCGAACAGCAGGGTGTCGCCGGGGGCGCAGCTCAATGAGAGGCAGAGGTGCTGGATCCAGCCCAGCAGCAGATCCTTGCCGTTGAAGCTGCCGGGTTTGATCACCAGCAAGCGTCCCTTCTGGGTGTCGATCCACCCCTGCAACTGGCCCTGGGTCAGGGAGATATCGATCTCCACTGCCTGTTTGTCCGCCTCATTGGCCGCAACCCAGGGGCGCAGTCTCTCCGCCAGCTTGCCCATCTCGGCGTCCAGATCATCCAGCAGCAGGCTGCCGAACCAGCCCTGGGGCAGCAGGCCGGAGAGCTGCAAGCGCTGGCGACGCTCCTCGCTTTCCCCCTGTGCCAGATGGGCATCGAGCAGCAACGCCTTGAGCTGGTAGTGTTGCAGGCCGTCCAGCTCGAACGGCTCGCTGTCCTCGATCTCGGCCTCGTTCAGCTCGAACCACACCTTGAGGCGGCGGTTGAGGAAATACTTGGCGGGCTGGCGATAGAAGCGCAGCAGCTCCGCCAGCTCCAGCCCCTGCTCCTTGCCCCATTCGGGTGGCAGCGGCAACTCGCCGCTCTGGAAGTTGGCGGCCCCGCGCTGCGGGCTCAGGGCCGGCAGCCAGTCGGCGGCATAGGTGAAGAGGCCGGAATCCGCCTCTGGATAGAAGTAGCTGCGGCTGTAGGGGGTGAGCGGGTGTTCGACGATCAGGTGTTCGAGCAGCCGCCGGCCTGAGGTCTCGTCATCGAGCGCCTCATCCCCCGCCAGCACGAAGCCCTGACGCACATAGTCGATGAGTTCGGCCAGCAGCACAGAGGGCACCTTCTCGCTGTTGTCCTGGGCGCTGAAGCCCTGATAGCTGATATAGAGCCCCTGCTGGGCGCTGAGCAGCGCCTCGAGGAAGAGGTAGCGGTCGTCGTCGCGGCGCGAGCGATCCCCGCGCCGGCCGGCCACCGCCATCAGGTCAAACCCCATGGGCGGCAGGGTGCGCGGGTAGACGCCGTCGTTCATGCCGAGCAGGCAGACCTGCCGGAAGGGGATGGAGCGCATCGGCATCAGGGTGCAGAAGTTGACCTGACCAGCGAGGAAGCGCTGGCTGGAGCGTGACTCCCCCAGCACGCTGCCAAGGTAGTCCTGTAGCAAATCGGCGCTGATGGGCTGCTCGAAGCGGGCCTCGCCAAGCTGGGCGAGCCAGTCAGTCAGCTGGCTGCGAATAAGCTGCAGCTGGCGCTCTTCATCATCGTCGGCCAGATAGAAGCGCTCCAGCAGCGCGTTGAGGCAGGCGATCCACTCAGGCAGCGACTGCGCCTGTTGCAGGCGGGGCAGAAATTCCGCCAGGGAGTCGACAAACCAGGCGAGCTTGCCGAGCGCCAGCCCCTGCTGCCCCTCGATATCGGCGTAAGGCAGGATGCCCGCCACCGGCTCGCCATCCCCCATGGCAAAGCCGAGCAGCATGCGGCGCAGGCCGAACAGCCAGCTGTTGCCAGAGAGGCGCGGCAGATCGAAGCGCTCCGGGTAGCCGTCATCCAGCCCCCAGCGGATGCCAGTCTCCTGCACCCAGCGCCGCAGCTGGTTGAACTCGTCGTCATCAAGCTCGAAGCGGCGCAGCACGGCGGGCACCTCGAGAATGGCGAGCAGCTCGCCGGCCCCCAGCCGGGCGTTGGGCAATCTCAGCAGGGCGAGGAAGCTCTGCAGCAGCGGGCTCTCCTGGCTCGCCGCCCGATCGGACACCGCGAAGGGGATCTGGCCTCTCGCCCCGAACACCGCCTGGATATAGGGCCCGTAGCTGTTCACATCCGGCATCATCACCACCACGTCTTTCGGGGTGAGGGTCGGGTCCTGCTCGAACAGCGCCAGCAGCCGGTCGTGCAGCACCTCTAGCTCCCGCATCGGGCCGTGACAGGCGTGGATCTGCAGGGAGCCATCGGCCGGATCTATGGGGCTCTTGTGATGGCTGGCATCGAGACTGAACTCGCCAGCGCCCCGTTCGGCCAGCTCCAGCACATCCTTCTGAATGGAATGCAGCAAGCTGGTGTCGTCGATATCGACAAAGGCCTCGATTTGCGGCACCTCCAGCTCCATCAGCTGGTGCAGGTAGTCGCGCCCCAGCTTGCCCATGGAAGCGAGCAGCGGGTTGGCGGGGCCCTGCAGGGTGTCGAGATCGGTGCCGGGTTTGAGTTTGTTTTCGAGGCGCGCCAAGGTCTTGCGATCGAGCAGGTCACCCCAGTAGTAGCGGCAAGGGTTGGTGACGAAGAGATGCACCTCCACCTCATCCCGGCTGCCGAGGGCCAGCAGCGCCTCCACGTAGCGCGGCGGCAGCGCCGAGATGCCGAACACGAAGACCCGCCGGGGCAGCTTGCCCGGCAGATCGGCGGTGCGTTCCAGCTCGTGGATAAACTCCTCGTAGAGGTTGGCGCGATGGTAGCCGCTGGGAGCCAGCGCCAGGGTGCGGGCCACCAGCTCGCGCCAGAGCTCCGGCTGCCAATCCTGACCGCTCACCCCGGCCAGCTCCTGACTCAATCCCTCCCCCTGTTCCCAGCGGGCGATCCAGTCCGGCCGGTAGACCAGATACTGGTCGAACAGATCCGCCACTTTCTGGCAGAGCTGCCAGAGGCGTACCTGCTCCGGCGCCTTGGCAGGATCCGCGTCATCCCCACTCCCCAGATAGGCGGCCAGCGGCGCAAAGGCGGGCCTGTCCAGCAGGGCGGACAAGATGGTCATCAGCTGCCAGCTCATGGATCCCTTGTTGTAGGGGCTCTGACGAGGTACGTCCGCCAGCACCCGGGTGAACATCTCCCAGATAAAGCTGGCGGGCAGCGGAAAGTCGATGTTGGCGGCGATGCCGAAGGCCTTGGCCAGCTCCAGCTTGAGCCACTGGGCCATACCCGGGCTCTGCACCAGGATCTGTTCCCGCTCGAAGGGGTGAGAGAGGGGCGCCTGCCGGATGCGACTCACCAGCAGCTCTTTGAGCAGATCCAGCTGATTGGAGTGGTAGAGGGTAAACATGAGCAATTCCCGCCAATGCAAAGAGGTGTGATCGCGGGAAAACGCCTGGGATCCCCGCCACTTCAACAAGAATTGGGATTGTCGGGGATCGGGGGGGAAGATGCAAAAGGCACTTGTTGCCGCCGCTCGGGCAAGCGCCGAATTATGAGAAGTGCCACATATTGGCGGCCAGCCTTGCCACCAGAGCTGCGCTGACCAACAAAAAAGCCGGAGCATAGGCTCCGGCCAAAAAGCATTGGAAAACTCGAACTGTCAGGGCATTACCAACTCTTGCCGAGGCGGGCATCCAGACTGAAGGCGCCGGCACCGGCTGCCGCCAGGGCCAGGAAACCACCGGCGACCGAGATGTTCTTCATGAACATCAGCATCTGCATCTGATCAGCCGGCTGATAGTGGAAGATGAAGGCGGCCATCAGGGTGAAACCGGCCATCAGCACCGATAGGCTGCGGGTGAACAGGCCCAGCATGATGGCGAGGCCACCACCCAGCTCCAGCAGGATCACCAGTGGCAACAGGAAACCGGGCACGCCCATGGCCTCCATATAACCTTGGGTACCGGCGTAACCACCGATCTTGCTCCAGCCTGCCATCACAAACATCAGTGCCAGCAGTACGCGACCCACCAGCAGTGCCACATCTTTCATCTTGTCCATCTCAATCTCCTCGTTCACGCCGCATCAGAGCTGGCAACTTCAGGGTAGGTCAAATAACAGGGCCTGAGTGGCACTTGTTGCCACCAGCTCCCAACTTGATTCATCACGACTGAGCACCCCGTCGCCGGGTCGGGCAGCCAAACCGTTGGCGGTCAACTCCCCTGAAATCATCTGCAGGTAACCGTGCCGACCGGCCAGCTCCCAGGTGAGGGATTCACCGGGCTCAAGCTGTACGCGCCAGACCCGCGCCTGCTGGCGGATCCTGAAGGATCCATCCTCGCCATCCGGTGACGCCACAAGCGTCATGCCGGGCCTGGCCTCTATCTTCTTCTGCTGATAGCCGGGGGGCGTATCGTATTCGTTCGGCTCGATCCAGATCTGCAACAGGGAGAGCGGCTCGCTCTGCGAGGGGTTGTACTCACTGTGGCGGATCCCGCTGCCTGCACTCATCAACTGGAAATCCCCGGCCGGGATCTGCTCGGCGTGGCCGAGGCTGTCCTTGTGCTCTATGGTGCCGGTCAGCACACACGTCAGGATCTCCATGTTGGCGTGAGGATGGGTGGCGAAACCGCCACCCGGCGACACCAGATCCTGATTGATGACCCGCAGGACCGAGTGGCCCATCCACTCCGGGTCATAGTAGTGCCCGAACGAAAAACTGTGGCGCGCATCCAGCCAGCCAAAGTTGGCCTTGCCCCGCGCCTCTGCGGCTCTCAATTGCATCATGATGTGCTCCTCATCTCTGAAGGTTCGCCTTAGCGGGGGTTGCCACCGCCGATGCCAAACGGAATACGGTACTCGCTGCTGTCACCGGCCAGGCTGACGGTCAGGTTGCCCTGGGTGCGGCTCGGGATCTTCACCTGCTGGGTGCCGACCAGACTGGCGTGGACGGAAGCCAGCAGATCGCCAGACTGATCGCGCACCTCCAGCATGGGGTTGGCCTTGCCATCCATCGCCGCACTCGCATGCCAGTTTACAAACAGCACGCCCGGGGTGGCGTTGAAGTCAGCCGGCACGGAAGCCTGGGCAAAACCTGCGGTCATCAGGCCTGCAACGGCCAGCATCTTGATTACGTTTTTCATGTTCACTCTCTTGTTTTATATGTCATTGCCAAGGCCGCTTTGGCCCGAATCAATGCATCCATGCAAGAGGTCATTCAAATAGTATGTTGTTCTTTCACCGACGTCTGACGTGCCCTTTGGGGCTGTCACAGCACTGAACTACCTTTTATTTGGCCACTTGGCGTTCCTGCCTAAGCGTTGATTGAATATTAAAGTTGCCTGGCCTAACTTGTTAGCGAGATAAACTGGCAAACATATTCAAAAAAATTGAAGGCAGGCTATGGCCAAGGAACTGAACAAGGAACGGGCGCTGACCCTGGAGGCGATCCGGGTGCTGGATGCCATCGACCGCCGTGGCAGCTTCGCGGCGGCGGCCGACGAACTGGGCAAGGTGCCCTCGGCACTGAGCTACACGGTGCAGAAGCTGGAAGACGAGCTGGACGCCATGCTGTTCGACCGCAGCGGCCACAGAACCAAGTTCACCCCGGCGGGCCGCATGCTACTGGAGCGGGGTCGGGTTCTGCTGGAGGCGGCCGAGCACTTGGTGGGCGAGACCCGGGCCCTGGCCCGCGGCTGGGAGACCGACATCACCATCGCCGTCGATGCGCTGGTACCGTTGCAGGCGCTCTATCCGCTGGTGGAACGGCTGGCCGAGCTGACCGATACCCGGCTGCGGCTGCGGGCCGAGGTGCTGGCGGGCAGCTGGGAATGTCTGGAGGATAGCCGCGCCGATCTGCTCATCTCCTCCCTCAATCCCGACATCATGATGACCGGCATCAAGCACCAGCAGCTCAGGGAGGAGGTGATGCTCTACGTCGCCCACCCGGATCATCCGCTCCACCTGGAAGCCGAGCCCCTGGCGGACGAGACTCTGCGCCGTTACCGCGCCATCGCGGTGGCCGATACGGCGCTGCGCAAGCCGGTGCTTACCTACCGTCTGCTCGACAAGCAACCGCGCCTCACCGTCAGCTCCATGAGCGAGAAGCGGGATGCCCTGCTGGCGGGGATTGGGGTCGGCACCATGCCGCAAAGCTGGATCGAGGAGGACATCAAGGCGGGACGGCTCAAGGTGATCTGTCCCGAGTATCGCCATCAGCTGCAGGTGGTGCTGGCCTGGCGCCGCGATACCATGGGTAAAGCCAAGAGCTGGCTGGTGCGGGAGATCCCCAAACTGTTCCAGACGCAATAGGGGCAGGAGCGCTGGCAGAGACGAGAAAGGGGAGCCTCAGGCTCCCCTCTTTACGACTGGCTGTCGGCGATGGCGCTTACTGGTTCGCCTCGGCGAACTGTTTCATCGCTTCGGCATGCTTGGCCATGCCGTTGGCACGCTCGCCGAGGTTCTTGATAAACTCGGCCTTCTTGGCCGGATCCTCAATGCGATCATAACGTTGCTGCAGGTTGGCCTGGATCTGCTCCGGGGTCATGTTCTGCATGCGGGCCATGCGATCGTGACGACCACCGTGGTGCTTGCCACCCATCATGCCGCTGCCATCCATCGGGCAGTCCACCATGGGGCCCGGTTGAACGGTCGGAGTCGCTTCACTGGCAGCGTAAGCACCCAGCGGCAGGCCGAAGATCAGGGTAGCGGTCAGCAGGGTTTTGGTCAGCTTTTTCATGGTCTATCTCCTCTCGGGATGAATCGGGTTCGGCACTCTTGCCTTGCCCTCAAGTAAACACCCCTCTGGTGTCTGAACTTTGCCAGTATCACCCTTTTTTGTAGCAGAGTGTGGCATCTTGCTGATCTGGCACACTTTGACACAAACCCAGCAAGGGATTTCCGTATACTCGAGCCAACCCCAAGCAAGAGAGGCAGTCATGAATCAAGGCAGCACCCACATTCTGGTCGTCGACGATCACAGCGAGATCCGCGATCTTCTCAAGCGTTTTCTGGAACAGCATGGCCTGCGGGTCAGCTGCGCCCGGGACGGCAAGGAGATGAAGCGGCTGCTGGAGGAGCGCGAGTTCGATCTGCTGGTGCTGGATCTGATGATGCCGGGTGAAGATGGCCTGACCCTCTGCCGCGAACTGAGGGTGAAATCCAACATGCCCATCATCATGCTCACCGCCATGGGCGAAGAGACTGACCGCATCATAGGGCTGGAGATGGGGGCCGATGATTATCTGGCCAAGCCGTTCAACCCGCGCGAACTGCTGGCCCGGATCAAGGCGGTGATGCGCCGCACTCAGGCCGACACCCAACCCTCGCCCGAGACCCTGACCCGGGATCTGCGCTTCGATCGCTGGCTGCTCGACATCAACCGCCGGGAGCTGGTCGACGAGGATGGCGTGGGGCTGAGCCTCTCCACCGCCGAGTTCGATCTGCTCAAGGTGTTTCTGGAGCGACCACAACGGGTGCTGAGCCGGGATCAACTGCTGGATCTCGCCCGCGGACGCGAGGCGGTGGCGTTTGATCGTGCCATCGACACCCTGGTGAGCCGGCTGCGCCGCAAGCTGGAGCGGGATCCCAAGAATCCCGAACTCATCAAGACCATCTGGGGTGGAGGCTATATGTTCTCCGCCGATGTGACGCAGGTATAAGCTGATGGCCGCCTTCAAGCGACTTGGCTCTGGTTTGTGGCCCAAGGGGCTGACCGGCCAGATCATCCTGGTGGCGCTGGCCGGGCTGATCCTGATCCAGCTGCTCAGCATCCAGATCTATCGCACGGATCGGGAGGAGGCACTCGGCTTCGTCAACAGCCGCAACGCCATGCAGCGGATCATCTCTGTGGTGCGCCTGCTCTCCCTCTCCCCCCCTTCCCTCTATGACGAGATCCTCAAGGCGAGCCGCAGCGAAACCCTGCTGCTACGTCTCTCGAATGAACCCTTGCGGCCGGACAATCGCAGCCCCCGCTTCGAGCAGCTGGTTCGCTCCCGCCTCAGCTATCCGGCCGGGCTCGATGTCGAGATCAGCGCCGAGCTGAAGCAGGATTCCCAGCGCAGCAAGGCGTGGGAGCACCACGCCCGCATGATGCGGGATCGCAAGGGGCCACCACCACGGGACATGCGGCTCTATGGCTCCATCGAGCTGCCCCAGGGGGGCTGGCTGCAGTTCAGCTCCCTGGTGGACAAGGAAGCGGGCAGCTGGTCCTGGCAGACCACCCTCAACCTGATGCTGGTCGCCAGCCTGGTAATTGGCCTGATGGTGCTGCTGTTTCGCCGTGCCACCCGCCCCCTCAAACAGCTGGCGGCCAATGCCGATCGCCTCGGTCGCGGTGAGGACATCGATCCTCTGAAAGAAGAGGGGCCCATCGAGGTACGGGAATCGATCCAGGCCTTCAACCGGATGCACACCCGGCTCGCTCGCTTCGTGCAAGACAGAACCCGGATGCTGGCGGCCATCTCCCACGACCTACGCACCCCCATCACCAGCCTGCGGCTGCGCACCGAGTTTCTGGCCGACGGAGAAGACAAGGAGCGGATCCAGCAGACCCTGCAACAGATGGAACAGATGCTGGCTGCAACCCTGAGCTTTGCCCGGGAAGAGGGGCAGCAGGAGGCGACCCGGGAGCTGGATCTGGTCAGCCTGCTGGAGAGCCTGTGCGACGACTATGCCGATACCGGTCAGCCGGTTACCTGTCTGGCCGAAGGCAAGCAGGTCTACGCCTGCCGGGCCAACACCTTGCGCCGGGTGCTGCAGAACCTCATTGGCAACGCCATCAAATATGCCGGCAGCGCCGAGGTGTCGCTGGAACGCACCCGGGACGAGCTGCTGATCCGGGTCTGCGACAACGGGCCCGGGATCAATGAGGAGCATCTGGAAGATGTGTTCAAGCCCTTCGTACGCCTCGACGAAGCACGCAACACCGAATCGGGCAGCGTGGGGCTCGGCCTCTCCATCGCACGCACCCTGGTACATCAGCACGGCGGCGAGCTGACGCTGCGCAATCGATCGCAAGGAGGGCTGGAGGCCAGGATCAGCCTGCCGCTCTAACATTTGCCCATCATTGAGAAAACAGAGATAAAAAACGGGGTCGCCCCTCACAGGGCGACCCCGTTGCGTTGCACTCGGGATCAGAAGTTGTAGGTCACACCGAGGTTGTAACGACGGTCATCCAGCACAGTGCCATAGCTGCCGTAATCCACCGTCTTGTCGAACAGGTTGTAGACGCCGGCGGTCACATTCAGGTGCTTGTTCGCCTTGTAGACCAGACCCATGTCGAAAAAGGTGTAGGAGGGCGTACCTTCCGCCATCTTGACCCGGCTCAGGTATTCAGAGGTTTCACCACGGAAGTTGACCCTGGACCAGAGGCCAAGATCCTCTGTGGTCTGCCAATCGACACTGCCGTTGAACATGTGGCGGGGCATCTGGTTCAGCGCATGGCCGGCCAGCGGGCCGCTCTTCTGTTCGGACTGGGTGAAGGTGTAGCTGGAGCTGACTGACCAATCCTCGTTGATCGCCCACTCCATCATGCTCTCCACGCCACGCATGTTCGCCTTGTCGACGTTGATGCGATCGCTGATGAAGTCGTAGCTGTGACCATTGAGGGGGCAGGCGGGATCATTCTTGCTGGAGCAGCGACGCACCTCGGAGATCTTGTTCTTGAAGTCGGTGTTGAACAGAGTCACACCCGCGTTGAGGCCCTGGCCGCCATCCCACAGCAGGCCGATCTCTTCGCTCACGCTGGTCTCCGGCTTCAGGTTCGGATTGCCGACCAGCATGCCGTCCAGAGTGCCGCCACCCGTGACTTGACCCCAGTTGGCCGCAGACATGCGCAGATCAGGCGAGCGATAGCCGGTAGAGACGCCCCCCTTCAGGGTCCAGGCATCATCCAGGTGCCATACCCCATAGAGACGCGGGCTCCAGTGAGTACCGTAGTTTTGGTCCCGATCCATCCGGACACCGCCGGTCAGGGCAAACGTCTCGGTCAGCGACCACTCGTCCTCGACAAACAGTGCCCAGCTCCAGCGGGTCAGCTCACTGGCCGGGTTCGCCACCTTCAGGGTATTGCCCTGATCCTGCAGATCTTCATAGCGATACTGGCCACCGACGCTCAGATAGTGCTCCCCCAGAATGAACTGGGTATGGGTATCCAATATGGTGTTGGTCAACTCCATCTGACGGCCCGGGTTGGTGTTGATCTCCTGCTGCAGGTAGCTACTGGAAGAACCAAAGTCATACTGGCCGGTATGTGTCAGCGCGTAGTTGGTACGCTCATAGCGGTTGAGGCTGGGCTTGGCATTGTCAGCGACGGAGTTGCCCGGGGTACGATCCCGATCCTGCAGGCTGCGACTGGCCTCCAGATCGAAACGGTTATGCTCGTTGGGATTGAAACTCAGCACGGCGGTGCCGCTGAGGGTTTCCTGCTCGGCAAAGCCCTGGGCGAATTTGTCTTCATCACGATGGGCCAGCTGGCCGTTGAAGCGCAGCCCAAGCACATTGTCGATCAAGGCGCCGGCGGCGTAGGCATCGGTCTGGAAGCTGTTGCCCGCATCCTTGTTCTCCTGGAAGGTGGCATCAGCGTGAACCGAGCCTTGCCACGCCATGCCCGTAGTCTTGCGGGTGATGACGTTGATGACGCCGCCCATAGCATCCGAACCATAACGGGAAGACATGGGTCCGCGCACCACTTCGATCCGCTCGATGGCCTGCAACGGCGGCAACCAGCCCTGCTCGATACCGGGACCGTCGCTGTTGGGACGCGTGCCGCGGCTGTCCACCTTCTTGCCATCGACCAGCATCAGGGTGTATTTCGAGCCCATGCCGCGAATGCTGATATCGCTGCTGCTGCCACCGCCGGTGATCACTACCCCGGGCACATCCTTAAGCGCATCGGTAACATCGCGATAGGCGCGTTTTTCCAGCTGTTCACGTGTAATAACGGAGATGGATGCCGCAGAGTCCTCAATTTTCTGCTGGAATCCGGAAGCCGTCACCACCATCACTTCGGACTCGGCGGCAAGGGCCTGCATGGAGAGCGTGGAGCAGATCAGCAAGGCAAGCTTGTTCGGTTTCACTGTTATCATCTTCTGGCCTGAACGTTTAAGTAGGAAAGAGGCGTATTCCCTTACTTCAGTAGTTGCACCATCCTAGCTTCCTGCCAGGAAGGGGATAAATAAGGTCCATATGAAGAACAACTTATCAATCAGGCCGAATTGTAACTATCATTGCCACGAAGATCGAACAATAATCATTATCATTTAATGCTTTGTTAGCTCAATACGTAGCTAAACATAATATTATGTTTTATATGGATTATTTACGTTCTGGAGGGAACTGGGGAATCACAGCCGGAAGCGGCACAGGGTATCTGGTGAGCCAAGAATGGGCCAGTAAACCGGCCAAGGCTGCCATGGTGAGCGCAGCAGAGACGATGTATAAGCGCTAAATAGCAGGCAATAAAAAACCCCGCTCGAGTGAGCGGGGTTTTCGTGTTGGGTGCCTGGCAGTGTCCTACTCTCGCATGGCGAATGCCACACTACCATCGGCGCTACCGCGTTTCACTTCTGAGTTCGGCATGGGATCA